>NZ_JARFNL010000005.1:0-1483 GCF_029167465.1 Agromyces chromiiresistens
GCGCCGGGGTCTCGAACGTGATCTCCGTCGGGCTCACCTGCGTGAACGGCACCGACACCCCGTCGACGGTCACCTCGGTCGCCCCACCGAGATCGGTACCCGTGATCGTCACCGGCGTACCGCCCGCGACCGGACCCGCGTCAGGATCGAGCGCGGCGAGCACCGGCGCCGGCACGTACGTGTAGGTGAGCGGGTCGCTCTCGCCGCCGGGTGTGGTGACGACCACGTCGACCTCGCCGGCGGCGTGGGGCGGAGTCGTGAACACGATCGTCGTGTCGCTCACCGGGGTGAACGGCACCGGCACCCCGTCGACCGTGAGCTCAGTGGCACCTGCGAGGTTCGTGCCCGTCACGGTCACGATCGTGCCGCCCACGGTCGGTCCCTCGTCGGGGTCGAGCGCGGCGAGCGTCGGCAACGCGTAGTACGTGAACGGCAGCGCGTTGCTCTCACCGCCGCCGGTCACCACGACGACGTCGACCTCGCCGGCCGCGTGCGCGGGAGTCTCGAACTCGATCTCCGTCGGGCTCACCTGGGTGAACGGCACCGACACCCCGTCGACCGTCACCGCCGTCGCCCCGCCGAGATCGGTACCCGTGATCGTCACCGGCGTGCCGCCCGCGATCGGCCCCGCGTCAGGGTCGAGCGCCGTGATGACCGGGCCGGGCAGGTAGGTGAAGACGAGCGGGTCGCTCGCACCACCCGGGGTCGTCACGACCACGTCGACGGGACCCGCCGCGTGCGGCGCCGTCGTGANGACCCGCCGCGTGCGGCGCCGTCGTGAACGTGATCTGCGTGTCGCTCACCTGGGTGAACGGCACCGATACCCCGTCGACCGTCACCTCCGTGGCACCGCCGAGCGCGCTGCCGGTGATCGTCACCAGCGTGCCGCCCGCCGCTGGGCCTTCGTCGGGCGTGAGGGTCGTGAGCACGGGCTCGTCGAAGTAGGTGAAGGGCAGCGCGTTGCTGTCGCCGCCGGCTGTCGTCACCACCACGTCGACCTCACCGGCCGCGTGGGCCGGGGTCTCGAACGTGATCTCCGTGTCGCTCACCTGGGTGAACGGCACCGACACCCCGTCGACGGTCACCTCCGAGGCATCCCCGAGGTCGGTGCCCGTGATCGTCACCGGAGTACCGCCCGCGACCGGGCCTTGGTCGGGCGCCAGCGCCGTCAGCACCGGCGCGGGGATGTACGTGAACGTCAGCGGACCGCTCGCGCCGCCCGGTGTCGTCACGACCACGTCGACCGGTCCGGCCGCGTGCGGCGGCGACGAGAACGTGATCTGCGTGGGGCTCACCTGGATGAACGGCACGGCGACGCCGTCGACCGAGACCTCGGTCGCGCCGCCGAGCGCGGTGCCGTCGATGGTCACGAGCGTGCCGCCTGCGGTGGGCCCTTCGTCGGGCGTGAGGCTGGCCAGGCTCGGCACCGCGTAGTACGTGAACGGGAGTGCGTTGCTGTCCCCGCCGGGCGTCGTCACGACCA
>NZ_JARFNL010000006.1:0-371067 GCF_029167465.1 Agromyces chromiiresistens
GCGCTCCTGGCTCATCGACTACACCGACACCCTCACCCCACCCACCCACTGACGATGGCGGGAGCGGGCGCCGGGACGCCTCCGTCGCGGCACCCCGGCACTCGCGCCCCGGACCAGCGCATCAGACGTCGTCGCCGCCCGCGGCCATCGGGTCGGGGATCTCCTCGGGCTTGTACTTCGGCAGGCGCGACGCGGGCAGTGCCGCGAGCGCGCTGAGACCGGCGAGCACGAGGAACCCGAGGCGCAGCGTGTTCAGCCGCTCCTCCTCGTTGATGGCGACGGCGGCGTCGATCTGCTCGGGTGTCGCGCTCGTCTCCTCGAACTTCGCGCGCAGGTCGTCGTTGCTGACGAAGTTCACCTGGCCGAGGCCGACCTCGGCCTTCAGCTCCTCGGGGATCTCGGGGTGCTCGACCGCTGCCTGCGTGAAGTTGAGCGTGAGCATCGTGACGAGCAGGGCCCCCATGAGCGCGGTGCCCACCGCGCTCGCGAGGTTCTGCGTCGTGCCGCGGATGGAGCCGACGTCGCCGGCGAGTTCCTTGGGAGCCGCGGTCACGAGCACGTTGAACACGAGGGTCACGAGCGCGCCCTGGCCGATCCCGAACACGATGAGCCCGACGATCGTCGGCACCGTCTCCCAGTTGTTCGTGACCACGAACGCGAGCCAGATCAGCGCGGCCGTCGTCAGCCCGAACGCGAACAGCGCGATCGTGCGCGGGCTGTGCCGACGATAGAAGCGCACGATGAGCGTCGCCGTGACGAACACCGTGAGGTTGAACGGCATCATCGCGAGCGAGGTGTCGAAGGGGGTGCGCCCCTGCACCACCTGGATGTACGTCGGCACCGTGAAGTTCACGGCTGCCTCCATCGCGACGATGATGAACATGGCGTAGACGGCCGCCCGCTCGGTCGGCTCGCTCAGCACGCCGAGATCGACGAGCGGAACCCGGCCGAGCCGCATGCGGCGCTTCGTCCACATGAAGAAGGCCTGTCCGAGGATCAGCCCGACGACGACGAACACGGGCGCGGGGGAGAGGCCGAGCACGGAGAACGGCGCCCCGGGCTCGGCGAGCAGGATGCCCCACGCGTTCAGGTTGTTGAAGCCGAGCGTGAGCAGCACGATCGCGGCGCCGATGAGCGCAGACGCGACGAGGTCGATGCGGATGCTCCGGTCGCCCCGGTCGCCCCGCAGCCTGAAGCTCAGTGCGAAGACGGCGACGGCGAGCCCCAGCGTGATGAAGAACACCGGACGCCAGCCGACGAGCGTGCCGAGCGTACCGCCGATGAGGAAGGCGCTGATGCCCGAGAACGCGCGCGCCGAGCCGAGCGAGCCGACGGCGGTGGCCTGCTGGTCGCCGCGGTAGTTCTCGGCGATCAGCGCCACGAGTGCGGGCACGATGATCGCGGCGGAGGCGCCGGCGAGCACCTGCCCCGCGATCGCCCAGCCGATCGTCGTCGAGAGGATCATCATGACCGACGACACGGCGAACACCGCGACGACGACGCGGAAGATGAGCACCCACCCGATGCGCTGGCCGAGCTTCGCGCCCGTCATCACGAGGGCCGCGACCGCGAGGCCGTAGACGACGATCGTCGTCGATGCGACCGTCGGCGGCACGCCGAAGTCCTCGACCATGCCGCCGAGCGAGATCGGCAGCGCGGCGACGTTGAACGACATGAGCACCTGGGCGAGGAAGAGCCCCACCATCGGCGCCCACGAGCGGCGTTCGACTGCGTGCGGTGCCGGCCCCGAGGCGTCCGCCCCGTTCGCGCCGTTCGTGGTCGGTGCGGGTGTGGTCATCGCAGGTCTCCTTCGTCGGTGGGCGCGGTTCGCGCCACGAGCGGCTGTGGGTCGGAGGCGAACAGGTTGAGTCCGAGGGCGCGTGACAGGTAGGCGCAGGCGCGCTGGCCGCGCACGCTGTTGCCGGCCTCGTCGAGCGGCGGTGAGAAGACGCCGACCGCCCCCTTGCCCGGTGCGACGGCGACGATGCCGCCCGAGACGCCCGACTTCGCGGGCAGTCCGATCTCGAAGAGCCACTCGCCCGAACGTTCGTACATGCCGCACGAGGCGAGCAGTGCGAGGGTGTCCCGTGCGGTCTCCGCCGAGACGACGCGCTCACCCGTGACGGGGTTCACCCCGCCGTCGGCGAGCGTCGCGCCCATGACCGCGAGATCGCGCGCGGTGACCGCGAGCGAGCACTGCCGCGTGTAGACGTCGACCGCCTCCTCCGGGTCGATGGCGAGCCGGTCGTAGCTCTGCAGGAGCCGGGCGAGCGCCTGGTTGCGGTGGTTCGTGAACGACTCCGAGCGGTACACCTCGCCGTCGAGTGCGAGCGGCCGGCCGGCGAAGCGGCTGAGCCCGTCGCGGATCAGCTGCCAGCGCTCGTCGGCGTGGCCGGCCGGCACGAGCGCGGTCGTCGCGATCGCGCCCGCGTTCACCATGGGGTTCATCGGGCTGCCGCCGTTGAGCTCGACCGCGACGACCGAGTTGAACGCGAGCCCCGTGTTGTTCACCCCGATGACCTCGTGCACGGCTTCGTGACCGATCGCGTCGCACACGAGCGCGAAGACGAACGCCTTCGAGATCGACTGGACGGAGAAGGCGAGCCCGATGTCGCCTGCGAGATGCTCGCCGCCGTCCGCGCCCACCACGGCGAGACCGAACCAGGCGGGATCGGCCTCGGCGAGGACCGGGATGTAGTCGGCCACGGTGCCCTCGTGGAGGTCCGCATAGCGCGCATGGGCGGCCGCGACGAGTTCGTCGACGTGGTCCTTCAACGGCAACGACCCGGTCGAACTGCGCTGGGCGACGTCGCGAGCGTCCGATTCGAACATGCCCCCACTCTGGCGCGCCGAGCCCGATCGCGCGAGCATCTGCCCCGTCCGTCGCCGAATCCCCGGCGCGCCCGCGTCACGTGACGGCGCGGAGTTGCGCCGTTCGCGGGCCTTTGTCACGCTGAGTGACGTGCCCTCAACCTCGCGCCCCGGGTCACGGGGACTCTCCGTGAAGCGAGCCCTGCTCCTCGCCTGCGGCGCCGTCATCCTGCTCGTCGTCGCCGTGGTCGTCGCCCGGTTCCTTCGCACCGCGCCGGCCGTGCAGGACTTCATCGCGGAGTACCCGGGCCACAGCCCGCTGCCCGATGGGGCGCCGGTGGGCATCCCGGCATGGCTCGCGTGGCAGCACTTCTTCAACGCCTTCTTCCTGGTGATGCTCGTGCGGACGGGGCTGATCATCAGGTCGAAGGCGCGGCCGCCGGCCTTCTGGACGCGGGACAACACCCGCTGGCCGCGCACGAACGGGGCGCCGCGCCGGCTCGGGATCTCGGTGTGGCTGCATCTCGTCGTCGACGCGTTCTGGGTGCTCAACGGCGTCGTCTACGTCGTGCTGCTGTTCGCGACGGGGCAGTGGCTGCGCATCGTGCCGACCAGCTGGGACGTCGTGCCGAACTCGATCTCGGTCGTGCTGCAGTACCTCTCGCTCGAGTGGCCCGTCGAGAACTCGTGGGTCTCGTACAACGACGCGCAGGTGCTCGCGTACTTCGCGATCGTGTTCGTCGCCTCGCCGCTGGCGATCCTCACGGGACTGCGGCTGTCGCCGGTGTGGCCGATGCGGGGGGCGCTCGCCTCGGCGCCGCCCGAGCGGTTCGCGCGGGCGCTGCACTATCCGGTGATGCTGTTCTTCCTGCTCTTCACCGCCGTGCACGTCGTGCTCGTGCTCGCGACCGGCGCCCTGCGCAACCTCAACCACATGTACGCGGCCCGCGAGAGCGACGACTGGGTCGGGTTCGCGGTGTTCGCGGTGTCGCTCGCCGTCATGGTCGCCGGCTGGGTGCTCGCCCGGCCGCTCCTGCTGGCTCCCGTGGCCGAGCGCTTCGGCCAGGTGAGAAGGATGCCTCCGGCTCCTGCCGCTCCGGCGCGCAGCGCCGCTCGCAGCTGAGGCGCGGCTCGCCGCTGCTCGTGCGGGATGACCCCGCCGAGGGTGCGGTCGTGGCCCGCTGCGGGGAGTCGAACGCATGCGCGACGAGCGCGCGCCACGAGGCATCCGCCTCGAGTCAGCTCGCCGCGTCGATCTCGGCGACGATGGCGTCGTAGCCGCGCTGTGCGGCGAGCCGGCGGGGGAGCACCCCGTCGCCGTCGGGGATGGACGGGTCGGCGCCGGCCGCGAGCAGCAGTCGGACCGTCTCGACGTGCGCGTCGTCGCCGTCGCCCAGCACGATCGCCTCGTGCAGCGCCGTCCAGGCGAGGTTGTTGACGTGGTCGACGGGAACGCCCGCCTCGATGAGGATGCCGACGGTCTCGACGTGCGCGTGCTCGCTCGCGGGGATGAGCGCGGTGCCGCCGTAGCGGTTGGTGCTCTTCGGGTCGGCGCCGTGCGCGATCGTGAGGCGCAGGATGTCGTTCAGGCCCTCCGCCCCGGCGTAGAGGAACGCCGAGTCCTCGATGCCGTCCTTCGCGTTCGGGTCGGCGCCCGCCTCGAGGAGGGCTCGGGCGACGGCGACGTCGTTCGCGCGGGTCGCCGTCACGAGCACGGGCCGGCCCTCGCCGTCTCGCGCGTCGACATCGGCCGAGTTCGCGATCGCGCGCTCGACGCCGGCGAAGTCGCCCGCGGCGGTCGCGGAGACGATGAGGGCGGTGGCCCGGTCGGGCGTCATCTCGGGGGTGGGCACGGCGGTCTCCTCTGCGGTCGGGGCGGTCGTGGCGGGCCGGGCCGATGCCGTCGGGACCCCCGTCGGTCCGGGCCGGGCAGTGCATCCGGCGAGCAGCCCGACGGCGACGAGCGCCGTCACCGCGAGGATCGGCGTCGGCCGGCGGTCAGGCATCGAGCGAGCGCTCGGTCTGGTCGAGCACGCCGAGCGCCGCGGCGGTCGCGGCCTCGGGGTCGGCGGCCTCGATCGCGCGCAGCAGCTGCTCGTGCAGGTCGACCGCACTGGGATCGGCATTGTTCGAGAGGCACGAGTTCTGCGCGACCGAATGCCGCAGCGACGAATCGAAGCTCGCGTAGATGCCCACGAGCAGCCGGTTGTGCGAGGCGGCCGCCACGCCGACGTGGAACGCGACGTCGTGGTCGGCGAAGGCGTCGACGTCGTTGCGGTCGATCGCCGTGCGGCGATGCTGCAGCTCCTCCCGGAGGGCCGCGACGTCGTCGTCGTCGCGGTGCGTCGCCGCCTCGCGCGCCGCGAGCACGTCGAGCGCGCGGCGCACGGCGAGCACCTCGCGCGCGTCGGCGACGCCGAGCGCGCGTCGGAGGGCGACCTCGGTGGCGTCGCTCGCGATCACGTAGGTGCCGTCGCCCTGTCGTGTCTCGAGCAGCCCGAGCTGCGCGACCGAGCGCACCGCCTCGCGCACCGACGGGCGGCTCACGCCGAATGTCTCGGTGAGTTCGGCCTCGGTGGGGATCCGCGTGCCGACGGGCCAGGCGCCCGTCGCGATCTCGGACTGCAGGCGGTCGACGACCGAGTCGACGATCGACCTTCGCTGGATGGGCTTCACGATTTCCATTCTCTCGATCTTCCGCTCCCGGGGGAATGTATGGTTATCATACATCTTACAAATCGCGGCCGGCAGACCCCGGCCGACCCTCACGGACAAAGGAGTTCGTTCGCATGACCGACACGACCGCCACGACGGCCGAGCTGGCCGGCGACCACCGCTCGGCGACGGGCATCGTCGCCGCTCCGGGGCTCGTCGACGCCCACATCCACCCCGACAAGTCGAGCTGGGGCGGTCCGTGGATGTCTCGCCGTCGTGCCGGCTCACTGCCGGAGTTCATCGCGAACGACCTCGCGACGCAGCGCGCCTACACCCGCAGCGTCGAAGAACGCGCCCACGCGCTGCTCTCGACCGCGCTCGCGCAGGGTACGCTCGCGATGCGCGCGCACGTCGACGTCTCCAGCGAACTCGGCACGAGGAACGTCGAGGGCGTGCGAGCTGCCGCAGAGCGCCTCGCACCGTGGCTCACGGTGCAGATCGTCGCGTTCCCGCAGTTCGGCCTGCTCACGAATCCGGGAACCGTCGAGGCGATGGCCGCCGCGCTCGACAGCGGTGCCGACCTCGTCGGCGGCATCGACCCGCTCGGCCTCGAGGGCGACGTCGACGGCCACCTCGACACCGTCTTCGGGCTCGCCGAGCGCGCAGGACGCGAGATCGACATCCACCTGCACGACGGCGGCGAGCCGGGCCTCGCGCAGATCCGCGAGATCGCCCGGCGCACGCGAGCGGCCGGCCTGCAGGGGCGGGTCACCGTGAGCCACGCGTTCGCGCTCGGGGATGCCTCGCTCCCGACGCTCGGCGCGACGCTCGACACCGTGGCCGATGCCGGGGTGTGGATCGCGAACTGCGCCCTCGGCGACGACCCCGTGCCCGATCTCGACCAGCTCGGGCGTCACGGCGTCCGCCTGGTGGCCGGCAGCGACGGCGTCCGCGACTCCTGGACGCCGTTCGGCTCGGGCAGCATGGTCGATCGCGCGCACCTGCTCGCGTATCGCACGGGCGCCATGACCGACGACGAGCTCGAGCGCTGCTACCGCATCTGCTCGACCGAGGGGGCGAGCCTGATCGGCGTACCCGACCTCGCCGAGTTCTCGGGCCCGGAGCACCCGACCCGGGTCGAGTTCGCCGGCGAGTCGATCGCGCAGATCGTGGTCGACCGTCCCGGCCCCGTCAGCGTGATCCGCGACGGGCTCGTGTTCGACCGGCGCTGAGCCGGCCCGCCGCCCCACCCCTTCCGATCTCCACCCACCCACCCATCCGAAACACCCCCACCACCCCTCATCCAGAGACACGACGACAAAGGAGTTCCCCCGTGTTCCGACGCCGTATCACGCTCACCGCAGCCGCCCTGGCTGCCGCGAGCCTCGCCCTCGCCGGCTGCACCGCGCAGTCGACCGACCAGAACGCTGAGGCGGCGCTCGCCGTCGACTTCGACAACCTCGTCACCACCACGGAGTCCGGCACCGCGCCGGTCGACGAGGTGACGTGGAACCTGCCGTACGAGCCGATGTCGCTCGACCCGCAGTTCGGCTACAACTACGCGGAGAACACGGCCACCGCGAACCTCTGCGAGAGCCTGCTGCGCATGAAGCCCGACTTCTCGGTCGAGCCGGGCCTCGCGTCGGGGGTCACCCAGCCCGACGACACGACCGTCGTCTACACCATCCGCGACGGCGTCACGTTCTGGGACGGCACACCGCTGACGGTCGACGACGTGGTCTACTCGCTCGACCGCCAGGTCGGCGAGACGGCCACGAGCTACTTCTCGAGCTACTTCCAGAACGTCGAGTCGGTCGAGGCGACCGGCCCGAACGAAGTCACGGTGAAGCTCACCCAGCCCGACGTGCTGTTCACCCAGGCCATGGCCACCGCGGCCGGCGCGATCGTGCAGAAGGCCGCGGCCGAGGCGCAGGGCGAGGCGTTCGGCACGCCCGACGGCGGTCTCCAGTGCACGGGCCCGTTCTCGCTCGAGGCGTGGAACTCGGGCAAGAGCATCGAGCTCGCGGCGAACCCCGCCTACTGGGACGGCGCGCCGCTCGCGTCGAAACTCAGCTTCAGCTTCATCGCCGACGAGTCGACGGCGGTCAACGCCCTCCGCACGGGCGAGGTCGACGGCCAGTACTTCTACCTTCCGCCCGCCGGCCTCAGCCAGCTCACCGACAGCGACGAGGTGACCGTGACGTTCGGCGACTCGCTCGTGTTCTGGACCATGATGACGACGAACTTCGACGGCGGCCTCGGCGACGACCGCATCCGCCAGGCGCTCTCGCTCGCGATCGACCGCGAGGCGCTCACGAAGGTCGTCTTCCAGGGCGCCGGAATCCCCGCCACCACCCTCGCCGGCCCCGCGTACTGGGGCTACGAGGAGGAGAAGTTCGCGAAGGCGTTCGACGGGTTCTCGGCCGACCCCGACATCGAGGAGGCGAAGCAGCTCGTGGCCGAGGCCGGCACGGTCGCCCCGATCGTGCTCGCCGTGCAGGGCAGCTCGGCCGTGCACGAGCAGACCGCGAACGTCATCCAGGCCGCCGGCCAGGCGATCGGCCTCGACATCCAGACCAAGGTGATCCCGGTCGAGCAGTTCGGCAACCTCTACTTCGACCCGGCGGCGCGTGAGGGCATCGACGGCTTCTTCACGACGCAGTACGGCAGCTTCGCCGACCCGACCGACGTGTACCAGATGTTCGCGAGCACCGACAGCCACAACTACGCGGGCTGGGACCACGCAGACGACGCGATCTTCGCGGCGCGCGCCGAGACCGACGAGGCCGCTCGTGCCGACCACGTGATCGACGCGCAGCAGACCATCACCGACGAACTGCCCTGGCTCCCGCTCGCCTACGAGCCGGTGACCCTCGTGCAGAACGACCGCATCTCGGGTGCGACTGCCTCGTTCGCCTACCTCTACGCGCCGTGGGCGGCGACGCTCGGCGGCGTGGAGTAACCATGTCGGCCGGCTCCTACCTGTTGCGACGCGTGGGCGGGCTCCTGCTCGTCCTGCTCGTGACCTCCTTCCTCGTCTTCGGACTGCTGTACCTCGCCCCGGGAAGCCCCCTTGCGTTCATCCTCGGGCCGCGCGGCGGCACACCCGAGCAGATCGCCGCGGTCACCGAGCAGTACCACCTCAACGACCCCTTCCTCGTGCGCTACGTGGCCTGGCTCGGCGACATCCTCCACGGCGACCTGGGCTACTCGATCGTCTACCGGCAGGACGTCTCGACGCTGATCTCGGGTCGCGTCCCCACGACGCTCGTGCTCGTGTCGATGGCGGCCGTGATCATCGCGGTGGTCGGCATCCTGGCGGGGACGTACGCCGCGCTCCGGCGCGGCTGGAGCGACCAGCTCACGTCGACGCTCGCGGCGGTCGGGCTCTCGACGCCGTCGTTCGTGGTCGGCGTGGCGCTGATCAGCATCTTCGCCGTCACCCTCGGCTGGTTCCCGACCTTCGGGTCGGGAACCGGCGGGATCGACACGCTGCACCACCTCACCCTGCCGGCGATCGCCCTCTCGGTCGCGAGCGCCGCCTATCTCGCACGCATCACGCGTGCGGCGGTGCTCGAGGAGAGCGGGCGCGAGCACGTGCAGACCGCGACGGTGCGGGGTCTCGCGCCACGGTACATCGTCCGGCACCACGTGCTGCGCAACTCGCTCGTGCCGATCGTCACGGTGCTCGGCCTCACGATCGCGACGCTCATCGCGGGCGCCGTCGTCGTCGAGAACGTGTTCGCGCTCGACGGGCTCGGATCGCTGCTCGTGCGGGCGATCCTGCAGCGCGACTTCGCGGTCGTCCAGGCCGTCATCCTCGTCCTCGTCGTCGCGTTCGTCGTCGTGAACGCGGTCGTCGACTTCCTCTACACGTTCATCGATCCGCGCATCGCGCTCGGGAGCCGGCAATGACCACCCCATCCACCACGAGCCTCGCCGTCGCGCGCGTGACGCGGGAGCGACGCCGAGCGGGCGTCGTCACCGCGACGCGAGACCGGCTCGGCGTCCTCGGCTGCACCGCGGCGGCCGTGCTCCTCGTGATCGTCGTCGCCGCGCTGTTCGCGCCGATCGTCGCACCCTACGATCCCGACTTCCCCGACCTGCTGGCGGCGCTGTCGGGGCCCTCGCCGGCGCACCTGCTCGGCACCGACGCACTCGGCCGCGACATCCTCTCGCGGCTCATCTGGGGCGCGCGCATCACGCTCGCCGGCCCGGGTCTCGTGATCCTGATCGCGACCGTCGTGGGCGTCCTGCTCGCGCTCCTCGCCGCGTGGCGCGGCGGCCGCACCGACACGGTCATCACCTGGCTCCTCGACGTGCTGTTCGCGGTGCCTGGCATCGTGTTCGGGCTCATCGCCGTCGCCATCTGGGGCCCTGGCCTCGGCACCGTCGTCGCCGGGCTCTCGATCGCCTACATCCCCTACGTGGCCCGGGTCGTCCGCGGTGCCGCGCTCCGCGAGCGGAACATGCCGTACGTCTCGGCCGCGTGGCTGCAGGGGCAGTCGGGCACGGGCATCACGTTCACGCAGGTCCTGCCGAACGTGCAGCCGATCGTGGTCGCGCAGGCGGTCTCGTCGCTCGGCTTCGCCGTGATCGACCTCGCCGCCGTGTCGTTCCTCGGGCTCGGCGTGCAGCCGCCGACGGCCGACCTCGGCCTCATGGTCAAGAGCGGCTTCGACTCGATGCTGCGCGGCCACCCGATCGAGGCGATCGCGGCCGGCACGCTCATCGTCGTGATCGTCTGGTGCGTCACCGTCATCGGCGACCGACTCACCTCCAGCGCAAGGAGCCTCCGATGACCGCACCACTGCTGCGCCTCGACGACGTACGGGCGACCCTGCGGCTCAAGGGCGGCGAGCAGACCCTGCTCAACGGCGTCTCGCTCGAGATCGGCGAGGGCGAGGCCCTCGGACTCGTCGGCGAGTCGGGGTCGGGCAAGTCGCTCACCACTCGCGCGATCACCCGCATGCTCGGACCCGAGTTCGCCGTCACCGGCGAGATCGAGTTCGGCGGGGCGTCCGTGCTCGGCATGAACGCCGCGAAGCTGCGGCGCTACCGTTCGCAGGACGTTGGCATGATCTTCCAGGACCCGCGCGCCCACGTGAATCCGGTGCACCGCGTCGGCGACTTCCTCACCGAGGCGCTCGTGCAGAATCGGGGCGTCGATCGCCGCGAGGCCGAGCGCCGGGCGGTCGTGCTGCTCGACGAGGTCGGCGTGCGCAATCCCGAGCACCGGCTGCGCCAGTACCCGCACGAGCTCTCCGGCGGGCTGCTGCAGCGCGTGATGATCGCGAGCGTGCTGCTCACCGAGCCGAGGCTCATCCTCGCCGACGAGCCGACGACCGCGCTCGACGTGACCGCGCAGTCCGACGTCATGGCGATCCTCGACGAGCAGCGGCGTGCCCGCGGGCTCGCGCTGCTGTTCATCACTCACGACCTCGAACTCGCCGCAGCGTGCTGCGACCGACTGGCCGTCATGTACGCCGGCGAGATCGTCGAGCAGGGCGCGCACGTCTACGACGCGCCGAGCCACCCCTACACGGTCGAGCTGCTGGGCGCTCGACCGAGCATCGACGAACGAGCCGACCGGCTGCCGGTGCTGCGCTACAACCGTGAGACCCACGAACTGATGAAGGCGGAAGCATGACCGACAGGACCGAGCCCATCGTCGTCGCGCGCGGGCTGCGCAAGGTGTTCCCGGGGCGAGCGAAGGACGAGCCGATCGTCGCCGTCGACGAGGTGTCGTTCGAGCTGCATCCCGACGAGTGCCTCGCGATCGTCGGCGAGTCGGGCTCCGGCAAGACGACGGTCGCGCGCATGCTCGTCGGCCTCGAGACCCTGACCGGCGGCGAACTCACCGTTCGCGGGGAGTCTCGCGCCGGCGGGGTGAAGCGGCTCGCCGACCGCCGTCGCTGGGCGCGGGAGGTGCAGTACGTGTTCCAGGACCCGTACTCGTCGCTCAACGGACGGCAGCGTGTCGGCGACATCGTCGAGACGAGCGTGGTCCTGCACGCCAACCGCTCCGGGCGCCGAGGCTCAGCCAGGACGGCGGCGCTCGAGATCCTCGAGAGCGTCGGCCTCGGCGAGCAGTTCGCGTCGAAGTACCCGCATCAGCTGTCGGGCGGGCAGCGCCAGCGCGTCGCGATCGCGCGCGCGCTCGCGGCCGACCCCGCCGTCATCGTCCTCGACGAGGCGGTCGCGGCGCTCGACGTGTCGATCCAGGCGCAGATCCTCAACCTGCTCGCCGACATCCGGGCCGAGCGGGAGATCAGCTACCTCTTCATTTCGCACGACCTGGCCGTCGTCAACCAGATCTCCGATCGCATGATCGTGATGGAGCACGGCATCGTCGTCGACTCGGGCGAGACCGCGGGCCTCCTCGCGAACCCGGTGCACCCGTACACGCGCTCGCTGCGCGCGGCCGTGCCTCGCCCGGGATGGCGGCCGGTGCGACGCGACCGGCTCGCCTCCTGAAGGGCCGGGCGCCGCTTCGATTCCGCAACCGGCCGGCCGGACGCTTTACAAGTCCGGCCGGCTGCGGTGTCATGGAATGACAGCGCGGATCGATTCCGCTCGCATCCGCCGCGTACTGCTTGTGGCTGGGGGTGCGTCGGGGTGAAGTCGTCGGAACCGCGCAACAAGCGCAATCGAGACTTCGCCGAGACGCGCACGCCGCTGGGGGTGCTCGGCGGGTTCGTCGGGCTCATCGCCGCGAGTGCCGCCGTCGCCGCACTCGTCGTGGCGGCGGCGACGCCGGCGATCGCCATGGTCGGCATGGCCGCGAGCGGCACGATCGGCATGTTCGACAGCCTGCCCGGGTATCTCAAGATCGACGAGCTCAGCGAGAAGAGCAACATCTACGTGATCGGCGCGACCGGCGCACCGAGCCTGATGGCGTCGTTCTACGACCAGAACCGCGTCGAAGTGGGCTGGAGCGCCATCGATCAGGATGTGAAGGACGCCACCGTGGCGAGCGAGGATCCGCGCTTCTACGACCACGGCGGCATCGACCTGCAGGGCACGCTGCGCGCGGCGGTCACGACGGCGAGCGGCCGCGAGACGCAGGGCGGGTCGTCGATCGCCCAGCAGTACGTCAAGAACGTGCGGGTGCAGCAGTGCGAGCTCGAGACGGACGAGGCCGCGCGAGACGACTGCTACGACGCGGTCACCGAGACCACGATCGACCGCAAGGTGAAGGAGATGCGGCTCGCGATCGGAGTCGAGAAGCGCTACAGCAAGGACGAGATCCTGCTCGGGTACCTCAACATCGCGGGGTTCGGCGGCACCGTGTACGGCATCGAGGCCGCGGCCAACTACTACTTCGGCACGAAGGCGTCGGACCTCACTCTTCCGCAGGCTGCGTCGCTCGTCGCGATCGTGAACAATCCGGAGAAGTTCCGGCTGGACGAGCCCGACAGCGAGGCCAACGGGGCCGCGAACGGCTATGCCGCGAACCACACGCGCCGCGACTACATCCTGAAGCGCATGCTCACCCTCGGGAAGATCACGCGCGACCGCTACGACGAGGCGATCGCGACGCCGGTCGAGCCGAAGATCACGGAACCGAGCACCGGTTGCCAGACCGCCGGGGCGAGTGCCTACTTCTGCGACTACGTGAAGAACATCCTGCAGACCGATCCGAGCTTCGGGGAGGACGCCGAGACGCGCATGCTCAACTTCCGCCGCGGAGGCTACGACGTGTACACGACGCTCGACGTCGACCTGCAGGGCGCGGCCGTCCGGGCGATCGCGGAGAACGTGCCGATGACGTACCCCGGGTGGGACCTCGGCGGGGTCGTCGTGAGCGTGGAGGTCGGCACGGGGCGCGTGCTCGCGATGGCGCAGAACAAGCGGTACAGCCAGGATCCGACCGTGCTCGCCTCGGGCCCCGAGTACACGAGCATCAACTACAACACCGATTTCGACCAGGGTGGCTCGCGCGGGTTCCAGCCCGGATCGACGTACAAGGTCTTCACGCTCGCGCAGTGGCTGAAGGAGGGGCACGGGCTCAGCGAGCGCGTCGACTCGCGCCCGAGATCGAACTGGGGCGTCTTCCACGACAGCTGCCTCGGCGACTACGACGTCTCGGGCGAGAACTGGAACCCGAAGAACGACGCGGGCGAGTCCGGCGGTGCCTACACGGCGCTCGAGTCGACCGTCCAGTCGATCAACACGGGCTTCCTCGGCATGGCGAAGGAACTCGACCTCTGCGGCATCCGGAAGACGGCCGAGGCGTTCGGGATGCACCGGGCCGACGGCGACCCGCTGCTGGAGAGCCCCTCGACCGTGATCGGCACGAACGAGGTCGCGCCGTTGAGCGTCGCCGTGGCCTTCGCCGGCATCGCGAACAACGGGCGCACCTGCAGCCCCATCGCGATCGACCGAATCGTCGGTCGGGACGGCGAGGAGTTGCCGCCGCCCGCGTCGACCTGCACGCAGTCGGTGCCGCCCGAGGTGGCTGCCGGTATGCACTACGGCATGACCCGGGTGATGAACGGCACGGCGTGGGAGTCGGATCAGAACACCGTGCCGCACGTGCCGTTCATCGGCAAGACCGGAACGACCGACGGCGCGAAGGACACCTGGATGGCCGGTGCGAGCACGGAGGTCGCGACGGTCGCGGCGGTCGTGAGCGTGAACGGCGACGCCAACCAGCGCGGCATCTGGTTCGACAGCGGGCGGGCCGCCGAGGCGCGGCACCGCATGTGGCCCGTCGTGATGTCGGTCGCCGCCGCGAAGTACGGGGGAGGGCCCTTCACCGAGGCCGGACCGGGCCCCGTGGTCGAGCCGCCACCCGGTGTCGGCGAGCGGGACGACGAGAGCGCCGGCGACGAGGGCAGCGGCGATCAGGGCAACGGCAACGGCAACGGCAATAACGGGAACGGCAACAACGGCAACGGCAACGGCAATACGGGGGACTGAGCCTCAGAAGTCGAGTGTGTCGCCCGGCTCGAGCGGCAGGAACTCGCCGCCGTGCTGTTCGGTCGCCCATGCCAGGCGGGTGTTCGCGAGAGCCTTGCCGGCGCGCGAGAGCAGCATCTCGTGCGTCGCGAAGGCGCGGCGAGGCGCGACCGCCTCGACGTAGTCCATCGAGTCCGACAGCTTCATCCACGGTGCACCCGCCGGGGCGGCGAGCACATCGACCGCGACCCCCTCGGGCACGGCGAACGAGTCCCCGGCGTAGTAGAGCGCGTCGTTCACGAGGACGCCCACGTTGTCGATGATCGGGATCGACCGGTGGATGAGCGCGTGCTCGCCGCCGAAGAACCGCAAGTGGAAGGGGCCGACCTCGACGGCGTCGCCCGCGGCGACGACCTCGACCGGGTAGTGCTCGGCGTCGGCGGCGACCCCCGCCGGCCCGAAGATCCGCACATCGGGATTCATCTCGATGATGCGGTCGAGCTGGTCGGGGGCCCAGTGGTCGTCGTGCTCGTGCGTGATCACGACGGCGACGGTGCCCGCCGACTCGGTGATGGGCGTCGTGAACTTGCCCGGGTCGATGTACAGCTTGTCGCCCGAGTCCTCGATGAGGAGGGCCGCGTGCTCGAGTTTCGTGAGGCGCATGCCTCGAGCCAACACCCGTGCGGCCGGCGTGCGCAAGCCTGAGCGAGCCGATGCGATGCCGGCCGGGATCCGCGTCGTTCCGGCCGCCGTCGCGGCGTTCGCGTGACCCCGCGCGCCCGCCGGCGCCTCGATTTGGAAACCGCCCGAAACGTGTGTCATACTCTTCGAGTTGCCAGAACGGAGCGAGGTTCCCGAGAGGGAGTCCGATCCACGACACGGCCCCATCGTTTAGCGGCCTAGGACGCCGCCCTCTCACGGCGGTAGCGCGGGTTCAAATCCCGCTGGGGTCACCAACGGCAACACGGCAGAACGCCCTCGCGAAAGCGAGGGCGTTCGTCGTTTCCGGGGCGCGCCGGGCCGGGCGCGGCGCCGACGGCGGATGCCTCGGAGCGGGCCGCTCCGAGGCATCCGTGTCGGGCCGGAGGCCGGACCGCTCACCGCACGGGCTCGAGCCTCGGATCGGGGGATTGCACGCCCTCCGAGGCCGCATCGGGCCCCGGTGCCGCCGGGACCGGAACGACGACGCCGTCGTGGATCTCGCCCGCGGTGACCCTGTGGTACGACATGCGGTCGATGAGCGCGAGCGCGAGCGCCGACAGGATGAACACGCAGTGGATGATCACCTGCCACATGACGCCCTCGCCGGTGTAGTCGTTGCCGGTCGTGTTCTCGGCGTTCGGGCTGCCGAGGTCGCCGACCTCGATGAAGGTCTTGAGCAGGTGGATCGAGGAGATGCCGATGATCGCCATGGCGAGCTTGACCTTGAGCACGTTCGCATTGACGTGCGAGAGCCACTCGGGCTGGTCGGGGTGATCGTCGACCCTGATCCGCGAGACGAACGTCTCATAGCCGCCGATGATGACCATGATCAGCAGGTTCGCGATCATGACCACGTCGATCAGGCCGAGCACGAGCAGCATGATGTCGGCCTCGGTGAACGCGTGCTCCTGGTCGATGAAGACGCCGTCGACGAGGTGCCACAGTTCTTTGAGGAACACCCACACGTAGATCGCCTGGGCGACGATGAGTCCCAGGTAGAGGGGAGCCTGGAGCCAGCGGCTCGCGAAGATCGAATAGCCGATCAACGAGGTGCCGGGGGCGCGGCGGTACGGGCGGGCGGGGGTGGGCGTCGTTCGGGCGCTCAAGCTCTCTCCTCGGTTCGCGGGGTTCGAGTCTACGTGGGCCCGCCGTCCGCTAGACTCGCCTGAGCGAAGGGGAGTATCCCGCGAGGCAACGGCCTCGGCCCATGATCGTCAGTACGAGCGCCGTCGTCGCCGCTCCGGTCCTGGGAGTGGCAGCGCCACGAGGGAGAGACTTTCGGGTTCCGTCGTACCCTGATCCCCGAAAGGCCCAACGTGCTCGAACTCCCCATCTGGTTCGAAGTCGGTTCGCTCGTCGTCCTGACGCTCATCCTCGTCGGTGACCTGCTGCTCGTGCTCAAGCGCCCGCACGTGCCCTCCATGCGGGAGTCGACCCTGTGGGTCGTCTTCTACGTCGTGCTCGCCCTCGTCTTCGCCGGGCTCATGTACCTGTTCGCCGGCGGCGAGTTCGCGGGGCAGTTCCTCGCCGGATGGTTGACCGAGTACAGCCTCTCGATCGACAACCTCTTCGTGTTCGTCATCATCATGGCGAAGTTCGCGGTACCGCGGAAGCTGCAGCAGGAGGTGCTGATGGTGGGCATCATCATCGCGCTCGTGCTGCGCGGCATCTTCATCCTGCTCGGCGCCTCGCTCATCGAGAACTTCAGCTGGATCTTCTACATCTTCGGCGCCTGGCTCGTCTGGACGGCCATCCAACAGGTGCGCGGCGACCACGACGACGACGATTCCGAGACCTTCGTCGTGCGCATGCTTCGCAAGCGCGTGCGCCTCACCGACGACTACGACGGGGTGAAGCTGCGCACCACGATCGACGGCAAGCGCTTCTTCACGCCCATGCTCATCGTGTTCATCGCGATCGGTACGACCGACCTGCTCTTCGCGCTCGACTCGATCCCCGCGATCTTCGGCATCACCCAGTCGGCGTTCATCGTCTTCACCGCGAACGTCTTCGCGCTCATGGGGCTGCGCCAGCTGTACTTCATGCTGGGCGGCCTGCTCGAGCGCCTCGAGTACCTGAAGTACGGCATCGCGTTCATCCTCGCCTTCATCGGCGTGAAGCTCGTGCTCCATGCGATGCACGTGAACGAGCTGCCGTTCCTCAACGGCGGCGAGCCGATCGAGTGGGCGCCCGAGATCTCGACGTGGATGTCGCTCGGCGTCATCGTGCTCGCGATGCTCGTCGCGACCGTCGCGAGCCTCGTGAAGGCGCGGGTCGACGCGAAGCGCCGCGGCCACCGGCTGCTCGACGAGGTGCCGCACTTCACCGAGGACCCCGAGCACACCGGCCGCTGAACCGCGTCGACGGATCGCCCGCGTTCTCCACAGGCGCGGGCGATCGGTCCGCGGACTTGCTACCGTTGACGGGCGACGCCCGGGCGGCGTCGCTCGGGCTGCCGTCCCGACCATCCCGCCCTACCGAGGAGTTCCGTGCCAGGTGATGCCGAGGGCGTCGTCGCCCTGACTCGCGGCTCCGCGCTCGTCGCGCACTCGGCGCGCACCGACATCGGGCTCGTGCGCAGCGTGAACGAAGACGCCGTGTTCGCCGAGGCGCCCGTGTACCTCGTCGCCGACGGCATGGGCGGTCACGCCCGCGGTGACGCGGCGAGCACGGCGGTCGTCGAGACCTTCCGCCGGCACATCGAGCCGGGCACTCCGCCGTCGCCCGAGCAGGTGCTCGATGCGATCCACAGCTCCAACGACGCGGTCCGCGCGCTGAGCGGCGACGGCGACGAGGGCACCGCTGTGGCGGGCACGACGCTCGCGGGGGTCGCGCTGGTCGACGCCGGCGACTCGGGCGGCTTCCACTGGATGGCATTCAACATCGGCGACTCGCGCATCTACTCGTGGGACGGCCGCTCGCTCGAGCAGATGAGCATCGACCACTCGGCCGTGCAAGAACTGGTGGACGCGGGGCTCATCCGCCCTGAAGAGGCCGAGCGGCATCCCGAGCGGAACGTGATCACCCGGGCGCTCGGGGCCGACGACCTCGTCGAGCCCGACGTCTGGCTCGTCCCCGCTGCCGGCCGCCAGGCGTTCCTGATCTGCTCCGACGGCCTCACGAAGGAGCTTCCCGACGATCGCATCGCCGCGATCCTCGCGGGCGACGCCGCCCACCCGGCCGGAATGGCCGGTGAACTCGTCGAGGCGGCGCTCGCCCACGGGGGCCGCGACAACGTGAGCGTCGTCGTCGTCGAGTCCACGATCGGGGGCGAGGTCGACGACGACGGCGACGCGACGCGCGATCGGGTGCACGAGGCGGTCGAAGAGACGAGACCACGAGACGAGGGGGGTCGCGATGCCTGAGTATCGCGCAGACGAGCAGGGCGATGCGGTCGCCGCGGTGCGGAGCGGGGCCGCGCTCATGGTGTCGGGGCCGACGGCCCCGGCGATCGCGACCGAGCTGTGGCCGGCGCTGGCACCCGAATCCTCGACCGAGGTGATCGAGCGGCTCACCGCCGCCGGCCTCGGCCGCACCCCCGACTTCGCCCTGGTCACGTGGGCGGGCGACGGCGACACGCTGGGGTCCGTGCGCATCATCGTGCGCGGCGCATTCGAGGTCGTCGCGGGCGACACGACCGTCTCGGGCGCCACGGTGTCGACCTGGGCCGAGCGGGTCGTCGACGGTGTCGAGCGGGTCGAGATGTCGGCCGCGGGCGCCGGGGCGGATGCCTCGTGGCTGCCCATCCTCGACGGCGTCGTGCCGACCGCGGCGATCGCGGTGCCGAGCGCGTCGGGTGCCGGCGAGTCGCCTGCGAAGCCCGTCGCCGTGACGGCGGCCGTCTCCGGCGGCGAAGACGCCCCGGCATCCGGTCCGCGCGGTCCTCGTACGGCGCCGACCGTGCTCGCGAGCCCGCCGCGCGTCGACGCCGGTCGGGTCGACGACGCACCGGCACCGGTCGCGCCGCCGGCGCCGCCAGCCCCGGCCGTGCCGGTATCGGAGCACACGATGGCGCCGATCGAGGAGACGATCGTGGGCGTCTCCGAGCTGGTGCGCCCGCCCGAGCTCGATCTCGACGAGACGATCGCCCGGCCCGCGGGCGAGATCGCCTCTCCGCCGCCCGGCGACGGCGACCACGACGGCATGACCGTCGCGAGTGCCGACATCCGGCGCCTCCGCGCCGAGCGCGATGCCGCCCGCCCGTCCGACACGCCCGCCGAAGGCGCCGCCCCCGCGCCCGTGCCCGAGGTGCGCCTGCGCATGCCCGACGGCAGCTTCGAGCCGCTCGTGCACGAGATCGTGCTCGGGCGAGCCCCGAGCGTCAGCAAGGTGGCCGGCGGCCGGTTGCCCCGGATCGTCACGATCGGGCAGGGCGACGCCGACATCTCGCGCAGCCACGTCCGGCTCGCGCTCGAGGGCGGCACCGTCGTCGTCACCGACCTGCACTCTCGCAACGGCACCCTCGTCGTCGCGCCCGGGAAGGCCCCGGTGAAGCTTCGCGCCGGCGAGCCCACGCCCGTGCTCATCGGCACCGTCGTCGACCTCGGCGGCGGATGGACCATCCAGGTGGTCGGGGACTGATGCGTCGAGCCCCGTCCAGCCCGCCGGAACTGCCCGGCTACGCGTCGCTCGGCCTGCTCGGCTCGGGCGGGTTCGCCGACGTCTTCCTCTACGAGCAGCGGCTGCCGCGGCGCAAGGTCGCGGTGAAGGTGCTGCTCACCGAGGAGCTCGGCCGAGACACCCGCGCGCAGTTCGTCGCCGAGGCGAACCTCATGGCGCAGCTCTCGGCGCACCCGTTCATCGTCACGATCTTCCATGCCGACGTGTCGGCCGACGGCCGCCCGTACTTCGTCATGGAGTACTGCTCCGGCCCGAGTCTCGCCGAGCGCTACAAGCGGGAGCCCTTCTCCGTGGAGGACGCGCTGCGCACCGGCGTGCGACTGGCGGGGGCGATCGCGACCGCCCACGCCGCAGGCATCCTGCACCGCGACATCAAGCCGGCGAACGTGCTCACGAACGACTACGGCTGGCCCGCGCTCACCGACTTCGGCATCTCGTCGAACCTCGAGGGCGAGCTGCCCGTGCACACGGTCACCGTCGCCGAACTCGGCGCGACGGGATCCGGCTCGGGCCAGTCGGCCGTCGGCCTGAGCGTGCCGTGGTCGCCGCCCGAGATGTTCGAGGACGACCCGAAGCCCGACACCCGAAGCGACGTCTTCTCGCTCGCCGCGACCGTCCACACGCTGCTTGCGGGCCGCACGCCGTTCGAGATCCCCGGCCGGCCGAACGGGTCGCTCGACCTCATGGGCCGCATCGAGCGGGGCGCGATCACGCCGATCGGGCGCGCCGACGTGCCCGCGAGCCTCGTCGCCGTCCTCGCCAAAGGCATGGCGGCGCATCGCGCCGACCGCTATCCGAGCGCTGTGGAGTTCGCGCGCGCCCTGCAGCGCGTCGAACTCGAGCTCGGTTACGCGGCCACGACGATCGAGGTCCCGAACCTCGGCGCCGAGCGGGAGCCGGCTCCCGACGACGGGGCCGACGCGACCCGCGCGCGCACGGTGCAGACGGTCGAGGCGCAGGCGCCCCGAGCCCCCGGCGCGTCGATCGGAGCGCCGCCGGTCGCCGCAGCCGCGTCGGCCCCAGCGCCGATCGACGACGACCGGACCCGTGCACGAACGCCGCAGCAGGTCGACGCGCAACCGCACCGCACCGCACCGGTCGTCGACGACGCCACGGTGATGCGCGAAGCCTCGGCCGCGGCAGTCGACGAGACGATCGTCCGTCCGCGCAGGAACGTGCCGGAGGCGCCCGGTGCTGCGCCGACCGAGACCCGCGCACCGCGGCGCAGCCGCGTCGGTGCGATCGTCGCGGCCTGCGCGGGTGTCGTGATCGTCGCCGTCGTGGGCATCGCGATCGCCATGTCGGGCACGTTCGTGAATGCCGGGCCCGAGCCGACGAGCGATGCGAACGGCGAGGACGCGCTGCTCGAGGTCGCCGTTCCAGCGCCGGAGGTCGAGTTCACCGGGGCGGAGGGGTCCTCCGCCGTGTTCGAGGTCTCGCATCCCCGCGCCGAGGAGGGCGACCGCTATCGGTGGGAGCGCGCCGACGGTTCAGGCAGGACGGAGGTCACCGACGAGTCGACGATCATGGTCGAGAACACTGCTGGGGGAGTCGTCTGCATCGACGTCGAGGTGCAGCGCGGCAGCAAGACATCGGAGCCGGTGAGGGGATGCTCGGAATGAGGCCGTTGCGCGTCGAATACTGCGGGGAGTGGTACACGGTCGAGGCTGGAGGCGATCCGTTCACGATCGGACGGGACTCCGACCTCACGATCGACGAGAACCCCTACCTGCACCGAACCTTCCTCACGCTCTCGAGCGAGTACGGGCTGTGGTGGCTGTCGAACGTGGGCCAGCTTCTCGCGGCGACCGTCTCCGACGCCACCGGCAGCGTGCAGGCCTGGGTGGCGCCCGGCGCCAAGCTGCCGCTCGTCTTCCAGACCGTGCACGTCATGTTCAGTGCGGGAGCGACGACCTACGACTTCACCGTCCATGCCGAAGAGGACTTCTACAACACGTCCCTCACCGCGACGCCGGTCGACGGCGGCACGACGGTGATGCCGGTGACGCTGACGACGAGCCAGCGGTTGCTGGTCGTCGCGCTCGCCGAGCACGTGCTCGCGCAGCCGGCGGCCGGTCGCGCCGCGGTCCCGACTTCGGCGGAGGCCGCGGCCCGCCTCGGCTGGAGTATGACGACCTTCAACCGCAAGCTCGACAACGTCTGCGAGAAGCTCGATCGCATCGGCGTCGACGGCCTCCGCGGCGGTCGCGGCAAGCTCGCCACCAATCGACGGGCCCGGCTCGTCGAGTACGCGGTGGCGACCCGGCTCGTGAGTGCCGACGACCTGCCGCTCCTCGATCGCCCGGCCCCCGACGCCGACGACGCTGCGCGGGCGTGACGCCCGCCGCTGTGCCGACGACGCGGCACGATCGCACCGCGACGATCAGCGACTGTTGCGCATGGGGACGACTCCCCATGTGACCGCGTCGGATCCCCGTGTTACCGTGTACCCCGTTGTGGGGGCCGATCGGCCCGATCCGATTCGTGGTGCATCAGGGGAGAAGTGGTGGGATCCTTCACGTCCTGGGTGCGCACGCGCAAGGCGACGGCGACGACGCTCGCACTCACGCTCATCGCGGGGGTACCGCTGACCTTCGCGGTGCTTTACCAGGGTTTCCCCGTGACCGACCCCGACCTCGACGCGCGAGACGTCTGGGTCCTCAACGAGCACGATCTGCTCGCCGGCCGCCTCAACCGGCCGATCGGCGAGCTCGACGCGGCCGTCAACACGGCAACGAACGAGTTCGACGTCCTGCAGAACGGCGACGACGCGTTCCTCTACGACCGCAGCATCGGCTCGATCGAGCGCATCGATCCCTCGTTCACCACGCTCACCGAACGCATCGACGTGCCCCCGGGCTCGCAGGTCGCCTACGGCGGCGAGGTCATCGCGGTGCTCTCGCCGAAGGGCGAGCTGTGGACGGTGCAGGCCGGGTCCGCGCTCTCCTTCGACGCCGCCGGCACCGACCCGCTCCTGAAGCTCGGCGAGGGGGCCAGGGTCGCCGTCTCGAGCGAAGGCACCGTCTTCGCGACCCGACCGGGCAAGAAGGCGCTGTACACGATCGCCGTGGGCGCCGACCCGCAGAAGCGCAGCACGCCGAAGCTCGGCGAGCACCAGCTCGCCGCCGTGGGCGAGCGCGCCGTCATCCTCGACGAAGACCAGAACCGCCTGATCTCGGGCGACGTCGCCGTCGACCTGCCCGAGCAGGGCCTGCGACTGCAGCAGTCCGGCGCCGAGCACGACGTCGCCCTCGTCGCGAGCGCGGGTGCACTGCTCGAGGCACCGCTCGCCGGGGGAGAGGTCCGCGTCATCCCGAGCGGTGGCGAAGTCGAAGCCGAGAAGGCGTCGCAGGTCGCGGCACCGGTCTGGCTCAACGGCTGCGCGCACGGCGCCTGGGCGAATTCGGCGAGCTACCTCGCCGCCTGCGACGGCGAGGACCCCCGGTCGCAGGAGATCGAGCAGAAGACGGCGGGCGGGCGGCTCGAGTTCCGCGTCAACCGCAACGTCATCGTGCTCAACAACCTCTCGAACGGCAACGCCTGGCTGGTCGACTCCGACCTCCGACTCGTCGACAACTGGGAGGAGGTCACCCCGCCCGAGGAGTCGGACGACGAGGAGGGCGAGGAGAAGAGCTCCCGCCAGAACTTCGAGGACACGCTCGCGGAACGGGGGCCCGTCAACCGTCCTCCGGTCGCGCGCGACGACGAGTTCGGCGTACGGCCAGAACGCACGACGATCCTCGAGGTGCTCGAGAACGACACCGACCCCGACGGCGACGTGCTCACCGTGGCCGAACTGCCGGCCGTGAGCGGTGCGCAGGGCCGACTTGAACTCATCGACGGCGGGCGAGCGCTCCAGTTCACCCCCGATGACGGTGCGGCGGGCACCGCCTCGTTCCGGTACTCCGTCGACGACGGACGCGGGGGCGTCGCCGAGGCATCCGTGAACGTGCGCATCACGCCCGAGAGCGAGAACGAGGCGCCCGTGTCGATGCGCACCGCGGCGACGAGCGTCGAGCAGAACCGGCAGATCTCGTACAACGTGCTGGCCGACTGGAACGACCCCGACGGCGACGACGTGTACCTCGTGAACGCGTCGCCGACGAGCGGCGACTCCGTGCGGTTCAGCCCCGACGGCCAGGTCACCTTCGGGCACCGCTCGGGCGAGCTCGGCACGAAGGAGGTGCAGTACGTCGTCTCCGACGGGCAGACCGAGTCCGCCGGCACCCTCGAGGTCGAAGTGAAGCCCACCGGCACCCTCAACCCGGTCGGCACGCCCGACTTCGCGCAGGTCTTCGTCGGCGAGGCGGTCGCGATCGAGCCGCTCGCGAACGACCTGACGCCCTCGGGCGCCCCGCTGTCGCTCGCCGGCGTCGAGGAGGTGCCCGACGGTGCGACGGTCACCCCGAACCTCGAACGCGGCACCATCACGTTCTCGGCCGACGAGCCGGGCGAGTACGTCTTCCTCTACGACCTCGCCGCCGACACCGCCGTGAGCGTCGGCCTCATCCGCGTGCAGGTCGCCGAGACGCCCGACGACGAGCCGAAGCCCATCGCCGTGAAGGACACGGCCTACCTCCGGCCGGGCGAGCCGACCACAGTGCCGCTCCTCGCGAACGACGTCTCGCCGTCGGGCCGGGTGCTCGCCGTGCAGTCCGTCGACGACTCGGCGACCGACGACCTCGTCTCCGTCGAGATCCTGACGAACACGGTCGCACGCGTCACGGCCTCCGAGGCGATCGACCGCCAGCTCGAGTTCGAGTACACGATCTCCGACGGCGTGAACACCGCGACCGCGAGCGTCGCCGTCGTGCCCGTGCCGCCGCTCGTCAAGCACCAACCGCCCGTCGCGGCCGACGACAGCGTGAACGTGCGCGCGGGCGACATCGTCACCGTCCCCGTGCTGCGCAACGACTACCACCCCGACGCCGCGGCGATCCACGTGCTGCCCGAGCTGTCGAAGGTCGACGCCGAGGGCGGCCTCGCGTTCGTCAACGGCGACGAGGTGCGGTTCCAGGCTCCGAAGACGCCGGGCGTCTACAGCGCGGTCTACACGGTCGGAGACGACTTCGAGCAGACCGCGCGCGCGACGGTGCACTTCACGGTGGTCGGTCCCGACCCCGCGAACAACCGTGCGCCGCTTCCGACGCCGCTCACCTCGCGCACCTTCGAGGGTTCGGCGGTCAAGATCGACGTCCCGCTCGACGGCATCGACCCCGACGGCGATTCGGTGACGCTGACGGGCATCGCCTCGGCGCCGTCGCTCGGGCGCATCCTCGAGCGCACGAGCACGTCGATCACCTACGAGGCGTTGACCGGATCCGCGGGCACCGACACCTTCCAGTACGAGGTCGAAGACACGCAGGGCGCGAAATCGAAGGGCACCGTGCGCATCGGCGTCATCCCGCGGCCGGCGGTGCAGCTGCCGCCGAAGGCGGTCGACGACACGATCGAGATGAAGCCCGGCCGCACCGTCGGCGTCGAGGTGCTGCTCAACGACTCCGACCCGTCCGGCTACCAGCTGCGCGTCGCGGGGCTCCCCGACGTCGACGAGGGCATCGAGGCCGAGGTCCGCGACCGGCGGCGCGTCGTCGTGACGGCCCCCGAGACCGAGGGCGCCTACACCGTGCGGTACGAGATCTCGAACGGTCACGGCGGCGCCGATGCCGCCTTCCTGCAGATCGCGGTCTCGAAGGACGCCGTGATCCCGCCGCCCACCGCCGAGGACCAGGTCATCGAACCCGAAGAGGTCGTCGACGTCGACAAGGTCAACGTTCGCCCGCTCAACGATGCGACGAACCCCGGAGGACTCGTCGAGGACCTCAAGGTGAGCGTCGAGGGCCCCAACGCCGATCGCGCCGAGGTGCTCTCCGACGGCAGCATCGACGTGAAGCCGGGCCGCGATCGGTTCGCGGTCGCCTATCGACTGACCAACGAGCTCGACGAACTCGATGCGATGGCGTTCGTCATCGTGCCGCCGATCCCCGGCGGAGACGAGGAGCCCGTCGTCGAGGAGACCCAGCGGCCGAAGACCCCCGAAGAGCTCGCCGCCGAAGAGAAGGCGAAGTTCCCCGCACCGCACCTCGCCGACATGGAGCCGGTCGTCGTGCCGATGAACGGCAGCATCACCTGGGACGTCGACGACATCGTCGTGGTGCCCTCCGGCCAGCCGCCGCTCATCCTCACGGCGTCGGCGACGAACGCGGGCGAGGCGCCCATGGTCGACGGCCAGACGCTGCAGTACGTGCCCGAGCAGGATTACCGGGGCTCTGCCGCCGTGACGTTCCAGGTGACCGACGGCAAGAGCGCGACCGACCCCATCGGCCGCGTCGCGATCCTCACCATTCCCATCACGGTCGGCGATCCGAACTTCAACGACACCCCGCCGACGTTCACGCCGCGCACCGAGACGATCGAGGCCGGTGAGGCGCCGCTCGACGTCGACCTGCGCTCGTCGACCTACCAGCCGAATCCCGACAACATCGAGCGCGTCGAGTACACGAACCTGTCCGGGACGACGGACGAGATCCAGGCGTCGATCGACGGCGGAACGCTGAAGGTCTCGTCGGAGCTCGGCGTGCAGCCGGGCACCTCGACCCGCCTGACCTTCGACCTCAAGTTCGAGTCGTTCACGGTTCCGGGCTATGTCGACGTGAAGGTCGTCTCCTCGACGCGCGCGAAGCCCATCGCCAAGGACGACGGTCCGATCGAGATGGTGCGCAGCGACTCGAAGCTCGTCGACGTCCTCGAGAACGACTTCAACCCGTTCAACGCGGAGGGCGAGAAGCTGCGCGTCGTCGCAGCCGAGATCGACTCGGCGAGCGTGGGCTCGAACGCGTCGGTGAGCCACACCGAGTCCGACATCACGGTGCGCACCGGTGCATCGTTCACGGGCGAGCTCAGCGTCATCTACCGCATCGGCGACGCCACGATGGACCCGGCGCGCGAGGTGCAGGGACGCGTCACCGTGATCGTCAGGGATCGGCCCGACCCGCCGACGCTCACCGCCGCGACGAGCGGAGACGGCAACATCCAGGTGACATGGCGCGCCAACGCCACGAACAACTCGCCGATCACGGGCTACATCGTGAGCTACGACGGCGGCTCGAGGGAGTTCGGCGAAGCCGCAGCCGGCACGCCGCAGACGATCGACGGCCTCCGCAACGGTGCGGCGTACACGTTCACCGTGCGCGCGGTCAACGCGAAGGGCACGTCCGACGCGTCGAACAGCATGACCCAGACGCCGTACGGCACGCCGACCCAGCCTACGAACCTGCGCACGGGCGGCATCGGCTACGCGCCCGCCGACGTCACGGTCGCGTGGGATCCGCCCGCCGACACGGGTGGCGGAGGCGTGCAGTACTCGTGGCGCATCGACGGCGGCGGCTGGTCGGATTGGTCGACCGCGCAATCCCACACGTTCGGCAACCTCGGCGCCGGCAGCCACACGGTCGACGTCAAGGCGAGGAACAACGGCAGCGGCAAGGAGGGCCCCGCGAACTCCATCAGGTTCAGCGTCGAGAACCGTCCGCCGCCCCAGGCTTCGGGCTCGATCGGCAAGGGCGGGAGCCGCGCCTGCGACAGCGGCGGCAGCGGTTGCGCCAACGTGCGCATCAGCTGGAGCAACATGGACCCGGGCCGCTACCAGGTGTACGTGACCGTCAACGGCTCGTGGGGCAACTACAAGGGGACCTACGACGTCGGCGCGGACGGCCGACTCGAGCTGCAGAACCACCTCGGCCGGCGTGCCGCGGGCGAGACGATCGCGGTGCGCTTCGAGAACGTCAGCGGCGGCACCTCGAAGACCCTCGGCGCGATCAGCGGCAGCCAGTGGAACAGCATCCCGTACAACACGTGGTGACGCGTGTGACCCGACGGCAACGAAGCAAGAGAGAGACGAAACCCGCATGTCAGTGACCCAAGAACAGGCCCTGTGGTTCCAGGACGCGTTCTCGAAGCTCGTCGACAACGTCGACCGCGCCATCCTCGGCAAGCGCGAGGTCATCGAGCTCGTCGTGACGGCACTGCTCTCCGACGGGCACGTCCTGCTCGAGGACTTCCCCGGCACGGGCAAGACGGTGCTCGCGAAGGCCCTCGCGAACACCCTCGACGGCACGAACTCGCGCATCCAGTTCACGCCCGACCTGCTGCCGTCGGACGTCACCGGCGTCACGATCTACGACCAGGGCAAGGGGCAGTTCGAGTTCCATCGTGGCCCCATCTTCGCCTCGATCGTGCTGGCCGACGAGATCAACCGGGCGAGCCCGAAGACGCAGTCGTCCCTCCTTGAGGTGATGGAGGAGGGCCGGGTCACGGTCGACGGCGTCTCGTACGAGGTGGGGTCGCCCTTCATGGTGATCGCGACGCAGAACCCGGTCGAGCAGGCCGGCACGTACTCGCTGCCCGAGGCGCAGCTCGACCGGTTCCTGATCAAGACCTCGCTCGGGTACCCCGACCACGACACCGCCGTGACGTTGCTGCTCGACTCGGCGAACCGTGCGCGGGCGTCGAAGGTGTCGCCGATCATCGCCCCCGAGTCGATCACCACGATGTCCGCGCTCGCGAGCGACGTGTACGTCGACGCGGCCGTGCTGTCGTACCTGAACGAGCTCGTCGCGGCGACCCGGGACGACCGGGATTCGGCCTTGGGCGTGAGCATGCGCGGCGCACTGGCCCTCGCACGGGCGGTGAAGACGCGAGCGATCTCGCGTGGCCGCACGTTCGCCACGCCCGATGACGTGCGCGACCTGGCCGTGCCGGTGCTGGCCCATCGCATCATCGTGGATCCCGAGTCGGAGTTCGCGGGCGTGACCGCGACGGACATCGTGAACAGGGTCCTGGTCGAGGTCGCTCCGCCGGCGTACCGGGCGGCATGAGCGTACCGGCCGGCACGCGGGAGGCCCAGGCGCAGGCGCCCTCGCAGACACGCATCGCACTCAGGACGGTCTCGCGTTCGCTCGGGACGTCGCTGACGGCGGCTCGGCGCGCCGTCGTGCGCGCGGCGCGCGCGGTGGCCGCCTTCTGCGAGCCGGTCACGGGCGTGATCTCGACGACGGGATGGCTCGTGCTCGCCGCCGCCGTCGTCTCGCTCGTGCTCGCGTGGGCCTTCGGCTGGATCGAGTTCGCGTTCCTCGGGTTCACCCTGCTCGCGGCGGTGCTCGTCTCGATCGCGTTCGTGTTCGGTCGTATGCACTTCGACGTCGGCATCGAGCTGCAGCCCGCCCGAGTCGTCGCCGGTGAACGCGCACTCGGACGGCTCGCCGTCCGCAACGCGGGCGGCGCGCCGTCGGCGCCCGCGCGCATCGAGCTCCCGGTCGGCGCCGGGCTCGCCGAGTTCGTCGTGCCGCAGCTGGCACCGGGCGAGGAGCACGAAGAGCTCTTCGCCGTGCCGACGAACCGCCGCGCCGTGATCGTCGCCGGCCCTGCGGTCTCCGTCCGCGGCGACCAGCTCGGCATGCTGCGCCGGACGGTGCGCTGGACCGACCCGGTCGAACTCTTCGTGCACCCGGTGACCGCGCGCCTGCTGCCGTCGGCCGCGGGCCTCGTCCGCGACCTCGAGGGCGAGATCACGAAGGTCATCACGAACAACGACATCTCGTTCCACGCCCTGCGCGCCTACGAGCCGGGCGACCCGCTGCGCAACGTGCACTGGCGCACGTCGGCCCGCACCGGACAGCTCATGGTCCGCCAGTACGAGGAGACGCGTCGTTCGCAGCTCGCGCTCCTGCAGTCGACCGAGCGGGCGCACTACGCATCCGAGGACGAGTTCGAGCTCGGGGTGTCGGTGCTCGCCTCGATCGGCGTGCAGGTCATCCGCGACAAGACGCGGCTCTCGGTCGCGACCGAACGGGTCTCCCTGCGCACGGCGACGCCGACGACCTTGCTGGATGACTCGTGCCGCATCGATCCGGTCGACCGCGCCTACCCGACGATGCGTGACTTCGTGCGCGAGGCGACGAAGCGCCTGCCGGCCCCGAGCGTCGTGATCGCGGTCGGCGGTTCGCAGCTCCCGCTCGCCGAGTTCCGCGCCGTCGAGACGGTGTTCGGCAACGACACCCAGACGGTCGCCGTGCGCATCGACCTCGGCGCGCCGAGCTCGCTCACGAAGATCGCGGGCATGACCGTCGCAACCATCGGCGAGCTCGCCGACCTTCCTCGGCTGATGCGGAGGGTGCGCCCATGAGACGCCTGCCCCGCAACGTCGTCAGCGACCTGCTCGTCCTGAGCCTCCTGTCACTGCTCGGCATCGTCGGCTACGAGACGAGCTTCGGCGACCTCAACTTCCTCGTCGCGGCGATCGCCGGGCTCGTCGTCGGCACCCTCGCGGCCGTCGCCGGCGCGGTCTGGCGGCTCGGCGTGCTCACGACCGTGCTCGTCGCCGTCGCCGCCTACTTCATCCTCGGCACGCCGTTCACGATGCCCGAGACCGGACTCTTCGCCGTGCTGCCCTCGCTCACGTCGCTCGCCGGGCTCGCCTACGGGGCCGTCTTCGGCTGGGCCGACATCGTCACGATCGGCACACCGGTCGAGGCGCCGTACTACATCGCGGCGCTGCCCTACTTCGCCGCCTGGCTCGTCTCGCTCGTCGGCACGATGCTCGCGACCCGATGGCTGCCCAAGCGTCGAACCGCACTGCGTGCGAGCGTGCTCGTCATCGGCCCAGCCCTCCTCTACCTCTCCGGCATCCTGCTCGGCACCGACGAGCCGTACTTCGCGGGTGTCCGCGGCGTCGCCTTCGCGGTCATCGCCCTGGTCTGGATCGCGTGGCACCGCGGGACGACCGTCGAGGCGACGGGAGAGGGGGCGAAGCGCCTGCGCCGGCAGAAGATCACCGGCACGAGCGCGGTCGTCGCCGGAGCCGTCGCCATCGGCGCGATTGCGGGCGTCGCGTTCGCACCGGTGAGTCCCGAGCGCTTCGTGCTGCGCGACGAGGTCGTGCCGCCCTTCGACCCGCTCGAGTTCCCGAGCCCGCTGTCGGGATTCCGCAAGTACACGAAGGACCTCGCCGAGGAGACGCTGTTCACGGTGCGCGGCCTCCAACCGGGCGACACCCTGCGGCTGGCCACGATGGACTCCTACACCGGCCGCCTCTGGAACGTCGCCGGTCCCGAGGACGCCGGGTCCGACGCGGGGTACGGCATCGTGGGCGAGTCGCTGCCCGAGCCCGGACTCGCCGACCTCGGCTCGAAGCGCGACGTCGAGATCGAGGTCGGCGCCTACTCCGACGTCTGGCTCCCGACCGTCGGTTACGGCAGCAGCCTGCACTTGCAGGATGCCGCCAGCGCCGCCCGCGCGAGCGACCTGCGCTACAACCCCGACGCGGGCACCGCCGTGCTCACGAGCGGCATCGGCGAGGGCACCCGGTACGAGCTCACGGCGAACGTGCAGCGCGAGCCCGACACCGACGACATGCTCGACGTGCCCGTCGCCGACCTCACCCTGCCGATCGTCGAGAACTCGCCCGACGTGGCCGAGGCCAAGGCGAGCGAGCTCGCCGGCGACGCCGCGAGCCCGATCGAGCAGCTGCGCGCGATCGAGAAGGCGCTCAAGACGAACGGATTCCTGAGCCACGGCCTCGCCTCCGACGAGGTGGCGTCGCGCGCGGGGCACGGCGCCGATCGCATCACCGAGCTCTTCACGCGATCGCAGATGGTCGGCGACGCCGAGCAGTACGCCGCCGCGATGGCGCTCATGGCCCGCGATCTGGGCTATCCGGCGCGCGTCGTGATGGGGTTCGCACCCGACGTCGCGGAAGGACAGGACGAGGTGGAGGTCGTCGGCGACGACGTCACCGCGTGGGTCGAGGTCGCGTTCGACGGCATCGGCTGGGTGAGCTTCCACCCCACGCCCGACCAGGTCGACGTGCCGAAGGAGGAGACCCCGAAGCCGAAGTCGGAGCCGCAGCCGCAGGTGCGCCAGCCGCCGCGCGCCGAGCAGACCGAGGACGAGCTGCTCGCCACCGTCGAGATCGACGACACGGACGACGACGACAAGGATCGGCCATTCCAGATTCCGGGATGGGTGTGGATCGCACTCGGGTCGATCGCGATCCCCGCGGCGCTCGTCTTCCTGCCGATGCTCGCCGCGGCGCTGATCAAGGCGGCACGGCGCCGGCGGCGTCGCTCCGGCCCCAACGACCGGCAGGCCGCGGCCGCCTGGGACGAGCTCGTCGACCGCTACGCAGAGCTCGGCTTCGAGCCGCCGACGCGAGCGACGCGCCTGCAGTCCGCGAGGGCCCTCGAGCAGCAGGTCGTCGAGCAGGGGCTCGGCGATGCGATGCAGGGCGCGGATGCCGCGGCCGAAGGCGTGCCGTTGTCGACGCTCGCCTCCACGATCGACCGGGACGTCTTCGACGGCCGCCCCGTGTCCGACGAGGTCGTCGCCCGTCGCTGGACCGAGGCCGAGGCGGCGACGGCCGCGGTGACCGCGGCCGTCGGCAGAGCCCGGCGATTCATCAGTCGCTATCGGATCCGTCGTCGTCGGTAGGCTGGGACGGTGGGTGAATCGGACTTCATCGTTCCCCCGCCGGGGATCGTGCCCTCGGCGCCGCAGCCGCATGCGCCCGATCGCACGGTTCGGGCCGTCCCGAGGACGCTGCCGACCTTCGCCCCGGGCGGGCCGGTCATCGGCGCGCCCGGAACACCGCTTCCGGCGCCGCCGCAGCATCCCGCACCAGTGGTGGCGGCGGAGCCGGCAGCTCCGCCTCCGCGGCCCGGTGCTCCCGCACGGCGTCTCGTCGCGGCATCCGGGTTCGAAGCCGTCATCGACCAACCGGTCGTGCTCGGCCGCGACCCGGCGCCGTCCGCGGTGCCCGGCGCTCGCACCGTCGCGGTCGACGATCCCGCCCGTACCGTCTCGAAGACGCATGCGTACGTCGAGCCCGTCGAGGCGGGCGTGCGCGTCACCGATCTCCGGTCGACGAACGGGGTGCGAGTCGAGGTGCCGGGCGCACCGGTGCGCGAGCTGCCACCGGGCGAGGCGACGGTGGTGCCCCTCGGGTCGGCGCTGTACCTCGGCGAGTTCGGGCTGCGGGTCGACGGCGCCGGGACGCACCGCTGATCGCGGATCCCTCGGCGTGACGCCCGATGACCGCCACATGTCCGCTCGCGGCCGAAGCGCCGGCGGCGAGGTGTTAGCCTGATGGGCATGCGCGCGCCACGACTTCTCCTTCGTCGCCGCGACGGGGCTTCGATCTGAGGCCGTCCCCGTCGCGGAGTCCGTCGTCGGCCGAAACCGATCCTCGAAGGAAGACGAACGAATGAACGCTGCGCACGACGCTGTCGCACGTCCCCGCACCCTGGCCGAGAAGGTCTGGACCGACCACTTGGTCAAGCAGGGCGAAGACGGCACCCCCGACCTCATCTACATCGACCTGCACCTCGTGCACGAGGTCACGAGCCCCCAGGCGTTCGACGGCCTGCGGATGGCCGGGCGCCCGGTGCGGCGGCCCGACCTCACGATCGCGACCGAAGACCACAACACGCCGACGCTCCAGATCGACCGGCCCATCGCCGACCCGACGAGCCGCACGCAGATCGAGACCCTCCGCAGGAACGCGAAGGAGTTCGGCATCCGCCTGCACTCCCTCGGTGACAAGGAGCAGGGCATCGTCCACGTCGTGGGGCCCCAGCTCGGCCTCACGATGCCCGGCATCACGGTCGTCTGCGGCGACTCGCACACGTCGACCCACGGCGCCTTCGGCGCGATGGCGTTCGGCATCGGCACGAGCGAGGTCGAGCACGTGCTCGCCACGCAGACGCTGCCGCTGAAGCCGTTCAAGACCATGGCGATCAACGTCGACGGCGCCCTGCGGCCGGGCGTGACCGCGAAGGACATCATCCTCGCCGTCATCGCGAAGATCGGCACGGGCGGCGGCCAGGGCTACGTGCTCGAGTACCGCGGCTCGGCGATCCGCGAGCTGTCGATGGACGGTCGCATGACGATCTGCAACATGTCGATCGAGGCCGGCGCGCGCGCCGGCATGGTTGCCCCCGACGAGACCACCTTCGCGTACCTGAAGGGTCGCGCGCACGCGCCCGAGGGGGCCGACTGGGATGCGGCCGTGGAGTACTGGAAGACGCTGCCGACCGACGAGGGCGCCGAGTTCGACGCCGAGGTGTTCATCGACGCCGACGCGCTCGAGCCGTTCGTCACCTGGGGCACGAACCCGGGCCAGGGCGTGTCGCTCTCCGAGTCGGTGCCCGATCCCGCCGCCATCGCGGACCAGCACGAGCGGGCGGCCGCCGAGCGCGCGCTCGAGTACATGGACCTCGAGCCGGGCACGCCGCTCAAGGACATCAAGGTCGATGCGGTGTTCATGGGCTCGTGCACGAACAGCCGCATCGAAGACCTGCGCGCGTTCGCGTCGGTCATCGAGGGCAAGCAGAAGGCCGACGGCGTGCGGGTGATGGTCGTGCCCGGCTCGGCACGCGTGCGCCTCGAGGCCGAGGCCGAGGGGCTCGACAAGGTGTTCGAGGCGTTCGGCGCCGAATGGCGCTTCGCCGGCTGCTCGATGTGCCTCGGCATGAACCCCGACCAGCTCGCCCCGGGCGAACGTTGCGCCTCGACCTCGAACCGCAACTTCGAGGGCCGGCAGGGCAAGGGCGGCCGAACGCACCTCGTCTCGCCGCTCGTCGCGGCCGCGACCGCCATCAGGGGCACGCTCTCGAGCCCCTGGGATCTGCAGACCGAAGGGGAGGCCCGCTGATGCAGAAGCTCACGACCGTCACCGGCGTCGCCGTGCCGCTGCGCCGCTCGAACGTCGACACCGACCAGATCATCCCCGCGGTCTTCCTCAAGCGGGTCACGAAGACCGGCTTCGACGACGCGCTGTTCCACGCCTGGCGCCAGGACTCCGAGTTCATCCTCAACCGGCCCGAGTACGCGGGCGCGAAGGTGCTCATCGCCGGCCCCGACTTCGGCACCGGATCGAGCCGAGAGCACGCCGTCTGGGCGTTGCGCGACTACGGTTTCGACGTCGTGATCAGCTCGCGGTTCGGTGACATCTTCCGCGGCAACTCGGGCAAGCAGGGCCTGCTCGCCGCCCAGGTCGCCTACGAGGACATCGAGCGCCTGTGGGCGGTCGTCGAAGCCGACCCGGGAATAGCGGTGACCGTCGATCTCGTTGCACGAACGGTGAGCGCGGGCGCGCTCACCGTGCCGTTCGACATCGACGACTACACTCGGTGGAGGCTTCTGGAGGGCCTGGACGACATCGGCCTCACCCTCCGGGACGAAGCGGCCATCGCCGAGTTCGAGACACATCGAGCGGCATGGCGGCCCAAGACGCTCCCCATCAGGGAGCCGGCGGAATCAGGGAGTCTGTGAACACACTCGGGCAGGATGCCAAGAACCATGGAACGGCAGTCGGGTTGAACGTCGACAAGATCACGATCAACGGAGGCAAGCCGCTCCGCGGCAGGATCGAGTTGAAGGGCGCCAAGAACCTCGTCACGAAGGCGATGGTGGCGGCGATCCTCGGCGACACCCCGAGCGTGTTGAAGAACGTGCCGAACATCAGCGACGTGCGCATCGTGCGGGGGCTGCTCGAGGTGCACGGCGTGAGCGTCACGCACGGCATCGAGGAGGGCGAGCTCATCCTCGACCCGTCGGGCGTCGCCACCGCGCACATGGCCGACATCGATGCCCACGCGGGCTCGAGCCGGATCCCGATCCTGTTCTGCGGACCGCTCCTGCATCGCCTCGGCGAGGCGTTCATCCCCGATCTCGGCGGCTGCCGCATCGGCGACCGGCCGATCGACTACCACCTCGAGGTGCTGCGCAACTTCGGTGCCATCGTCGAGAAGCTGCCGAGCGGCATCCGCATGTCGGCACCCGGCGGCCTCCACGGAGCCAAGGTGTCGCTGCCGTACCCGAGCGTCGGCGCGACCGAGCAGGTCCTGCTCACCGCCGTCCTCGCCGACGGCATCACCGAACTCTCGGGTGCCGCGATCGAGCCCGAGATCATGGATCTCATCAACATCCTGCAGAAGATGGGCGCGATCATCACGGTCGACACCGACCGCGTCATCCGCATCGAGGGCGTCGACAAGCTCGACGGCTACACGCACCGCGCGCTCTTCGACCGCAACGAGGCTGCGAGCTGGGCGGCCGCGGCACTCGCGACCGACGGGGACATCTTCGTGGGCGGTGCCCGACAGGCCGAGATGCTCACGTTCCTCAACGTCTTCCGCAAGGTCGGCGGCGCCTTCGAGATCGAGGAGGAGGGCATCCGCTTCTATCACCCCGGTGGCGAGCTGAAGCCCGTGATCATCGAGACCGACGTGCACCCCGGCTTCATGACCGACTGGCAGCAGCCGCTCGTCGTCGCCCTCGCGAAGGCCAAGGGCGTCTCGATCGTGCACGAGACGGTCTACGAGCAGCGTTTCGGCTTCGTCGACGCCCTCGTCGAGATGGGCGCGTCGATCGAGGTGCACAAGGAGTGCCTCGGCGGTCGGCCCTGCCGCTTCGGCCAGCGCAACTTCAAGCACTCCGCGGTCATCTCCGGCCCTGCGACCCTCACCGGCGCCGACATCGAGGTGCCCGACCTGCGCGGCGGTTTCAGCCACCTGATCGCGGCACTCACGGCCGAAGGGCGTTCGACGGTCTCGAACGTCGGCATCATCGCCCGCGGGTACGAGGACTTCATCACGAAGCTCGAGCTGCTCGGGGCGGATTTCGAACTCGAAGGATAATAGGGGCGTGCCACACGACACCTCCGAGGCGATCACCCCTGCCAAACCGCGGTCCGAGACCCGTCGACCGTCGTTCTTCTGGGTGCTCGCCGTCCTCATCCTGCCGATCATCAACCTCGGCATGCGCTTCCGGTTCCACCATCGAGAGCGCATGCCCGCTTCGGGCGCGTTCGTGCTCGCGCCGAACCACTACAGCGAGATCGACCCCGTCGTGATGGGCGCCGCGAGCTGGAAGCTCGGTCGCGCGCCGCGGTTCCTCGCGAAGGCGTCGCTCTTCAAGAACCCCGTGCTCGGCTGGTTCCTGCGCACCTCGGGCCAGATCCCGGTCGAACGAACCGGAAGCAACGGCCACCAGGCGCTGCGTGCCGCCGAGGAGCTCGTCGAGAAGGGCCGGATGGTCATCGTCTACCCCGAGGGCTCGCTCACCCGCGACCCCGACCTCTGGCCCATGCGCGGCAAGACCGGCGCGGTGCGCATCGCACTCGAGCGAGGCATCCCGATCGTGCCGGCCGCCCACTGGGGCACCCAGGCCGTGCTGCCCCGCTACGGCAAGAAGATCAGCCTGTTCCCTCGCAAGACGATCGACGTCATCATCGGCGAGCCCTTCGACCTCAGCGCCTACCGCGACAAGCCCATCGACCAGGCGATGCTCGTGAAGGCGACCGGCGAGCTCATGGACGCGATCGCCGAGCTCCTCGCCGAGGTGCGCGGCGAGCCCGCACCCGCCGAGCGCTGGAACCCGGCCGCCCACGGCCAGAAGGAGACGGGGCGCCTTGAAGAGTAGACAGAAGCCGCCGCACGGCACTCGTGTGGCCGTGCTGGGCGCCGGCAGCTGGGGCACGACCTTCGCGAAGATCCTCGCCGACGGCGGTGCCGACGTCGTCCTGTGGGCCCGGCGGCCCGAGATGGCCCGCGAGATCCAGGAGGCGAAGCGCAACAGCGACTACCTCCCGGGTGTCAATCTGCCGCTGAACCTCCGTGCGACGAGCCGGCTCGACCTCGCCCTCGCGGGGGCCGAGCAGGTGTTCGTGTCGGTGCCGAGCCAGTCGCTGCGCGACAACCTGAAGACGATCGCGCCGCACCTGCACGCCGAGGCGAAGGTCGTCTCGCTCATGAAGGGCGTCGAGAAGTCGACGGGCCTTCGCATGAGCGAGGTCATCGCCGAGGTGCTGCACATCGACGAATCGCAGATCGCCGTCATCTCGGGCCCCAACCTCGCGCTCGAGATCGCGAAGGAGCAGCCGACGGCCGCCGTCGTGTCGTCGACGAGCCTCGAGACCGCGCAGGCCGTCGCCAGCGTCGCGCGCAACCGCTACTTCCACTCGTTCGTCAACACCGACGTCATCGGCACCGAGTTCGGCGGCGTGCTGAAGAACCTCATCGCCGTGGCGATCGGCATCGTCGACGGTGCCGGCTACGGCGACAACACGAAAGCGTCGATCATCACGCGCGGCCTCGTCGAGATGAGCGACTTCGCCGTCGCCTTCGGCGCCCACCCCGAGACGCTGTCGGGCCTCGCCGGACTCGGCGACCTCATCGCGACGAGCCAGTCGCCCCTCTCGCGCAACAACACGGCCGGGCGGTTGCTCGGCCAGGGCTATCACCTCAACGACGTGGTCAACCGCATGCAGCAGACGACCGAGGGCCTCGCCTCGGTCGGGCCGATCCTCGAACTCGCGCGGGCGAAGGGCGTGGAGATGCCCATCGTCGAGCAGGTGCGACAGGTGCTCGCGGGCACCCTCGACCCCAAGGACATCGCGCCGCACCTCACGACCGACGACGAGCCGCAGGGCGAAAGGACGAAAGATGGACAAGCTCACGGTGGTTCTGCTGTTCGGCGGGCGCTCAAGCGAGCATTCGATCAGCTGCGCCACGGCGGGCGGGGTGCTGGGGGCGATCGACCGTAGCCGGTTCGAGGTGATCCCCGTCGGGATCACGCGCGACGGCGCCTACGTGCTCGAGGCCGACGACCCGGCGCGATTCGCGCTCGATCCGGCCCACCTGCCCGAGGTCGTCGACAACGGCACCCGGGTGCGTTGGCCCGAGTCGGCCTCGTCGCGCGAGCTCACCGTGTCGGATGCCTCGGGCACGCGCTCGCTCGGCGACGTCGACGTGGTCTTCCCGATCCTGCACGGCCGGTTCGGCGAGGACGGCACCGTCCAGGGCCTCCTCGAGCTCGTCGGCCTGCCCTACGTCGGCAACGGCGTGCTCGCCTCGTCGCTCGGCATGGACAAGCACTTCACGAAGACGGTGCTCGAGGGTGCCGGCATCCCCGTCGCGCCGTGGGTGACCGTGACGCGCGCGGCGATCGACCGCGACCCCGAGCTGTGGCATCGCCGGGTGCACAGCCTCGGCCTCCCGGTGTTCGTGAAGCCGGCCCGGGCCGGCTCGTCGGTCGGTGTCACGAAGGTCGACGACTGGGCGAAGCTGCACGGGGCCCTGGACGTGGCGTTCGCCGAGGACGGCACCGTGCTCGTCGAGTCGGGCGTCGTCGGCCGTGAGATCGAGTGCGCCGTCCTCGAGGGGCGCGACGGAACGCCGCAGGTCAGCGTCGCCGGCGAGATCGTCGTGACCGGGCGGGAGTTCTACGACTTCGAGGCGAAGTACCTGGACGCGCCGGGTGTCGAACTCGTCTGCCCGGCCGACCTCGGCGACGGCGAGCTGTTCGAGCTGCAGCGCGTCGCGCGCCGAGCCTTCGAGGCGATCGGCGGCCAGGGCCTCGCCCGCGTCGACGTCTTCCTCACCGGCGAGGGGTTCGTCGTCAACGAGATCAACACCATGCCGGGGTTCACGCCGATCTCGATGTTCCCGACGTGCTGGCTGAACTCGGGCCTCAGCTATCCCGAGCTCATCACCGAGCTCATCGAGGTCGGGCACGCGACCGGTGCCCGGTAGCACGCGAAGTGCGGCCCCCGGTTCCGGCTCAGCCGTCGGTGCCGGGCGCGGTGGTCGCGTCGTCGACCGACGTGCACTCGGTCTCCGAGGGGATGACCGAGACGGCGGATGAGAGTTCGGTGATGGCCGTGGTGCCCGAGACGACGTCGTTGTCCACGAGCACCTCGACCGCCGGGGTGCGCCCGTAGGTGGTGAAGCGGTAGTTCGGGGCGTCGGTCTCGTCGATGATCCAGTCGACGCCGTTGACGGTGACGCAACGGTCGGTCGTCGGCCCGGGAGGCTCGACGCCGCAGCGCAGCAGCACCGAGGCGGGGGAGCCCCAAGCGCCCGTGCCCTGGGCGTTCGTCTCGCGCTCGGCCTGCTCCTCGCCGGTGCCCTTCGCGAGCACGTCGGGCAGGCGTACGACGACGGCCGCGCAGTCGGGCGAGCTCGCCTCGTCGGCGGGGTCGATCGGCACGGGCTGGCTGCAGCCGGTGAGCGAGATCGCGAGCGCGGCGGCGCAGGCGGCGACGAGGGGCAGGCGGGCGCGACGCAGACGCGCGTTCGGGTGGTCCATCCCCTTCAGGTTAGCCGCGCGCGGCCCACCGCGCCCGACGGCCGTCGCCCGTCGCCCGTCGCCCGTCGCCGGGCGCCCGTCGCCGGGCGCCCGACGACGGTCGCGAGCGTGGCCGTTCGAGCCGAGCGTCGCCCATCGCACGGCAACACCCGGTCGGAACGGCAACATTCGATGGGTTCGACGTGCGTGACTCAGCAGTTCGGACGGCAGGCCCGCTGCGAGAGGGCGTCGGTGAGCACGGTGCTCAGGTCCTGCGGCTTCGCGGCCGAATAGGCGGCGCCGCCCGTCGCCTTCGCGATCGCTCGCATGGCCTTCACGTCGGTGTCGGGCCCGATGCCGACCATGACCACGGGCACGGGCTTCGACGGGTCGTCGAGCTGCTTCAGCTTCTCGAGCAGCGTCTCGAGCGAGATGCCGTGCTCGTCCTCGTTGCGGCCGTCGGTGAGCAGCAGCACGGAGTTCACGCGATCGGCGTCGTAGGTCGAGCGCACCTGCGCGACGGCCGCGAGCACCGTGTCGTAGAGCCCGGTCGCCCCGCCGAGCCGGCCCGGGAGGGACGCGATCGCGCTGTTGATGCGCGCCCGATGGTCGTCGGTGCCGAGACTGTCGATCGGGACGAGCGGCTCCCAGTCGCGATCGCCCGCGCGCGCGGTCGAGAAGATCCACATCCCGAGGTCGACGTCGCCCGAGAACTGCGAGAGCGTCTTGGCGGCGGCCTGGGTGAGCAGGTCGATGCGGCGGAGGCCCGTGACCGTCGGCTCCTCCATCGAACCGGAGACGTCGATGACGCCGAGGATGCGGGAGCGAAGGCTCAGCACGCCCCAGGTGCGCAGGATCGCGACCTGCGCGCCGGCGGCGGCCGAGTCGACCGGCACGGCGTCGACGAGCACGCCCTCCTGTTCGAGCTCGCCCGAGCCGGTACCGTCGCGGAACCCGTCGGCGGCGAACGCGTCCTTCGCCGACCAGAGGGCGAGCTTCAGCGCGTCGAGCTCGCGCGCGTGCAACGCCCGGGCTCTGGCGTCGGCGCTCTCGTCGGTCTCGGCGTCGGCGGCGGGCAGGTTCTTCGCGAGCTCCGATTCGTCGAGCACCCGGAGGAACGGGTAGCTGAGCGCGAGCGTGCCGTCGGCGGGGTAGAGGGCGACGAGCGGGGTCGAGCCGCCCTCCCGGTTGTGGCGGGCGATCTGCTGCTCGCTCGCGATCACGACGGTGCCGTCGGCGGCGCCGTCGAGGGCGGCGAACGCGTCGTCGATCGAGGACGGCATCGTGTCGTTGAGCTCGATCATCGCCTGCTGGAACTGGCGGGTCGTCCCGATGTCGACCCGGCGTTCCATCGCCTGCAGTGCGCTGAGGCTGGCCGACGAGGCCTCGGGGTCGGGCAGCAGCGCCGAGAACGCGTCGTTGAGCAGGCCGTTCCAGCTGAGGTCCTCCCCGTCGACCGCGTCGGGCCGGTCCGCGCGTGCGGCGAACACGACCGGGCTCGAGGCGATCGATCGCTCGAGGGCGAGATCCGGCACCGGGCGGCCGAGCGACCGGGCGGTGCTCGACATCCGCACGAGCCAGACGGGGGAGTCGGGGATCCAGGCGTCGACGTCGGAGGCGTTGCCCGAGGCGAGCATGGCGGCCGTGTCGGCCGAAGCCTGCGCGACCACCTCGGTGCGCGAGCACGAGTCCTCGGCTGCGTCGTAGTCGGCCGCGATCGCCTCGACGGTCGATGCGATCGCCGGGTCCGCCGCGACGGTCAGCTCCACCGGCTCGGTGCAGGGGATCTCGGGGTGCAGCCAACGATCGAACTGGCCGCCGGCCCAGGCGACGCCGGCGCCGCCGACGAGCGCGACGACGGTCGCGGCGGCGGACAGTCCGATGATCACCCGGCGGCGGCGACGGCGGCGGCCCGCTGTTCGTGCTGCTCTCTCGCTCCGACGGCTCACGCGTGCTCCATTGCAGGGGCGGTGAGCGGGGTGGACTCACCGCATTCGGGTCTCGTACCGAACCCACCGTACGTCAGCGAGACGGGGTTCGTAAGGACCCATTACACACCATTCGCGAGTCCGGCGCTCGTTACGCTGGACGGATGCCCGACTCGACCGCCTCCGCGACCAACGACGACCGCCCGATCGGCGAACTCGGCGAACAGGCCGTGCTGGCGCGGATCCTTCCGCGGCTCGACCCCGGCGACTCGGCGCTCCTCGGCGCCGGCGACGATGCGGCGGTCGTCGCCGCGGCCGATGGGCGGTTCGTCGTCACGTGCGACCTCATGGTGCACGGCCCCGACTTCAGGCTCGCGTGGTCGAGGCCCTTCGAGCTCGGCTGGAAGGCCGCTGCGACGAACCTCACCGACATCGCCGCGATGGGCGCCCGGCCCACGGCGCTCGTCGTCGCGATCGCCGCCCCGAACGACCTGTCGGTGAGCGTGCTCGAAGGCATCGCCGACGGACTGCGGGAGGGCCTCGCGACGCTCGCCCCGGGCTGCGGGGTCGTCGGCGGCGATCTGTCGGCCTCGAAGGTGCTCACGATCTCCGTGACGGCGTTCGGCGACCTCGAGGGCCGCGCGCCCGTCACACGCTCGGGCGCGCGGGTCGGCGACGTCGTCGCGCACGCAGGCGCGCGCGGTGCCGCGGCACGCGGGCTCGCACTGCTCTTCGCCGAGGGGGTGGATGCCTCGGGCCGGCCCGACCCCGGGCGCACCGCCGCGCTGCGCGACCGGCACGGGGAGCTCATCGCGGCGCAGCTTGCTCCGAGCCCACCCGTCGGGGCGGGCCGCGACGCGGCCATCGCCGGCGCGACCGCGATGCTCGACGTCTCCGACGGGCTCGCGCGGGACGCCCGCCGGCTCGCCGAGGCGAGCGGGGTGGGTCTCGACTTCGAGCGGAAGGCGCTCGGCCCCGACGTGCGCCTCGCGCTCGCGGGCGCGGAGGACCACGGCCTGCTCGCGACCTTCCCGCCGGGCGCCGCACTGCCGGCGCCGTTCCAGGCGATCGGTCGGGTGGTCGACGCCCCCGGTGCCATCCTGCTCGACGGCGGCCCGGTCGACGCCGACGGCTGGGACCCCTACTCGGGCTGGGACGGCGCGGCGGGCTGAACGGCGTCGGCCCACCACAGGGTCGTCTCGCCGTAATCGCGCCGGCGGGAGGCTTCGATGCCCGCGGGCCAGGTCGGCTCGGGCGAGCGGCTGCTGCGCTCGACCACCACGATCGCGTCCTCTGCGAGCAACGGCGCGAGCAGTTCCAAGTCTCTCGCCAAGGCGGGTTCGCCGAGGTCGTACGGGGGGTCGATGAAGACGAGATCGAATCCCGCCGCCGCGCCCTCGAGGTAGGCGGCGACGGCTCGTTGCACCACCCGCACGCGGGCGCCGGCGCCCCGGGCCGCGCGACGCACCGCGTCGGCATTGCGCCGGCAGATCTCGGCCGCGGCCGACGCGCGCTCGACGAGCACGACCTCGCCCGCGCCGCGGCTCGCCGACTCGAGCCCGAGGGCTCCGGATCCGGCGTACAGGTCGAGCACGCGCGCGCCGTCGATCGCGTCGCGCGATTCGAGCGCCGAGAAGATCGCCTCGCGCACGCGGTCGCTCGTCGGGCGGGTGCCCGAGCGGGGCACCTGCAACGTGAGCGAACCGGCGGATCCGGCGATGATTCGGGTCATGACTCCGGCAGCCTATCGGCGGCGGCGCGGCGGTGCCACGAGGCCGGCGACGCATGACCTTCCGGCACGGCGATGTCGGCCCGGCACTGCCATGATGGGAGTGTGCCTGCCCCGATTGATGAAGAGACCGGCTCGACCGACCGCGTACCCGCCGAACCGTCCCGGCATCGAGGGGGCGAGCAGCAGCTGCTCGACCGCCTCTGGGACTTCTCCGATCCCGAGGCGAGTGCCGAGCGCTTCCGCGCGGCCGCGGCCGACGAGGGGAGCCCGGCGCACACCCGCGCGGTCATGACCACGCAGCTCGCCCGAGCGCTCGGCATTCTCGGCCGCGGCGACGAGGCGCTCGCCCTGCTCGACGAGGTCGCCGCCCTCGGCCCCGTGGCCGGTGAACCCGAGGCGTACGCGGCCGAGCTGCGAGCGAGGGTGGCGATCGAGCGGGGCCGGCTCGCGGCATCCCATCATCGCCCTGCCGACGCCGTGCCCGACCTGACCCGCGGCGTCCGCGAGGCCGCCGTCGCCGGATCGCCGTTCCTCGTGCTCGACGCGCTGCACATGCTCGCCCTGAACGACGCCGGTCACGAGGAGGAGTGGGCGACGGAGGGCTTCGACGTGCTCGACGGCTCGCGCGACCCGCGGGTGCTGCGCTGGGGCGTCGCGCTGCACAACAACCTCGGCTGGACCCTGCACGACTCGGGTCGGCTGACCGGTGCGCTCATGCACTTCGAGCAGGCCGTCGAGGCCGCCGACGCGTACGGCACCCCCGAGCAGCGCCATGTCGCGCGCTGGTCGGTCGGTCGCTGCCTGCGCAGCCTCGGCCGGCACGACGAGGCGCTCGAGCTGCAGCGCGCGCTCGCGGCGGAGCGGCCCGACGATCCCTACGTCAAGGCCGAGCTCGCGGCGCTGACGGAGGCGGAGCCTACGATCGAGGCATGACGGCGCGACCTGCTGAGACCGAGGGTGGGGCTCCGGCCGTGCCCGGCAGCCTCACCCTCGACTCGAAGCTGTCGGGCGCCCTCGGCGGTCGCACGGCACAGGCGGTCGAGCGCGCCTTCGGCTACACGACGGTCGGCGAGATGCTCGCCCACTACCCGCGGCGCTACGCGCTCCGCGGTGAGCTCACGGCGCTCGCCTCGCTCCCGCTCGACGAGAACGTGACGATCGTCGCCGAGGTGCTCGAGGTGCGCGTGCGCGAGATGCGCCAGCGTCGCGGCTCGATCGTCGAGGCGAAGATCTCCGACGGCACCGGGGTGCTGACGCTCACCTTCTTCAACCAGCGCTGGCGCGAGAACGACCTGCGTCCGGGCCGGCGGGGCATCTTCGCGGGCAAGGTGGGCGACTACAAGGGCAACCGGCAGCTCGCGCATCCCGACTACGAGCTCTTCGACGACCTCGCACCCGTCGACGTCGGCGACGCGGCCGCGAAGCGCTGGGCCGAGTCGCCCATCCCGATCTATCCTGCGACCTCGACGCTCGCGAGCTGGCAGCTCGCCAAGGCGATCGGCGTGCTGCTCGACGGGCTGGGCGCCGTCGACGATCCCCTCCCGTCGTCGGTGCGCGAGGGGCGGAGGCTCCTCGCGCACCGCGAGGCGCTCGAACGCGTGCACCGGCCCGAGCACGAGTCGGAGTGGAAGGCCGCCCGGCGCACGCTCCGGTTCACCGAGGCCTTCGTGCTGCAGACGGCGCTCCTCGAACGGCGTGCCGCGCTCCGCATGACGCGGGCCCTGGCCCGGCGCCCGACCGCCGGCGGACTGCTCGAGCGATTCGACGCTGCGCTGCCGTTCGCGCTCACGGGCGACCAGGTGCAGGTCGGCGACGAGATCGCGCGCGACCTCGGCGAACCCGTGCCGATGAACCGACTCGTGCAGGGCGAGGTCGGCTCGGGCAAGACGCTCGTCGCGTTGCGGGCGATGCTCGCCGTCGCCGATTCGGGCGGGCAGTCGGCACTGCTCGCGCCGACGGAGGTGCTCGCCGCGCAGCATCTGCGTTCGATCGTGAAGATGCTGGGCCCCGAGCTCGCCGCGGAGCTGATCCCGACCCTGATCACCGGGCAGCTGCCGGCCGCCGAACGCAAGCGGGCGCTGCTGCGGGCCGCCGCCGGCCAGTCGCGACTCGTCGTCGGCACGCACGCGCTCATCGGCGATCGGGTGTCGTTCGCCGACCTCGGGCTCGTCGTCGTCGACGAGCAGCACCGCTTCGGCGTCGAGCAGCGCGAGGCGCTGCGCCTCAAGGGCGCCGAACCGCCGCACGTGCTCGTGCTCACCGCGACGCCGATCCCGCGCACGGTGGCGATGACGGTGTTCGGCGACCTCGACGTCTCGACGATCGCCGAGCTGCCCGCGGGCCGCGCCGGCATCGAATCGCAGGTCGTGCCGCTCGCGATCCGTCCCGCCTGGCGGCCGCGGGTATGGGAGCGGCTCGCCGAGGAGGTCGCCCTCGGGCGCCAGGGATTCGTCGTGTGCCCAGCCATCGAGGCTCGCGTCGCCGAAGACGACGGCGAGCCCGTCGAGGCGGACGGCGAGGGCGAGACCGCCGGACCGGTCGCATCCGTCGCCTCGGTCCTCGCGGAGCTCGAGGCGAACCCGCGCTTCGCCGACCTGCGGGTCGCCCCGCTGCACGGGCGGATGAGCGCCGACGAGAAAGACCGCACGATGCGCGCGTTCGCGGCGGGCGAGCTCGACGTGCTCGTCTCGACCACCGTCATCGAGGTCGGCGTCGACGTGCCGAACGCGAGTGTCATGGTCGTCGTCGACGCCGACCGCTTCGGCGTCTCCCAGCTCCACCAGCTCCGCGGCCGGGTCGGCCGCGGGGCGGTCCCGGGGCTCTGCCTGCTCGTCACGCAGGCGGTGCCCGGCTCGCTCGCCCTGCAGCGCGTCGAGGCGGTCGCCGCGACGCTCGACGGCTTCGAACTCGCCCGCGTCGACCTCGAGCTGCGACGCGAGGGCGACGTGCTGGGCGCCACGCAGTCGGGCGGTCGCTCGTCGCTGAAGCTCCTCCGCGTCGTGCGCGACGGCGACGTCATCGCCGACGCCCGCGCCGAGGCCGAACTGCTGCTCGGGTCCGACCCCGGGCTCGCCGACCATCGGGCGCTCGCGGCCGCCGTGCGGCGCCGGCTCGACGACGAGGCGAGCGGGTACCTGAGCAAGGGCTGAGACTCTCGGCCCGACGCCGCGGGGCTCCGCAGAGACACTACGCTGTTGCGTATGCAGCGGATCGCCGTCGTCCCAGGATCGTTCGACCCCGTCACGCGCGGCCACCTCGACGTGATCGCCCGGGCGGCGGGCCTCTACGACGAGCTGCACGTGGTCGTGGTGCACAACCCCGACAAGTCGGCGCTGCTGCCCATCGCCCAGCGCGTCTCGCTCATCGAGCAGTCGATCGCCGACGCGGGCATCAAGGGGCGCATCGTCGTCGCCTCGTGGAGCATGGGGCTGCTCGTCGACTACTGCACCGACGTCGGCGCGACCGTGCTCGTGAAGGGCATCCGCTCGCAGGTCGACGTGGCCTACGAGACGCCGATGGCGATCGTGAACCGGCACCTCGCCGGCGTCGAGACCGTGTTCCTGCTGCCCGACCCGGCGAATGCGCACGTGTCGAGCTCGCTCGTCAGGCAGGTGGCGGCGCTCGGGGGCGATGTCGCGCCCTACGTGCCGACGGTCGTCGCCGACTACCTCGAGACGGCGATGACGCCATGAGCGAGGCGGTCGCGGTGACGGGCGGGCCCGGGGCCGGCTCCTCGATCATGGGCATCGACGAGGTGGGCGCACTCGCCGCCGGGATCGTCGCGAACGTCGAGACCGTGATCGCCGGCAAGCGCGACGCCGTGACCGCGTCGCTCACCGTGCTGCTGGCCGAAGGGCACCTCCTCATCGAAGACGTGCCCGGCGTCGGCAAGACCATGCTCGCCAAGGCGCTCGCCCGCTCGGTCGACGCGACCGTCAGCCGCATCCAGTTCACTCCCGACCTGCTGCCGAGCGACGTGACCGGGGTCTCGGTGTTCGACCAGTCGAGCCGTCGGTTCGAGTTCAAGCGGGGGCCGGTGTTCGCGAACCTCGTCATCGGCGACGAGATCAACCGCGCGAGCCCGAAGACGCAGTCGGCGCTGCTCGAGTGCATGGAGGAGCGCCAGGTCACGGCCGACGGCACGACGTATCGGCTCGATGCGCCGTTCACCGTCGTCGCCACGCAGAACCCGGTCGAGATGGAGGGCACGTATCCGCTGCCCGAGGCCCAGCGCGACCGCTTCATGGCCCGCATCTCGATGGGCTACCCGGCATCGGCCGACGAGCTCGCGATGCTCTCGACGCGCGAGACGAAGAGCCCGCTCGACGACCTCTCCGCCGTCGTCTCGCTCGAGGAGCTGCGATCGATGATCGAGGCGGTGCAGCACGTCTTCACGTCGCAGCCGGTCAAGGAGTACGCGGTCGATCTCGCCCGTGCGACCCGTGACGATCGTCAGCTCCGGCTGGGTGCCAGCCCGCGCGCAACGCTGCAGCTCGTGCGGGCGGCGAAGGCGCATGCCGCGATGCACGGCCGCGACTTCGTGCTGCCCGACGACATCGACGCGCTCGCCGTTCCGGTGCTCGCGCACCGGCTGGTGCCGACGAGTCGCGCCCTCGGCGCGCACGACCGCGACGCGGGTCCGCTCATCGACGCCATCGTCCGACGCATCGTGGGGGAGACGCCGGTTCCGGTCGGCAGCGCACGAAGGAACTGAGATGCAGCGCCTGCGCCCTCCTCGCTTCGCCGCCTGGCCGCGGCTGACCCGGCGTGGCGGTGCGCTGCTCTTCGTCGGCGTCGTGCTGCTCGCGGTCTCGCTGTGGTTCGACCTGCGCGACATCATGCTGCTCGCGTTCGTCGGCATCGCCATGCCCGGCGTAGCGGCCCTCTTCGTGGCGCTGCGCGCGCCGAAGCTCGGCGTCACGCGCACGTTCACCCCGCCCGTGGTCAGCGCCGGGTCGGGCGCGAGCGTGGCGATCACGGTGCGGAACCGTGCACGGCGCACCTTCGACGGCGCCCACTGGCGCGATCGCGTTCCCGAGGGGCTCGATGCGCCGCCCGAGGCGGTGCTGCCCGCGATCGGTCCGTACGAGGGCGTGCTGCCGTCGGGCGACGACACGGTGCACCTGGAGTACCGGCTCCGCCTCCCGCGGCGTGGCGTGTACGGCATCGGCCCGCTCCGCGTCGGCGTCTTCGACCCGTTCGCCCTCGCGCGCATCGATCGCGACGCCGGAGCACGCCACGAGGTCGTCGTCACCCCCCGGGTGACGCCGCTCGAGCGGGCGCTCGGTTCGGCCGCCAGTGTCGACGGGGTGCTGCACGGCCTGCAGCGGCGCACGCACCCGAACTCCGACGAGCTCATCGCACGGGAGTACCGCTACGGCGATCCGATGCGCCGCGTCAACTGGGCGGCGACCGCCCGTCGCGGCGAGCTCATGGTGCGCGAGGAGGAGCAGCGGGGGGATCCCGAGGTCCGCATCCTGGTCGACACCACCCTCGCCGGCCGGCCGCGCACCGGCGCGTTCGCCCACGGGAACGCAGAGCACGGGCACGCCGGCTTCGAACTCGGCGTCGAGGTCGTGGCCTCGATCGGCGTCCACCTGCTCGAGCGGGGATTCCGAGTGCGCTGCGATCCGGTCGCCGACCCGGCACGCGGGTCGATCGCGACGGCGAACTCGAGCGGCCCGTACCACATGCCCGGCGGCGACCGGCTGCTGCTCGAAGACCTCGCGCGCCTCGAGGTCGCGAATCGCGACGACGCAGCCGACCGTGCGCCGCGAGGTGGGGGAGACCGCGGCGAAGCGCGCGCCCGGGAGGCCAGGATGCCGGGGTTCGCGGTGCTCGTCGAGCCCGACGAGCGCGACGCCGCGGGGCTCGTGGGGCTCCGGCAGACGATCGAGCCCGCGATCGCGTTCGTCGCGGAGACGGTGTCGCATCGCGTCGTCGAGGCGCTCGAGGAGGCCGACTGGCGCGTCGTCCGAGTGCGTCGGCCCGCCTCGATCGGCGACGCGTGGGCGGGCATCGCACTGCGTGCCGACGTCGGGGCGCCGGGAGACGGGGGCGAGCGCGATGCATCCCGATGACCGCCCGCTGAGCCGCGCGCAGCGCCTCGCGCTGACGGCAGCATCGTTCCTGCTCGTCGCGGTCGCCTCGATGGCGCTCGGCCCCCTCATCTCCGGCAGCGGCTGGTGGTGGCTCTGCGCCTTCATCGCGGCCGGCACGATGTTCGGCGGTTCCGGGCTGCGCGCCCTCCGCGTGCCCGGCTCGCTCGTACCGCTCGGCGAACTCGTGATCCTGCTGCTGCTGCTCACCCTCGTCTTCGGCGGGGGGACGAGCTTCGCGCTCATCGTGCCGACCGCCGACACCTTCCCGCTGTTCGGCGACCTCTTCGACGGCGCGCAGCGCACGATCCAGCAGCAGGCGGTGCCGGCGATCGCCGTGCCCGCCCTGTCGTTCGTCCTCGCGCTCGGCGTCGGGGTGCTCGCCATCTGCGTCGACGTGCTCGTGCAGACCGTGCGCATGCCGGCGCTCGCCGCGGCGCCCGCACTGGTGCCCATCCTCATCCCCGGCTTCATCATCGAGTCCGGCGCCGAGGTGTGGGCACTCGTCTTCTCGGCGGCGGCCTACCTGCTGCTGCTCCGCGTCGACGTGCGGGTCCGTCGGCGCGCGAACCTCGCGGGCGGCGACGACGACGAGCGAGCCGCGACGGTGGTGCCGCCCGCGCGCGTGCCCGCCGCCTCGGGCCTCGCCACGACGCTCGGCCTGACGACCGTCGGCATCCTCGTCGCGACCGTCCTCGCCGCCTCCACGCCGAGCATCTCGACGAGCCTGCTGCTCGGCACCGGATCCCAGGGCGCGATCTTCGGTCGCGGGGTGACCCCGTTCATCGATCTCGGGCGCGACCTGCGCAGGCCCGAGCCGCGACCCGCCTTCCACTACTTCGCCCGCGACAACGACCGCCCCTACTTCACCCTGCTCACGCTCGACCGGTTCGAGGGCGCCGCGTGGGGCGTCACCGAGTCGCCCGTCGATGCCGACAACACGGTGGACGCGCTGCCGTTGCCCGATGGCCTCGACGGCGAGGTGGAGGCGAAGGAGCACCCGATCGACATCGTCGTCGACGAGGTGCGCACCACCTGGCTCCCGCTGCCGTACCCGACGCGCAGCGTCGAGGGGCTGAGCGGCTCCTGGTTCTGGGATCCGGGCGCGCTCACCGTGCGCAGCGTCGACACGGACACCGGCGGTCAGCGCTACCGGGCGACCTGGCTCGACCGGCAGCCCACGCCCGCGCAGCTGCGCTCGGCCCGCCCCACCGGGGGCGACGACCTCGCCCCGTACCTCGCACTGCCCGACGACGTGCCGTCGATCATCTCCGAGACCGCCGACACGGTGACGGCCGCCGAGGCGACCCCGTACGACGCCGCGGTCGCGATCCAGTCGTACCTGCGCTCCGACCGGTTCGAGTACTCGACCGAGGCGCCGGTCGAAGAGGGCTACGACGGCGGCGGATTCGAGGTGATCGCGAAGTTCCTGGAGAACAAGTCGGGGTACTGCGTGCACTTCGCCTCGACGATGGCGGTGCTCGCCCGCGAGGCGGGGATCCCGTCGCGCATCTCGGTCGGCTACACGCAGGGCACCGCGGCCCAGGAGCGGGTGGGCGGTGTGCAGCGCATCGAGGTCGACTCGCACGACCTGCACGCCTGGCCCGAGCTGTACTTCGAGGGCGTCGGCTGGGTGCCGTTCGAACCCACGCCCGGCCGGGGCAGCGTGCCGGACTACTCGCGCCCCGGTGCCGGCGAAGCGGCGGAGACCCCCACCCCGACGCCGGGTGCGTCGAGCGGCGCGCCGAGCGGGCGACCCGAGCTCGATCCCGACCGCGGCCTCGGTGCGTCGGCCGGCGGTTCGGTCGGCGTCGACGGGTGGTGGTGGCGCGGCGGCATCGTCGTGCTCCTCGCGGTCGTGGTCCTCATCGCGCCGGCCGTGCTGCGCGCCGCTCAGCGCTCAGGCCGGTTGCGCCGGATCCGGCGCGGCGAACGACCCGCGGATGCCGCGTGGGACGAGCTCGTCGCGAGCGCACGCGACCTGGGGGTGCGACTCGATGCGACCGCCACCCCGCGCGGCGCCGCAGTGGCGCTCGCCGAGCGCGAGGGCTTCCGTGAGCCCGCGGCGGCCGCGGCGCTCCTCGTGCTGCGCGACGCCGTCGAACTCGAGCGATACGGTCCCGGGCGGCACGCCGACGAGGCATCCGTCGCACGTCTGGCAGGGGCGCTGTCGACGGCGCGTGCCGCGCTCGCGGTCGGCGAACCGCTCGCGGGACGTTACCGCGCGGTGCTCGTGCCGCGTTCGCTCGTCGACCGGGTCCGCCCGGCGTTCGGCGAACGCACTGCCACCGGCGCGTAGAATCGTCGATCGTGGCCATCAAGCAGTCCCCTTTCAGCGTGAACGTGCGCGACCTCGTCAACCGTCCCGGCGAGATGCGCGAAGCGTTCATCACCGTGCCCGCGCCCGAGCAGTTCGGCGAGGGGCTCGTCGCCGTCGCCGCCGGTTCGGAGGTCGAGCTCGACGTCCGGCTGGAGTCGGTGCACGAGGGCATCCTCGTCACCGCCGAGGTCGACGCGACCGCCGAGGGCGAGTGCGGTCGCTGCCTGACCGACATCGCGCTGCCCGTCCGAGTCGAGTTCCAAGAACTCTTCGGGTATCATGGCGGGGAAGCAATCGAGTATGAGGTTCAAGACGACCACGTGGATCTTGAACCACTCATCCGAGATGCGGTGGTGCTGGCACTGCCGTTCCAGCCGGTGTGCCGACCGGATTGCCCGGGTCTCGACCCAGAGACAGGGCTCCGACTGGCCGATCATCCGGAACTCGTCACCCCTGAGCACAGCGATCCTCGCTGGGCCGCGCTCGCGGGGTTCCAGGCTTCCGAAGACAACGGTCCGGATGCGTCATCCGGCGCCGATCAGCAGAGAGAAGAGAGATAGTCATGGCGGTTCCCAAGCGGAAGCAGTCACGCGCCAACACCCACGCGCGCCGTTCGCAGTGGAAGGCCGAGGTCCCCACGCTCGTCAAGACCGTCGAGAACGGCAAGGTCACCTACAGCCTTCCGCACCGCGCGAAGGTCGTCGAGGACTCGGCGGGCACCCCGCTCTTCCTCGAGTACAAGGGCCGCAAGGTCGCCGACGTCTAGTCGGCCCGAGACGCACCGACGACCGGTCGTGACGCGAACGGAGCGCACGGGTAGCGAGAATCGCACGCTCGACGAACTGCAGCAGACGCTGCAGATCGAGATCGATCCCGCCCTGCTCCAACTCGCGCTCACGCACCGGTCGTTCGCGTACGAGAACGGCGGCATCCCGACGAACGAGCGCCTCGAGTTCCTCGGCGACTCGATCCTCGGGCAGGCCGTCACGGTGAAGCTCTTCCGCGACCATCCCGACCTCGACGAGGGCGAGCTCGCGAAGCGCCGCGCCAGCCTGGTGTCGAGTGTCGCACTGGCCGAGGTCGGTCGTGCGATCGGCGTCGGTCGGTACATCCGGCTCGGCCGCGGCGAGACCCTCACCGGGGGAGCCGACAAGCCGTCGATCCTCGCCGACACGGTCGAGGCGATCATCGGCGCCGTCTACCTCGACGCCGGCGGCGACGTCGCGACCGGTCTCGTGCTGCGCCTCATCACGCCGCTCATGCAGGACCCCGAGCGATTCGGCGCGGCGATGGACCCGAAGACGAGCCTGCAGGAGATCGCGGCGCGGCGCAGCGCCCCTGCACCCGCGTACTCCGTGGCCGAATCCGGCCCCGACCACAACAAGCACTTCGTCGCGACCGTGACGGTCGGCGAGCTCGTGCAGGCGTCGGGCGAGGGATCGAGCAAGAAGCAGGCCGAGATGGCCGCGGCGCTCGAGGCGTGGACCCTGCTCAACGGCGCGAACTGAGGCGTCGTTCGAAGCCCCCCGGATTCGAAGCCCCCCGGAATGGGGTCACTCTCCCGGCCGAACGGAACCGGATCGCTCAGTAGTCTGATGCGAGCCCTGCCGATCCCGAACGGAGTCTTCGTGCCTCGCATCCTCAACGCTGCCGCTGCGTCTGCGGTCATCGCCCTGGTCGGCGGCCTACTGAGCGCGGCTCCCGTGTTCGCCGCCGAGCATGACGGAGTCGCTGCAGGCACGATCACCGGCACGGTCAGGGGTGTACTCGCTGAAGCCTTCGAAGGCGCGTGCGTCACCGTGTCCGCCGACGAGGACGGCGACGGCATCTGGACCGCCGTGGGCGAGCCGACGACGACCGCGGCCGACGGTTCCTACACGGTGGCCGAGCTGGCGCCCGGCGCGTACGCCGTGGCCGCGGACGGGTGCGAGGACGTCTCGTTCGAGACGACCTGGTACCGCTCCGGGCTCACGAGGCCGGTCACGGTCGAAGAGGGGCTCGTCATCATCGCCGACGGCGGCTCGGCGACGAACGTCGACATCCAGCTGATCGCCGCGGCGATCCAGAACCTCTCGGCGCCGACGGTAGCGGGCCTGCCGGTTGTCGGGGCGGAGCTGACGGCGGGGCCCGGCACGTGGAGCCTCGATGGACTGGCCTTTGAATTCCAGTGGAGCGCCGACGGCGCCCCGATCGACGCCGCCACCGGACCTGCGTTCGCCGTGACGGCTGACCAGCTGGGCGCCGCGATCTCAGTGGCGGTGCGCGCAACGCGGCCCGGTTTCGACCCGGTGACCGTCGTGTCGACGGCGACCGGGCCGATCGTGGCGGGCACACTGCCAGAATTCTCCGCCGAGATCACCGGCGACGCGAAGGTCGGCTCGACGCTGATGACGGTGCTTCCCGCCAGCGCCGGCGTCGCGGTGACGTGGAATCGCGACGGTGCGCCGATCGACGGTGCCGTCGAGGCGACGTACGTGCCGACCGTGGACGACCTCGGTGCGATCATCTCGGTGACGATCACGCAATCGGTCGCGGGATACGCGACACGGAGCGCGACGAGCGCGGCGACCGCTCCCGTCGCCGAAGGCGATCTGCCTGCCTACGCACCTGCGATCAGCGGTGCCGCGGCGGTGGGTGCGACGCTGTCGGTCGCAGTGCCGTCGGTCGGTGACATCTCCGTGCAGTGGCTGCGGAACGACGCGCCGATCACGGACGCGGTCGGCACGTCGTACGTCCTCGCGCCGTCCGACCTCGGCGCCTCGATCACGGTCACGGTGACCCAGGTGGTCGCAGGATACGTTCCGCGCACGGTCATGAGCGATGCGACCGCGCCGGTCGCCCTCGGCACGCAGCTCGCATTCACCCCTCTCGTGTCGGGCACAGTCGTGGTGGGCAAGACGCTCTCCGCATCCGTTCCGGCCGGCCCCGTCTACTCGTACCAGTGGCTGCGGAACGGTGTATCGATCTCCGGTGCGACGTCGAGCACCTATCCGGTCGTCCCGGCTGATCTCGGCACGCAGCTCACGGTCGGCGTCATCGCGAAGGTTGCGGGCTACTCGGATCGCACCGCATACTCGGCGTCGACGGTGAAGGTCGCACCCGGCACGCTCGCGTCCTTCACCCCCGTCGTCACGGGGACGCCGATCGTCGGCTCGACGCTGAGCATCACCGTGCCGGCGGGCAATTCGTACAGGTACCAGTGGCTTCGCAACGGGGCGAAGATCACCGGGGCGACGGCATCGACGTACAGGCTCGTGACGGCCGATGCCGGCACGAAGGTCTCCGTCACCGTCGTCGCATCGCGGACCGGGTACACCTCGCTCACGAGGACGTCGGCGGCGACCGCGACGGTGCTGCGCGCGCTAACAGCCGCCCCGACGCCGACGATCTCGGGTACGCGCAAGGTCGGCCAGCTCCTCAGTGCCGTACCCGGCACGTGGTCGCCCGCCCCGGTGACGCTGCGATACCAGTGGTATCGGTCGGGCGTGGCGATCACCGGAGCCACGTCGTCGACGTATCGCGCGGCGGCGGCCGACCTCGGAAAGTCGCTCTCAGTCGTGGTCACCGGGTCGAAGTCGGGATATGCGACCGTCGCCCGCAAATCGGGCGGAACGGCGGCGATCGCCGCGGGCACGATCGCGATCTCGACCCCGACCGTGTCGGGCACGGTGCGAGTCGGGTACACGTTGACTGCCAACGCCACGGTCGCGCCGAGCAGTTCGACGCTCAGGTACCAGTGGTACCGCGCGGGGGTAGCGATCACCACGGCGACGACGTCGACATACAAGCTCACGACGAGTGACTACGGGAAGTCGATCTCCGTCCGCATCACGGCCTCACGCCTCGCCTACACGACGACCGCGAGGGCGAGTGGTGTGACGCCCGCCGTCGGTCCTGGATCGATGTCGGGGCCGGTACCGACGATCACCGGAACCGCTCGCCTCGGCTACACCTTGAATGCTGTCGCCGGCACCTGGCCGAGTGGAACAACGCTGAAATACCAGTGGCGCGCGAACGGCGTGGCAATCTCGGGTGCGACGAAATCATCCCTCTTTCTGAACTCCGGCTCGCTGAGCGGAAAGCGGATCACCGTCATTGTGACTGGAAGCCGGTACGCGTACTCGCCACTCACGCGGACGTCGGGCTCTACCGTCGCCGTTGTCGTGCCGGGCTCGACCTCGCCCGTCGCCGACTGGACGTGTCCGTCGTGGGCCCCGATCAAGGGCAACGAGAGTTCGATGATCTATCACATGCCCGGTCAGCGCTACTACGATGCGACGAATCCCGAGGTCTGTTTCTCGACGGAGAGTGCGGCCGTGAACGCGGGCTACCGTAAGGCGAAAGTCTGAACAGGTCGCGACACCTCGACCACGATCGAACGCCCGGAGTGTCGCGTAGAATCTCCGGGTGCCCGAGCTTCCCGAGGTCGAGGTCGTCCGCGCAGGGCTCGCGCCCGCGGTGACCGGCGCCGTCATCACCGCCGTCGAGGTGCTCGACCGGCGTTCGCTGAAGCGCCACGATCCGGCCGTCGGCGACTTCGAGCGCCTGCTGGCGGGTGCACGGGTGAGCGCGGCCGTGCGTCGCGGCAAGTTCCTCTGGCTGCCGCTCGACGACGGGACCGCCGCGAGCGACGGGGCGGGTGCCCGCGCGATCGTCGGCCACCTCGGCATGAGCGGGCAGATGCTGCTGCGCACGCCCGATCACCCGGGCGACGACCGGCACGCCCGCGTACGACTGAACGTCGAGCACCCCGAGCACGGCGAACTCCGAATCGACTTCGTCGACCAGCGCATCTTCGGCTCGCTCGCCGTCGACCGCATGGGGCCGACCGACGACGGCGAGATCGCCGGGTTCTCGGCGTCGGTCACGGGGGAGTGGGCGCGCTCGATCCCGAGCCAGGTGTCGCACATCGCCCGCGACCCGCTCGACCCGGCGTTCTCCGACGACCTGTTCGCCGCACGGCTCGCACGTCGCGCCAGCGGCATCAAACGCGTGCTCCTCGACCAGGGTGTCGTCAGCGGCATCGGCAACATCTACGCCGACGAGTCGCTCTGGGCGGTGCGACTGCACCCCGAGCAGCTCGCCTCGTCGCTCAGCCGGCGCCGCACGACCGAGCTGCTCGCCGCCGTGCGCGACGTGCTCGGGCGCGCCCTCGTCGAGGGCGGCACGAGCTTCGACGCGCAGTACGTGAACGTCAACGGCGCGTCGGGCTACTTCGCGCACTCGCTCAACGCCTACGGACGTGGGGGAGAGCCGTGCCCACGGTGCGGAGGGCCGATCCGTCGTGAGGCCTTCATGAATCGCTCCAGCCATTACTGCCCGAAGTGCCAGCGCCGGCGCTGAGCCCGGCTTCAGCGCCCAGCGTCGTTCGATACGTCAACGTCGCGTTCGATAGCGAGCGGAGATCAATCCGGACGGGAAGGAGCGCTGCTCGACGAGCTCGAGGTCGAGGCGCACGTCGTCGGGGAAGAACCGCGTGCCCCCGCCGACCACGCTCGTGGTGATGAAGAGGTGGTATTCGTCGACCAGGCCGGCCCTGATCGCCTGGGCCGCGAGGTGGGGGCCGTCCACCGAGAGGTCGTGGTCGGACTCGGCCTTGAGCCGCCGGACCGCCTCCGGGTCGAAGCTTCGCTCGATGCGGGTCCTCGCGCTCGAAACGGATTCCAGTGTCGTCGAGTAGACGACCTTCTCCGCGGCCCGCCAGTCGTTCGCGTACTGGAGGATGTGCGGCGGCACCTCGGGCTCGTCGCGCACGGTCTCCCAGAAGACCATGGTCTCGTACATCCGCCGGCCGTAGAGGAAGGTGCCGATGTCGCGGAACGCGTCGCCGATGAAGGTGTGCACCTCCTCGTCTTCCGCACCTCTGCCGAGATCGCCCTCGGCGGCTTCGGCGTACCCGTCGAGCGAGGTGATCATCGAGTAGATGAGCTTGGCCATGTGCAGCTCCTTCGTGAGAGGTGAGTCGGTGGGCTCACCTCCGAAGCTAGCTCTCCTCGAGTGGTGAGTCAACTGGCTCACCTCTATGATGGCGGCATGTCACGCGAGCTTTCGAGCTACCACCGTCGGGTCGCCGCGACCAACCGGGCGACGATTCTCGACGCCGCCAACGAGCTGTTCCTCGAGCACGGCTACGACCGAACGTCACTGGCACGCGTCGCCGAGCGGGCCGGCGTCTCCAAGGCGACGCTGTTCAAGCAGTTCCCGACCAAGGCCGAGCTCTTCGAGGCGATGGTGCTCTCCGCGGCCGGCTCGACGGAGGGCGCTGTCGAAGAACTGCCGTCGGGCGACTTCAGCGCAAGCCTGACCGGCTTGGGCCTCGCCTACGTCGAGCTCCTGAACCGGCCCGGGATGACGGACCTGATCCGCGCGGTGATCGCCGAGTCGTCGCGCTTCCCCGAACTCCGGGAACGGGTCTTCGACTTCGGCACGCTGCCGCTGTTCGCGACGGTGCGGCGCTGCTTCGTCACCGCGCACGCCGAGGGCACCGCGGTCGTCGACGACCCGGACACCGCCTCCGCGCAGTTCCTCGGCATGATCTCGACCGTCGTCTTCTGGCCGCGACTGATCCACGGCGGCTGGTCGCTGAGCGACGCCGAGATGCGTCGCGTGGTGCACGAGGCGATGCTGACCATCGTGGCACGGTACGGTGCGCGAACCGGCGACTGATCGACCGGATCATCCGCGGCGCGCGGTGCACCGGGTCAGGCGGGCCCTGCGCCCTCGTAGAGGATGCGTGCGAGCACGACTCGACGATGCTCCGGCGAACCATGGGAACGCGGTGGAGTTCCCTCCCGCTCACCCGCGCTGCCACTCGGCGGAGATCCCGCGGAGTCCGAAGCCCAGCGCGATGTTGATCGCGAGCATGTGCTCGTTCTCGTCGGCGTTCCACGTGTAGACATCGGTGCGTTCGGGGGCGAACTCGCCGAGCAGCACGAGGTTCGCGAGTTTCACGCGCATGCCCAGCCCGTGACCGCGGTGCGCCGCGACGACCAGCGTGTCCGATTGATAGGCGACCGTCTTCCCGGGCGGCAGCAGCAGCTCGGTGTACCCGGCGACGGTGCCGTCGGGGGCGACCGCCGCCTGCACGAGCAGGGAGCGCCCGCCGTCGAGCGAGCGATCCTCGTGGGCGCGAACGCGGGCCGCGTCCCACTCCTCCTCGTCGATCGTCAGGCCGCCCGCAGGCACGTCCAGCGCCATGCGCGCGCGGGCCGCCGCATAGCTGTCGACGAGCTCGTCGGGCGTTCGGTCGACCCAGCCGACGAGCCGATAGCCGGATGCCTCGGCCTCGCGCTCCTCGGACGCGGCGCGGAACTCCTCGAGACGCCCCGCGACCGTGAGTCCGCTCTGCCGCTCGAGCTGTCGCAGCGTGTACCCGTGCCGGGTCGCGAACCGCACGCTCGGCAGGTCGGCCGGGATCGAGGCATCGCCCTGGGGGGCTCGCAACCGCTCGCCGGCTCGCTGGGTCACGGCGATCGGGAAGTCGTCGAAGCCGGCGAACGCCTGGCGTCCAAGCCCGCGGATCACGGCCTCCGCGCGTTCGATCAGCCGCGAACCGATGCCGGCCCGTCGGTACGCCGGGTGCACCTCGACGATGAGATTGCCCACCGTCGCGGCCGGGTCGGCCTCCCAGAACGTCACCACGCGACCCACGCAACGCTCGCCGTCCCACGCGGCGAAGAGCCGTCGCGGCAGGTACTCGTCGCGGTACATGGCGAGGAGCTCCGGGGCGGTGAATGCGAACCGGTCGTCGCCCCAGCGTTCGACCTCGATGGCGGTCATGAACTCGACGACGCGTTCGAACTCGATGGCCTCTGGTGCGCCGAGCGTCGCGGGGAGGGCCACCTCGCGGATCTCGACCGGCATCGGCTGCTCCTCTCGTGCGGGTTCCGACGCATCGGGCCGCCGACCGGGCAGCCGCCCAGACTATCGACCCCGCCCGGCGGCGGCAAGGGCCGATCACCGAAGCGCGGCGCGCGTGCGCGGATCGGCCCCGAACCTCGGATACCGTAGTCGGCAGCGTTCGTGCGGCGAGGAGAGGGTGGAGCGTGTACCTGAAGAGTCTGACGCTCAAGGGCTTCAAGTCCTTCGCACAGCCGACGACCTTCGCCTTCGAACCCGGCGTCACCTGCATCGTCGGCCCGAACGGATCGGGAAAGTCGAACGTCGTCGACGCGCTCGCCTGGGTCATGGGCGAGCAGGGCGCGAAGACCCTCCGCGGCGGCAAGATGGAGGACGTCATCTTCGCCGGCACCTCGACCCGTGGACCGCTCGGACGCGCCGAAGTGAGCCTCACGATCGACAACACCGACGGTGCGCTCCCGATCGAGTACACCGAGGTGACGATCTCGCGCACCCTGTTCCGCAACGGCACGAGCGAGTACGCCATCAACGGCGACCAGTGCCGGTTGCTCGATGTGCAGGAGCTCCTCAGCGACTCGGGCCTCGGTCGCGAGATGCACGTCATCGTCGGCCAGGGACAGCTCGACCAGGTGCTGCGCGCCACTCCCGAGGACCGCCGCGGCTTCATCGAGGAGGCCGCCGGCATCCTCAAGCACCGTCGTCGCAAGGAGAAGACCCTCCGCAAGCTCGACGCGATGCAGACGAACCTCACTCGCCTCTCCGATCTCGCGGGCGAGATCCGCCGACAGCTGAAGCCGCTCGGCCGGCAGGCCGAGGTCGCCCGCGAGGCGGCCACGATCGCCGCGGTCGTGCGCGACGCGAAGGCGCGCCTGCTCGCCGATGAGGTCGTCGGGCTGCGACGCGCACTCGAGGAGCACGGCAAGAGCGAGCACGAGCGGCACGCCGAGCGACTCGTGCTGCAGGAACGGCTCGAGCAGCATCAGGCGAAGGTGACGACGCTCGAGCAGGCGCAGGGCGGCGACTCCGTCGACCGTGCCCGTTCGACGAGCTTCGCCCTCGAGCAGGCGCAGGCGAGGCTCCGCTCGCTCGATTCGCTCGCCCGTCAGCGCATCGCGCTCCTCGAGGGCGCCTCGGAAGAGGCGGATGCCTCGCCGAGCGTGACCCGCGAGATGATCGACGCCGCCGTCGCCGAGCTCGAGGGCCTGCGCGACGGCATCGGCGCCGCGGCATCCGCCCTCGACGAGGCGCACGAGACGACCATGCGCACCCGCGCCGAGCTCGACGCCGTCGACCAGGAGATCGCCCGGCAGTCGGCCGAGGTGTCGGCCTACGACCTCGAACTCTCGAAGCTGTCGGGGCAGGCCGACTCGGCCGCCTCGAAACTCGCCGCCGTGCGCGGCGAGGTGCTGCGGCACGCGAATGCGCTCGAGGCGTCGGCCGGCCGACGTGCGGCGGCGGCCACCGCGCTCGCCGAGGCCGAGGCCGCGGCAGGTGTCGAGGAGTCGGCCGAGACCGACCTCGACGAGGCCTACGAGCTGGCCCAGGCCGCGGTCTTCGAGGCGGAGGCCGAGATCGAGCGCATCCGCGAGGAGCTGCACGGCCGCGAGCGCGAGCAGGGGGCGCTCAGCGCCCGCACCCAGGCGCTCTCGCTCGCCCTCGACCAGAAGGACGGCTCGGCCGCGCTCGTCGCCGCGGGCGTCGACGGCGTGCGCGGACTCCTCGCCGAGTCGATGCAGGTCGAGCCCGGCTTCGAGGCCGCGATCGCCGCCGCGCTCGGGTCGCTCGCCGACGCCGTGCTCGTCGACGACCGTGATGCCGCGTACCGGGCGCTCGACCGCGCCGAGGCGGGCGAACTCGGCCGGGTGGCGCTCGCCGTCGCCGAGCCCGGGGTCGAGGCCGCGGCGACGCCGGCCCTCGCCGGGCTCACGCCGGCCGCGTCGGTCGTCACCGCGCCCGCCGGCGTGCGCGGCCTCCTCGCCGAGGTGTTCATCGCCGACGACCGCGACTCGGCTCGCGCCGCCGAACCCGCGCTCGGGGGGCTCGACCGGCCCGCGACCGTGATCACGCGCGAGGGCACCGTCATCGGCCGATACGTCGTGCGCGGCGGCTCCGGGCGCAAGCAGAGCCGCATCGAACTCATCGCCGAGCGCGACCGCGCCGCCGCCCGCCTCGAGGAGGTGCGCGGCGAGATCGAGCGCAGCCGCACCGAACTCGCCGAGCAGCGCCGGCTCGTCGAGCAGTCCAAGGAGCAGTCGAAGCGCGCTCTCGCGGCGCTGCGCGAGTTCGACGCGCAGCTCGCCCAGCGCACCGAGCGCCTCAACCGCGCGCGCGTTCAGGCCGAGGCCGCCGAGGCCGAGTCCGAGCGACTGCAGCAGGCGTCGGCGAATGCCGAAGAACGGGTCGCGGACGCCGAACGCGCCGCCGACGAGGCGAAGGCCGCCCTCGAGGCGGCACGCGCCGTGCCGCGTCCCGTGCTCGACGTCGCAGCGCGCGACGGGGCGCTCGCGTCGGTCGAGGCCGCCCGCGAGGCCGAGGTCGAGGCGAAGCTCAGGCTCGAGACCGCGAAGGAGCGGGTCCGCGCCGAGGAGGCGCGGATCCGGGCGATGGAGGCCCAGTTCGACCAGGAACGGCGCGCCGCCGACGAGGCGGCGCGGCGCGCCGTCATCCGCCGTGCGCAGCTCGACGCCGCCCGGCGCGTCGCCGAGGTGCTGCCGCCCGCGCTCGCGTCGGTCGACGCGTCGGTCGCCGAGGCTCGCGTCGCCCTCGGCCGCGCCGAGGCCGAGCGTGCGAGCCGCAACGAGGAGTTGCAGGCGGTTCGGCGTGAGGAGTCGGTCGTGCGCGAGCGGCTGCACGCGGTCACCGAGGACGTGCACGGCCTCGAGCTGCGCATCTACGAGAAGAAGCTGCACGTGACGGGGCTCGTCGAGCGCGCCGAGTCGGAGCTCGGGCTCGACGAGACCGTGCTCATCGACGAGTACGGTCCCGAGCAGCCGGTGCCGGCCGAGACGGAGGACGGCGAGGCCGTGCCGTTCCGTCGTGAGGAGCAGCAGCGACGGCTCGCCGCCGCCGAGCGCAAGTACGCCCAGCTGGGTCGGGTCAACCCGCTCGCGCTCGAGGAGTTCGCCGCGCTCGAGCAGCGCCACCAGTTCTTGAGCGAGCAGCTGACGGACCTCGCGAACACGCGCAAGGACCTGCTGACGATCATCGAGGAGATCGACGGCAAGATGGAGTCGATCTTCCGCAGCGCCTTCGACGACACGAAGGCCGCGTTCGCCGAGGTCTTCCCCGTGCTCTTCCCGGGCGGCGCGGGCAGCATCTCGCTCACGAACCCCGACGACATGCTCACGACCGGCATCGAGGTCAGCGTCAAGCCCGCCGGCAAGAAGATCGAGCGGCTCTCGCTGCTCTCCGGCGGCGAGCGCTCGCTCGCGGCCGTCGCGCTGCTCATGGCGATCTTCAAGGCCCGCCCCAGCCCGTTCTACATCATGGACGAGGTCGAGGCCGCGCTCGACGACGCGAACCTCGGGCGCCTGCTGACGACCTTCGAGGATCTGCGCGACTCGAGCCAGCTCATCGTGATCACCCACCAGAAGCGCACGATGGAGATCGCCGACGCCCTCTACGGCGTCTCGATGCGCCAGGACGGCGTCTCGGCCGTGGTCGGGCAGCGCGTGCGAGAGGAGCGCGAGCAGCAGGCGAGCTGAGGCGGTCGGGCCCGGGCCCGGCCGATGGGGCCGCTCACGTGAGCCGGCGGTCGTCGGGCTCCACGATGCGGAACCAGCGATAGCCGTACGCGTCGAGGTGGACCTCGATTCGCCCGCGCTCGTCGAGCGGGTAGGTGTCGGGCGCGAACAGGTCGCTCAGCACGGCGTGGGGCGCGACCCTGCCGAGCTCGAGCGGCACGACCGTCGGCGTCGGGGCGAAGTTGTGGACGGCGACGAAGCGGCCGACATCGGCCGTGATGCGGTGCGCGAGCACCTCGTCGAGACCCGTCGACAGCACGTCGAGCACGCCCCAGCCGATCTCGGGGGAGCTCCGGTACCTGGTCGCGAGCTGCTTGATGAAGGCGAGCAGCGAGTCGGGGTCGTGCATCTGCGCCTCGACGTTCACGTGCTCCGGCGCGTAGCCGTCGGCCGGAGGTGCCGCGGCGAGCCGTGAGGGCGTCGCCCGCGAGAATCCGCCGTTGCGCTCGTCGGTCCACTGCATGGGGGTGCGCACGGCCTGCCGGCCCTTCTGCGCGCCGTTCTCGCCCATGCCGATCTCCTCGCCGTAGAACAGCACGGGTGTTCCGGGCAACGAGAAGAGCAGGCTGTAGACGAGCCTGATCCGGCGCGGGTCCCCGTCGAGCATCGGCGGGAGGCGTCGGACGATCCCCCGACCGTAGACGCGCATCCACTCCTCGGGCGCGAACGCCTCGAAGACCTCGTCGCGCTCGGCGTCCGAGAGCTTGTCGAGGGTGAGCTCGTCGTGGTTCCGCACGAAGTTCGCCCACTGCGCCTCGGGCTCGATGCTCGGCCGCTTCGCGAGCGATGCCGCGAGCGGGCGGGCGTCCTCTCGGGCCAGCGAGAGGTAGAGGGCCTGCATGCCGAGGAAGTCGAACTGCATCGTGAGCTCGGCCGCGTCGCCGACCCGCCCGAAGTACTCGAGCTGCTCGGAGTAGGGCAGATTGACCTCGCCGAGCAGGACCGCCTCGCTCGAGCGCCGCTGCAGGAATCGCCGGAGATCGCGGAGGAACTCGTGCGGGTCGCCGACGTCGACGCCGTCTGGCGGCTCGATGAGGAACGGCACCGCGTCGACCCGGAAGCCGGAGACGCCGAGCTCGAGCCAGAAGCCGACGGTCTTGGCGATCTCGTCGCGCACCGCGGGGTTCGCGATGTTCAGGTCGGGCTGGTGACGGTAGAAGCTGTGCAGGAAGTACTGGCCGGCGCGCTCGTCGAACTCCCAGATCGAGTCCTCCTCGCCCGGGAAGACCGCGTTCGGCGCCTTCGGCGGGTCGTCCTGCCAGACGTACCAGTCGCGGTACGGCGACCTCCGGCTCCGCCTGGCCGACCTGAACCAGGGATGCCTCGCCGACGTGTGGTTCATCACGAGATCGACGATCACGCGCATGCCCCGGTCGCGGGCGGTGCGCGTGAACTCGGCGACGTCGCCGAGCGAGCCCAGCCGCGGGTCGACGCCGAGGAAGTCGGTGATGTCGTACCCGTCGTCGCGGTCGGGGGTCGGTTGGAACGGCATGAGCCAGATGCAGGTCACGCCGAGCTCGGCGAGGTGGTCGAGTCGGTGGGCGAGCCCCTCGAAGTCGCCGAACCCGTCGTCGTTCCAGTCCATGAAGGTCTCGACGTCGAGGCAGTAGACGACCGCGGTCTTCCACCAGAGGTCGCTGCGATCCGTGATCCTCATGCTGAGACCGCCTCGAGGTCGGGAACGACGCGCTCGCCGAAGGTGTCGATGAACGCCTCCTGCTCCGTGCCGACGTGGTGCAGGTAGATCCGGTCGACGCCGAGCTCGGCGATGCGCGCCAGATGCGCGAGGTGGCGCGCCGGGTCGGCCGAGACGAGCAGCGTGGCGGCGACCTCCTCGGGCGTCGCGTCGGCGGTGCGGGCGTCGAAGTCCTCGGGCCGATCGAGCTCCCACGAGAGGTGCGCCGGCACGAGCCCCTGCCGCCACTGGTCGTGGGCGATCGCCAGCGCCTCCCCGTCGGTGCGAGCCCAGCTCAGGTGCACCTGCACGCCGACCGGCCCGCGACCGCCCGCGCCCCGATAGGCGTCGATGAACTCGCGGAGCGCGTCCCGCGGCTGGTCGACCGTGATCACGCCCTCGGCCCAGCCGGCGGCCGCGCGCGCGGTGTCGGCGCTCACCGCGGCGGCGAGGAGCGGCGCCGGCACCACCGGCAGGCTCCACACCCGCGCGCGATCGACGCGGATCCGCCCGTTCGCGGTCACCTCCTCGCCGGCGAGCAGGCGCCGCATGACGTCGACGGCTTCGACGAGCCGCGCGTCGCGATCGTCCTTCGCCGGCCACGGGTCGCCGGTGACGTGCTCGTTGAGCGCCTCGCCGCTGCCGAGCGCCGCCCAGAATCGACCCGGGTACATCTCGGCGAGGGTGGCGATCTTCTGGGCCGCGACGGCCGGGTGGTACCGCTGTCCGGGAGCCGTCACGACGCCGATGGAGAAGCTCGTGGCCTCGAGCGCCGCGCCGAGCCAGCTCCAGGCGTACCCGGACTGCCCCTGTCGGACGCTCCACGGCTCGAGGTGATCGCTGCACATCGCCGCCCCGAAGCCGGCCTCCTCGGCGCGCTTGACGGCGTCGAGCAACCGCCCGGGCGGCAGCTGCTCGTGCGAGGCATGGAATCCCACCGAGGTCATCTGCATCCTTCCGATGCCCCGAGACTCCCGTGGCCCGTCCGTCGTGGCAACCCCTTGCGCGGTCCCGGCCCGCCGGGTAGCGGCTCACGCCCCCGCGCTCCGGGGCACGGCAGTCGCCGAGGCATCCGCCCCCGTAGGCTGGAGCCATGGCAGAACGCGCTTCATGGTCGCTCGGCAACGCCCTGCGTGGCATCTTCGGGGCGAAGACGATCGATGAGGACACGTGGGACGACCTCGAGGCGGCGCTCATCACCGCCGACTTCGGTCCCGCGGTCACCGAGGAGATCGTCGACCAGATCAGGGCGCAGGTCGAGCGGTTCAAGACGACCGACCCGAAGGACGTGCAGCGGATGCTGCGCGAGATCGTCGAAGAGCGGTTGGCGAAGTACGACCCGACGCTGAAACTCACCGAGCGCCCTGCGGTCGTGCTCGTGGTCGGCGTCAACGGCGTCGGCAAGACCACGACGATCGGCAAGTTCGCACGCTTCCTGCGCACGTACGACCGCTCCGTCGTGGTCGGCGCCGCCGACACGTTCCGCGCCGCAGCGGTCGATCAGCTCGCCACCTGGGCCGATCGCGCGGGCGTCGGCATCGTGCGGCCCGAACGCGAGGGCCAGGACCCGGCCTCGGTCGCGTTCCAGACCGTCGACAAGGCCAAGCAGGACGGCACCGAGATCGTCATCATCGACACGGCCGGCCGGCTGCACACGAAGGGCGGGCTCATGGACGAGCTCGGCAAGATCAAGCGCGTCGTCGAGAAGCAGGCCCCCATCAGCGAGGTGCTGCTCGTGCTCGATGCGACGACCGGGCAGAACGGTCTCGCCCAGGCCGAGGCGTTCATCGAGCACGGGGGAGTGACGGGGCTCGTGCTCACGAAGCTCGACGGATCGGCGAAGGGCGGCTTCGTGCTCGCCGTGCAGGAGAAGACCGGCCTGCCGATCAAGCTCATCGGGCAGGGCGAGGGCATCGGCGACCTCACCGGCTTCACGCCGCACGTCTTCGCCCAGAAGCTCGTCGGATAGCGCAAGGACTCGGGAGGAGAGCCCATGTCGATCGAACACGACTACTTCGGACTCGTCGGCGACTACTGGTCGGAGACGTTCGAGTACGCCGACCAGCGCGTCGAGGTCGTCCTCGACGCCGACGCCGACCTGGTGTCGACGGCGGCGCTCGACGTCGCGTCGGCGATCGTCGGCGAGCTCGAGCTCGTCGACGACGAGCTGCGGCAGGCGTTCGTCAGCCAGCTCGACACCCGCTCCTCGCCGATCGTGCGATTCCTCGACACGATGCTCGACCCAGAGCTCGAGCAGGCTGACGAGATCGAGGCGGCGATCGGCCGCGAGTCGGGCGACCGCCAGGTCGACGCGCTGCGTTCGCTCAGCCTCGTGCGCGTCGACCTGCGGCCCGACGCCGACGAACCCGGCGACGCGTTCGCCGAGTTCGAGTACGCCCTCGCGCCCGACGACACCGACGAGCGACTCATCGCCGCGATCGACCTCGAGCGCGAGATCGTCGACGTCCGCTTCGAGGGCTGAGCGCCCCGCTCGAGGGCCGAACGCCCGGCCGGAGGAACCGCGTCGGCCCGCGCAGCGGGGAGGCATCCGGACTCGCTTAGAATCGAAGGCACCATGGCTACCTTCGGAAACCTGTCTGACCGCCTCGCCGAGACCTTCAAGAACCTCCGCACCAAGGGCAAGCTGTCCGCGTCCGACGTCGACGGCACCGTTCGCGAGATCCGTCGCGCGCTGCTGGACGCCGACGTCTCGCTCGACGTGGTCAAGCAGTTCACCGCGCACGTGCGCGAGCGCGCGCTCGGCGACGAGGTCAACAAGGCGCTCAACCCGGCCCAGCAGGTCGTGCAGATCGTCAACGAAGAGCTCGTGGCGATCCTCGGCGGCCAGCAGCGCCGCCTGCAGTTCGCGAAGACCCCGCCGACCGTGATCATGCTCGCGGGCCTCCAGGGCGCCGGAAAGACGACCCTCGCGGGAAAGCTCGCGAAGCACCTCGCGAAGGAGGGGCACACGCCGCTGCTCGTCGCGAGCGACCTGCAGCGCCCGAACGCCGTGAACCAGCTCCAGGTCGTCGGGTCGCAGGCGGGCGTGCCGGTGTACGCACCCGAGCCGGGCAACGGCGTCGGCGACCCGGTGAAGGTCGCGAGAGACGGTGTCGCCGAGGCGCGTCGCGCCCTCCACGACGTCGTCATCATCGACACCGCCGGCCGTCTCGGCGTCGACGCCGAGATGATGAAGCAGGCGTCGAACATCCGCAAGGCGACCGATCCCGACGAGGTGCTCTTCGTCATCGACGCGATGATCGGCCAAGACGCGGTCGCGACCGCCAAGGCCTTCCAGGAGGGCGTCGACTTCACGGGCGTCGTACTCTCGAAGCTCGACGGCGACGCGCGCGGCGGTGCCGCGCTCTCGGTCGCGTCGATCACCGGGCGCCCGATCATCTTCGCGTCGACGGGCGAGGGGCTCGACGACTTCGAGCCATTCCACCCCGACCGCATGGCGAGCCGCATCCTCGACCTCGGCGACATCCTCACCCTCATCGAGCAGGCCCAGCAGGCCTTCGACGAGGAGGAGGCGATGAAGGTCGCCGAGAAGCTCGCGAAGGAGCAGTTCACCCTCGAGGACTTCCTCGCGCAGATGCAGCAGCTGCGCGGCGCCGGCTCGATCAAGAAGATGCTCGGCATGCTGCCGGGCGCGGGCGGCATGAAGCAGCAGCTCGAGAACTTCGACGAGCGCGAGATCGTGCGCACCGAGGCGATCATCCAGTCGATGACCCCGGCCGAGCGGCAGAACACGAAGCTCCTGAACGGCTCGCGACGCCTGCGCATCGCGAAGGGCTCCGGCATGACCGTGACGGACGTGAACCAGCTCGTGCAGCGGTTCGAACAGGCCGCGAAGATGATGAAGACCGTCGCGCGCGGCGGTGTGCCGCAGATTCCCGGCATGGGGCCGATCCCGGGTGCCGGCGGCTACGGCGGCGGCAAGCGGCAGGCGGCCAAGAACAAGAAGAAGTCGGGTGGCTCGCGTTCGGGCAACCCCGCGAAGCGCGCCGCCGAGAACGCGGCGATCGCACAGGGCGTCACGCCCGCCGGCCAGGGCGCGCCCGCGGGTTCGGGCTTCGGGCTCGGCGGCGCGAAGCCCGACGGGCCGAGCGAGCAGGACCTCGCTGCGATGCAGAAGCTGCTCGGCGGCCGGTAGGCGCCGCCCAGCGCCGGCTGCGCGGCCGGTAGGCGCCGCCCAGCGCCAGCTGCGCGGCCGGCAGGCGCCGACCGGCGCCCGCACGGGCGTCAGCGGCCGTCCATGCCCTCGCGCAGCTCCCGTGCGAGGTGGGCGACGACGGCTCGCAGGTCGCCCCCGGATGCCTCGGCGACGTGCACCTGCCGCTGCGCGCTGGCCCCCGCCGCGACCATGTGCGCGACCTCCGCGAGTTCGTTCGCGCAGCCGAGGCGCGCTGCGACGGGGGCGAGGGTCTCGACGAGTTCGACGAGATCGGCGGAGACGGGGCGCTCCGAGCCCGAGGCATCCGTGATGACCACGGCCTCGAGCCCGTAGCGGGCGGCCCGCCACTTGTTCTCCCGGGTGTACCAGGGCTGCAGCACCTCGAGCGGCTCGCCGTGGTCGAGCCGGGTCGACATCCATTCGACGAGGCACTGCACGAGGGCGCCGATCGCGCCGAGCTCGCGGGCGGTCGAGACGCCGTCGCACACGCGCACCTCGATCGTGCCCCAGCGCGGCGACGGCCGGATGTCCCAGCGGACCTCGCTGTGGTCCTCGATGACGCCCGTGCGCTGCAGGTCGTCGACGAAGCGCTCGTACGCGGCCCAGTCGTCGAGCCGGTAGGGGAGCCCCGCGGTCGGCAGCTGTTGGAACATGAGCGCCCGGTTCGACGCGTAGCCGGTTTCGACCCCGGCCCAGTACGGGCTCGAGGCGCTGAGCGCCTGCAGGTGCGGCAGGTAGGTGAGCAGGCCGTCGAGCAGGGGCAGCGCCTTGTCGCGATCCTCGACGCCGACGTGCACGTGCACGCCCCAGATCATCATGTTGCGACCCCACCACCGGGTGCGCTCGATGAGCTTGTGGTAGCGCGGCTTGTCGGTGAGATGCTGGTCGTACCACTGGCTGTACGGGTGCGATCCGGCGCAGATGAGCTCGTAGTCGCCGAGCTGCTCGACGACGGTCCGCACCTCGGCGAGCTGGTGCTCGAGGTCGGCGACCGCGGCGGCCACCGTCGCGTGCACGCTCGAGACGAGCTCGACCGTGTTCGTCAGCAGCTCCGAGGTGATGAACGGGTGCTGCCCGCCGGGGCTGATCGCGTCGAGCATGGCGAGCACGCGATCGCCGACAGAGGCGAGCTCGCCCGTGCTGCGATCGACGATCGCGATCTCCCACTCGAGACCGACGGTCGAGCGCGGCGACCGGGCGAACTCGATCGACATGGACGGCCCTCCTCGGGCGGGTCGCCCGACCCGCCCCGTGCGGCAATCATGACACGGTCGAGACGGTCGGGGCGGGGTGCGACGCCGCGTGACGCGCCGATCGCCGAGGGCGCTCGGTTCGGTGGCACGAGGCGTCGATTGGCATACGATGTGGCACATGATGTATCACGTGCGCGGTGCGCGATGAGTCCGGAGCCGATCCGGCTGCTCGAGGTGCAGAGCCTTCGCGAGCAGGTCGAGCGCACCCTGTCGTCGCGCATCGTCGCGGGCGAGTTCGCGCCCGGCACGGTGCTCACGGTACCGACCCTCGCGAACGAGTTCGGCGTGAGCGCCACGCCCGTGCGCGAGGCGATGCTGAATCTCGCACGGCGGGGATTCCTGAGTCCCATCCGCAATCGCGGCTTCCGGGTGACCGAGGTCTCCGACGACGAGCTCCGCGAGCTCCGCGAGGTGCGGGTGCTGCTCGAGGCCCCGCCCATGCGCGCGATCGCCGGCAAGGTGCCCGCCGGCACGGTCGGCGAACTCCAGGCGCTCGCCGACGAGATCGTGAGCGCCGGGCGCGAAGGGCGCTTCGAGGACTACCTCGAGGCCGACACCACGTTCCACCTGACGCTGCTCGAGCTCACGGGCAACCGGCACCTCGTGCGCCTCGTGCGCGAGCTGCGGCAGCAGACTCGTCTCGTCGGGCTCGTGGACCTCGCCGAGACCGACGCGCTCGCGGCGTCGTCGCTCGAGCACGCCGAGCTCGTGCGGCTGCTCGTCGACGGCGACGGCGAGGCGGCCGAGCAGCTCATGCGCCGCCACATCGGGCATGTCGCGGGGCTCTGGAGCGGTCGCGACGAGTAGTCGCACTGGCGACGACCGATTACCGGGCCGTGGGATGCCTCGCGGTCGGCGAGGCTGCCGGGAGGCCGTTCGGCGTCGTGGTTTGCGCGATGGTCGATCATGAGTAATATGTCACGTACCGCACGGCGGCGTGGCACCAGCGACGCGAGCCCGAGGTCATGCAATGACGCAGACAGAGGAGAGTCCCCATGTCCCACGCTCCACGGCGCCGTACGCGCCTCCTGCAGTTCGCCGCCGCGGCGAGCCTCGTGATCGCCACCGCCGGTTGCTCCGGCGGCCTTGGTGGTGGGGGCGATGACGGCGGCTCCGACGACGGCCCGATCAAGCTCGGCATGCTGGCGCCGTTCTCGGGCAGCGAGTCGGCCTTCGGCGAGTACATGCAGAACGGCGCCCAGCTCGCCGTGGACGAGCTCAACGCCGACGGAGGCGTGCTCGGCCGCGACCTCGAGCTCGTCGTCGAAGACGACGCCTGCGACGCGACCACCGCCGTCGCCGGTGCGAACAAGCTCGTCACCGACGGCATCGCCGCCTCGGTCGGCGGCTACTGCTCGGGCGCGACGCTGCCCACGCTGCCGATCTTCGACGAGGCGGGCATCCCCATGGTCATCCCCGCGGCGAACTCGAACGAGCTCGTCGAGCAGCAGCTCCCCGGCGTCTTCCTCATCAACGGCACCGGCACCCAGCAGGCTCAGGCCGCCGTCGCCTACTCGGAGAAGATCGGCGCCTCCTCGGTCGCCGCGATCGACGACGCGACCGCATACTCCGCCGACCTCGCGGCATCCTTCGTCGAGCAGGCGACCGACGCCGGCCTCGACGTCGCGTTCGAGGCGACCATCACGCCGGGCGAGAACGACTACTCGGCGGTCGCCACGCAGCTCGCCAACGAGCAGCCCGCCCTCGTCTACTGGACCGGCTACTACCAGGAGGGCGGCCTGATCGCCCGCCAGGCGAAGGACGCCGGCTTCGACGGCGTGTTCCTCGTCGGCGACGGCTCGGTCGACGCCAAGTTCGCCGAGATCGCGGGCGACGGCTACACCGACAACGTCGTGGGGACCTTCACCCAGACGCCCGACATGATCGAGGGTGCCGACGAGTGGATCGCCGACTACACGGAGCTCGCGGGTGCGGCCCCCGGTCCGTACTCGACGCAGTCGTACGACGCCGTCCGCGTCATCGCGCAGGCCATGGAGGACGCCGGGTCGACCGACTTCGACGAGGTCGTCGCAGGCCTCGAGGGGCTCGAGGACTTCGACACCTTCGCCGGCCCCCTGACCTTCACCGACGACCACACCCTCTCGGGCGGCGGCTTCGTGATCGTCGCGATCGACCCGGCCACCGGTGCCTTCGTGCTGAAGGACGACCTGCAGGGTTGAGCCGCCGGGGCGGGGGCGCGAGCCCCCGCCCCGCCTCGAACCCCCAGGCCCCCGGCGGAAAGGACACCGCTGTCGTGATGCAACTCATCTGGAACGGGCTCATCGTCGGCTCGTTCTACGCACTCGTCGCGCTCGGCTACAGCATGGTCTACGGGATCATCAAGCTGCTGAACTTCGCGCACGGCGACATCTACATGCTCGGCGCCTTCGTCGGGTTCTTCACCCTCTCGGCGTTCGGCATCTCGAACGAGACCTCGATCCCGCTGCTGCTCGTCATCATGCTGCTCTCGATGGTGACGACGGGCCTCATCGGCGTCGGCATCGAGCGGATCGCCTACCGGCCGCTCCGCAACAGCCCGCGGCTCGCCGTGCTCATCACCGCGATCGGCGTGTCGTTCACGCTCGAGTACGGCGTGCGCCAGCTGTTCGGGCCCAACCCCGAGGCGTTCCCGATCCGGCTCGCCTCGACCGGGTTCGACGTGCTCGGCATGCGCATCACGGCCTCGCAGCTCGTGCTCGTCGTCATCGCGGCCGTGCTCATGCTCGTGCTCGCGCACATCGTCGAGCGCACGAGCCAGGGCCGAGCGATGCGTGCGATCGCCCTCGACCCCCAGGGCGCCCAGCTCATGGGGGTCAACGTCAACCGGGTCATCGCGACCGTCTTCTTCATCGGCTCCGCCCTCGCGGGCGCGGCCGGCGTCATGGCGGGTGCGTACTACGGCTCGATCGACTTCCTGATGGGCTTCATCATCGGGCTCAAGGCGTTCACCGCCGCGGTCATCGGCGGCATCGGCAACCTCTACGGCGCCATGCTCGGCGGGCTGCTGCTCGGCCTCCTCGAATCGTTCGGCGCGGCGTGGTTCGGCGGCGAGTGGCGCGACGTGTTCTCGTTCGCGTTCCTCATCCTGTTCCTCACCTTCAAACCCACCGGGCTCCTCGGCGCCCGCGTCGTCGAGAGGATGTGACATGGCCGGCCGACTCGACCAGGCGCTCAAGCACGCGCCGCTGCGCGCGCCGTCGCCGCTCTTCGATCGTCCGCGCGCCCCGCGCGGCGTGTTCACCTCGCAGACCGGCTTCCTCCGGGCGCTCGGCGGCCTCGCCGTCGTGCTGCTCCTCGTGCTCCCGTTCATGGACGCGTCGCGGTACACGATGTCGATCGCGACGAGCGCCCTCATCTACGTCATGCTCTGCATGGGCCTCAACGTGGTCGTGGGCTTCGCGGGACTGCTCGACCTCGGGTACATCGCCTTCTTCGCCGTGGGCGCCTACGTCTCGGGCATCTTCACGACGGTGCTCGGCTTCCCGATGTGGCTCTCGCTCATCGCCACGATCTGCGCGTGCATCATCGCGGGAATCATCATCGGCGCCCCCACGCTGCGCCTGCGCAGCGACTACCTCGCGATCGTGACGCTCGGCTTCGGCGAGATCATCCGGATCACGGCGAACAACCTCGACATCACGGGCGGCCCGAGCGGCATCCACGGCATCCCGTCGTGGGAGTTCGGCGGCTGGAGCTTCGACGACGGCTTCTCGATCGGCGGCATCGAGTTCCCCGGCTACGTGGTGTTCTACTACTTCGTCGCGCTCGTCGTCGTGGTCGTCGGCGTGATCGGGGCGGGCCGCCTCGGCAAGGGCAAGATGGGCCGCGCCTGGAAGGCCGTGCGCGACGACGAGGACGCCGCCGAGGCGATGGGCATCAACACCTACATCGCGAAGATCTCGGCGTACATCATCGGCGCCGTGTGGGCCGGCATGGCCGGACAGCTCATGGCGACGCACCTGTCGGCGATCAGCCCGAACAGCTTCCAGTTCCTGTACTCGGCCCTCATCCTCATGGCGGTCGTGCTCGGCGGAATGGGTTCGACGCCCGGCGTCATCATCGGCGCGCTGTTCGTCTCGCTCGCCCCCGAGCTCCTGCGCGACTTCGCCGAGTGGCGGTTCCTGATCTTCGGCGTGCTGCTCGTCGTCGTGATGCTGTTCCGACCGGCCGGGCTCTGGCCGGCGACCGCGGTGCTGCCGTGGCTGAAGCGGCAGAAGCCGCAGCCGCCGCCCTTCACCTCCGCCGTGTCGGCGGTCGACCACGGCGAGCCGACCGTGCCGCCGAGCGTGATGGAGTCGGTCGACGGCCTGCCGGCGACCGACGCCGAGGAGGGGAGGCAGCCGTGAGCGCGCTCCTGGAGGTCCGCGACCTGCGACTGCAGTTCGGCGGCGTGAAGGCCGTCGACGGCCTCAGCTTCGAGGTCCGGACCGGTGAGATCCTCGCGGTGATCGGCCCGAACGGCGCCGGCAAGACGAGCGCGTTCAACTGCATCTCCGCGTTCTACCTGCCGACGTCGGGCTCGGTCGAGTTCGACGGCAATCGCATCGTTCGCGAGGTGCCGGGGTTCTGGCGGCGGCTCGGCCTCACCCATCTGCTCCAGAGCTTCGGCTTCTACCGGGTGCTCCCGTCGAGGGTCACGAAGTGGGGCATGGCCCGCACGTTCCAGAACCTGCGGCTCTTCCGGGAGCTCAGCGTGCTCGACAACGTGAAGACGGCGATGCACGCGAACCTGCGCGAGGGGTTCTGGTCGACGCTGCTGCACACGCCCGGATACCGCAGGGCGGAGGAGGCGTGCGCCCGCGAGGCGCGCGGCTGGCTCGACTTCGTCGGCTTCGCCGAGGACGAGAACCTCTACGTGACGCAGCTGCCCTACGGCGAGCAGCGTCGGGTCGAGATCGCCCGCGCGCTCGCGACGAGCCCGAAGCTGCTGCTGCTCGACGAGCCCGCCGCGGGCCTCAACTTCAACGAGAAGCAGTCGCTCATGGAGCTGATCCGCAAGATCCGAGACATGGGGGTGGCGGTCGTCCTGATCGAGCACGACATGGGCCTCGTCATGGAGCTCGCCGAGCGCATCGTCGTGCTGAACTACGGCAAGGAGATCGCCGACGGCACGCCCGAGGAGATCAAGAACGACCCGGTCGTCATCGAGGCCTACCTCGGCGTCGACGAGGATGAGGGCGGCGCCACGAGCACCGCCCGTGCGGACGGAGGCCGATCGTGAGCGTGCTCGAGGTGAACGAGGCCGACGTCTACTACGGCCGGGTGCATGCCCTGCGAGGGCTGAGCTTCGCGGTCGAGGAGGGCGAGATCGTGTGCCTGCTCGGCAACAACGGCGCGGGCAAGTCGACGACGATGAACATGCTCTCCGGCCTCGTACGGCCGAAGTCGGGAGAGGTGCGCTGGAACGGCCTCGACCTGACGACCGCGAAGCCGTGGAACATCGTCTCGGCGGGGCTCCTCCACGTGCCTGAGGGGCGGCGCATCTTCTCGACGATGACCGTGCACGAGAACCTGCTGCTCGGCGGCTACACCGTGCGCGACAAACGGGCGATCCAGACCAGGCTCGACGAGGTGTACGGCCTCATGCCGCGCCTCGCCGAGCGGCGCAGGCAGCAGGGCGGAACGCTCTCGGGCGGCGAGCAGCAGATGGTCGCGATCGGCCGGGCGCTCATCGGCGGGCCGAAGCTGCTGCTGCTCGACGAGCCCTCCATGGGGCTCGCACCGCTCATCGTGAAGCAGGTGATGGAGATCATCCAGCAGGTGAACGCCCAGGGCACGACGGTGCTGCTCGTCGAGCAGAACGCCCGTGCGGCCCTCAAGATCGCGCATCGCGCGTATGTCGTCGAGACCGGTGCGGTGACCCTGTCGGGTCCCGCCGCCGAGCTCGCCGCCGATCCGCGCGTGGTCGAGGCGTACCTCGGCGCGTGAGCGCACGCTGCATCGAAAACGACAGGGAAAGGGGTGGCGCGGTGCGCGTCATCGTGATCGGCGCCGGGGCGATCGGCGCGGCCAGTGCACTCGCGCTCGCCGAGGCGGGTGCCGAGGTGGTCGTCGTCGATCGGGCCGGCGTCGCGGGGGAGACCTCGAGCCGGTGCGAGGGCAACATCCTCGTCTCCGACAAGGGCCCGGGCGCCGAGGCCGAGCTCGCGATCGTCGCGAATCGCGCCTGGCGTGCACTCGCCGAGCGGCTCGACGCCGACCGCGGCCCGGGACAGCCGGCGACCGAGTTCGAGGCGAAGGGCGGCGTCGTCGTCGCATTCCCAGGCGGCGAGGCAGCGCTCGGCGCGTTCGCCGCGTCCCAGCGCGGCATCGGCATCACGGCGAACGAGGTGGATGCCTCGGCGCTGCGCGCGCTCGAGCCCCACCTGTCGCCGGAGGTCGTGCGAGGCATCCACTACCCCGACGACGCGCAGGTGCAGCCGAGCCTCGCGACCCAGGCGATGCTCGCCCGGGCCGTGCGCCTCGGGGCGACCGTCCGCGTGACGGAGGCGACCGGAGCCCGGGTGCGCGCGGGCCGGGCCATCGGCGTCGAGACGCCGGAAGGCCCGATCGAGGGCGACGCCGTCGTGAACTGCGCGGGGCCGTGGGCGGGCGAGGTCGCGGCACGCTTCGGCGCCCGGCTCGACATCCGGCCGCGCCGCGGCCTCATCCTCGTGACGGTGCCGATGCCGCAGCGCGTCTTCCACAAGGTCTACGACGCCGACTACGTCGGCGCGGTCGGCTCCGGGGATGCTGCCCTGCAGACCTCGACCGTCGTCGAGTCGACCCCGGCGGGCACCGTGCTGATCGGCTCGAGCCGCGAACGCGTCGGGTTCTCGGAGTCGAACACGCTGCCGGCGCTCGCCGAGATCGCGGCGAAGGCGGCTCGGCTGTTCCCGTTCCTCGCCGACACGATGCTGCTGCGCAGCTACCACGGCTTCCGCCCGTACGCCCCCGACCACCTGCCGGCGATCGGTGCCGACGGCGAGGTCGCCGGGCTCTTCCACGCGGCGGGCCACGAGGGCGCGGGCATCGGGCTCGCGCCGACGACCGGCGACCTCGTCGCGCACGCCGTCCTCGGCGTGCCCGCGCCGATCGACCCGGCGCCGTTCCTGCCCACGAGGGCCGCACTGCGAGAGGAGGCCGCATGACCATCCGCATCAGCTTCGACGGCGACGAGGTCCTCGGGCGCGAGGGCCAGACGATCGCCGGGGTGCTGCTCGCCTCCGGGCGCCGGAGCTGGCGCACCGCCGACGGGGAGGAGCGCGGCGTGTTCTGCGGCATCGGCGTCTGCCAGGACTGCGTCGTGACCGTGAACGGGGTCGGGAGCGTGCGCGCCTGCCAGCGCACGGCGTGCGACGGCGATGCGATCGAGCGGGAGGTGCGATGAAGCGACGGGTCGTCATCCTCGGGGCGGGTCCGGCCGGCCTCGCCGCCGCGCAGGCCGCGCTCGCCCACGGGGCCGACGTCGTCGTGATCGACGAGGGCGAGCGGGTCGGCGGGCAGTTCTGGCGCCACCACGACACGCTCACCGATCGTCGCCTCCAGCATCAGTGGGCGAGGTTCGAGCGGTTGCGCGGCGCGCTCGAGCGGGCGACGGTGCACGCCTCGACGAGCGTCTGGCGCGTCGACACCGAGCACGGGGTGCGCGTGCACGCGCTGCACGGCCCGGTGGACGCCGTCGATCGCGAACCGCTCGTGATCGACGCCGATGCCCTCGTGATCGCGACGGGCGCGCACGACCGTGCCCTCCCGGTTCCGGGCTGGACCCTGCCTGGCGTCACGACCGCCGGTGCCGCCCAGGCGCTGGCCAAACGCGACGGGGTCGCGCTCGGCGGGCGCACGGTGGTCGCAGGTGCTGGCCCGTTCCTGCTGCCGGTCGCGGCGAGCCTCGCGCAGGTCGGCGGCGAGGTCGTCGAGGTCGTCGAGGCGGCCGGCGCCCGTGCGATCGCACGCGGTTGGGGTCGGGCCCCGTGGCAGTTCGCCGGGGTCGCGGGCAAGGCGGGGGAACTGGGGGAGTATGCGCTCTCGCTCGCACGCCACCGCACGCCCTACCGGATCGGGCAGGCCGTGACCCGGATCCACGGCGAGCGCGCCGTCGAGGGAGTCACGATCCAGCGCGTCGACGCCCGTTGGCGCCCGATCGCCGGCACGGAACGCCACGTCGAGTGCGACGCGGTCGCGCTCGGGCACGGGTTCACGCCGCGGCTCGAGGCCGCGATCCAGGCCGGCTGCGCGATCTCGCCCGACCGGTTCGTCGTGGTCGACGCACGTCAGGGCACGAGCGTCGCGGGGGTCTTCGCGGCCGGCGAGGTCACCGGCATCGGGGGCGCCGACGCCGCACTCGCCGAAGGCGCCGTCGCGGGCTTCGCCGCCGCCGGGGGAGACCCGGCCGACGCGAGGATGCGAGGGCCGCTCGCGGCGCGCCGGCGCATGCACGCGTTCGCCGCGCGCCTCGCGACGCACGACATCGCACCGGGGTGGAGCGCCTGGCTCGACGACGAGACGATCATGTGCCGGTGCGAGTCGGTCACCGTCGCCCGCTTGACCGCGGCGGCCGGGGCGGCGGGTTCGAGCCGAGGCATCCGCCTCGCCACGCGCGCGGGACTCGGCGCCTGCCAGGGGCGGACCTGCGGACGCAGCGTGGAGGCCCTGCTCGGCCGGCCGCTCGGCCTCGACCGGCGACCGGTCCTCTCGTCGGTGCGGATCGGCGAGCTCGCCGCCTGCGCCGATGAAGCACCCGCCGCGTCGGCCGACGCCGGCTGAGGCTCGACGATGCGCTCGGCAGCCACCCGTTCCTAGGAGTAGTGTGTGATATATTACATAGCACGTATCGCGACAAGGGAGCCGCCAATGACCGCCACCGCAACCGGAGAACGCATCGCCCCGCCCGGCGACGACGAGGCGCGCCGCGTCCGCAAGGTCATGCGCTCCTCGGCAATCGGGCATTTCGTCGAGTGGTTCGACTTCGCGGTCTACGCGTACGCGGCTCCGGTGATCGCGTCGCTCTTCTTCCCCGACTCCGACCCGGCTGCGGCCCTCATGGCCGTCTTCGCGATCTACGCGGTCGGCTTCGTCGCCCGCCCGATCGGCGCGTTCCTGCTCGGCCACCTCGGCGACCGGTTCGGCCGCAAGCGCGTGCTCGCCGGCGTCATCCTCGTCATGGGCGTCTCCACGACGCTCATCGGCCTGCTGCCGACCTACGCCGTCATCGGGGTCGCCGCGCCCGTGCTGCTCATCCTGCTGCGCATGGTGCAGGGCCTCTCCGCCGCAGGCGAGACGATCGGCTCGAACTCGTTCGTCGCCGAGCACTCGCCGACCGCGCGCCGCGGGCTCAACGTCGGCCTCGTGTACACGTGGTCGAACCTGCCGCCCGTCATCGCCGCCCTGCTGGTGCTCGCGCTCACGACCGTGCTCTCGCCCGAGGCGTACGAGACCTGGGGCTGGCGCGTGCCGTTCCTGCTCGGCGCGCCCCTCGCCGTCGTCGGCCTCTACATCCGCTCCCGCGTCGACGAGTCGCCCGCCTTCCTCGAGATGCGCGAGAGCCGCCAGGTCGAGTCGGCGCCGATCCGCACGGTGTTCCGCGAGCAGTGGCGCAACATGGTCGTCTGCTTCAGCATCGCCGCCGTCGCGAGCCTCGGCTACTACTCGCTCACCGGCTACTTCTACTCGTACATGACCGTGACCATCGGCCTCGACTCGTCGGCCGCGCTCATCTCGAACAGCATCGCCCTGCTCATCACCTTCTTCACCGTGCCAGTCGCGGCGTACTGCTCCGACCGCATCGGCCGACGCCGAATGCTGCTGATCGCCGGCCTCTTCGGCGCGCTCGTCGCCGTGCCCGCGTACCTGCTCGTCGGCGTCGGCACGCTCGGCGCCGCGGTCGTGAGCCAGGGCCTGCTCGGTCTCGCGCTCGGGCTCTTCTTCGGCCCGGCGGGTGCGGCCTTCGTCGAGCTCTTCCCCGCGCGGGTGCGGTACACGGGAGCCTCGATCAGCTACAACCTCGCGTTCACGATCTTCGGCGGCACCGCACCGCTCATCGCCACGTGGCTCATCGGGCTCACCGGCTCGACCGTGGCGCCGGCCTGGTACGTCGTCGCGGTCACGGTGCTCGCGCTCCTCGTCGTGCTCACGATGCCCGAGACGAACCGGCGTTCGATGCGCGACTGACCACCACCTCCGGCATCACCCGCGGACTTCACCAACCCCGTCGCCCTCAGGGGCGAGAACGATCAGAATGGAAAGCAGATGACCACGAACAACATGGACCTGGGCGGCGTCGTCGTCGCCACCACGCTCGCCTTCAAGGAGGACGCGCAGGCGCCCGCCGGGCTGGCCGTCGACTACGACAGGTTCGCCGAGCACGTCGACTTCCTCATGGCGAACGGCTGCCGCGGCGTCGGGCCCAACGGCTCGCTCGGCGAGTACTCGTCGCTCACCGACGAGGAGCGCCGCAAGGTCATCCAGGTCGCCGTCGAGGCGGTCGACGGGCGCGGCATCGTGATCGCCGGCGTGCACGGCGTCGGCAGCCACCAGGCGCGCCTCTGGGCCGAGTACGCGAAGGAGGACGGCGCCGACGGCGTGCTGCTGCTGCCGCCCACGATCTACCGGGCCAACGAGGGCGAGGTCATCGCGCACTACCAGGAGGTCGCGAAGGTCGGCCTGCCGATCATGGCCTACAACAACCCCTTCGACACCAAGGTCGACCTCGTGCCGTCGCTCGTCGCGAAGCTCGCCGAGATCCCCGAGGTCGTCGCCATCAAGGAGTTCTCGGGCGACGTGCGCCGCGTCTACGAGATCAAGGAGCAGTGCGACATCGACGTCATCGCCGGTGCCGACGACGTGCTCTTCGAACTCATGGTGAACGGTGCCGTCGGCTGGTTCGCCGGCTACCCGAACGCCTTCCCGCGCGAGGCCGTCGAGCTCTACAACCTCTGCGCCGAGGGCAAGTGGCACGAGGCGAAGGCGCTCTACGAGCAGCTCGTCGCCGTGTTCCGCTGGGACTCGCGCACCGAGTTCGTGCAGGCCATCAAGCTGTCGATGGACATCTGCGGCAACTCGTACGGCGGCCCGACCCGCCCGCCGCGCGGCCCGCTGTCGGCCGAGCAGCGCGACCAGGTCACCGCCGACACCGAGCGGGCGCTCGCGGCGCTCGCGGCGCGGCGGGCGGCGGTCGCCTGATGCGTGCGCGCCGGGTCCTCTCCGCCGTCGACTCCCACACCGAGGGCATGCCGACCCGTGTCGTCACGGGCGGCGTCGGCCGGATCCCCGGCGCGACCATGAACGATCGCCGGCTCTACGCGATGGAGCACCTCGACGGGCTGCGGGGCCTGCTCATGAACGAGCCCCGCGGCCACGCGTCGATGTCGGGCGCGCTGCTGCAGCCGCCTGCGCGCGACGACGCCGACTGGGGGGTCGTCTTCATCGAGGCGAGCGGGTTCCTGCCCATGTGCGGGCACGGCACGATCGGCGTCGCGACCGTGCTCGTCGAGACCGGCATGGTCGAGGTGACGGAGCCGGTCACCGAGGTCCGTCTCGACGTGCCCGCGGGACTCGTGATCGCGCGCGTCGCGGTCGAGGGCGGCCGCGCGAAGCACGTCACGATCGAGAACGTCCCGAGCTTCGTCGACCGGCTGGATGCCTCGATCGAGGTGCCCGGCTACGGCGAGGTGCCCTACTCGGTCGCCTTCGGCGGCAACTTCTACGCCCTCGTCGATCTCGACGCGGTCGGGCTGCCGTTCGATCGCGCCAGGCAGGGCGACATCCTGCGCGCCGGCCTCGCGATCATGGATGCGATCAACACGCAGGCGCCGCCGCAGCATCCCGTGATCGCTGGGGCGAACCACGTGCACCACGTCGAGTTCATCGCGCCCGGCTCAGACGCCGTGCGCTCGCGACACGCGATGGCGATCCACCCGGGGTGGTTCGACCGGTCGCCGTGCGGCACCGGCACGAGCGCGCGCATGGCCGAGCTCTTCGCCCGCGGCGAGCTCGCGCTCGACACCGATTTCGTCAACGAGTCGTTCATCGGCACCGAGTTCACGGGGCGCCTGATCCGCGAGACCGAGGTGGGCGGCGTCCCGGCCGTGGTGCCGACGATCACGGGCCGGGCGTGGGTCACCGGCCTCGGACAGTACTTCCTCGACGACGACGACCCCTTCCCCGAGGGCTTCGTCTTCTGACGAACCCGACCACCTGGAGGACCTCCTGATGACCACCGCTTCCGACGTCGACACCGACGCCGTCGCCGCCCGCGCGGCCCGCGCCGCCCGCCCCTTCGCCGAGACCGACCCGCGCGCCAGGGCCGCGGCGCTCGTCGCGGTCGCCGACGCGCTCGATGCGGCCGGCCCCGAGCTCATCGCCATCGCGATGCGCGAGACCGGCCTGACCGAGGCCCGGCTCACCGGCGAGGTGCGTCGCACCACGAACCAGCTGCGACTCTTCGCCGAGGTGATCGTCGACGGCGGCTACCTCGACGCCCGCATCGACGACGCCGATCCCGCCTACGTCATCGGCCCGCGCCCCGACGTGCGGCGCGTGCTCGAGCCGGTCGGCCCCGTGCTGAACTTCGCCGCATCGAACTTCCCGTTCGCCTTCTCGGTGGCCGGCGGCGACTCGGCCGCAGCCCTCGCGGCCGGCTGCCCGCTCATCGTGAAGGCGCACTCGGGTCACCCCGAGCTCTCCCGCCGCACGGGCGAGATCGTCGCCGAGGCACTCGCGACCGCCGGCATGCCCGACGGCGTCTTCCAGGTCGTGGCGGGGCAGCAGGCCGGCGTCGAGCTCCTGAAGGACGACCGCATCCGCGCCGGTGCCTTCACCGGGTCCACGCACGTCGGGCGCCTCCTCGCCGACATCGCGGCGTCGCGCCCGCGTCCGATCCCGTTCTACGGCGAGCTCGGCAGCGTGAACCCGGTCTATGCGACGGCGGGCGCCGTCGCGGGCGACCCCGAGTTGCTGCAGGGCTTCCTCACGTCGGTCTCGGGCTCGGCGGGCCAGCTCTGCACGAAGCCCGGATTCCTCTTCGTGCCGCGCGAGGCCGAGCTCGGTGCGGTCGGCGACACCGCCGCCTCGGTGTCCGAGCATCGGCTGCTGAACCCCGGCATCGGCCGGGCGTTCGAGGAGCGCCGGAGTGCCGTCCTCGGCGCGCCCGGTGTCGCCGTGCTCGCCGAGGGCGCCGTCCGCGTCGACGACGCCGAGCAGCGCTTCGCGACGCCGACGGTGGTCGAGGTCGACCTCGACACCCTGCGCGCGCACCGCGACGAGCTGCTCGAGGAGTCGTTCGGCCCGCTCTCGATCATCGTGCGCTACGACGACGCCGGCGAGCTGCCCGACGTGCAGCGCGAGCTGTTCCCGGGCAACCTCACCTCGACGCTGCACGCGAGCGACGCCGAGCTCTCCGGCGGCGGGCTCGCCGACCTCGTCGACGCCCTCGCCGAGACGAGCGGCCGGGTGCTCTTCGGCGGATGGCCGACGGGGGTGTCGGTGACGAGCGCGATGCAGCACGGCGGCCCGTACCCGGCGACGACGAGCGACGCGACGAGCGTCGGGACCGCGGCGATCACGCGGTTCCTCCGCGGCGTCGCCTACCAGAACGCGCCGCAGGCGCTGCTGCCGGCACCGCTCCGCGACGAAAACCCGTGGGGCGTGCCGCAGCGCCGCAGCGCGGCGGGCCGGTCCGCCGAGTGGGGAAGCCTCACGGGCTCGCACTGACCGGGCCTGCACGTCGACCGCCGCTGGAGCCCGTGCGAGTCGCTGGAAACGGTCCTTCGACGCGTGAGGAAGGGCTGTTTCCAGCGACTCGCGCCGCCTGATGGGTGCGGGAAGGCGTCAGCGCAGGCTGAAGCCGTCGGCGAGCGGGTCGGCGGGGTCGAGCTCGAACTCGCAGCGGCCGACCCGGTACGCCTGCCCGGTGACCTCGGGGACGACCCCGCCCTCGGTGCGAGCGGCCACCCGCGCGAGGAACCGCGTGCCGATGATCGAGTCGTGCGTGAGCGTCTCGCCGTCGGCGAGCGCACCCGTCTCCGCGAGGAATGCGACCCGCGAGGCGGTGCCCGAACCGCACGGGCTGCGGTCGACCTCGCCGTCGGCGAAGACCGTGACGTTGCGCTGCCACGGGCCTTCGTCGGTGCGGCCCAGGTCGTCGACGAGGATCGTGCCGTAGACGCCCGAGAGCCGGTCGTCGTCGAGCTGCGCGGCCGGGTGGTCGTTCAGGGCCCACTTGATCTCGCGGCCGAGGCGGATGAGCTCGGTCGTGTGCGCGGGCGCGACCTCGAGGCCGAGCGATGCGGCCGGCAGCGTCGCGTAGACGGCGCCGCCGAAGACGAGGTCGACCTCGACGTCGCCGCGGCTCGTCGTGAGCGGGATGCCTCGTGCGAGCACGCGGGAGGCGACGTTGCGGAACACGACCCCGGTGGTGACGCCCGCGGAGCGCTGCACGCGCGCCTGCACCCGCCCGCTCGGCACGTCGATGGTGACGATCGCCTCGCCGTCGTCGGGCGCGGAGACCCGCCCCGTCGCGACGGCCCACGCGCCGAGCGCCATCGTGCCATGCCCGCATGCGGTCGAGAACCCGTCCTTGTGCCAGAACAGCACGCCGAAGTCGGCGCCGTCATCGTCGGGCGGGGTGACGAACCCGCCGTACATGTCGTCGTGGCCGCGCGGCTCGAGGCAGAGGAACCGGCGCACCCGGTCGGGTTCGCCGGCCATGGCGTGCACGCGTCGTTCGGCGACCGTCGCGCCCTCGGTCGCGACGCCCTCGACGATGCGGAACGGCTCGCCCGCCGTGTGCCAGTCCTCGGTGGTCCACCGCATCACGCGCCTCCGTCTCCGTCGAGCGCGGCCTGTGCGACCGCGAGGTCCTGCCATCCCATGCCGCACGTCTTGACGACGCGGGGCCGGTCGTGCGCGACCTCCACGACGCCGGTCGCGATGCGTGCCATCGGCACGATATCGGCGGGGGAGAGGTGCCCCTCGTCGAACGCCATGATGACGTCGCCCGCCTCGGTGCGGGCGACCCGGTCGGTCTCGACGATCACCTGCGCCCGACCGAGCAGCTCGCCGGGCAGCTCGCGCACGCCTCGCTCGTGCGAGCCGACGGCGACGAGTGCGGCGCGGTCGCGCACGAGGTCGGCGTCGAAGAGCGGCTCGCGTGCGGTCGTCGCGCAGACGACGAGGTCGGCCTCGGACACGTCGCCGGCGTCGCCGACGGCGATGTCGAGCCCGGATGCCGCGCACTCGGCCACCGCGCGCAGCGCCTTCGCCCGATCGCGGCCGATGAAGCGCACGCGTTCGATCGGCCGGATCGCGCGCATCGCCTCGACGTGGCGGATGCCCTGCGGACCGGTGCCGAACACCACGAGGCGCGTCGCGTCGGGCTCGGCGACGAGGTCGAGCATCGCCGCCGACATCGCGGGCGTGCGCAGGCTCGTGAGCTCGGTGCCGTCGAGGAGCGCGACGGGGGTGAGGCTCTCGGCGTCGAGCACGACGTAGACCGCCTGGATGCGCTCGAGTCCTCGGGCGGGATTCGAGGGAGCGACGGTCGCGAGCTTCTGGCCCGCGTAGCGGCCGAGGTCGGCAGGCATGAGCAGGAGCTGCCCGTGCCGCACGTCGACGATCGATCGGGGCGGGTCGTCGTCGGGATCGAACCCGGCGCGAAGCGCGGCCTGCAGGGCTCGGACGGCGCGGGGCATGTCGATGCGCGCGCGGAGCGCGGCGGCATCGAGGATCCGCATGGCGGCGATGACATCGGACATGCACCAAGCCTACTATGTGATGCGTAATACATCACCTCGATGCGAGCGCGCGAAGCAGCGCAGAAGGAGCGGACATGCACGCCGACGAAGGCGCCGCCACGATCAACCCCGTCGATCGCACGGAGGCCGGCGCGGCGCCCGGGCCCGCGCGCTCGATGCCGCAGGCGCCCGAGCCCGATCCGCGGATGCCGCGCCTTGCCGGGTCGCCCGGATTCCGCGAGTTCATGCAGCGCGGCTGGGCCGACGCCGACCGCACGCCCGTCATCCCCTCCGGCGCGCCCGCCGCCGCAGCACGGCACCGCGAGCGGCTCTCGGCGGCCGCCGGGGGACGGGTGATCGCGATCGCGGCCGGCCGGGCGCCGATGCGCGTCAACGACAACGCGCACGAGTTCCGCGCCGACAGCGACTTCCTCTGGCTCGTCGGTGCGGGGGTGGAGGACGCCGTGCTCGTGCTCGAACCGGCGGGCGGCGGTCACGATGCGACGCTCTACCTGCCGTCGCCCTTCCGCCCGGGCGACGAGGGCTTCTTCGCCGACCCGCTGCGGGGTGAGCTGTGGGTCGGCCCGATGGCCGGCCTCGCCGAGTACGCCGACGTGCTCGGCGTGCGCACGCGGCGCATCGAGGAGCTCGACCTGCCGAGCGGCGCCCTCCTCGCCGGCACGCCTCCGACGACGGGTCCGGGTGCCGCGATCGCCGCTCACCCGCGGTCGGGCGAGCTCGCGCGCGTACTGGCCGAACTCCGCATGGTGAAGGACGACTGGGAGCTCGCCGAGCTGCGCGCCGCGGTCGACACCACGGTCGACGGCTTCGCGGCCACCGCGTTCGAGATCCCGGCCGCGGTGCGCCGCGGTGGCGAGCGATGGCTGCAGGGCACGTTCGACCGGTACGCGCGCACCTTCGGTGCGGGCACGGGGTACGCCTCGATCGTCGGATCCGGCGCCCACGCGCCCGTCCTGCACTGGGTGCGCGCCGAGGGCGACGTCGACCCCGAGGCGCTGCTGCTGCTCGACCTCGGCGTCGAGCGCCGGTCGGGCTACACGGCCGATGTCACCCGCACGCTGCCCGCGTCGGGCTCGTTCTCGACCGCCCAGCGCGAGGTGCACGACCTCGTCGAGGCCTCCCACCGCGCGGGGCTCGCAGCCGTCGGGCCGGGTCGTGACTGGGCCGACTTCCACACGGCGTGCATGGAGGTGCTCGCCCGGGGGCTCGCCGACTGGGGCCTCCTGCCGGTCTCGGTGGACGAGGCGCTCTCGCCAGAGGGGCAGCAGCATCGCCGATACATCGTGTGCGGCGTCGGCCACCACCTCGGCATCGACGTGCACGACTGCTCGGCCGCGAGCCACGCGGCGTACCAGGGCGCGAAGATGCGGCCGGGCATGGCGCTCACCGTCGAACCCGGGCTCTACTTCCACGCCTTCGACGAGACGGTCCCGCCCGAGCTCCGCGGGCTCGGCGTGCGGCTCGAGGACGACGTCGTCGTGACCGCCGACGGCGGCGAGGTGCTCTCGCGCGGGCTCCCGATCGACGCCGCGGGCATCGAGGCGTGGATGGCCGGGCTCCGCTGACACGTCGCGGGATCGGCTCCGCCGACCGTGCGGCGCCGGTTCGCGGCATCCGCCCCGATCTGGCAGAATAGGGGGTTGGATCGCCGCCCGACCCTCTATCAGGCCGCGGTCCGACCATTTCGAGCTTCCGCCGGGTGTGCACCCCACGCTCCAGGCGATCGGTTCAACCTTTCTACACATTCAGGAGAATCGTGGCTGTCAAGATCCGTCTCAAGCGTCTCGGCAAGATCCGTGCGCCGTACTACCGCATCGTCGTCGCCGACTCGCGCACCAAGCGCGACGGTCGTGTGATCGAGGAGATCGGCAAGTACCACCCCACCGAGCAGCCCTCGTTCATCGAGGTCGACTCCGACCGCGCGCAGTACTGGCTCGGCGTCGGCGCGCAGCCGACCGAGCAGGTGCTCGCCATCCTCAAGCTCACGGGCGACTGGGGCAAGTTCAAGGGCGACGAGAACGCCGTCTCGAAGGTGCAGACGAAGGACGCCAAGGCCGAGTTCGTCGCCGACGAGAAGAAGAAGCCGGTGCTGAAGCCCAAGGCCGAGAAGCCGGCCCCCAAGGCCGAGGAGCCCGCCGAGGCCGAGGCCGAGGCTGCGGAGACCGCGACGGACGAGGCGTAAGGCCTTGCTCCAGTCCGCGCTCGAACACCTCGTCAAGGGGATCGTCGATCACCCTGACGATGTGAAGGTCGTCTCCGCGTCGAGCGCACGCGGCGAGGTCCTCGAGGTTCACGTGAACCCCGAGGACCTCGGCCGTGTCATCGGCCGGGCCGGTCGCACCGCAAAGGCCCTCCGCACGCTCGTCACGGCGCTCGCCGACGGCCGCCGCGTGCGGGTCGACGTCGTCGACACCGACGACTGACGTGGCCGAAGCACCGAAGTCGCAGCTCCGGGTCGGTCGCCTCACGAAGGCGCACGGCCTGAAGGGCGCGATCAAGCTCGAGCTCTACACCGACGACCCCGAGCGACGTTTCACGCCCGGGGCCGAGTTCTCGCTGCAGGTGCCGAAGGAATCGCCCTGGCACGGCAAGCACCTCGTGCTGCGCGAGCTCCGCTGGTACAACGGGCACCCCGTCGGATTCTTCGAGGGTGTCGACGACCGCACCGCGGCCGAGACCCTCATCAAGGCGATCCTCTGGGTCGAGCACGCCGACGACGAGGCGGCCGAGCCCGACGCGTGGTACGACCACCAGCTCGTCGGGCTCGCGGTCGTCCGCGACGGCGAGCGCATCGGCGAGGTCGTCCATGTCGACCACCTCCCCGCGCAGGACCTGCTCATCGTCAAGACCGCGGGCGGCGAGGTCATGGTGCCGTTCGTCTCCGCGATCGTGCCCGAGGTCGACCTCGAGGCCGGCACGCTCACGGTGACCCCGCCGGCCGGGCTCTTCGAGGAGATCCCCGAGACGGGGCAGCAGGATGCCTCGGCCGACGAGTCGGCCGACGCCGGCGCCGAGCTGCCCGGCGACGAGCCCGCCGCCGGCGACGAGCCCCGCGCGTAGGAGCGGGCCCGTGCGCGTCGACATCGTCACGATCTTCCCCGAGTTCTTCTCGGTGCTCGATCTCTCGCTGCTCGGTCGTGCGCGGGAGTCGGGCCTGCTCGAGATCACCGCGCACGACCTGCGAGACCACACGCACGACCGGCACCGCACCGTCGACGACACGCCGTACGGCGGCGGCGCGGGCATGGTCATGAAGCCCGAGCCGTGGGGCGAGGCACTCGACGCGATCGTCGGCGAGGGCGAGTCCGATGCGCTGCTCGTCGTGCCGTCGCCTGCGGGCGAGCCGTTCACGCAGCAGCTCGCTCGCGAGCTCGCGGCCGAGCCGCATGTCGTCTTCGCGTGCGGGCGGTACGAGGGCATCGACCAACGCGTCGTCGACCACTATTCGACGCGCATGCGGGTGCGGCTCATCTCGCTCGGCGACTACGTGCTCAACGGCGGCGAGGTCGCGGTGATGGCGATGATCGAGGCGGCGGGCCGTCTCGTGCCCGGCGTCGTCGGCAACCCCGAGTCGCTCGTCGAGGAGTCGCACGAGAACGGGCTCCTCGAGTACCCGAGCTACACCAAGCCCGCCGAGTGGCGAGGACTCGAGGTGCCGCCGGTGCTGCGATCGGGCAACCACGGCGCGGTCGCCGCCTGGCGTCACGAGCAGCAGCTCGAGCGCACCCGCCGGGTCCGACCCGAGCTGCTCGCCGGAGGCGATGGCGCCGACAGCGACGCGTGAGCCGTTCTTCACCCGTTCGAAACACCCGGAACGCGTCCGCGTAACACCGCCTTCCTACCGTCGAAGCCGCGGGTGCCCTGATCCCCGCGGGAGGCGGGGTTCGAACATGGCCGTCACGAGTGCGGGTTCGCCCGCGATGCGGGCATCGACCCGCAGCCTGCGACTGGTCGCGGTGACGCACGGCCGGCCGACGTCGGCGAACCGAGCGGCCATCATCCGGCTCGTCGACGCCGTGGCCTCGTCGCGCCCGGCACTCGACGTGTCGATCGCCTTCATCGACGCCCGCGCTCGAGAGCCGATCGAGCTCGTCGCCGACCGCGATGAGGGCGCGGTCATCGTGCCGCTCGTCCTCTCAGCCGGATTCCACGTGCGAACGGGGCTCGAGCTCGGCATCGCCCACTCGCGATCGCACGCCGGGCTGGCCGCCGGGCTCGGTCCCGACGATCGCATCGTCGACGTGCTCGCGAGGCGACTCGACCGGACCGGGCTCGACGACGACGACGTCGTCGTGCTCGCCGCCGCCGGCTCGAACGACCCGCGGGCGGTGCGCGAGTGCTTCGAGACCGCCCGCCGGCTCGGGCTGCGACTCGGTCGGCCCGTCACGGTCGGTTTCATCGCCGCGGGGCTGCCGCGGCTGCGCGACGCGATCGAGATGATCCGCGAGCTGCACCGCGGCCGGCGCGTGGTCGTCGGGCCCTACCTGCTCGCGCCCGGGCAGTTCTACGACGCGATCCTGACCTCCGGCGCGGACGTCGTCGCCGATGCGCTGCTCACACCCGACGCGTCGGCGCCGGCCGAACTCGTCGACCTGGTGCTCGCCCGCTTCGACGAGACCCGGCCCGACACCCTACCCGGGGCCTGACTCGGGCAGCGCTCCGCCGCACCTGCTCGGGCCGACGGTGCGCGTGGGCCGGGCCGCTCGCACCGGTGACCGCACGGTCCGCCGTCAGCCGGCCCGGCTCGGTGCGTCGTCGGCCTCGAACGCGCGGGCGAGCAGCTCCGCGATCCGGCCGCGACAACCACCGCAGCCCGTGCCGGCACGGGTGTCGCGCCCGATTGCATCGACGGTGGCGTTGCCGCAGGCGGCCGACTCGGCGATGCGCCCGGCCGTGACCCCGTTGCACCAGCACACCGTCGCGGCGGGGGCGAGCCCAGCCGAACCGGTGCTCGGGTCGTCGTCGGGGCCGTCGAGGCGCAGCAGCAGCGAGCGGTCGGCGGGCAGCTCGGCCCGTCGTTCGAACAGCAGCGTGAGCTCGGCGGCGGTGCGCGGCATCCCGACGCTCGCGAAGGCCGTGAGCACGCCGTCCTCGGTGACCATCTTGACGTATCGGTCGTGCTCCGGGTCGGCCCACTGGGCCACCCGCCGACGCGGGCGTTCGCGGTCGTCGTCCCACGGGTCGGCCGACACGTCGCCCACGGCGACCACGTCGAGGTGCTCGGCCTTCAGCATGACGATGGGTTCGCGTTCCGGCGCGAGCGCCTCGTCGGCGGCGATGGGCGGCGATCCCGGCGCGGCCGGGACGGCCCCGAGCGGCGCCAGATCGGACGATCGGGCCGAGCGCGCCGCCGCGACGAAGCGACCGGCGAGCCAGGCCGCCTGGCGCCATCCCGGGCCGATGAGGCCGGCGGGGGCGCCCGGGACGATCCGGTCGGAGCCGTGCCCGGCCGAGTCGGCGATCTGCGCGCAGTCGCCGATCGCGTGGATCGCCGGGTCGGTCCACGTCTGCAGTGACGGGTGCACGACGATGCCGACCGCGGTGCGCAGGCCGGCGAGCGTCGCGAGCTCGTTGCGCGGGCTCACACCGCACGAGAGCACGAGGAGGTCGCCGCGGAGTTCCTTGCCGTCGGCGGTGATCAGCCGGTCGAATCGGCGCTCGTCGTCCGCTCCGCGGAATCCGATCGCCTCGGCGCGGGAGTTCGCGACGACCGCGATCCCGCTTCGGCGGAGAGCTGCCCGGAGCACGAGTCCGCCTCCGCGATCGAGGTTGCGCGGCATCGGGTGCTGGCCGTGGTGCACGACGCAGACCTCGGCTCCGGCGTGCGCGGCCGCGAGCGCGAGCTCGAGTCCGAGCACGCCGGCGCCGAGCACGATGATCCGCTTGCGCTCACGTACCGTGGCGAGCACCCGTTCGGCGTCGTCGAGGTCGCGGAGCGTCGTGACGCCGGCCGGCAGGTCGCCGTCCCGACCGACGAGCGCGGCGCCGTGCCGCTCGAGCGACGTGAGGTCGCGTCGCGGCCGGTCGACGCCGTCGAGCGTCGGCACGTTGGCCCGGGCGCCCGTCGCCAGCACGAGCCGGTCGTACGGCACGAACTCGCCCGTCGAGAGCTCGACCGTCCTCGCATCGCGGTGGATCGCGCGTGCGGAGACCCCGAGCAGCACGCGGGCGCCGGCGGCTTCGGCGGCGTCGCGGTCGCCGATGGTCATCGCACCGAGCTCGGTGGCGCCGACGGCGTACTCGGCGACCAGCACCCGGTTGTACGCCTCGACGTCTTCGCCGCCGATGACCGTGAGCTCGAGCACGCCCTCGGCGACGGCGGGGAGCAGTTCGTCGACGAAGCGGGCGCCGACCGGGCCGTATCCGATGAGGACGATGCGGTGAGGTGGGCTCATGCGACGGCTCCGTGCTCTTCGAGGCGATCGTCCCGCGCGGTCGTCGCGCCGACGCGCGGTGCGACGCGGGTGACCCGCACGTGATTGGTCTTGAACTCCGGCATCGCGGAGATCGGGTCGACGGCGTCGGAGGTGAGCAGGTTCGCGGCCTGGTCGTCGCCGAAGTGGAACGGCAGGAACACGCACTCGACGCGGACGTCGGTGGTGATCGCGGCGCGGCATCGGACGCGGCCGCGGGAGTTCTCGATGGCGACGATCTCGCCGTCGGCGACGCCGAGCCGCAGGGCGGTGGCCGGGTGCAGCGACGCGACGAGGACGGGCTGCGCGGTGAGCAGCTCGGGAACCCGGCGCGTCTGCGCACCGCTCTGGTAGTGCTCGAGCAGCCGACCCGTGACGAGCGTGAGCTCGTCGGGTGCCGGCACCGGCCGGGCGCCCGCGCGGGGGGCGACCGCGACGAGGCGGGCGAGGCCGTCGGGGTGCGCGAAGCGCTCGGTGAACAGGCGCGGTGTCGATGTGCCGCCGCGCGGGTAGGGCCAGTACGCCGGCTCGCCCCGGTCGAGGCTCGCGTAGTCGATGCCCGAGTAGTCGGCGATGCCGCCCTCGGATGCGCGCCGCAGTTCGTCGAAGACGGTCTCGGGCTCCGTGGCGAAGCCGGTGCGGCGGCCCAGCAGGCGGGCGAGCTCCGCAAGCACCCAGAGCTCGTCGCGCACGCCCGGGGGCGGGTCGAGGGCGCGCCTCCGGCGGAGCACCCTGCCCTCGAGCGAGGTCATCGTGCCCTCCTCCTCGGCCCACTGCAGCACGGGCAGCACGACGTCGGCGAGCGCGGCCGTCTCGGACGGGACGAAGTCGCACACGACGAGGAGGTCGAGCGCCGCGAGCCCGTCGCGCACGGCTGCGGCGTTCGGCGAAGAGACGACGGGGTTCGAGCCGTGCACGAGCAGGGCCCGGACGCCGCCGGCCCGCCCGAGCGACTGCAGCAGCTCGACCGCCGGCACGCCCGGGCCCGGGATCTCGTCGGGCTCGACGCCCCACACCCGCGCGACATGCTCGCGCGCCGCAGGGTCGGTGATCTTGCGATAGCCGGGCAGCTGGTCGCACTTCTGGCCGTGCTCGCGGCCGCCCTGGCCGTTGCCCTGCCCGGTGAGCGTGCCGTAGCCGCTGCCCGGTCGTCCCGGCAGCCCGAGCAGCAGGGCGAGGTTGATCGCGGCGGTCGCGGTGTCGGTGCCGTCGACGTGCTGTTCGACGCCTCGCCCGGTGAGGATGAACGTGCGACCGCCCGCGGCGAGCCGGCGGGCGAGATCGCGCAGCATCGCGGCGGGAACCCCCGTGACCGATTGCACGCGCGCGGGCCACCAGCTCGCGACGCTGCGGCGCACGGCGTCGTAGCCCGCGGTCCGCCGCTCGAGGTAGCGGGTGTCGGCGAGCCCCTCGGCGATCACGATGTGCGCGAGTCCGAGCAGCAGCACGAGGTCGGTGCCCGGAGCCGGCTGCAGGTGCGCCCCGCGGCCGTCATCGGTCAGCCGCGCGGTCGCGGTGCGCCGGGGATCGACCACGACGAGCCCGCCGGCGGCCTGCGCACCCGCCAGGTGTCCGATGAACGGCGGCATCGTCGCGGCGACGTTCGTGCCGAGCAGCAGCACGGTGTCGGCCGCGTCGAGGTCCTCGAGCGGGAACGGCAGGCCGCGGTCGACGCCGAATGCGCGGTTGCCCGCTGCGGCGGCCGACGACATGCAGTACCGGCCGTTGTAGTCGATGCGGCTCGTGCCGAGCGCGAGCCTCGCGAACTTGCCGAGCTGGTACGCCTTCTCGTTCGTCAGCCCGCCGCCGCCGAAGACGCCCACGGCGTCGGCCCCGTACCGATCGCGGATGCCTCGGAGCCGTGTCGCGACGAGATCGAGTGCCTCCTCCCAGCTCGCCTCGTGGAGCCCGCCGTCGGCGCCGCGCACGAGCGGGGCGAGCAGTCGCGAGGGCGAGCGGAGCAGCTCGGGCGAGGTCCAGCCCTTCTTGCACAGGCCACCGCGGTTCGTCGGGAATTCGCGGCCGGCGACGATGACCGGCGCGATCGGCTCGGTCGTCGGGGGCGCGGCCGACCGCGAGGCATCCGCCGCGGTGAGGGTCATGGCGCACTGCAGCGCGCAGTACGGGCAGTGGGTGTCGGCGGCGGCTGTCGGCATCGCGGGTTCCTCACACCCGGTGCGAACGAAGCGGACGCACGTAGACGAGGGCGGTCAGGAGGAGGAGCCCGGCGTAGGCGGCGACGAATCCGAGGAACGCCGCCGAGTAGCCGCCCGTCGTCTGGAACGAGAGGTTCAGGGCCTGCGGGATGAGGAAGCCGCCGTACGCGCCGATCGCCGAGATGAGGCCGAGCGCCGCCGCCGCCTTCCGGCGACGGGCGGCGTCGTCGCCGGAGGCGCGGAGCGCGAAGACGACCGGCACCATGCGATACGTCGAGCCGTTGCCGATGCCGGCCGCGGCGAACAGCAGGAGGAACAGCCCGAGGAACGGCCAGAAGCCGGCCGCGGGCACGACCACGACGACGACGAGGGTGATGGCACCCATGGCCGCGAAGGCGCACATCGTGATGCGGGCCCCGCCGAACCGGTCGGCGAGCCGGCCGCCGAAGGGACGGGCGAGCGACCCCACGAGCGCCCCGAGGAAGGCGAGGGAGACCGACGCGCCGCCGACCGCGAAGGTCGAGAACGCGGGGAACTGGTCCGCGATGAGCTTCGGGAACACGCTCGCGAAGCCGATGAACGAACCGAACGTGCCGATGTAGAGCGAAGAGAGCAACCAGAGGTGCGGCTCCTTGAGGGCGGCCGCCGAGCCGGCGAGGTCGGCCTTCGCGTTCGAGAGGTTGTCCATGCGGCGCCAGGCGCCGATCATCGCCACGACGATGAGCGGCACCCAGATCCAGCCGGCGAGCGGCAGTTGCAGGGTCGCGCCGGCGCCGATCGTGATGATGACGGGCACGGCGAACTGCGCGACCGCGGCGCCGAGGTTGCCGCCCGCGGCGTTGAGGCCGAGCGCCCAGCCCTTCTCGCGCTGCGGGTAGAAGTACGTGATGTTCGCCATGGAGCTCGCGAAGTTGCCGCCGCCGAACCCGGCGAGCGCCGCGGCGGCGAGGAGCACGGGGAACGGCGTCGCCGGGTTCACGACGCAGACGGCGAGCGCGATCGTCGGCACGAGGAGCAGCCCGGCCGAGACGATCGTCCAGTTGCGTCCGCCGAACCTCGGCACGAGGAACGAGTAGGGGATGCGCAGGGTCGCGCCGACGAGGCTCGGAATCGAGATGAGCCAGAACACCTCGCTCGTCGAGAGCACGAACCCCGCATCCGGCAGCGCGACCGCGACGATCGACCAGAGCTGCCACACCACGAAGCCGAGGAACTCGGCGAAGATCGACCAGCGCAGGTTGCGGCGGGCGATGCTGCGCCCCTGCGACGCCCACTGCACCGCATCCTCGGGGTCCCAGCCGTCGATCCACCGGCCGGGCCGGGTGACGAGGTCCGGTGCGGGCTGCGCAGCGGTCGGGCTCTGGGTCGAGTGCGGTTCGGTGCTCACGGTGTCGGTCATCGGGGCCTCCGTTGCGGTCGCGGTCGGGGTTCGTGACGTCGACGCTAGTGAGCGGGTGTTTCGACCGGTCGCTGCGGTCGTGAACGCTGCGTCTCCACCTGCTCACCCGCGCGGCGGCGACGTGTGAGGGCGGTCATCAGACGTCGATCCGGTAGCCGCGCTTGACGACGGTCGTGATGAGTCCGGGAACGCCGATGGTGCGGCGCAGGCGGCTGAGCGCGACCTCGAGCGCGTGCGGGTCGGTCGTGCCGGGCAGGCCGGATGCCAGGCGGTCACGTGCGACGACCGCGCCGTGGGCGAGGACGAGCGCGCGCAGCAGCGCGAGCGCGACGGGGGCGAGCGGCACTCGTCGATCGTGGATGTCGAGCATCGAGCCGCGGAGCTCGAGCGGCCCGTGCCGGGTGTCGAGGCGGATGACGCGCGACTGCTCGAGGTGCTCGCACACGAGGCGGATGAGTGCGCCCATCCGGTAGCGCTCCGGCGTGATCGGGGTGATGCCGGCATCCTCGAGCGGGGCGGCGGTCACGGGACCGACGGCCGCGGCGACGACGGGACCGCACATCGCGTCGACGAGCTCGTCGTACCGCCCGCGCGCCTCAGCGGCGCCGAAGAGCGCGTGCACCGCCGGCGCGCTCGTGAAGGTGATGCAGTCGAGCCCGCCCGAGCAGGCCGCGTCGATGAGCCGGTCGACGCGGTCGTCGTCGGCGTCGGTCTCCACCCAGCGGTACGGCTCGACCGTGAGCACGCGGGCGTGCGCCTCGTGCAGCCGTTCGAGCTGGAACGGCTGCAGGAAGCCGTGCAGCTGCACCGCGACGGTGAGACCCGGCGGATAGCGTTCGAGCACCTCGTCGACGAGCGACTCGGTCGTCTCCTCGGCGCTCATCCCCACGTCGCCGAGGCCCGCGGCGCGGATGCCGCCGCGCGCCTTCGGCCCGCGCACGAGGATGTCGGTCGCGGAGAGCGCCTCGACGAGGTCCTCGCCGAGCCCAGCGGCATCGGCGACCTCGAACCAGCGCCGCACCCCGTACGCGGTCGTGGCGAGCAGCACGTCGGGGCGTGCGGCGATGATCGCCCTGGTGTCGGCGATCACGGGATCGTCGGAGACCGCGTTCGCCATGCGCAGCGTCGGTGCGTGCAGCACCTGGGCGCCCCGTCGTGCGAGGGCGTCGATCAGGTCGCCCGCGCGGCGGTCGCTCGTCACGCCGATCCGGAATCCGGCGAGCTGGTCGGGCCGGAAGCCCGGCGCGCAGTCCGAGGCATCCGTCATGCGACCACCGACCAGCGGGCGGCGCGCTCCATGAGCTCGGCGGCGCTCGCGTCGCCGTCGTGCGCGAGGCGCACGACCTCGCCGACGACCACGACGGCGGGTGAGGCGACCCGGGCCCGTGCCGCCGCCTGCACGATGTCGCCGAGCGTGCCGAGCGTCGTCCGCTGCGCCGGGGTGCAGCCGCGTTCCACGACGGCGACGGGATGCCGTGCCGGGAGTCCGTGCCTCGCGAGGCCGGCCGCGAGCGACGGCAGCGTGCCGATGCCCATGAGGACGACGATCGTGCCGCCGAGCCCGGCGAGGTGGCGCAGCTCGTCGTCGGCGAGCGGGGCGTGACCCGACACGACGGTGAATGCGTGGCTCACCCCGCGGTGCGTGAGCGGGATGCCGGCGGCCGCCGGCACCGAGATCGCACTCGTGACTCCGGGCACCACGTCGACGGGGATGCCCGCGGCATGGCAGGCGAGCACCTCCTCGCCGCCGCGGCCGAGCACGTAGGGATCGCCGCCCTTCAGTCGGACGACGTGGGCGCCGGATGCCGCGTGGCCGACGAGCATCGCCCCGATCTCGTGCTGAGGCACGGCGTGGTGGCCCGGGCGCTTCCCGACATCGACGAGCAGCGCCCCCGGCGCGAGAGCTGCGAGCTCGTCGTGCGGAGCCAGCCGGTCGTAGAGCACGACATCGGCGTCGGCGAGCGCACGCGCGGCGCGCAGCGTCAGCAGGTCGACGGCGCCCGGGCCCCCGCCGACGAGCGTCACCCGGCCGGTCATCGTGCGCCCTCCCGCACTGGGATGCGCGCCCCCGAGACGAGCACCGCCCGCCCGTCGGCGCGCTCCTCGGGGGTCGCCGGGCGGAACTGGTCCCGTTCCGGTACCCGGGCGATCGACGGGTCGGGGGTGCCGGGGGCGTTGACGAACGAGCGGAAGCGCCGGAGCCGCTCGGGGTCGGCGAGGGTCGCCGCCCACTCGTCCTCGTAGTGCTCGACGTGCGCGCCGACCGCGGCTTCCAGTTCTGCTGCGAGGCCGAGCGAGTCGTCGACGACGACCTCGCGCACGTGGCCGATCCCGCCCTCGAGGTCCTCCATCCAGCGGGCGGTCCGCTGCAGGCGGTCGGCGGTGCGGATGTAGTACATCAGGTACCGGTCGATGTACCGGATGAGCGTCTCGTCGTCGAGGTCGCTCGCGAGCAGCTGCGCGTGCGCCGGCTGGAAGCCGCCGTTGCCGCCGACGTAGAGGTTCCAGCCCGCGTCGGTCGCGATCACGCCGACGTCCTTGCCGCGCGCCTCCGCGCACTCGCGGGCGCACCCCGAGACGCCGAACTTGAGCTTGTGCGGGGAGCGGAGACCGCGGTAGCGCAGTTCGAGGCGGACCGCCATGGCCACCGAATCCTGCACGCCGTAGCGGCACCAGGTCGAGCCGACGCAGCTCTTCACGTTGCGCAGTGCCTTGCCGTACGCCTGCCCCGACTCGAAGCCGGCGTCGACGAGCCGGCGCCAGATGTCGGGCAGCTGGTCGAGCCGTGCGCCGAACAGGTCGATGCGCTGACCGCCGGTGATCTTCGTGTACAGGCCGAACTCCATCGCCACCTCGGCGATGACCGCGAGCTTCTCAGGAGTGACCTCGCCGGCGGGGATGCGGGGGACGACCGAGTAGGTGCCGTCCTTCTGCATGTTCGCCATCGCCCGGTCGTTGGTGTCCTGCAGTGCTCCGCGGCCGCCGTCGAGGATGTACGAGCCGTGCTGGGTGGCGAGGATCGACGCGATCACCGGTTTGCAGACGTCGCACCCCCGGCCGGTGCCGAGCCGCTCGACGATCTCGTCGAACGACGTGAGCCCGAGCACTCGGATCGACTCGAAGAGCTCCTGCCGGCTCAGGTCGAAGTGCTCGCACAGCGCGCGCGACGGGGTCACGCCCGACTTCACGAGCTCCGACTCGAGCAGCTTCTTCACGAGCGGCACGCAGGAGCCGCACTGCGTGCCGGCCCGGGTGCACGCCTTGAGCTCGCCGAGGTCGGTGCAGCCCGGCACGTGATCGTCGCCGGCGACCGCGCCGCGGATCGTGCCCGCGGCGACGTTGTTGCAGGCGCAGACGAGCGCGCCGTCCGGCAGCTCGTCGCCGGCGGGCGGCTCGACGCCGGCTGCCGACAGGTAGGCCGCGGGTTCGGCCGAGAGCTCCGTGCCGAGCAGCGGCCGGAGCGAGGAGTACGGAGCCGCGTCGCCGACGAACACGCCGCCGAGCAGCGTCTTCGCGTCGTCGGTCATGACGAGCTTCTGGTACAGCCCGCGAGCGGGGTCGGCGTAGACGATCTCGAGTGCGTGCTCGGTTCGCGCGAGGGCGTCGCCGAAGCTCGCGACGTCGACGCCCGAGAGCTTGAGCTTGGTCGCGTCGTCGACCGTCGTGAACTCCGCGGTCCCGCCGAGCAGCCGGTCGGCGACGACCTCCGCCATGGCGTTCGCCGGGGCGACGAGACCCGTGCACCGCCCGTCGAAGCTCGCCACCTCGCCGATGGCCCAGACGTTCGGCAGGGACGTCGCGCACGAGGTGTCGACGGCGACGCCGCCGCGCGGGCCGAGCTCGAGGCCGAGGTCGCGGGCGAGCTCGTCGCGCGGGGTGATGCCGATCGCGAAGACGATCACGTCGCAGTCGATGCGACGCCCGTTCGCGAGCTCGACGCCGACCACCGAACCGTGCTCGACGACGACCGCCGCCGGGCGGGTGCCGAGGTGCAGGCCGATGCCCTGGCCCGCCATGATGCGGCCGAGTGCGCGTCCCGCGCCCTCGTCGAGCTGGGCCGACATGAGCCAGCCGCCCGAGTGCACGACGGCCGTGTGCGCGCCGAGCCCGGCGAGCCCGCCCGCGGCCTCGAGGCCGAGCAGCCCGCCGCCTGCGACGACGACCTGGGCGGGCCTGCCTCGCTCCCGGGCGATCGCCGCGGTCTCGGCGACGAGCGCGTCGACGTCGTCGATCGTGCGGTACACGCGGGCGTGCTCGGCCCCGGGGAGGTCGGGAACCGGTGCGCTCGAACCCGTCGCGAGCACGAGCTCGTCCCACGGCAGGACCAGGCCGCTCGAGGTCGTCGCGGTGCGCGCCGAGGCGTCGACGTCGACGACCCGGTCGCCCACGACGAGCTCGACGCGGCCGTCATCCCACATCGCGCTCGGTTCGAGGGTGAGGTCCGTCGCGGCATCCGCGAGCCGGGTGCTGAGCGCGACCCGGTCGTACGGCGCATGGCGTTCTTCGCCGACGACGGTGACGCGCAGCGCGTGGTCGGCGTCGCGGGCGTGCAGGCTGTCGGCGAGGCGATGGGCCGCGGGCCCGCCGCCGACGATGACGACGTCGCGCACCGCGGCACGGCTGTTCTCGGTCATGCTGCCTCCCCGGGCTCGGATGAGGCGAGCGTAGGTGGGGGCGGTTTCGGGGCTGTTACGGCGGGGTAACCTCGGCGCACCGGCGCCGCACGCGCCCGGTCGCCGGGTGTGAGGCGGACGTCATGCGGGTGTAACGGCGACGGGAGGGTCGTCGAAACAGGCGGCCGCTAGCGTCGGACGCACGCGCCGGCGCCCCGAGCGCCGCCGAGGAGAGGAGCCGCCATGTCGACGACGATCGAGTCGAGGGTCGCCTGGGTGCGGACCTGCGGCGTCGACGACCTCGAGCCTGGCTGGGGCGAGGTCGCACTGCACGGGTCTCGCCAGATCGCCCTGGTCCTGCTCGACGATCGCGAGGTCTACGCCGTCGACCACCACGATCCGCACACGGGCGCACCCGTGATGGCGCGCGGCATCGTGGGGTCGCGGGGCGAGCGCCCGACGATCGCCTCGCCGCTGCACAAGGAGGTCTACGACCTCGGCACGGGGGAGTGCTTCACCGACGGCTCGCTCGCGCTTCGCACCTACCGCACCCGGATCGTCGGAGGCATGATCGAGGTCGAGCTCGACGTGTGAACCCGTACGCCGTCGGTTCAGCCGCGCTGCGTGAGCACGATCGGGTCGCCGTCGGTGACGGCGATCGTGTGCTCCGAGTGCGCGCCGCGCGAGCCGTCGGCACTGCGGAGCGTCCAGCCGTCGGGATCGGTGAAGATCTCGTCGGTCGTCTCGAGCCACCACGGCTCGATCGCGATCACGAGGCCGGGCTTGAGGGGAAGCCCGCGACCCGGGCGCCCGCTGTTCGGGATGTGCGGGTCGCCGTGCATGGTGCGGCCGACGCCGTGCCCCCCGAAGTCGGTGTTGACGCGGTAGCCCGACGCCTTCGCGACGTCGCCGATCGCCCGGGAGATGTCGCCGATGCGGTTGCCGGGACGCGCGGCGGCGATGCCGGCGGCGAGCGCGCGCTCCGTCGAGTCGATGAGCCGCAGATCCTCGTCGCGAGGGGTGCCGACGACGATCGATCGCGCCGAGTCGGCGACCCAGCCGTTCACCGAGGCGGCGAAGTCGAGGCTCAGCAGGTCGCCGTCGCGCAGCTTGTAGTCGCGGGGGAGCCCGTGCAGCACCGCGTCGTTCACCGAGGTGCAGATGACCTTGCCGAACGGACTCGCGCCGAACGACGGGTGGTAGTCGATGTAGCAGCTCTCCGCTCCGGCCTTGCGGATCATCTCGTGCGCGAGCGCGTCGAGCTCGAGCAGGTTGACGCCGACGGCCGCGGCCTTCGACGTCGCCTCGATGACGCTCGCGACGAAGCGGCCGGCGGGCCGCATCTCCTCGATCTCGGCGGGGGTCCTCAGTTCGATCACGGTCATCCTCTCCGAGTCCATTCTGTCGGCTCCGCCCTGAGTGAACACCCGGCGCGCTCGCAGGCGGTCGGGATTAGCCTTGGCACATGCTCATCCGGCGCCTCTTCTACCGCTGGCAGTTCATCGCGATCGTCGCGCTGCCGGTGTGGTTGCTCGTGGGCTGGGCGATCTTCGGCTCGGGCGGCTGGGGCACGCTCGGGCTCGTCATCGTCGTGCCGATCGCGTTCCTCACGCTCGGGGTGGTCGCCCTGCTCGTGAACGCGAGGCCGACGGTCCGCCGCGAGCGGGCGGTCTCGTGGACCGACGTCGGCGTGCTCGGCGCCTGGCACGCCGCCATCATCGGCACCGGGTTCTACCTCGCCTCCAGCGGCGTGTTCGGCCTCCTCGCGGTGGTCGGTGCGATCGCCGCGTTCTGGGTGGTCCTGTGGGAGCTCGTGCGCGACGGCGCGAGGCGCATGAACGCGTCGATGGCCGAGTTCGAGCGGCTCGCGGCCGAGCAGCGCGGCGGCGCACCGGCGGGGGATGCCTCGGCGCGGCGTCCGCCGTTCCCGTCGACCGGCTCGGGGCGGGGCGACGACGACGGCGATGTCATCATCGTCCACGAGGTGCGCGACTGATCACCGTCGCGGCGCGGTCGAGGCATCCGTCTCGTCGCTTTGGCTGTCGGGCCGTCGGCATGGCACAATAGAGGATTGTGCCGCTGCAGGAGCGATCCTGCCGACGACTCTGCCTCCGGGGAGCATGCGACGCACGGTCACCGTGCGAGGCGGCACCAGACACTTTCCCATCAAGATCCGCGTTCGACCGGTGGCGGGCGCAGAGAGCGAATCATCATGCACATCCTCGACCATGTCGACGCGGCGAGCCTGCGTTCCGACATCCCGGAGTTCCGGGCGGGTGACACCGTCAAGGTGCACGTGAACATCATCGAAGGCACGCGCTCGCGCATCCAGGTCTTCCAGGGCGTCGTCATCGGCCGCTCGGGCGAAGGCGTGCGCGAGACCTTCACGGTCCGCAAGGTCAGCTTCCAGGTCGGCGTCGAGCGCAAGTTCCCGGTGCACTCCCCGGTCATCGACCACATCGAGGTCGTGACCCGCGGTGACGTGCGTCGCGCGAAGCTCTACTACCTGCGCAAGCTGCGCGGCAAGAAGGCGAAGATCAAGGAGAAGCGCGACGCCTGATCCGGCGCGCGTGAATCGCGGCCTGCCGCGAACTTCCGACCGAGCTCCCCACCATAGACTGGTGGGGAGCTCGGGCGGTTAAATGACAGAAGAAGACACCACCACGCGCGCAGATCGCGCGGGTACGGCAACGGCACGACGGCAGCGCAGCTTCCTCCTCTTCCTGAGGGACCTGCTCGTCATCTTCGTGGTGGCGGTGCTCGTTTCGTTCCTCATCAAGACGTTCCTCATCCGATCGTTCTTCATCCCATCGCAGTCGATGGAGGAGACGCTCGTGAAAGACGACCGCATCATCGTGAACCAGCTGGTGCCGGAGCTCACGCCGATCTCGCGCGGCGACGTGGTCGTCTTCAAGGATCCGGGGGGCTGGCTGACGTCGGTGCCCGAGCCGAACCAGCCGCCGCTCGTCGCGGCCGTCGACTGGTTCCTCGCGTTCGTCGGGCTGAGTGCGCCCGACTCGAACGACCACCTCGTGAAGCGCGTCATCGGGCTGCCGGGCGATCACGTCGAGTGCTGCAACGCGCTCGGCCAGATGAGCGTCAACGGGGTGCCGCTCGACGAGCCGTACATCTTCCTGCCGCCGGGCGACACGAAGGCCTCGGAGGTGGACTTCGACGAGGTCGTCCCCGACGACTCGCTCTGGGTCATGGGCGACAACCGCAACAACTCGAAGGACTCGCGCTACAACGCCGACACCCCGCTCAAGGGCTTCGTCCCGATCGAGAACGTCGTCGGTCGCGCGTTCGTCGTCAGCTGGCCGCTCTCGCACTGGTCGTGGCTCGACAACTACCCCGACGTGTTCGAGGGCGTCGACGAGGGTACGGGCTGATGCCGAAGCAGGCGATCCCGAACCTCAAGCTCGAGCGCGAGCTGTTCGACGAGGGGGCGCCGTTCGTGCTCGCCTGCGACGAGGTGGGCCGGGGTGCGCTCGCCGGCCCGGTCACGGTCGGACTGGTCGTCATCGACCAGACGGTCAGGCGCATGCCGACGGGGCTGCGCGACTCGAAGCTCATGACCGAGCCCCGCCGCGAGGCGATGGCGCCCCGAGCTGCCGCATGGGTCATGGCGGCTGCGGTCGGCGAGGCGTCGGCGAACGAGATCGACGCGCTCGGCATCATGGCCTGCCTGGGTCTGGCGGGGGCCAGGGCACTCGCCTCGCTGCCGGCAGAACTCGCCCCCGAGCTCCGTGGGGCGCCGCTCATCCTCGACGGCAACCACGACTGGCTGAGCCCGGCGATCGAGTACCGCGCCCGCGTGCGCACGCGCATCAAGGCCGACCGCGACTGCGCGTCGGTCGCTGCGGCGTCGGTCATCGCGAAGGTGCACCGCGACGGCGGCATGCGCCTGGCGCACACCGAGACCCCGTTGTACTCGTGGGACGAGAACAAGGGCTACTCGAGCCGCGCGCACTTCGCCGCGATCGACGAGCACGGTCCGAGCGACCTGCACCGCCGGACCTGGCTGCACGAGCGCGAGCGCGAGGCGCCGGCGTTGTTCGACCTCGGCGTAGGATGATTCGCGATGGATGAAGACGAGTTCGAAGACTACGACCGCGAGGTCGAGCTGGCCCTGTACCGCGAGTATCGCGACATCGTCGCGCAGTTCAAGTACGTGGTCGAGACCGAGCGACGGTTCTACCTCGCGAACGAGGTCGAACTCGTTCGACGCGACACCGAGCACGACTTCTACTTCGAGCTCACGATGAAGGACGTCTGGGTGTGGGACGTCTACCGAGCCGACCGTTTCGTGAAGAGCGTGCGCGTGCTCACCTTCAAGGACGTCAACGTCGAGGAGCTCGCCACCCGCGAGTTCGAGCTTCCGAAGGAGCTCGCGCTCGACGAGTGAGCCCGCGGGGGCCCGCTCCCCGGCACCGCTCCGAGAGGGTGGGGCCTCTGACTCACGGCTCATCGTCGTCGGATCCGTCGCGTCCAGAGCCCTCCGGCGTCGCGCCGGGCGTGCCCCTCGACCTCGAGTTCGGCGAGCGTGGACATGACATGTCCCGGCGACATACCGCTTCGGCGGGCCAAGTCGTCGACTCCGCGGGCCGCACGCGTGCTGAGCGCATCGAGCACGCGGAGCCCGTCGTGGCTCGGCTCGACGGGTGCGGACGTCGAGACTCGGCCGCCCGACGGGGAAGCCCCGCCGATCGCGGCGCCGATGCCCGAGGCGAGTTCGGCCATCTGGGCCGCGTCGACGACGCAGATCGCGTCGCGTTCGCGGAAGAGCCGATGGCAGCCTGCTGACGCAGGACTCGTGACGGGCCCGGGCACCGCCCCGAGCGGTCGGCCGAGCTCGGTGGCGTGCGTGGCGGTGTTGAGCGAGCCCGACCGCAGTCCGGCCTCGAGCACGACGGTCGCATCGCCGGCCGCGGCGATGAGTCGGTTGCGCATGAGGAACCGCCACTTCGACGGCGCGGTGCCGCACGCGACCTCCGAATAGACGGCGCCCGTCTCGGCGATGCGTGAGAGCAGTGCCTCGTGACCGCTGGGGTAGTAGCGGTCGATCCCGCCGGCGAGGAACGCGACCGTCGTCCCGCCGCTCGCGAGCGCGGCCCGGTGCGCCGTGCCGTCGATGCCGTATGCGCCGCCCGAGACGATCGCGAACCCGCGGTCCACGAGCCCGGCCGAGGCCTCGGCGGTGACGTGCTGGCCATAGCCGGTGGCCGCCCTGGCGCCCACGAGCGAGATGGTGGCCTGCCCCTCGGCGAGGGCCTCCGGGCGCCCTCGCACCCACAGCGAGACCGGCGCGGCCGCGCCCAGATCGTCGACGCGCCACGGCCACTCGGGATCGCCCGGTACGAGCAGGCGCGCCCCGACGCGCGCCGCCTGCACGAGCGAGCGGGCGAAGGCCTCGTCGTCGAGGCGCGGTCGCCACCGCCCGAGCGCCTGCGCGGCCGACTGCAGGGTCGCCGTCTCGCCGTCGCGGCCCAGCACCTCGGCGAGCTCCGAAGCGGGTGCCCCGCCGGCGACGAGGCCGGCGACGGCGCGGGCGCCGGCAGCGGCGACCGCCCTGCCGAGCACCCCGTCGCCGGGTTCGGCCAGGAACCCGAGCAGTGCCCGGGCCTCGGCATCGGCGCGGCGTTCGTCGCCGGTGCGGGCATGTGCGCGGACGGCGTCGAACACGGCGGCGTCGACATGGCGGAACGGGTCGGTGCTCATGCCTCTGCTCCCGTCTTGAAGAAGCTCGCGCGGCCGACGTGCTCGGCTCCGGGCGATCCGGCCCCCGCGAGATCGGCGAGGGTCCACGCGACCTTGAGGATTCGGTCGTAGCCGCGCATCGTGATGGCACCGAGCTCGAGCATCCGGTCGATGCCCTTCGTGGCTGCGCCGCCGGGATGCAGCCGGCCGGCGCCGCGCAGCCAGGTACCGGGCATCTCCGCGTTGGTGCGCCACGGCGTACCGCGCAGGCGCTCGGCCGCCGCCAGCCTCGCCTCGCCGACGCGATGTCGTGCTTCGGCGGTCGAGACGGTCGAACCGTCGCCGGCCAGGCGCATCGCCGCCACGGTGATGCGAGGTACCCGCAACTGGAGGTCGATCCGGTCGAGCAGCGGGCCCGAGAGTCGAGCGAGATAGCGCCGCTGCACGATCGGCGCGCACGTGCAGTCGCTCGTGCCCGCATTGCCGCACGGGCACGGGTTGGAGGCGAGGACGAGCTGGAAGCGCGCCGGGAACGTGGCGACGGCGTTCGCGCGATGGATCGAGATCGTGCCCGACTCGATGGGCTGCCGCAGCACGTCGAGCACCGCCCTCGGGAACTCCGGGGCCTCGTCGAGGAAGAGCACCCCGTGGGTCGCGCGGGCGGCGGCCCCCGGACGGATCATCCGGCTGCCGCCACCGACGATCGCCGCCGCCGTCGCGGTGTGGTGCGGCGCCTCGAACGGGGGACGGAACGAGAGCGACCCGTTGGGACGGAGGCCGGCGAGCGATCGGATCGACGCGACCTCGAGCGCTGCATCGGCATCGAGATCGGGCAGCAGGCCGGGCAGCCGCGCCGCGAGCATCGTCTTGCCGGCACCGGGCGGCCCCAGGAGGGAGAGGTGGTGTCCGCCTGCGGCGGCCACGAGCATCGCATCGACGGCGTCCGTGTTGCCCGCGACGTCGGCGAGATCGCCGGGCAGCTCGCAGAGGACGTCGTCGACGGCGGGGGCCTCGACCGCTGCCACCTCGCGCGGAGGGTACGCAGCGCCGTGCCAGATCGCCGCCTCCAGGAGCGACGCGACCCCGACGACGCGCACCCCGGGGACGAGTGCCGCCTCGGCGGCGTTGGCGGTCGGCACCATCACGAGGTCGTGCCCCGCCCTCGCCGCCGCGAGCACGGCCGGCAGGACGCCGTCGATCGGGCGGAGGCGCCCGTCGAGCCCGAGTTCGCCGAGATGCACGACCCGGTCGATCGACGCCGTCGGCACCTCGCCCGCGGCGCCGAGGCAGGCGAGCGCGATCGCGAGGTCGAACCCCGACCCGTGCTTCGGGAGGGCGGCAGGGGAGAGGTTCACCGTGAGTCGTCGGGTCGGCAGCGGGCACCCGGCGTTGCTGGCGGCCGAACGGACACGGTCGCGGGCCTCGCCGAGTGCGGCATCGGGCAGTCCGATGATGACGACGGCGGGCAGTTGCGAGGAGAGGTCGGCTTCGACCTCGACGATCGATCCCGTGAGGCCGAGCAGGGCGACGGAGCGCGTCCGGGCGACCGACATCAGCACACCCCCTCGAGGTGCTCGATGACCACCGCACCGGAGGGCGGCGCGAGGACCGAGACGGCGTCGATCCTGATGAGGTCGGCGCGCGCGCCGGTCTCGTCGCACCAGGCCGCCGCGAGTCGTCGGAGTCGCGCGAGCTTGCGCGGCGTGATCGACTCGAACGGGTGGCCGTAGCCGGCCCCCGAGCGTGTCTTCACCTCGACGAACACGAGGGTCGCACCCGCACGGGCCACCAGGTCGACTTCGCCGAGCGCACAGCGCCAGTTCCGGTCGACGACCGTCATGCCGGCGCCTTCGAGATGCTCGGCGGCGAGCTGTTCGCCACGTCGTCCGAGTTCGGTGTTGTGGTTCATCGGCACCACCTCCGCGTCCAGCGTCGACCGTCGCGGACGGCGGTCCGCCGTCGACTGCCGTCGAACCGACGGATCCGTCGCACCCCGAGCTGTCGAGGAGGGGTCGCCCGCACTGTCGAGGACGGGTGCCCCGGCACGCCCGGCGTCGTCCGGGGACGTGTCGGCGCCCACGTCTAGGCTGGCCGCGAGGAGGACCCGTGCACCCACGACTCGGCTTGTATCCGGCGGCGCGAACCGTCATCGCGCACGTGAGCGACACCCATCTGCTCGCGGGCGGCGCGCCGCTCGGCGGAGTCGCCGACACCGAGGGCGCGCTCGCGCAGGCTGCAACGCAGCTGCGGAGGCTCGGTCCGGCGCTCGACGCCATCGTGGTGACCGGCGACGTGGCCGACCTCGGCGAACCCGACGCGTACGCCCGCGCACGCGCGGCACTCGAGCCGGTCGCCGCCGACGCCGGTGCCCGCCTCGTCTGGGTGATGGGCAACCACGACGAACGTGCGCCCTTCCGTACCGAGCTCCTCGACGAGCCCGCGAGCGACGACCCCGTGCACCAGGTGTTCGACCTCGACGGGCTCCGCATCGTCGCACTCGACTCGAGCGTGCCGGGCTACCACCACGGCGAGCTGGATGCCTCGGCGCTGGCGTGGCTCGACGGGGTGCTGTCGGTGCCGGCACCACGGGGCACGGTGCTCGCGCTCCATCATGCGCCGATCCCGACCCCGCTCGTCCTCATGGACGTGCTCGAGCTCCGCGGGCAGCGCGCGCTCGCCGAGGTCGTCTGGGGTCGCGACGTACGGCTCATCCTCGGCGGGCACCTGCACTATCCGACGCAGGGAATGTTCGCAGGGGTGCCGGTCGCGGTCGCGGGGGCGACGGCGTACACGATGGACCTCTCGGCGCCGCCGCGCGAACTCGTCGGCGTCGACGGCGGTCGCTCCTTCTCGCTCGTCCATCTCTTCGACGATGCGGTCACCAGCTCGGTCGTCCCGCTGCCACCCGGCCTGGTGGTCACTCGATTCGACGAGGCGTATCTCGCCGAGCTCGAGTCCCTCGAACCGGCTCGACGGCTCGACCGGTTCTCACGCAAGCCGGAATCATGAACCTCGACGCGGCCATCGACGACTACCTCGGCGGCGTCCGTGCGGAGCGAGGCTACTCGGAGCACACCGTCGCCGCCTACCGGGCCGACCTCCTCGACCTGGCGACGTTCGCGGAGTCGCACGGCGTCGGCGATGCGCGCGACCTCGACCTCGCGCTGCTTCGCGACTGGCTCTGGGCGTCGACCGAGCGCGGTCTCGCCCGGTCGAGCATCGCCCGGCGCGCGGCGTCGGCGCGCGGGCTGACGGCGTGGCTCACCCGCCGAGGCGAACTGGCCGCCGATCCCGGCGCGCGTCTTCGGGCGCCGCGCGCCCAGCGTGCGCTGCCGCGGGTGGTCACGGCCGATGCGCTCGCCGCCGCGCTCGCGCGCCTGGAGGCGCGCGCCGTGACGACGGGGGATCCGATCGCGGCGCGAGACGTCGCGATCGCCGAGCTCCTGTACGCGTCGGCGCTTCGAGTCTCGGAGCTCGTCGGCATCGATCGCGGCGATCTCGACCGGCGGCGCCGCACGGTCCGCGTGCTCGGCAAGGGGTCGAAGGAGCGCGTCGTGCCGTACGGCGCTCCCGCAGCGCGGGCGCTCGACCGCTATCTCGATGCCGCCCGGGGCGAGATCCTCGCGGCGGCCGACGAACGGCACGGCGACGCGTCGTCACGTGCGCCGACGACCGAGGCCGTCTTCGTCGGCGAGCGGGGCGCCCGGTTGGGCACGCGCAGCGTGTACCGCCTCGTCGCCGGCCTACTCGCGGAGATCCCCGGCACCGGCCCGAGCGGGCCGCACACCTTCCGGCACACCGCGGCGACCCACCTGCTCGACGGCGGCGCCGATCTTCGGGCCGTGCAGGAGTTCCTCGGCCATGCGAGCCTCGGCACCACCCAGATCTACACGCACGTGTCGGCCGAGCGCCTGAAGGAGAGCTACCGCACCGCGCATCCGCGGGCGTGAGCCGCCTTCGGAGGCGATCGTCACGACAGCGGCAGCAGCACCGACCTGGGTAGTCCGCCGAAGAACAGGAAGGGCGAGACGTACTCGCCGTCGACCCTGATGCCGAAGTGCACGCAGTCGCCCTCGCAGTGGCCGCCGCGGTCGACGGCGCCGATCCGATCGCCTGCGGCGAGCACGTCGCCTTCCCGGACGAGCGCGGTGATCGGCTCGATGGCGCTGATGACACCGTCGCCGTGGTCGATCGACACGACGCCCCGGCCCGCGACCATGCCGGCGAAGCGGACGGTGCCGCCCGCGGCGGCGACGACGGTCGCGCCGGGTGCGACCGCGAGGTCGATGCCGCGGTGTCCGGCCGAGTAGGGCGTCGGCGGAGCACGGAACGGTGCGACGACCCTGACGGGCGCCGGCGCGGGCCAGACCCACTGCAATGGCGCCCGAGCCGGACCCGTCGCCCCCGCGGGGGTCGGAGCGCGATCGAGCGCGGAAGCCGTGGGCGAGGTCGCGCCGCCCACAGCGGCGAGCAGGCCCGCGACGAGGCAGGACAGTGCGGCGACGGTCCAGGCGGCTCGTCGAGGCCGCGGACGGGTCGGAACGGAACGGTCGAGATCATCCATCCACCGATCGTGCGTCGGCGGGAGGCATCCCCTCGGCGGAAGCGGCGGCTTGTGGACTGCGGTGCCCCTGCCGCGGTTGGGGAGGACGGGTGCCGATGGTAGAGTATCCGGAGCGCCTCGCATGTCGAGGTGACTACGCGTGCCCATTCGGCAGCCGACTCCATTCAGTCCGACCCGCTCATCGCGAGCGAGACCGGCGGAGCCGTGCCGGGCACCAGGGCTCCCGGCCGCCGGCCGGTTGCGACAACTGAGAACAGAAGGAGAACGGCTCATGGCCGTCGTCACCATTCGCCAGCTGCTCGACAGCGGCGTGCACTTCGGGCACCAGACCCGCCGCTGGAACCCGAAGATGAAGCGCTTCATCTTCACCGAGCGCTCGGGCATCTACATCATCGACCTGCAGCAGTCGCTCGCCTACATCGACAAGGCCTACGACTTCGTCCGCGAGACGGTCGCCCACGGCGGCACCATCCTCTTCGTCGGCACGAAGAAGCAGGCGCAGGAGTCGATCGCCGAGCAGGCGACCCGCGTCGGCCAGCCCTACGTCAACCAGCGTTGGCTCGGCGGCCTCCTCACCAACTTCCAGACGGTCTCCAAGCGCCTCGCGCGCATGAAGGAGCTCGAGGAGCTCGACTTCGAGGGCACCACGAGCGGCTTCACCAAGAAGGAGCTCCTCATCAAGAAGCGCGAGCTCGACAAGCTGCACAAGTCGCTCGGCGGCATCCGCAACCTGTCGAAGACGCCGTCGGCCCTCTGGGTGGTCGACACCAAGAAGGAGCACCTCGCGATCGACGAGGCCAAGAAGCTCGGCATCCCCGTCATCGGCATCCTCGACACCAACTGCGACCCCGACGAGGTCCAGTACCCGATCCCGGGCAACGACGACGCGATCCGCTCGGTGAGCCTGCTCACCCGCATCATCGCCGACGCCGCCGCCGAGGGGCTCATCGAGCGCCACCAGAAGCCTGAAGAGGCCGGCAACGTCTCGGCCGTCGAGCCGCTCGCCGAGTGGGAGCAGGAGCTCCTCCAGCAGGGCGCCGCGACCGAGAAGACCGCCGAGACCGAGGCCGAGGCCAAGGCCGAGGCTGCTGAGGTCGTCGACGAGGCCGCGACCGAGATCGCTGCGACCGAGTCGGCCGCCGACGTCGAAGGCGCGGAGGCCGCCGAGGCCGCCGCCACCCCCGCCGAATAAGTCCCCGAAGGAGACAGCCACACATGGCAATCAGCATCGCTGACATCAAGGCCCTGCGCGAGCAGCTCGGCACGGGCATGGTCGACACGAAGAAGGCGCTCGAGGAGGCCGGTGGCGACCTCGAGAAGGCCACCGAGATCCTGCGCCTGAAGGGCGCCAAGGGCAACGCGAAGCGCGCCGACCGCTCGACGAGCGAGGGCCTTGTCGCCGCCAAGGAGTCGCCCGCCGGCTACACGATGATCCAGCTCGCCTGCGAGACGGACTTCGTCGCGAAGAACGACAAGTTCATCGCGCTCGCCGACAAGGTGCTCGACGCGGTCGCCGCCGCCGGTGCCGCCGACGTCGAGGCCGCTCTCGCGGCGCCGGTCGACGGCAAGACCGTCGGCGAGGTCATCGACGAGCAGGCCGCCACGCTCGGCGAGAAGGTCGAGCTCGCGAAGGTCGTCACCCTCTCGGGCGACGAGTTCGCGGTCTACCTGCACAAGACGTCGAAGGACCTGCCGCCGCAGATCGGCGTGCTCGTCGCCTACACGGGTGCCGACGCCGAGACCGCTCGCGGGATCGCGCAGCACATCGCGATGTTCGACCCGTCGTTCATCTCGCGCGACGAGGTTCCGACCGATGTCGTCGAGAAGGAGCGCGAGCTCGTCACCGAGATCAGCCGCAACGAGGGCAAGCCCGAGGCCGCCCTGCCGAAGATCGTCGAGGGTCGCCTCACCGCGTTCTTCAAGCAGGTCGCCCTGCTCGAGCAGGACTACGCCCGCGACAACAAGCAGCAGGTCAAGAAGATCCTGGACGACGCCGGTCTCACCGTGACCGGGTTCGCCCGCTTCAAGGCCACGGCGTAACGCCGACATGAGGGAGTCCGGATCGTCCATTCGATCCGGGCTCCCTTTTCCATGCGCGGATGCTTCGCCGAGCTCGTCCTCGGACGACGCCGCGCCGCGCGCCTCGACCGGATGCTGTGCACCCGGTCGGGTGAAGCACTAGTTTTGACACGGGCACCGGAAGGACGGCGGGGATGACGGAACGCAAGCGCAGGGTGATGCTGAAGCTCTCGGGAGAGGCATTCGGCGGGGGAGCGCTCGGGGTCAACCCCGACGTCGTGAGCGCCCTCGCGCGCGAGATCGCCGATGCGGCGCAGACGGTCGAGGTCGCGATCGTCGTCGGCGGCGGCAACTTCTTCCGCGGCGCGGAGCTCAGCCAGCGCGGCATGGATCGCGGTCGCGCGGACTACATGGGCATGCTCGGCACCGTCATGAACTCGCTCGCGCTCCAGGACTTCCTCGAGCAGGCCGGCGCAGAGACCCGCGTCCAGTCGGCGATCTCGATGACCCAGGTCGCCGAGCCGTACATCCCGCGTCGCGCCGAGCGGCACCTCGAGAAGGGCCGCGTCGTGATCTTCGGCGCGGGTGCGGGGCTCCCGTACTTCTCGACCGACACCGTCGCCGCGCAACGAGCGCTCGAGATCGATGCCGACGTGGTGCTCGTCGCGAAGAACGGCGTCGACGGCGTCTACTCGGACGACCCCCGGACGAACCCCGACGCCACGAAGATCGACCGCATCAGCTACCAGGAGGCGCTGCAGCGCGGCCTCAAGGTCGTCGACTCGACCGCCTTCAGCCTCTGCATGGACAACGGCATGCCGATGCAGGTGTTCGGCATGGAGCCGGCCGGCAACGTCACGGCGGCGATCCTCGGCGCCGACCTCGGCACCGTCGTGAGCAACGGCGTGGAGTCGTCGAACCGATAGAACCCGACCGCGCCGGGCCGTGACGCCGAACGTGGCGTCGCGGCGAGCAACGGTGTGGACCCGGCCAGTCGATAGACTGGCACGAGTAGCGAACCGTAAAGGAGTTCCCGTGATCGCGGATGTACTTTCCGATGCCACCGCACGCATGCAGAAGGCGGTCGAAGTCGCCAAGGACGACTTCGCCACCGTGCGTACGGGGCGGGCGAACCCCCAGCTCTTCCAGAAGATCATGGTGAGCTACTACGGCACGCCGACGCCGCTCGCGCAGCTCGCGTCGCTGCAGAACCCCGAGGCGCGCACGCTGGTCGTCACGCCCTACGACAAGGGCGCGCTGCGCGACATCGAGCAGGCGATCCGCGACACCCCGAACCTGGGCGCCAACCCGACGAACGACGGCAACCTCATCCGCGTGACGCTGCCCGAGCTGACGGAGGAGCGCCGCAAGGAGTACGTCAAGATGGTCCGTTCGAAGGCCGAAGACGCGAAGGTGTCGGTCCGCAACATCCGCCGCAAGGCGAAGGACGACCTCGACGCGCTCAAGGGCGAGGTCGGCGACGACGAGGTCGGGCGCGGCGAGAAGGAGCTCGAGCAGATCACGAAGACGCACGTCGACGCGATCGACGAGGCCCTCAAGCGCAAGGAAGCCGAACTCCTCGAGGTCTGAGGGCTCGGGGGCTGAGGGAGGGCCATGTCAGGCGTCCCAGAAGAGGGTCAGTCGGACGCCGGGGGGCAGGACCGCACCGCGCGCGACGATTTCCGCGCACAGGTCACGGCGCGCAAGGCCGACCTCGAGCGTCAGTTCGAGGCATCCAAGGCGCAGTTCGACGAGGCCCAGGAACGGATCAAGGCGCGCACGGGTCGCAACCTCATCGTCGCGATCCTCATCGGGCTCGTGTTCGGCGGCGCGCTGCTGCTGAGCCTGCTCGTCGTCAAAGAGCTCTTCATGCTCTTCGCCGTCGTGATCGCCGGGTTCGCGAGCTACGAGCTCGCGCAGGCACTCCGCAAGGGCGACCTCCGCGTGCCGCGGGCACCGACCGTGGCGGTTGCGGTGATCGCGGTGCCCGTCGCCTACTACGGCGGTGCGGGCGGGCAGTTCCTCGCGGTCGTCGCGGGAGTCGCGATCGTGACGGCGTGGAGGCTCGTCGAGCAGGCACTGCCGTCCCGCCGGACCGACGGCGCGGCGCTCGGGCGAGACCTCGCCGCAGGTGCGTTCGTGCAGGGATACGTGACGTTCCTCGCAACGTTCGCGGTCGTGCTGACCGCCGCCGACGGTGGACAGTGGTGGACCCTCGCGTTCATCGTGCTGGCGGTCGCCGCCGACACCGGGGCCTACGCGTTCGGTCTCATGTTCGGCAAGCACAAGATGGCGCCCGTGATCAGCCCGAAGAAGACCTGGGAGGGCTTCGCCGGCGGCGCCGCGACGAGCCTGGTCGCCGGTGTGCTGCTCGCCCTGTTCATGCTCGGCGAGCCGTGGTGGTTCGGGCTCGTCTTCGGCGGTGCGATCTTCCTCACCGCCACGCTCGGCGATCTCGTCGAATCGCTCGTCAAGCGCGACATCGGCATCAAGGACATGAGCTCGTGGCTGCCGGGCCACGGCGGGTTCCTCGACCGGCTCGATTCGATCCTGCCGTCGGCGGCCGTCGCCTTCGTGGCGTTCCGGCTCTTCGGATGAGCGTGCGCGATACTGGTGCAGTGGATTCGACGTTCCCGCGCGCCAGAAAGCCCAGACTCGGGTACAAGATCGATCAGGTCGAGGAGTTCCTGCAGCTCGCCCGCCGTGCCTACGACGGCACGGCGACGCCGGGTGACGAGCCGATGACGAGCGAGCGAATCCGGCTGACCGCCTTCGCGATGCAGAAGGGCGGCTACTCGACGGAGCACGTCGACGCAGCGCTCGCCCGCCTGGAGGACGCGTTCGCCGCCCAGGAGCGGCAGGATGCGGCCCGGCTGCACGGCGACGAGGCGTGGCTGCGCGAGGCGCGCCTGACCGCGCAGGTGGTCTCCAACCGGCTCGCGCGGCCCGAGGGCGAGCGGTTCGAGCGCATGAATCCGCTCGTGCTCGGCTACAGCGTCCGCGAGGTCGACAAGTTCGCCGACAAACTCACCCGGTACTTCAGAGACGGATGGCCCATCTCCGTCGAGGACGTCCGCTCGGTCGTCTTCGCGACCCAGCGCGGCGGGTACCGCGAGGCGCAGGTCGACCTCGTGCTCGACGCCGTCGTCGACGTCATGCTGGCGGTCCGGTGAGCCCGCGCGCGGCATTGGCCCGTCCGGCCGCCACTCCGCTACACTCGTCGAATCGTGGGTAGGCATGCAGGATCGGGCGAGGCGGCGCAGCCGTCGTCCCCGACCGTTCCCAGAATCACCCGCGGGCCCGTGAAGCAGGCCGCGACCGTCGTCTTCGCGTTCCTCGCCTCGGTCAGCTTCGTGCTGGTGAACATCGTCGACCCGTACAGCGGGGCGACCGCTTCGCCCGACTTCGCGCAGGGCGACCGGTTCGGCGGCGAGGCCGTGCAGTCGATCGCCGCCGGCGGCGACTACGAGGTCACCGTCGACGGGCACGAGCAGTACGTCGTCGAGGAGAAGCCCGAGCCGGTCGTGGAGCCGGCTTCGTCCGGCGCCGGTTGGGCACCGCCCGCGGTGACGCCCGACCCGGGCTCCGCGCAGGCATACGCCGCCGGTGCCGTCGCCGCACGCGGCTGGCCCACCTCGGAGTTCGACTGCCTCGTCGCGCTCTGGAACAAGGAGTCGGGCTGGCGGGTCAACGCCTACAACGCCGGGAGCGGCGCCTACGGCATCCCGCAGGCCCTGCCCGGGTCGAAGATGGCGACCGCGGGGGCCGACTGGGAGACGAACGCGGCGACGCAGATCGAATGGGGTCTCGGCTACGTCTCGGGCCGCTACGGCACGCCCTGCGGCGCCTGGGCCCACTCCGAGTCGGTCGGCTGGTACTGAGTCGGGCCGTCCAGCCGAGGCATCCTCGGCGATGCGGCCTCGATGCGCGGCCGTTCTAGACTTGGACGCATGGCACGCTCGAACCGACCCCGGTCGCGTGCCGCCCGTGCACGCGAGGGGCACCCCGAGCTCGACGTCGATCGGCTGAGCGCCGGCTGGCGCCGCACCGAGGTGCGCGCGGGCCGCGAATGGAACGTGCAGCCCGTCTCCGAGGCGCAGGCCGTCAAGGCGTACGTGTGCCCGGGGTGCGGCCTCGAGGTCGCACCGGGTGTCGCGCATCTCGTCGCCTGGCGGGCCGACGGCGTGCTGGGCGACGCGGCCGACCTTGCGGCGCGTCGGCATTGGCACACGCACTGCTGGAGGTTGGGCGCACGGTGAGCGAGACGGATGACACGATCGAGATCCGATCGGGAGTCGAGCTTCCGGCCCGCCGGGAGGAGATCGAACTGCACACGGCAGACGGCCTGCGCCTCGTCGGCGAGCTGGCGCTGCCCCTCGAGCGCGATCCCGTCGCGACGCTCGTCACGCTGCATCCGTTGCCGACGGCCGGCGGCTTCATGGACTCGCACATCCTGCGCAAGGCCGCCGCGCGGCTCCCCGCGCTGGCCGACCTCGCGGTGCTGCGGTTCAACACGCGAGGCACGGCGTCGCCGCGCGGGCGCAGCGAGGGCGAGTTCGGCGACGGCGTCGCCGAGCGGGCGGATGTCGCGGCGGCGATGTCGTTCGTGCAGCAGCGCGGACTCCCGCACCCGTGGCTGGTCGGGTGGTCGTTCGGCACCGAGCTCGCCCTGAAGTACGGGCTCGAGCACGGCATCGACGGCGCGATCCTGCTCTCGCCCCCGCTGCACCGCACGAGCACGGCCGAACTCGCACGCTGGTCGACCGCGAGCCCCGCGCTCGTCGCCCTCATCCCCGAGCACGACGACTACCTCAGGCCGGCCGAGGCGGCCGAACGCTTCTCCGGGCTGCCGAAGCTGCGGCGCGTCGACGTCGCCGGCGGGCGCCACCTGTGGGTGGGGGAGACGCAGACGCGGCGCGTGCTCGACGAGATCGTGGCCGCGGTGAACCCCGAGGCTGCGCCGCTGCCGACTCGGTGGCCTGCGGCGTCCGCCTCCGACGAGGACTGAGCCGGCTCAGCGTTCGTTCTGGCGCGGTATGACGACCTGCTTGATGATGAGCAGGATGGCGGCGGCGACCGGGATGGCGACGAGCGCACCGAGGATGCCGCCGAGCGCGCCGCCGGCGAGGGCGGCGATCACGACGAGGGCGCCGGGCACCTTCACCGCCCGATGCATGATGCGCGGGCTCAGGATGTACGCCTCGACCTGCATGTAGACGATGTAGTAGATCGCCGCCGCGAGGGCGGTGATGGGCGAACCGAGGCCGGGAATCAGGCAGACGAGCACGATGACGATCGAGCCCGAGAGCGTGCCGACGAGCGGTACGAGCGAGAACATGAAGGCGAGGAACGCGAGCACGGCCGGGAACGGCGCACGGATGATCGACAGGTAGATGAAGCTCAGCACCCCGTTCACCGCCGCGAGCGAGACCTGACCCAGCACGTAGCGGCCGACCGACTGCGTGATCTGCTCGGTGAGGTCGGCGAACCTGGCGCGCCGCGACGCCGGCACGAGCTGGTACGTGGCGCGCTTCATCGTGTTCAGCGACGCGGCGAAGTAGAGCATCAGGATGAACACGATCACGACCGCGAAGACGCCCGAGCCGATGGCGATCGCGACCTGCAGCACGCCGCCCGCGAGCTCGGAGAGCTTGTCGGGGTTGGTGAAGAAGTCGGTGAGGCCCGTCGTGACCTGCGCGTTGATCTCCTCGACCTGCAGCTGCGGGAACTGCTCCTGGAGCACGGCGAGCCAGTCCTGCGAGTTGAACCGCTCGATGATGCCGGGGATCTCCTCGACGAGGTCGCCGATCTGATCGACGATGATCGGGACGACGGCGAGCACGAGCGCGGCGACGATGATGCCGACCCCGCTCATCACGATGAGGATCGCGGACCAACGCGGAAGCCCTCGGCGCTCGAGCCAGCTGATCGCCGGGTCGAGGCCGAGGGCCAGGAAGAGCGCCGCTCCGATGTAGGTGATGATCGTCGAGAGGCTGACGATCGAGGTCAGGATGAACAGGCCGACGCCGACACCGAGGGTGCCGACGAGGCCGATGCGGAACGCGTTGAGGATCTTCACGGAACCACCGCGCCCCTTCCGGACTACTTCGTGTCGGCTGCGACCTGCTCGGCCTGCGTCAGCACGCCGCGCAGGCTCTCGAAGTAGCCGGCGACCGCGTCGCGCTCGATCCTAATCTGCGAGAGCCGGTCCTCGGCGTCGGCGACGAGCGCACGAGTGCGCTCCTCTGCGTCGGCGATGAGCTTGCGCGCCTGGTCGTGCGCAGCGGAGATGCGCTCGGACGCCTCCTGCTCGGCCTTCTCGCGGATGCCGGAGATCGCCGAGCGCGCCTCCGTCTCGAGACGCTCGGACTCGGCGCGGCTCTCGGCCGTGCGCGCGCTCGTCTCGGCGAGCTCGGCGTTCGCGTCGTCGAGGAACTTCTGCGTCTGGGCGACCGCCTCCTGGTGGGCGGCGAGCAGCTCCTGCTCGGCCTCGTCGCGCTTGGCGGTGAGCTCGGACTCGAGGTCCAGGCGGCTCTTCTCGATCTCACGTCGCATGCGGTTGACCTCGTGCGTGGTCTTCTTCCGCATGGCGGTGAGCTGGTTGTCGAGATCGATGCGCGCCTGCTCGGCCTCGGCCTCGAAGTCGGCGCGGGCCTGCTCCTGCTCGAGGGCGAGGTCGGCGCGCATCTGGTCGAGGTCGGCGGCGTGCTTCGCGCGGATGCGCTCGAGCTCGTGCTGCAGCTTCAGGCGTGCCGACTCGGCTTCTCGCTCGAGGTCGACCGCCGACTGCTCGCGCTCCTCGGCGAGCGCCGCGCGACCGGTCGCGAGCTCGCGCTCGAGGTCGGTGCGGGCCTGCTCGAGCTCGTGCGCGAGAGCGGCGCGACGCTCTTCGATCTCCGCGTCGATGGCGGCGCGGGCCTCGGCGGACTCCCGCTCGAGGTCGAGCCGTGACTGCTCGGTCTCGCGGGCGAGGTCGATGCGCGCCTGTTCCGTCTCCTTCGCGAGCTCGGCCCGCGCCCGGTCGAGTTCGACGGCGACCTCGGCGCGGGTCTGCTCCGTCTCCTGCGTGAGCCCGGCGGCGGTGGCCCGGGCCTCGCTCGCCTCGGTGTTCGCAGCGAGCAGGATCTCGGAGGCCTTGCGCTCCGCCGCGGAGATGACCGCGGCGGACTCGCGCTTCGCGCTCGAGCGCAGCTCGGCCGTCTCGGTCGCGACCGCGCCCCGGATCGCCGCTGCGTCGCGGGCGGCGTCCTGGCGGAGCTGCTCGCTCGTCTCGTGGGCGCGGGCGACCATGTCGTCGACCTCGGCCCGGGCGTTCTCGACGACGCGGCTCGCCTGCGCGCGGGCCTCGCCGAGCGTGCGCTCGGCGAACTCCTGTGCGTCGGAGCGCATGAGGTGCGCCTCGTCCTCGGCTGCGCGACGGAGCTTCTCGGCGTCGATGTCGGCCTGGGCGATGAGGCGGGTGGACTGCTCCTCGGCGACCCGCAGCGTGTTCTCGAGCTTCGTGCCGAGCCCCGAGAAGGTCGGGCTGCCGACCTCTTCGAGCTCGGCGGTGAGCTCGTCGATGCGGGCCAGCAGGCGCTTGTTCTCCTTCACCGTGTCCGCGGACTGGGTGTTCGCGGCGATGATGTCGCGACGAAGGCCGTTGATGGCCTTGTCCACCTCGTCCTTGTCGTATCCGCGGAACACCTGTGTGAACTCGGTCTCTTCGACGGCCATGCTTCCTCCGGGTCGTGTCCCGCGTTTGTGGGGGCTCATGCGGGAATCGTTCTGATTGTACGGGGCTTCGGGATGCCGCGTTTGCGCGTGTCGTTCAGGCGGTGGGCAGGCGACTCCCAGACTCTGCCGGTAGTGTGGAATGTCTTTGTCGGATGCCGCAGCAGCGGCTTGGGAGGTCAGTTCGTGCGCTTCGTCTTCGCTATCGTGGCGTTCGTCGCCGCGGCCGTGATGATCGGGCTCGGTATCGCCCAGCGCACGGTGCTCATGGAGCCCGACCGGGCGTCGATGGCGATCGAGTCCGACGGCGCGACGGCATTCACCGTGCTCGAACCCGACGCGCTCGAAGCGAATCCCGGCAAGCAGGAGATCACCGTCTCCGGCGACGGCGCCATCTTCATCTCGTACGGGCGCAGCGCCGACATGGTCGCCTGGCTCGGGTCGACGCCGTACCAGTCGGTGCACTACGACCCCGAGGCGAAGTCGCTCGTGAGCGAAGTCGTCACGACCGACCCCGCCGACGACCCTCAGGCCGAGACGCCCACCGAGACGCCGACCTCCGCGACCCCCGCTCCGACGACGACCGCGCCGGCGACGACCGCGCCGGCGACACCAGGGGCGACGGCTGCGCCGGCCCCGGTCGACCCCGAGGTGCTCGCCGCAGCGACGCCCGTCGGTTCCGACCTCTGGCTCGACGAGTTCACGGGCGACCGCTTCGTGACGACCACGATCGACGTCCCCGAGGGCATCTCCGTCCTCATCGCCTCAGACGGGGTGAACCCGGCGCCGGCCCGAGTCGCGCTCGATTGGCCGAGTGACACGAAGACCCCGTGGGTCGGCCCACTGATCGCCGGGGGTGCGCTCGTGTTCCTCCTCGGACTCGGCCTGCTCATCTCGGGCTTCGTGCGGCACCGTCGCTCGCGCGGCCCGCGCAGAAACCTTCCCAAGGGTCCTCGCGGCAGGCTGCCGAGCGCTCCGAAGCCCTCGAAGCGCAATCAGGTCACGGCTGGTCGGCGCGCGATCGGTCGCGCGAAGCGCGTCGTGATCGTTCCCGCGCTCCTCGTGCCCGCGCTCGCGCTCAGCGCGTGCTCGGCCGACTACTGGCCGAGTTTCGAGAGCGAACAGGCTCCGGCGACGACCGCGCCGGCGACGCCCGAGGCGAGTGTCGCGGCGACGGAGGCCGCCGAGCCCGAAGAGCCCGCGGTAGAACCGGCCGTCACCGTGCCCCAGATGGAGCGCATCATGCGCCGCATCGCGGTCTTCACGAGCGAGGTCGACCAGGCGGGCGACGCGACCCGCGCGGCCGAGCGATTCGCCGGGCCGGCCCTCTCCGCGCGCGTCGCGAACTACAAGGTCCGGGCGACGCTCACCGACCACCCGTTGCCGGCGGCGATCCCCGCTTCTCCGCTCACGCTCACGCTTCCGCAGCAGTCGACCGGCTGGCCCCGCACGGTGCTCACGATCGCGAAGAACGCGGACGACGAGACGATCGCCCCGACGGCGCTCGTGCTCGTTCAGAAGACGCCGCGCGACAACTATCACGTCGTCTACCAGACGGCGCTCGTGCCCGACACCGAGGTGCCCGAGGTCGCACCGGCGTCGATCGGCGCGCCGCCGATCTCGCCCGAGTTCAAGGGCCTCGTCATGCCGACCGGAGAGGTGGCGGCCGCGTACGCCGACATCCTGCAGAACGGTGCCTCGAGCACGTTCGCGCCGATGTTCGACCTCGAGGCGACTGATCTCGACGAGGCGCTGAACGCGGCGAACCGCAAGGCGGAGGCGGAGAAGGCGAACCCGACCGCGACGCTCACCGTGTCGACCGCGGGCGGCAGTGCGCCGGCGATCGGCTTCGGCACGATCGACGCGGGCGCGATCGTGTCGGTGAACGTCATGCGCGGCGAGAAGAGCGTGCCGAACGACGGCGGTACCACCGGCTTCCAGGAGGGCGGCAGCGCCGCGGCCCTGTCCGGTTTCACGGGGCAGAGCGCCAAGGGAGTGCAGCGCGCGAGTGATATCCAGCTGCTCTTCTACGTGCCGGGCGTCAGCGCTGGTGAAGAAGCCAAGATCCAGCTCCTCGGCTGGTCCGAGAGCCTCGTCTCAGCATCGGAGGTCAAGTAGATGACGAACCCGATTCCGCCCTCAGGCGCATCGCTGCGCGGTGCCGTCGATCTCACGGCGCTCGTGCAGCGCCAGCAGGCGGCCGCCCAGCCGGCCGGCGCCCACGCGCCGGCGTCAGCTGATCGCATCGTCGTCGAGACCGACGACGCCTCGTTCGGCCAGGTCCTCGAGCTCTCGCGCACGCTGCCCGTCGTCGTCGCGGTATGGGCGTCGTGGAGCGAACCGTCCCAGCAGGTGCTCGCGTCGCTCGAGCGGCTCGTGCGTGCTCGCGAGGGCCGGCTCGTGCTCGCGGCGGCCGATGCCGATCGCAGCCCGCAGCTCGTGCAGGCGCTCCAGGTGCAGTCGGTCCCGACGGTCGTCGCCCTCGTCGCCGGACAGCCCGTGCCGCTGTTCGCGGGCGAGCAGCCCGGCGACGTCGTCTCGCAGCTGTTCGACCAGCTCCTCGAGCTCGGTGCGCAGCACGGCGCGGGCGGGCGAATCGAGACCGGTGACGAGGCGGAAGGCGAGGCGCCGCCCACCGAGCAGCCCCTGCCGCCGCTCCACCAGGAGGCGTACGACGCGATCGAACGCCGGGACTACGACGCGGCCGCCGCCGCGTACCGCACGGCCATCGCGCAGGACCCCCGCGACGCGCTCGCGGTCGCCGGCCTCGCCCAGGTGAGCCTGCTCGGCCGGCTCGCCGGCAAGACGCTCGATTCCATCCGCGCCGCGGCCGCCGCATCTCCCGACGACCTCGGAGCGCAACTCGACGTCGCCGACCTCGACATCTCGGGCGGCCACATCGACGACGCCTTCGACCGTCTGCTGACGCTCTTCCCCGAGCTCGATGCCGACGGTCGCAAGGCGGTGCGGGAGCGGATCGTCGAGCTGTTCGAGGTCGTCGGAACTGACGATCCGCGAGTCGCAGCGGCCCGCGCCCGGCTCGCGAGCCTGCTCTACTGACACCCGTCGAATCGGCGAGCGACGACCCGGCCCCGAGCCCTACTCGTCGAGTTCGAACCAGACGGCGGCGAGCGGCGGCAGCGTGAAGGCCGCCGAGGCCGGCCGCCCCGCCCACGGCACTGCCTCGGCCTCGACCCCGCCGAGGTTGCCGACGCCCGAGCCGCCGAACTCGGAGGCATCCGAGTTGAGCACCTCGCGCCACCGGCCGGTGAACGGGAGGCCCAGCCGGAACCGGTCGTGCGGCCTGCCCGCGAAGTTGACGATGCACAGGAGCGGTCGCCGGTCGCCGTCGTAACGCAGGAACGCGAGGACGTTCTCGGCGGCCGCCCCGCCCTCCACCCACTCGAATCCCGCCGCGTCGTCGTCGAGCTGCCAGAGCGCCGCGGTCGTGCGATACCGGCGGTTCAACGCGCCCACGAACTCGGCGAGCTGCCGGTGCGATGGCTGGTCGAGGATCCACCAGTCGAGGCCGCGCTCTTCGCTCCACTCGCTGAGCTGGCCGAACTCCTGGCCCATGAACAGCAGCTGCTTGCCGGGATGCGCCCACATGAATGCGAGGTAGGCGCGCGTGTTCGCGAGTTGCTGCCAGTGGTCGCCCGGCATCTTGCGCACGAGGGAGCCCTTGCCGTGCACGACCTCGTCGTGGCTGATCGGCAGGATGAAGTGCTCGCTGAACGCGTAGAGGAACGAGAACGTGAGTTCGTGGTGGTGGTGCGAGCGGTACAGCGGGTCGTTCTGGATGTACTGGAGCGAGTCGTGCATCCACCCCATGTTCCACTTGTAGCCGAACCCGAGCCCACCGGATGAGGTCGGTGCGGTGACACCCGGCCACGACGTCGACTCCTCGGCGATCATCACGATGCCGGGATTGCGCTTGTACGCGGTCGCCGTCGCCTCCTGCAGGAAGGCGATCGCCTCGAGGTGCTCGCGGCCGCCGTGCACGTTCGGCAGCCACTCGCCCTCGGCGCGCGAGTAGTCGAGGTAGAGCATGGATGCCACGGCGTCGACCCGCAGTCCGTCGACGTGGAACTCCTCGAGCCAGAACAGGGCGTTCGCGACGAGGAAGTTGCGCACCCGGGGGTTGCCGAAGTCGAAGACGAGGGTGCCCCAGTCCTGCTGCTCGCCGCGCCGCGGGTCGGCGTGCTCGTAGAGGGGTTCGCCGTCGAACCGCGCGAGTGCCCACTCGTCCTTCGGGAAGTGCCCCGGCACCCAGTCCATGATCACGCCGATGCCGGCGCGATGCAGCCGATCGATGAGGTAGCGGAGGTCGTCGGGAGAGCCGAACCGGCTGGTGGCGGCGTAGTAGCCGGTCACCTGGTAGCCCCACGACCCGCCGAACGGGTGCTCGGCGAGCGGCAGGAACTCGACATGCGTGTAGCCGAGCCAGTCGAGATACTCGATGAGCTCGTCGGCGACCTCGCGGTACCCCTTGCCCGGGCGCCACGATCCGAGGTGCAGCTCGTAGATCGACATCGGGCGTTCGTGCGCATTGGTCGTGGCACGCCGGTCGAGCCAGTCGCCGTCGCCCCACTCGTACCGGCTGTCGTCGACGATCGAGGCGGTCGCCGGGGCGGTCTCGGCGCGCCTGGCCATGGGGTCGGCCTTCATGATCCACTCGCCGCCGGAGGTGAGCAGCTCGAACTTGTACAGTGCCCCGGACTCGAGGTCGGGTACGAACAGCTCCCAGACGCCCGACGCCCCCATGCTCCGCATGGCGTGGCCCGAGCCGTTCCAGCGGTTGAAGGCGCCGACGACCCGCACCGCGCGGGCGCGCGGGGCCCAGACGGTGAACGCGGTGCCGCTCACGCGCCCGTCGACGCCCCAGTGCTCGCGGAAGCGCGCGCCGAGGACCTGCCAGAGCTGCTCGTGTCGGCCCTCGGCGATGAGGTGCAGGTCGAGCTCGCCGATCGTCGGTGCGAATCGGTACGGATCGTCGGCGGTCCATTCCGAGCCGTCGTCGTAGCGGGCCTCGACGAGGTAGTCGGTCGGACCGAAGCGGCCCGCGCCCGCCCAGACGCCGTGCCCGACGTGCTCGAGCGCCAGGGTGGTGCCGTCGGCGAGCACGGCGTCGACGCCCGCGGCCAGCGGTCGGAGCGTGCGGATCGCGGTGAGCGGCCCCGGCTCCTGCGGTGCGTCGAACCCGTGCTGGCCGAGGACCGAGTGGGGATCGCTGTGCCGGCCCTCGGCCACCGCCGCGAGCACCTCGTCGGGCACGACGGGCGCGGTCACCGGGGAGGGGGGCGTGTCAGGCATCCGAGCCTCTTCTCACGTGCAGGATGTGTGCGGGTCGGGTGAAGGCGTCCAGCCGGACGTAGTTCGACGGACCCCACTCCCAGCGCGACCCGGTGACGAGGTCGTCGACCTCGAACCGGGCGCCGGCCTCGAGCCCGATCGCCTCGAGGTCGAGGTGCACGGTGGTCTCGCGCACCGAGTGCGGGTCGACGTTGGCGACGACGATCAGCGTGTCGTCCTCGCCGTCGGGCGTGAACCGGCCGTCGAGGTGCTTCGAGTAGACGAGCACCGAGTCGTCGTCGCTCGCGTGGAAGCGGATGTTGCGGAGCTGCCCGAGTGCGGGGTGCTCAGCGCGGATGCGGTTGAGGATGCCGAGGTAGAGCGCGAGCGAGCGGCCCTCGGCTTCGGCCGCGGCGAAGTCGCGCGGCTTGTACTCGTACTTCTCGTTGTCGATCGCCTCCTCGGCGCCGGGGCGCGCGACCGACTCGAAGAGCTCGAAACCCGAGTAGACGCCCCACAGCGGGGCCGCCGTCGCGGCGATGGTCGCCCGCACGGTGAACGCGGCGGGCCCGCCGAACTGCAGGTACTCGGTGAGGATGTCGGGCGTGTTCACGAACAGGTTCGGCCGCATGAAGTCGGCGGTCTCCTGCGACACCTGGGTGAGGAACTCCTCGAGCTCGGCCTTCGTGTTGCGCCACGTGAAGTACGAGTACGACTGCTGGAATCCCGCCATCGCGAGCGCCTGCATCATCGCCGGTCGCGTGAACGCCTCGGCGAGGAAGACGACGCCGGGGTCGTCGGCGTTCACGGCCCCGATGAGCCGCTCCCAGAAGGCGAGCGGCTTGGTGTGGGGATTGTCGACGCGGAAGATGCGGACACCCTGCTTCATCCAGTGCCGCACGATGCGCAGCACCTCGTCGAAGATGCCCTGGGGGTCGTCGTCGAAGTTGACGGGGTAGATGTCCTGGTACTTCTTCGGCGGGTTCTCGGCGAACCGGATCGTGCCGTCGGGCAGCACCGTGAACCACTCGGGGTGCTCGGCGACCCAGGGGTGGTCGGGCGAGGCCTGGAGGGCGAGGTCGAGGGCGACCTCGATGCCGAGCTGATTCGCGCGGCGCACGAAGGCGCGGAAGTCGGCGAGGGTGCCGAGGTCGGGGTGCACGGCGTCGTGCCCGCCGGCGCTGCCGTCCTTCTGCGGCCCGCCGATCGCCCATGGCGAGCCCGGGTCGCCGGGGCCCGGGTCGAGCGTGTTGTTGGGGCCCTTTCGGTTGGTCACGCCGATCGGGTGGATCGGAGGCAGGTACACGACGTCGAACCCCATCGCGGCGACCCCGTCGAGCCGCTTCTGCGCGGTGCGGAAGGTGCCGCTCTTCCAGGTGCCGTCCTTCTGGCGCTTCGCGCCCTCGGAGCGTGGGAAGAACTCGTACCACGACCCCACTCCGGCGCGGCGTCGTTCGACGAGCAGGCGCTGCTCGGGCGAATCGGTCGACAGCCGGGCGAGCGGCCGCGCGTCGAACTCCGCGAGCACGGGTGCGTCCACGAGGGCGCGGCGGTCGGCGGGGGATGCCTCGCCGTCTCGCAGCGCGCCGGCCAGCGCCGTGAGGCGCTTGCGCACCGCCGGAGGGCGGTCGGTCTCCGCGGCAGCCCGTTCGACGAGCCTCGCGCCGACCTCGTACATGAGCTCGACGTCGACGCCCGCGTCGATCTTGACGCCCGCGTCGTGACGCCAGGTGGCGATCTCGTCGTCGAACCCGGTGACGTGCCATCGCCACTCGCCGGTCTCGTCGAGCCGGACGAGCGCCTCCCACCGATCGGTGCCGGGGGCGAGCGGGGCCATCCGGTGCCGCTGCTCCACGCCCGAGGGACCGTTGATGACGAGCATCGCCCCGACCCGGTCGTGCCCTTCGCGGAACACCGTCGCGCGGAACGGCACGACCTCGCCCTCGAACGCCTTCGGATGCCAGCGGGGGTCGGGCACGGCCGGGGTGAGCCGCGTCACGGGGATGCGGCCGGCGAGCGCGGTAACGGTGGTCACGTTCCGACCGTAGCGCGTCGGCCCGCGCGCGGCCCGAATCGTTCCTCGCGGGTCGAGGAGGACCACGCCCGCGTTGCGCACGGTTCACACGCCCGACACGAGCGCGACCTAGGGTGGAGCCGTGAAGTCGATCCGGAAATTCACCGTCCGAGCCGTCGTCCCCGTCCGCCTCGGCGCGCTCGAGGAGCTCGCGGCCAACCTGCGCTGGGCATGGCACGAACCGACGCGCCGCCTCTTCGAGCACATCGACCCCGACGCGTGGTCGCGGTCCGAACGTGATCCGGTCACCTTCCTCGGCGAGGTGGATCCGGCACGGCTCGACGCGCTCGCCGCCGACGACGACTACGTCGCATGGGCCGAGCGCGAACGCGAGGGACTGCGCCGGTATCTCGAGGAGCCGCGCTGGTACCAGGGCCTCGAGGGCGAGCGCCCGGGACTCGTTGCGTACTTCTCGCCCGAGTACGGCATCACTGCGGCACTGCCGCAGTACTCGGGCGGACTCGGCATCCTCGCCGGCGACCACCTCAAGGCGGCATCCGACCTCGGCGTGCCGATCGTGGCGGTCGGCCTCTTCTACAAGGCCGGATACTTCGCGCAGTCGATCTCCTCCGACGGATGGCAGCAGGAGCGCTATCCCGTGCAGGACCCGGACGGCCTGCCGCTCACGGTGCTGCGCCGCTCCGACGGCAGCGCGGTCCAGGTCTCGCTCGCGCTGCCGGACGGCGGCACGCTGAGCGCCCGCGTCTGGCGAGCGGCCGTCGGCCGCGTCGAGCTGCTGCTGCTCGACACCGACGTCCCGGCGAACAGCGACGAGCATCGCGCGATCACCGACCGGCTCTACGGCGGCGGCAGTGAGCACCGGCTGCTGCAGGAACTGCTGCTCGGCATCGGCGGGGTGCGGGCGTTGCGCGCCTGGGCGGAGCTCGTCGGCGCCCCGGCGCCCGAGGTCTTCCACATGAACGAGGGGCACGCCGGCTTCCTCGGCCTCGAGCGGATCTCGGCCTACATCGGCGAGGGACTCGCCTTCGACGAGGCGCTCCAGCTCGTTCGCTCGGGCACGGTCTTCACGACCCACACCCCCGTGCCGGCCGGCATCGATCGCTTCGACCGCGCGCTCGTCGAGCGCTACGTCACGGCGGAACTGCTGCCCGGGGTCGATCCCGACGCAGCGCTCTCGCTCGGCGTCGAGCCCGGCGCCGACCCTGCGGCGAGCGCATTCAACATGGCCGTCATGGGGCTCCGGCTCGCCGGCCACGCCAACGGTGTCTCCGAGCTGCACGGGCAGGTCAGCCGTCGCATGTTCGGCGACCTCTGGCCGGGTTTCGACGCCGACGAGGTGCCGATCACCTCGATCACGAACGGGGTCCACGCGCCGACATGGACCGATCCGTCGCTCACCGCGCTCGCCGAGCGCGAACTCGGCACCGACGACAGCGAGCACGCCGACTGGCTGAGCCCTGCGGTCGCCGACGCCGATCTCTGGGCGGTCAAGCGGGAGATGCGCGCCCGACTCGTCGCGGATGCCCGGCGGCGGCTCGAGGCGAGCTTCGGCGAGCAGCACGCGGGTGCGCCCGCTCCCGAGTGGATCTCGAACGCGCTCGACCCCGAGGTGCTCACGATCGGCTTCGCCCGTCGCGTTCCGACGTACAAGCGCCTGACGCTGATGCTGCAGGATCCGGAACGCCTGAGGGCGATCCTCACCGATCCCGACCGCCCCGTGCAGTTCGTGGTCGCCGGCAAGTCGCACCCCGCCGACGACGAGGGCAAGCGCCTCATCCAGCGCCTCGTCCAGTTCGCGGCGCAGCCCGACGTGCGCGAGCGATTCGTCTTCCTGCCGGACTACGACATGGCGATGGCCGAGCGGCTGTACCCGGGCTGCGATGTCTGGCTCAACAACCCGTTGCGTCCCCTTGAGGCCTGCGGCACCTCGGGCATGAAGGCGGCGATGAACGCCGCGCTCAATCTCTCGATCCTCGATGGATGGTGGGCGGAGTACGCGGGTGACGACTTCGGCTGGGTCATCCCCTCGTCGGATGCGGCCGGCGACGCGGCCGAGCGCGATGCCCGCGAGGCGGGGGCGCTCTACGACCTCCTCGAGCACCGCATCGTGCCGGCGTTCTACGACCGGCCCGTCGAAGCGGACGGGCGGGCCGGCTACTTCGAACGCGACGCTGATCGGGTGCCGGCCGAGTGGCTGCAGATGCTTCGCACGACGATGACCCGCCTCGTGCCCGAGCTCGGTGCCGATCGCATGGTGCGCGAGTACGTCGAGCGGCTCTATCGGCATGCCGGCGAGTCCTTCGAGCGCATGCGCGCCGACGATGCCAGGGGTGCGCGCGAGTTCGCGGCCTGGGCCGCGAGGGTGCGTGCCGCGTGGCCCGGGGTGAAGGTGCTGCACGTCGAATCGGGCGGGCTCGACCAGCCCGCGGTCGGCGACGAGCTGCACGTGCGCGCCGAGGTCGAGCTCGGGGGCCTGGGCACGGACGACGTCGCCGTCGAACTCGTCTCGGGCCGAAGCCTCGCGGACGACTCGATCGGCGACCCGCGCCGCACCGCGCTCGTCCCCGCGGCCGGAGGCGGGTACGAGTGCACCGTCACGCTCGATCGTGCCGGAGCGTTCGGCTACTCGGTCCGGGTCGTGCCGTCGCATCCGCTCATGACGAACCCGGCGGAGCTCGGACTCGTCGCGATCGCATCCTGACGACCGGGCGATGACCGCGACCGGCGGCGGACTCGACGCCGGGTCGCGTCAGCGGGCGCGGGCGATCGGCGCGTAGCGGCCGCCGGTGACGGCGAGGAGGTCGTCGGGGGAGAGCTCGAGGTCGAGACCGCGCCGGCCGCCCGAGACGCAGATCGTCTCGCAGATGATCGCCGACTCGTCGAGCACCGTCGGCAGCGGAGTCTTCTGGCCGATGGGGCTGATGCCCCCGACGACGTACCCGGTCTTCCGCTCGGCGACCCTGGGGTCGGCCATCTCGGCGCGCTTGCCGCCGAGCACGGCCGCGAGCGCCTTGAGGTCGAGCTGCATGGCGACGGGCACGATGCCGACCGCGAGCGCGCCGTCGACGTCGGCCAGCAGGGTCTTGAACACGCGGTCCGGGTCGATTCCGAGCTTCTCAGCGGCCTCGAGGCCGTACGCGGCGGCGCGCGGGTCGTGCTCATAGGCGAGCGGGGTGAACGCGACGCCGGCCCGAGCGAGGGCGAGCGTCGCGGGCGTACCCGCCGACGAGGCATCCGCCTTCTTGGTCACCGCCCACCGCCCTCGGCGCGGAACAGGCGCATCGACGGGCCGGTGATGCGCAGGCGCGCACCGGGGGCGAGTTCGCCCCCGCCCGAGGAATCGGTCTCGGGCGTCTCCTCGGCGGAGTCCCACAGCGGCAGGTAGCCGGTGACGCCGTCGACGGCCGGCAGCACCACGTCGGCCTCCGTCTCGCGGGCGTGCACGACGAGCAGGATCCGGTTGAACGCCTCGGTCTCGGGCGTCGACGCCGCGACGAACTGCAGGGTGCGTTCGACCGGCGAGTTCCAGTCGTCGATGCCCATGGTCTCGCCGTCGGCGTTGAACCAGTACATCTCCGAGGCGCTCGGCGTCGTCTCGCCGTCGCGGCCGAAGCGGATCGGCCGGAGGGCCGGGTTCTCGGCGCGCAGGCGCAGCAGGTGCCTCGCGGTGGCGAGGAGCGCCGGTGCATACCGGGGGCGCTCGGCCGGATCCCACGCGAGCCAGGTGAGCGGCGAGTCGTGGCAGTACGCGTTGTTGTTGCCGCGCTGGCTTCGTCCGAACTCGTCGCCCGCGGTCAGCATCGGAACCCCGGCCGACAGCAGCAGGGTGCCGAGCAGGTTGCGGATGCTTCGCCGCCGTGCCGCCCGGACGACGGGGTCGGCCGCCTCACCCTCGACCCCGTGGTTGTACGAGTTGTTGTGATCGGTGCCGTCGCGGTTCTGCTCGCCGTTGCCGAGGTTGTGCTTGACGTCGAACGCGGTCAGGTCGGCGAGCGTGAACCCGTCGTGCGCGGTGACGAAGTTGAGGCTCGCGAGCGGGCCGCGCTCGGGCGAGAACGTGTTCGACGACCCCGCGAGCCGGGTCGCGAAGCGGCCGATGCCGCTGCCCGCCGAACCCGATTCGCGCTCGCGGCGCAGGTCGCCGAGCCAGAAGTCGCGCATGCGGTCGCGGTAGCGGTCGTTCCACTCGCTGAAGCCCGTCGGGAATCCGCCCGTGCGCCATCCGCCCGGACCGACGTCCCACGGCTCGGCGATGAGCTTCGAGGCGCCGATCACCGGGTCGTCGAGCATGCCGCGCAGCAACGGGTGGTCGGGGGTGAACTCGCCGTTGGCATCGCGACCGAGCGTCGCCGCGAGGTCGAGGCGGAACCCGTCGACCTGCAGTTCGCCGCTGAAGTAGCGCATCGAGTCGAGCACGAGCCGCACCGCGGCGTCGTGCCCGAAGTCGACCGTGTTGCCGCAGCCGGTCGTGTCGACGTACCGGCCGTGCGCGTCGTGTCGGTAGTAGTTCGCGTTGTCGATGCCGCGGAAGCTGTAGGTCGGCCCTTCGCGCCCCTCCTCGGCCGTGTGGTTGTATACGACGTCGAGCACGACCTCGAGGCCCGCTTCGTGCAGGCGACGGACCATGCCGGCGAACTCGCGGCGCACGGCGTGCGCGCCTGCGGCCTGCGCTGCGGCGCTCGCGTACGGCGCGTGGGCGGCGAAGAACGCGAGGGTGTTGTAGCCCCAGTAGTTCGGCTTGCCCTGGCGCACGAGCCGCTGCTCGGGGACGAACGCCTGCACCGGCAGCAACTCGACCGTCGTCACCCCGAGGCCCGTCAGGTATTCGAGCGAGGCGTCGTGGGCGAGCCCGGCATAGGTGCCGCGGAGCGGCTCGGGGATCGCGTGGTTGAGCTTCGAGAACCCGCGTACGTGCGTCTCGTAGACGACCGTGCGGTCGAGCGGCACCGCGGGCTTGCCGACGCCGCCCCAATCGAAGCCCGCGTCGGCGAGTCCGCCGAGCACGACGCCGCGCCACGAGCCGTCGTCGGCACGGGCGAGGCCGCGCGCGTACGGATCGAGCAGCGTGTGCACGGGGTTGAACGCATGATCGAACCCGGCGGGACCGTCGACCCGCAGCCCGTAGTGCGCGCCGGGCACCAGCGACGGGGAGGCCCCCGTCCAGACGCCGTCGGCATCGCGGGCGAGCGGCATGCGTTCGGCCGCCCAGTCGAGGTCGTCGGGATCGAACACGACGAGGTCGACGCTCGTCGCGTGCTCCGACCACACCCGGATGCGCCCGCCGTCGGCGTCGGCGCGGACGCCGAGCTCATCGAGGGGATCGGGCGCGGGCATGCGATCTACAGTAGTTCTTGCGGGAGCGACCGCTGGAAGCGCATGCAGGCGGCGCGCCGAGGCATCCATCTCGGATCGGACGACCACGAAGGGCGGGCGAATGGTCTACCTCGACCACGCGGCGACCACGCCGATGCTGCCCGAGGCGATCGAGGCGATGACCGCCGCGCTCGCCGTGGTCGGCAACCCCTCGTCGATCCACAGCGCGGGCCAGCAGGCGAAGCGCCTGCTGGAGGAGTCGCGCGAGCGGATCGCCGCGACGCTCGGCGTCGACGGCATCGAGATCGTGTTCACCGGCAACGGCACCGAGGCGGTCAATCTCGCGATCAAGGGACTGTGGTGGCAGCGGCGCGGCGCGGGCGGTGCCGACCGCTCTCGCATCCTGGTTCCGGCCGGAGAGCACCACGCCACGATCGACACGGTCGACTGGCTCGCCGAGCACGAGGGCGCCGAGATCGTCGAGATCCCGCTCGACGAGGTCGGGCGGGTGCGGCTCGACGTGCTCGCGGCGGAACTCGCCGATGCCGAAACGGTCGCGCTCGTCACCACGCTCTGGGCCAACAACGAGGTCGGCACGATCCAGCCGGTCGAGGAGGTCGCCCGACTCGCCGCCCGCGCCGGGGTGCCCCTGCACGTGGATGCCATCGCCGCCTACGGCCAGGTGCCGATCGACGTGCGCGCGCTGCGCCGCGCGACGGAGGCACCGCGTGGCGCCGGGCTCGTCGCGCTCAGCGTCTCGGCGCACAAGATCGGCGGGCCGGCGGGCATCGGCGCACTCGTGCTCGACCGCTCCGCAGCGGTCGAGCCGCTCATCCACGGTGGCGGGCAGCAGCGCAAGGTGCGGTCCGGCACCCAGGATGTGGCGGCGGCGGCGGCCTTCGCGGCGGCGGCCGAGATCGTCGCGGCGCGCCTCGACGACGATGCGACCCGCATGGCCGGGCTCCGCGACCGTCTCATCGCCGGCGTGGTCGAGGCGGTGCCGACTGCGCGACTGTCGGGCGATGCCGGGCCCGGGGCATCCGCCCGGCTGCCGGGAAACGTGCACTTCTCCTTCCCCGGTTGCGAAGGCGACTCCCTGCTCTTCCTGCTCGATGCGGCCGGGGTGGCCGTCTCGACCGGCTCCGCCTGCCAGGCGGGTGTGCCCGAGCCGTCCCACGTGCTCATGGCGATGGGTCGGTCCGAGTCCGACGCGCGCGGTGCGCTGCGGATCACGCTCGGGCACGCGTCGACCGAGGCCGACGTCGATGCCTTCCTCGCCGCACTGCCCGCTGCGCACGCCCAGGCGGCGAAGGCCGGGCTCGCCGGCCGGGCGACCTCGTTCGACCGCTGACCGTCGATCGGTGATCGCGTCGGGCGCGCCGCGCATCGAGGAGCCGCCCACCGCCTCTTCAGACTGCCCTGCCTACACTGGAGGGGTGAAGGTCCTTGCAGCGATGTCAGGCGGCGTCGACAGCGCCGTCGCGGCCGCGCGCGCCGTCGAAGCCGGCCACGAGGTCGTCGGCGTGCATCTCGCGCTGAGCCGCATGCCGGGCACCCTGCGCACCGGCAGCCGCGGGTGCTGCACCATCGAAGACTCGATGGACGCGCAGCGCGCGGCGAACGTGCTCGGCATCCCGTACTACGTGTGGGACTTCTCCGAGCGGTTCAAGGCCGACGTCGTCGACGACTTCATCGCCGAGTACTCGGCCGGCCGCACGCCGAATCCGTGCATGCGCTGCAACGAGCGCATCAAGTTCGCGGCCCTCCTCGAGAAGGCGCTCGCCCTCGGGTTCGACGCCGTCGCCACCGGACACTACGCGAAGGTCGTCACGGGCGACTCGGGTGCGCTCGAGCTGCACCGGGCGAACGCCGAGGCGAAGGATCAGTCGTACGTGCTCGGCGTGCTCACGGCCGAGCAGCTCGCGCACGCGTACTTCCCGCTCGGCGACACGGCGTCGAAGCAGCTCGTACGTGCCGAGGCGGCCCGGCGCGGGCTCAGCGTCGCGCAGAAGCCCGACTCGTACGACATCTGCTTCATCCCCGACGGCGACACGAAGGGCTGGCTCGCCGACAAGGTCGGCGTCGCCGAAGGCGACATCGTCGACCGATCGGGCTCCGTCGTCGGATCGCACGATGGGGCGCATGCGTACACGGTCGGGCAGCGCAGGGGCCTGCGCCTCGGCACGCCCGCGCCCGACGGCAAGCCGCGCTTCGTGCTCGAGGTGCGACCGAAGGAGAACACCGTCGTCGTCGGCCCGAAAGAGGCGCTCGCCGTCGCCGAGATCGCGGGAGCGCGATATTCGTGGGCCGGGCTCGATCCCGTCGCGTCGGGAATCATCGCCTCGCCCGGCGAGGCGTTCGACTGCGAGGTGCAGATCCGCGCGCACGCCGACCCGGTGCCGGCCGTCGCCCGCATCGATCAGGATGCTCCCGGCTCCGCCGAACTCGTCGTCCGCCCCGCCGAGCCGCTCGGCGGCGTCGCCCCGGGCCAGACCGCGGTGCTCTACGTCGGCACGCGAGTGCTCGGCCAGTTCACGATCGACCGAACCGTGAGCGCGGTGCCGGTCGAGGCATAGGCTCGCCGCCGGGCCGCACCGCCGGGCGCTCCGCGTTGCTGCCGTCGAGATCGACGGCGGGTGCGCCTCGCCCTCGCCCTCGGGGTCGCCGGTCGCATGGCCCGCTTCAGCGGCGTCGTGCAGGGACTCGCGGTCCGGGCGTGGGCCCTCCTCGCCGCGATCGTGGGTGCGGTGGTGAGCGTGGTGGCCGGCAGGAGCGCCTCCGTGCTCGGCTCCTTCGACGCCTTCCCGCGGCTCCCGGTGCCCGACGACGCACTGTCGATCGCCGTCGCCGTCGCCGGCCTCGTGGCGGTCGTCGTGAGCCCGGGCGGTGCGATCCTCGGCGGTGTCATCGGCGTCCGGTACCACCGTCGCGTCGATTCGTTCGGGCTCGACGCGCAGCGGCATCCCGGTCGATCCATCCGGCACCCGCCATCTCCTCGGGTGCCGGGCGCAGGAGTCGGCGCCCCGCGGGCTCGTCGATCGGACCCCCACTGTCGGACGGCCTCCCTAGGATTGGCCTGTGAGCGAGACTCCCGCCGAGAACGACCTTCCGACCGACTTCGAGACGGCCCGCGCCGAGGCCGACGCGCTCACCGCGCGCATCGAGAGCGCCCGGCTCGCCTACTACGGCGACGGCGATTCGCCGCTGTCCGACGCCGAGTACGACGCCGACTTCCACCGACTCGAGGCGCTCGAGCGCGCGTTCCCCGAGCTCTCCGGCCAAGACAGCCCGACGCAGCAGGTCGGCGCCGCGGTCGTCTCCGCCGGGTTCCCCGAGCACGAGCACGCCGAGCGCATGCTGAGCCTCGACAACGTCTTCTCGATCGACGAGTTCCGCGACTGGGCGGCGAAGACGGCCGCTGCGGCCGGGCGGCCGGTGCGCTGGCTGTCGGAGTTGAAGATCGACGGGCTCGCGATCAGCCTCGCCTACCGCGACGGCGTGCTCGAGACCGCGACGACCCGCGGCGACGGCCGGGTCGGCGAAGACATCACCGAGAACGTCGACTTCATCCCGGCGATCCCGCGGCGGCTCACCGGCGAGGGGTATCCCGGCTTCTTCGAGGTGCGCGGGGAGGTCTTCCTGCGCACGACCGACTTCGAGGCCCTCAACGAGCGCCAGCACGAGCTGCAGTCCGCCTACGAGGCCGATCAGCTCGCGAAGGGCCGGCCGGCCGACCAGATCCCGACCAAGTACCCCGAGTTCGCGAACGCCCGCAACACGGCCGCGGGCAGCCTGCGCCAGCGCCGCGAGAAGAAGACGGGTCTCGAACTCGAGCTCATGCGCGAACGACTGGGCCGGCTCGAGCTCTACCTGCACGGCATCGGCGCCTGGGCGCACCCCGACGTCCGCAACCAGTCCGAGATCTACGGCCTGCTCGCCGGCTGGGGCCTGCCGGTCTCACCGCACTCCCGCGTGTTCGACACGGTCGACGAGGTCGCCGATTACATCGCCGAACGCGGCGAGCACCGGCACTCGGTGGAGCACGAGATCGACGGCATCGTCGTCAAGGTCGACGAGCTCGACCTGCACGACGAGCTCGGCGCCACGAGTCGTGCGCCCCGCTGGGCGATCGCGTACAAGTACCCGCCCGAAGAGGTGCACACCAAGCTCCTCGACATCGTCGTGGGCGTCGGCCGTACCGGTCGCGCCACGCCCTACGCGGTGATGGAGCCGGTGAAGGTCGCCGGTTCGACGGTGCGGCAGGCGACGCTCCACAACCAGCAGGTGGTGCGGGCGAAGGGCGTCATGATCGGTGACACGGTCGTGCTGCGCAAGGCGGGCGACGTCATCCCCGAGATCCTGGGTGCGGTCGAGCAGCTCCGCGACGGCACGCAGGTCGAATGGCACATGCCCGAGCTGTGTCCTGAGTGCGGTACGCCGCTGCGCGCCATGAAAGAGGGCGACATCGACCTGCGCTGCCCCAACGCGCGGTCGTGTCCGGCGCAGGTGCGCGGCCGCATCGAGCACATCGGTTCCCGTGGCGGCCTCGACATCGAGGCGCTCGGCGAGGTGACCGCCGCGGCGCTCACGCAGCCGTCGTTCCCGGCCGACCCGCCGCTGCCGACCGAGGCGGGTCTCTTCGAGCTCACCATCGAAGAACTGGTGCCGATCGAGGTCGTCGTGCGCGATGCCGAGACCGGCGAGCCCAAGGTCGACGAGGCGACGGGCGAGCCGGTGAAGCGCGCCCCGTTCCAGAAGGTGCGCATCACCTACCCGCCGGGCACCGAGCAGCTCACCGCCGCCGAGCGCCGGGCCGCGGGCGTGAAGAAGGACTTCCGCGAGCTCGGGCCGTCGGAGGCGGCCACGAAGCTCCTCGCCGAACTCGAGAAGGCGAAGACCAAACCGCTGTGGCGCCTCATCGTGTCGCTCAACATCCGTCACGTCGGCCCGGTCGCCGCCCGCGCCCTCGCCGACTGGTTCGGCTCGCTCGAGGCCATTCGTGCGGCGAGCCGCGAACAGCTCGCCGAGGTCGAGGGGGTCGGCGGCATCATCGCCGACTCGCTCATCGACTGGTTCGGCGTCGACTGGCACGTCGAGATCGTCGACCGCTGGACGGCCGCGGGCGTGCAGTGGTCGACGCCGGGGCACCCGGGCCCCGGCGCCGCCGCCGAGGCCGGCGGCGTGCTCGCCGGCCTCACCGTCGTCGCCACGGGTTCGCTCGACGGGTTCACGCGCGAGGGCGCCCAGGAGGCGATCATCGCCGCCGGCGGCAAGGCCGCGTCGAGCGTCTCGAAGAAGACCGACTTCGTGGCGGCCGGACCGGGTGCGGGCTCGAAGCTCGCGAAGGCCGAAGAACTCGGCATCCGCGTACTCGACGCCGCGCAGTTCGCCGTGCTCGTGAGCGAGGGGCCGGCGGCGCTCGACGGGTGATCGGCAGGGTGGGGAGGCATCCTCGACCGATCGACGGCGCCGCAGGCGACGCGGGGGCCGCTCGAATAGACTTGCCGGTGTCCCCGTCACGACACGTTCGGAGCAGCATGCCTGAAATCAGTGCCGAGCAGGTCGCGCATCTCGCGACCCTCGCTCGCATCGCGCTCACCGAAGAGGAGATCGCGCACCTCACCACCGAGCTCGGCCAGATCATGCAGGCCGTCGAGCAGGTGAATCGCGTCGCGACTCCCGAGGTGCCGCCGACCAGCCACCCGATCCCGATGCAGAACGTCTTCCGCGCCGACGTCGTGACCGACGACGTGCTCAGCCCCGAGCAGGCGCTCGCCGGCGCCCCCGAGCGCGACGGCGACCGCTTCGTCGTCTCCGCGATCCTGGGGGAGGAGCAGTGAGCCACGCCGACGACCTGATCCGGCTGAACGCCGCCGACCTGGCCGGCCGCCTCGCCGCGGGCGACGTCTCGTCCGTCGAGGCGACGCGTGCCCACCTCGATCGCATCGCTGCCGTCGACGGCGCCGTGCACGCGTTCCTCCACGTCGACGCCGACCGCGCCCTCGCGGCCGCCGCCGAGGTCGACCGTGCGCGTGCCGCCGGCGAATCGCTCGGCGAGCTCGCGGGCGTGCCGATCGCGATCAAGGACGTGCTCGTCACCGAGGGCATGCCCTCGACCTCGGGTTCCAAGATCCTCGAGGGCTGGATCCCGCCGTACGACGCGACCCCCGTGCGCAAGGTGCGCGAGGCCGGGCTCATCCCGCTCGGCAAGACCAACATGGACGAGTTCGCGATGGGCTCGTCGACCGAGCACTCGGCGTACGGCCCGACGCACAACCCGTGGGACCTCGAGCGCATCCCCGGCGGTTCCGGCGGCGGCTCGGCCGCGTCGGTCGCGGCGTTCGAGGCGCCCCTCGCACTCGGCAGCGACACGGGCGGCTCGATCCGCCAGCCCGCGCACGTGACCGGCACGGTCGGCGTGAAGCCGACCTACGGCGCCGTCAGCCGCTACGGCTCGATCGCGCTCGCCTCGAGCCTCGACCAGATCGGCCCCGTCACGCGCACCGTGCTCGACGCCGCGCTCCTGCACGACGTCATCGCCGGGCACGACCGGCACGACTCCACCTCGATCGACATGCGCTGGCCCTCGATGGCCGAGGCCGCGCGCAACGCCGACGTCAAGGGGCTGCGTATCGGCGTCGTGAAGGAGCTCGATTCCGACGGGTTCCAGGCCGGAGTCCGCCAGCGCTTCCACGAGTCGCTCGAACTGCTCGAGCAGCAGGGCGCCGAGATCGTCGAGGTCTCCGCGCCCAACTTCGAGTACTCGATCGCGGCCTACTACCTGATCCTGCCGGCTGAGGCCTCGTCGAACCTCGCGAAGTTCGACTCGGTGCGCTTCGGCCTGCGCGTGACGCCCGACGGCGGCGGCACGGTCGAGCAGGTCATGGCCGCGACCCGCGAGGCCGGCTTCGGCCCCGAGGTGAAGCGCCGCATCATCCTCGGCACCTACGCCCTCTCCGCTGGGTACTACGACGCGTACTACGGCAGCGCCCAGAAGGTCCGCACGCTCGTGCAGCGCGACTTCGACGCCGCCTTCGCGAAGGTCGACGTGCTGGCCACGCCGACCGCACCCACGACGGCGTTCAGGCTCGGCGAGAAGCTCGACGACCCGCTCGCGATGTACCTCAACGACGTCGCGACGATCCCGGCGAATCTCGCCGGCGTGCCCGGCATCTCGGTCCCGTCGGGCCTCGCGCCCGAAGACGGGCTGCCCGTCGGCATCCAGTTCCTCGCGCCCGCGCGTGAGGACGCACGCCTCTACAACGTCGGCGGTGCGCTCGAGCAGCTGCTGATCGCAGAGTGGGGCGGGCCGATCCTCGCGAAGGCGCCCGACCTCACGACCCACGAGCTCACCGCGACCGAGGAGGGCGCACTCTGATGGCGCGCGTCGAACTGATGGACTACGAGAAGGCCCTCGAGCTCTTCGAGCCGGTGATCGGCCTCGAGGTGCACGTCGAGCTCAACACCGAGACGAAGATGTTCTCGCCCGCGCCGAACCCGGCCAACGAGAAGTACCACGGTGCCGAGCCCAACACGCTCGTCTCGCCCGTGTGCCTCGGCCTGCCGGGGTCGCTCCCGGTCGTGAACGGCGACGCCGTCGAGAAGTCGATCTCGCTCGGCCTCGCGCTCGGCTGCTCGATCGCCGCGTCGAGCCGCTTCGCGCGCAAGAACTACTTCTACCCCGACCTCGCGAAGAACTACCAGATCTCCCAGTACGACGAGCCGATCGCGTTCGAGGGATCGGTCGAGGTGGAGCTCGCCGACGGGCGCACCTTCCAGGTGCCGATCGAGCGGGCGCACATGGAGGAGGACGCGGGCAAGCTCACGCATGTGGGCGGTGCGACGGGCCGCATCCAGGGTGCGGAGTACTCGCTCGTCGACTACAACCGTGCCGGCGTGCCGCTCGTGGAGATCGTCACGAAGCCGATCTTCGGCGCCGAGGCCGATGCGCCCGAGCTCGCGAGGGCGTACGTCTCGACGATTCGCGACATGGCGCTCTCGCTCGGCATCTCCGAGGCGCGCATGGAGCGCGGCAACCTCCGTTGCGACGCGAACGTGTCGCTGCGCCCGCGCGGTGCCGAGCAGCTCGGCATCCGCACCGAGACGAAGAACGTGAACTCGTTCCGCTCGATCGAGCGGGCGGTGCGCTACGAGATCCAGCGCCAGGCCGCGATCCTCGCGAAGGGCGGCACGATCACGCAGGAGACGCGGCACTGGCATGAGGACACGGGCACCACGAGCCCCGGCCGTCCGAAGTCCGACGCCGACGACTACCGCTACTTCCCCGAGCCCGACCTGGTGCCCGTGGTGCCGACGACCGAGCTCATCGAGTCGCTGCGTGCAGCCCTGCCCGAGCCGCCGGCCGCCCGCCGCCGCCGACTGAAGGGCGAATGGGGCTTCACCGACCTCGAGTTCCAGGACGTGGTGAACGGCGGTCTCCTGAACGAGGTCGCCGCGACGATCGCGGAGGGTGCGACGCCCGCCGCTGCACGCAAGTGGTGGACGGGCGAGCTCACCCGGCTCGCGAACGCGAGCGAGACGGATGCCTCGGGGCTCGCGACGCCCGAGCAGGTCGCCCAGCTCGCGGCGCTCGTCGACGCGGGCACCCTCACCGACCGCCTTGCGCGGCAGGTGCTCGAGGGCGTCGTCGCCGGTGAGGGCTCGCCGCAGGAGATCGTCGACGCGAGAGGGCTCGCCGTCGTGTCCGACGACGGTGCACTGATCGCGGCGATCGACCAGGCGCTGGCGTCGCAGCCCGATGTGCTCGAGAAGATCCGTGACGGCAAGGTTCAGGCCGCCGGCGCCGTGATCGGCGCGGTCATGAAGGCGATGCAGGGCAAGGCCGACGCGGCTCGCGTTCGCGAGCTCGTGCTGGAGCGAGCCGGCTCGGGCGGAGCATAGCCGAGGCCGATGCTGAGAGCCGGGTCCGAGGCGGAGACGCCTCGGACCCGGCTCTCAGCCGTTTCAAGGCGAGGCCCGCGAGAATTCGATGACACCTTCACGATTGGCGAGGACACCATGGGATTCTTCGATCGACTCTTCGGCGCCCCGGAGCCGCAACGGCCGGTGCCGCCCGCGCCCGGGCGCGGGCTCACGCCCGACGAGCTCGCGATCGAGCGCTACCGCTACCTGCTGCGCACCGCACCGCCGGAGGCGATCGAGCAGGTGCACGCGGAGGCGTTCGCGAAGCTGACGCCCGAGCAGCGCCAGCAGGTCTACCGGGCCCTCGCCGACCAGGCGCCGGCAGGGGAGCGGCTCGTCTCCGACGACCCGAGCGCCCTCGCCCGGGCCGCCACCCGCCAGGAGCTGCGGGCGCCGGGGAGCATGGAGCGCGCGTTCTCGAACGCCGGCGCGCAGGGCGGCCCGCAGGGTGCGGGGCGACCCGGACCGTCGTTCGGCCAGATGTTCGGCGGCTCGCTCCTCGGCTCGATCGCGGGTGTCGTCGTCGGCACGGCGATCGCCGATGCGATCCTGCCCGACCCCGCATCGTTCGACGCCGGGGGCGCCGATGCCGGTGCGGATGCCGGCTCGGTCGAAGCCGGGGGTGACACCGGTGGCGACTTCGGCGGATTCGGCGGCGACTTCGGCGGGGGAGACTTCGGCGGCGGCGGCGGCGACTTCGGGTTCTGAGGCCCGGCGCCGTCTTCGTCGTGCGTCGGGCTCGCCGCCGTCCGGCATGACTCCGGTCGGCCGGGCGACGTCGGCGGACCGGGATAGAGTCGCAACATGAGCAAGCAGGACGGCTCGTCGCGCCAGGTCACGACTGGACCGGTCGACGATTCGGCCACCCCGATCCTGCACGTCGACATGGACGCGTTCTTCGTCTCGGTCGAACTCCTGCGCCGCCCCGAGCTCCGTGGCAAGCCCGTGCTCGTGGGCGGCACCGCCGGCCGCGGCGTGGTCTCGGCAGCGAGCTACGAGGCCCGCCGGTACGGCGTCAACTCGGCGATGCCGATGTCGGTGGCGTTGCAGCGCTGCCCGAACGCGATCGTGCTCCGGGGCGACTACGCGAGCTACTCGCGCTACTCGAAGCAGGTCATGAAGATCTTCGAGGAGGTCACACCGCTCGTCGAACCCCTCTCGATCGACGAGGCCTTCCTCGACGTGTCCGGTGCTCGTCGGCTCCACGGCAGCCCGGCGGAGATCGCGTGGGCGATTCGTGAACGCGTCCGCTCCGAGACCGGCCTCACCTGCTCCATCGGCGTCGCCGCGACGAAGTACGTGGCGAAGGTGGCGTCGAGTCGTGCGAAGCCCGATGGCATGCTCGTCGTGCCCGCCGCCGAGACCCTCGCATTCCTGCATCCGCTCCCGGTGTCGGCGCTCTGGGGTGTCGGGCGCGTCACCGAGGAGTCGCTGACGCGGCTCGGACTCCGCACGGTCGGCGACGTGGCGGAGATGCCGGCCGATGCCCTCCAGCGCGCCGTCGGGCCGGCGCTCGCGTCACGTCTGACGAGGCTCGCCAACGGCATCGACCCGCGCGACGTCGAGACCGCCCGTTCGGAGAAGAGCATCGGACATGAGGTCACCTTCGGCCACGACCTCACCGATCCGACGCAGATCCGCCGCGAGCTGCTGCGACTCTCGGACGACGTCGCGGTCCGGCTGCGCCGTGCGGGCGTCGTGGGGCGCACGGTCGTGCTGAAGCTGCGCTACGGCGACTTCCGCACCGTCACCCGTTCGCGCACGCTCGGTGAGCCGACCGACGTCGCCCGCCGCATCTACGACGAGGCGTCGGCCGCGCTCGGCGAGCTCGTCGGCGACGGCGCCCGGATTCGCCTGATCGGGGTGCGCGCCGAGCAGCTGCGTCCCTCCGGCGGCGGGGCCGCCCTCTGGGACCCCGATGAGGAGTGGCGCGGGGCCGAGCGGGCCGTCGACGAGGTGACGGCCCGGTTCGGACGCGGTGCGGTGCGACCGGCCGCGCTCGTCCGACCCGGCGAAGCCGCGGCGCGCGTCGAGTCCATGCGACGTCGGCCCCTCGACGCAGCGGGCGCATCGCGCGACGCGGCGGACGCCGCCGAGGCGGCCGAAGGCCGGGCGGGGGTGGATCGAACGCAGTTCGGCGGGTAGCGTGGCGGTCATGGCTGATCTCGTGCTCGAACTCGCAGAGACCGTCGCCGGCGTGGGCGTGAAGACCTCGTACGGCGAACCCGTCGATCTCGACGGCACCAAGGTCGTCCCCGTCGCGCTCGGGTACTACGGGTTCGGGGCGGGCAGCGGCAGCGACTCCGGCGGCGACCAGGCCGGCGGCGGCGGTGGCGGTGGGCTCTCCATTCCGCTCGGCGCATACGTCGGCCGTGGCGGCGACGTCCGCTTCGAACCGAACCTCATCGGTCTCCTCCTCGTCGCGACCCCGCTCATCTGGGTGACGGGCAAGGCGCTCCGCGCCGTCATCCGCGCGCTCAAGCACTGATGCGGTCCTGAAGGCGGGGCGCGGTTCGACGGGCGACCGCGCCGCTCGTCCGTCGCGCGGCGTCATGCGGTCGTGGCCTGCGTATACTCGTCGATGAACACGGGAGTCCGGTGAGCCGGGCTGAGAGGAAGGTTCTCAACCTTCGACCGTCGAACCTGATCTGGGTCATGCCAGCGCAGGGAGGGCAATCGATCTCAATATCCCGTGCCTCTTTCCACCGAACGAAAGGGCACGACAGTGCACGCATCCGCACCAACCCCCACCACCTCCACGACCGGTGCCGCGCCGGCGCGCAATCTCCGCTGGCGTGTCGTCGACATCGTCGTCGCCTCGGTCGTCGCCGTGGCGACGGGGCTGCTGTTCCTGTTCTGGAACAACATCGGCTACGCCTGGTTCGTGGCTGCCGACGCAGTGACCCCGGGACTCGGCGGCATCGCCGTCGGCATCTGGCTCATCGGCGGTGTGCTCGGCGGCCTCATCATCCGCAAGCCCGGCGCCGCCCTCTTCGTCGAGCTCATCGCGGCCATGGTCTCCGCGATCGTCGGCAACCAGTGGGGCGTCGAGACCATCTGGTCGGGTCTCGCGCAGGGCATCGGCGCCGAGCTCGTCTTCGCGATCTTCCTCTACCGTCGCTTCGGGCTCCTCCAGGCGATCCTCGCCGGTGCGGCCGCGGGCGCCGGCGCGTGGACGCTCGAGCTGTTCACCTCGGGAAACCTGCAGAAGTCGGCCGAGTTCCTGACGCTCTACTTCTGCACGGTCGTCATCTCGGGCGCGGTGCTCGCCGGAGTGCTCGGGTGGCTGCTCGTTCGCGCGCTCGCCGCGACGGGCGCGCTCAGCCGGTTCGCGGCGGGACAGGAAGCGACCCGACGGGTCTGACGTGGCGAACACCGCATCTTCGCCGACCCCGGCCGCCGTGGACGTGCGCGGCTGGGGTTGGCGTCACGCCTCCCGGCTCCGCCCCGCGCTCGAGGGGATCGACCTCCGCATCGAGCCGGGCGAGCGGGTGCTCCTGCTCGGGCCGAGCGGCGCCGGCAAGTCGACCCTGCTGCACGCCATGGCCGGTGTGCACGGCGGTGACGACGAGGGCGAGGCCGTCGGCGAGCTCCTGGTCGACGGAGCCGAGCCGGCGCGGGTGCGGGGGCGTTCGGGGCTCGTGCTGCAGGATCCCGACTCGCAGGTGATCCTCGCACGGGTGGGCGACGACGTCGCGTTCGGATGCGAGAACCTCGGTGTCCCTCGCGACGAGATCTGGCGTCGGGTGCGCGAATCGCTCGACGAGGTGGGTCTCGACGTGGCGATCGACCATCCGAGCTCGGCGCTGTCGGGCGGGCAGAAGCAACGGCTCGCCCTCGCGGGCGCCCTCGCGATGCGCCCGGGGCTGCTGCTGCTCGACGAGCCCACCGCGAATCTCGACCCCGACGGGGTCCGAGAGGTCAGGGCGGCGGTCGAGCGGGTACTCGATCGGCATGGCTCGACACTCGTCGTCGTCGAGCACCGCGTCGAGGTGTGGGCCGATCTCGTCGACCGCGTCGTCGTTCTCGGGCTCGACGGGCGTCTCATGGCCGACGGGCCCCCCGACGTCGTGCTCTCGCGTCAACGCGCGGCGCTCCTCGCCGCGGGCGTATGGGTTCCCGGCGGCCACGGCCCCACGGCCCCTCGCCGTCGAGTCGCCGTGGACGAGCCGACCGAGCCGTTGCTCACCGCGAACGGACTCGCGGTCGGCCGTCGTCCGCGCGACATCGTCCAGCGCGGACTCGACGTCGAGCTTCCGCGTGGCACCAGCACGGTGCTGACCGGCCCGAACGGTGCCGGCAAGTCGACCCTCGCCCTGACCCTGGGCGGCCTCCTGCGCCCGCTCGACGGTCGGGTCGAGGCATCCGCGTCGTTGTCGGCAGGGCTTCGAGGCGACCCGATCGGCTGGCGCTCCCGCGACCTGCTGACGCGCATCGGAACCGTGTTCCAGGAGCCCGAGCACCAGTTCGTCACGTCCAGCGTGCGCGCCGAGCTCGAGGTGGCGCCGCGGGCGCTCCGGCTCGGCGACCGCGAGACGGCCGCTCGCGTCGAAGACCTGTTGGCGCGCCTGCGGCTCGACCGCATCGCCTTGGCGAATCCGTTCACCCTGTCGGGCGGCGAGAAGCGCCGGTTGTCCGTCGCTGCCGTCCTTGCGGCCCGGCCCTCGGTGCTCGTCCTCGACGAACCGACGTTCGGCCAGGACCGGATCACTTGGCTCGAGCTGACCGCGCTGCTGCGCGAACTCGTCGACGAGGGCCTCACGCTGTTGTCGGTCACCCACGACGCCGCGTACATCGCAGCCCTGGGCGACCGCGGCATCCGCCTGGAGCCGACGAACACCCGGGCGTTCGCATGAGTGCCGTCGCCTCCGGAGCCGTCGACGCTCCCCGACTCCGGTTCATCGATCGAGTCAACCCCGTGACGAAGCTCGCCGCGGCGATGCTGCTCACCGCCCCGCTGCTGCTCACCGTCGACTGGGTGAGCGCCGCGACCGCACTCGTCATCGAGCTCGTGCTCTTCATGGCCGCGGGCGTGCGCCCCCGGATGCTCGTCCGACGGGCCTGGCCGATCCTCATCGCCGCGCCGATCGCCGGCATCAGCATGCTCCTGTACGGCCGTCCGTCGGGGGAGGAGTACTGGAGCTTCTGGCTCGCGCGCATCACCGACGGCTCGATCGAGCTCGCGATCGCGGTGACCGTTCGAGTGCTCGCGGTCGGCCTGCCGGCGGTGCTGCTCTTCATGCGGGTCGATCCGACCGAGCTCGCCGATGGTCTCGCGCAGGTGTGGCGACTCCCGAGTCGCTTCGTGCTCGGCGCACTCGCGGGCGCCCGGCTCGTCGGGCTCTTCATCGAGGACTGGCACGCGATGGCGCTCAGCCGTCGCGCGAGAGGGATCGGCGACACGGGCGTGCTGCGGCGGTTCGCGACCATGGCGTTCGCCCTGCTCGTGCTCGCGATCCGCCGGGGGTCGAAGCTCGCGACCGCGATGGAGGCTCGAGGGTTCGGGAGCGATCGCCCGCGCACCTGGGCCAGGGCGTCGACGATCGGCTGGAGCGACTGGGTACTGATCGCGATCGCGTTCGCCATCGCGGTGGCGGCCATCGGCGCCGCGATCGCGGTGGGCACCTTCCATCCGGTGTGGTCGTGAGCGAGGCGGCGGCCGTCGCCAGGGTACTGGTCGCGGCACGGCGGCGTCAGGCGAGCGCGGCGTGGCCGCTCATCGCGATCGACGGCCCGAGCGGTGCCGGCAAGTCGACGCTCGCCGATGCGCTCGCGCTGTCGTGGCGTGCGGGGGCGTCCCCCCGACTCGTCCGGCTCGATGCGATCTATCCCGGCTGGCGGGGGCTCGCGACCGCCTCCGGATCGCTCGAACGAACTCTGCTCGCCCCGCTCGCGCGCGGCGTGCCGGGCGGATGGCGCGGGTGGGACTGGGCGCGGAATCGGCCGGCGGCCTCCGTCACCGTCCTCCCGGGTCGGCCGCTCATCGTCGAGGGCTGCGGTGCCTTCGAGGCGACAGCGGGTCGCACCGGGGTGGTCAGGGTGTGGGTGCGAGCGGCGCAGGCGACGCGGAAGCGCCGTGCGCTCGAGCGCGATGCGGGGGGTTTCGACCCGTTCTGGGACCTCTGGGAGACCGAGTGGCGCCGATACGTGCACCGTACCGACCCACTGGGTTCGGCCGACCTGGTCGTCGAACTGCCCGAGTGCGGAGCCCGGGGGCTACGGTAGTGCTATGAGTGCAGATTCGGTCGGCGCCCAGTACGTCGCAGAGTTCATCGACGGACCGCTCGAGGGCGAGTTCGACCATCGCGCCCTCGTCGGGGGCAAGCCCGAGAAGCGCGTCGGCATGGTCGCCGCGGTCGACGGGCTGGAGTCGCTGTTCTGGTACAACGCCGTCGACGAGCGCGAGATGGGCGGCCAGCTGCGCGTTCGCTTCAGCTTCGACGCCGACGACTCCGATCCGGTGGAGTCCGACGACGAGAACGACTGAACCGGCCGGCGTCGCCGTCGACGGCGGATGACGCGCTCGCTCAGCCCGATCGGCCGTTGACGAACGCGTCGATCAGCACGAACGGGTTCGCGAGCCGCCAGAGCGGCCCCGGGTCGTCGATGTCGGCGGAGAGCTCGAGTTCACTGCCGATGTCGCCGTTCGCGGTCGGCACGGTCACGGTACCGACCGCGCGCCCGGCACGCGCCGTCGTGAACGGTTCGACGGCGACGGATGCCTCGCCCGGGTCGCTGCCCCAGGCGGCGTCGGTCCGCTCGGTGCGGGCGATGAGGTCGGCTTCATCGCCCCATGCGGTCTCGACCGTGCCGTAGCGGGCGCCCTCGGCGATGACGGTGACGGGCGCCGCGGATGCCGCGACCGACGTGAACGCCTCGACCACGGCAGGGTCGAGCGTCTCGTAGTCCGGCATGGTCGTCATCGCTCCCACGATGCGCTGCGGCTCGTCGTCGGCCCCGGGAACGGTGGCCGTGAAGATGAAGCAAACGCCTGCTTCGTCGGTGTAACTGCGCGAGAGTGCCCGAACGCCCTCGTCGCCGAGGTGGTCGATGACGTCGGGGACGTTGCGCGAGGTCGGGTCGCTGCGCTCGGGATCGGCGACGAGGGCCGCGAGCTGCGGGTTCGCGAGCGTCATTGCGGCGAGCCGCGCGAGCTCTTCAGCCGTACCGACGTTGTCGGCCGAGAGGCCCGTCGCATCGGCCACTCGCGTCGACTCGAAGCCCTGTGCCTCGAGCCACGCGTTCGCTTCGTCGACGTATCCGTCGACACTGCCGAACGCCCATCGGGCGAGCGTGTCGGCGTGGTTGTTGCTCGAGGCGAAGAGCACCGCTCGAACGACGTCGCGTTCCGACCAGCTATCTCCGGGCGAGACCTGCAGCGTGCGGTTGCCGGCCTTCGAGTGATCGAGGTAGTCGGTGTAGTCGGCGGGGCCGATCTTGATCGCGGGGCCGGGTCCGTCGTCGGGCAACGGCAGCGAGTCGAGGGTCGCCAGCACGGTCACGAGCTTCGCGGCGCCGCCGATGGGGACCACACCGGTCTCGCCGGCGGTCGCGAGCATCGAGGCGCTGCCGTCCTCGTCGACGAGCGCGACGGCACTCGCTCCGCTCTCGGGCAGCACGATCGGCTCGGGCTTGCCGGCGGCGCCCTCGCCCGCCGCGCTGACGTGGACCTCCGCCTCCGGCAGGGGACCGAGCAGCATGGCGGGGCCGTAGACGCCGACCGCGAGGATCGCGACGGCGCCGATGGCGATGCCGACGATGCGGCCGGGCGACAGACTCATGACGTTCAGGGTATCTCGGCCGAGCTCACGCCCAGCCCAGTTCGTGCAAGCGGTCGTCGTCGATGCCGTAGAAGTGGGCGATCTCGTGCACGAGGGTGACGTGGATCTCCTCACGGAGCTCGTCTTCGTCGTCGCAGATCGCAAGCAGAGGTTCGCGGTAGAGGATGATCCGGTCGGGCATCTCGCCGAATCCGTAGCGGTCGCGCTCGGTCAGCGCCCAGCCGTCGTAGAGGCCGAGCAGGTCGAGCGAGCCGTCCTCCGGGCGGTCCTCGACGACGAAGACGACGTTCTCGAGCCCGTCGATCATGTCGTCGGGCAGTTGGTCGAGCTCATCGACGACGAGGGCTTCGAACGCTTCGGCATCGAGTTCCACGGCCTCTCCCATCCGTCCGTCCAGAGGGCTGATACACGAAGCGCGGGCCGTTTCCGGACCCGCGCTTCGCACACCGCTTGGGGTGAGTAACGGGGCTTGAACCCGCGACCTCCTGGACCACAACCAGGCGCTCTACCAACTGAGCTATACCCACCATGTGTCGACCGCCGGGGCGATCAGGACAACGGATAGAGCCTACTACACGTTGGAGCCCTGCTCGAACTCGGCCACCACTTCGGCGGCGAGCGCCTGCAGTTCGTGACTGGCCGGGCCCGGGTCGGCGACGAAGACGGCGCGGCGGTAGTAGTGCAGCTCGCGGATCGACTCGAGGATGTCGGCCAGAGCGCGGTGACCGCCGTTCTTCGCGGGGGAGTTGAAGTACGCGCGCGGGAACCAGCGCTTGGCCAGCTCCTTGATCGACGAGACGTCGACGTTGCGGTAGTGCAGGTGCGCATCGAGTCGGGGCATGTACTTCGTGAGGAATGCGCGATCGGTGCCGATCGAGTTGCCGGCGAGCGGCGCCTTCTGCTCGTCGGGCACGTGCTTCAGCACGTACTCGAGCACCTGGTACTCGGCCTCTGCGACGGAGACGCCGTTGGGGATCTCCTCGATGAGCCCCGAGGTGGTGTGCATCTGCCGCACGAACTCGCCCATCGACTCGAGTGCGCTCGCGTCGGGCTTGATGACGATGCTGAGCCCACCGTCGACGGGGCGGAGGTCGTAGTCGGTGATGACGACGGCGATCTCGACCAGCTCATCGACTTCGAGGTCGAGTCCGGTCATCTCGCAGTCGATCCAGACCAGTCTGTCGCTCGAAGAAGCCATGCGGCGAGTCTAACCGGAGGCGCCGACAGCGTCGTTCGACGCGGCATCCGCGTCGTCGGTGCCCCCGGCAGGAATTGAACCTGCGACCAAGAGATTAGAAGGCTCCTGCTCTATCCGCTGAGCTACGGGGGCGGTCGTGGCAAGCATACCCGCCGAGGGCGATCAGCCCTCGGTCGGCACGTGCACGTCGTCGGTCACGGCGCGATCGCGCGACGCGCCGCCGCGACGCCGGACCAGGAGGGCGATGAGCGGGAACAGCAGCACCGAGAGCATGCCGGCGCCGACGAGCGCGGCGGCCGTGCCGCTCGAGAGGTCGCCGGCATCGACGCCGATCGCCGTGACCGCGACGATGATCGGAAGCCCCGTGGCACCGAACAACGCGGTCGCGGCGAGGTCGCGCCGGCTCGATCCGGCCGGTGCCGCGAGCATCGAGGGAATGCCGCGTACGACGAGCATCAGGAGGAGGAAGATCGGCAGCATGGCCGTCGTCCTGCCGTCGGCGAAGAGGGCCTCGAGGTCGAAGGTGATGCCGGTGTTGATGAAGAACACGGGCACCAGGAAGCCGTAGCCGACCGCCTCGAGTTTCGACTCGATCGCTTCGGCGTCGCGTTCCGGAGCCCCGTTCAGCAGCAGCCGGTAGAGCACGCCCGCCGTGAATGCGCCGAGCAGCATGTCGAGATCGAGCACGATGCTGAGCGCGACGAGCGCGAGCAGGATGAAGATGACGAGTCGCACCGCGAACTGCCCGCTCGTGTGGAGCGTCGACGTGATCATGGCATGCATGCGCTTGCCGTACCCCTTCGCCGCGAGCCAGATCGCGATGCCGGCGACGACGGCGAACACGACCAGCACGACCGCGGCGATGAGCGGCGAGCGCCCGCTGAGGAACAGCGAGATCGCGAGGAGCGGTCCGAACTCGCCGACCGCGCCGATCGCGAGGACCGAGAGGCCGAACGGCGTGGTCAGGTCGCCCGAATCGCGGAGAACGGGCATGAGCGTTCCCAGCGCCGTGGAGGTCAGCGCGATGCCGATGAACCCGGCGGCGGGAAGGTCGGGGGCGAACAGCACCGCGATGCTGATGCCCGCCGCGAGCGAGATGATCCACCCGATCGCCGCGCGACTGAGCGGGCGCCCGCGAACCGCCCTGAAGTCGATCTCGTTGCCGGCGAGGAAGAACAGCGTCGCGAGGCCGAACTCCGCGAGCATGCCCATGAATTCCTCGGGCACGACCCAGCCGAGCACCGACGGGCCGACGATCAGCCCGAGCACGATCTCGAACACGACGAGCGGAATCGCGACCCATCGCCCGAGTCCGCGGACGATGAGCGGTGCGGCGACCGCGATCGCCGGCACGAGCACCATCGTGCTGATCGAGTACTCCACGTGACCTCCTGAGCGGGCGAGTCTCCTGCCGCGATGCTAGTGGAGCGCGCGCGTTTCCTCGCCGAAACATGACGGCGGTATCGTCGGGGCATGCGAGATCTCCAGGCGCGAATCATCGCCGAGCTCAACGTCAGCCCGCGGATCGACCCCGCCGCAGAGGTGCGTCGTCGCGTCGACTTCCTGAAGGAGTACCTGACCGCGTCGCACGCGCGTGGATACGTGCTCGGCATCAGCGGCGGGCAGGACTCGACGCTCGCCGGCCGGCTCTGCAGGATGGCGGTGGCCGAACTCGTCGACGAGGGCGTCGACGCGCGGTTCATCGCGGTGCGCCTGCCGTACGGCGTCCAGCGCGACGAGGACGACGCGCAACTCGCGCTGAGGTTCATCGCCCCGCAGGAGACCGTCGTCTTCGACATCAAGGACGGCGTCGACGGGATCGCGTCCGAGTTCGCGACCGCGACCGCTCGTGCGCTCAGCGATTTCGGCAAGGGCAACGTGAAGGCTCGCATGCGAATGGTCGCGCAGTACGCGCTCGCGGGTGAGGGCGGTCTGCTGGTCGTCGGCACCGATCACGCCGCGGAGGCGGTCACGGGCTTCTTCACGAAGTTCGGCGACGGCGGAGTCGACCTGGTGCCGCTCACGGGCCTGACCAAGCGGCAGGGCCGTGCGTTGCTCGAGGAACTCGGGGCGCCCGAGCGGTTGTATCTCAAGGTGCCGACCGCCGACCTCCTGGACGGTGACCCCGGACAGGCCGACGAGGCGAACCTGGGGCTCCGCTACGAGGATCTCGACGCGTACCTCGAGGGCGAGGCGATCGACGACGAGATCGCCGATCGGATCGAGGCGCGGTACTTGCAGACGCGCCACAAGCGCACCGTCCCGGCGTCGATGTTCGACGAATGGTGGCGCTGACCGGCGCGTCGGCTCAGCGCTGCGGTTCGGTCTCGGGCAGCGCGGCGGTCGCCGGCGCTGCGGACTCGGACGCGAAGGTCTGGGTGGGCGCGGTCGAGGCGTCGGCCGTCCCGGCGACGTCGCGATACCGATCGTGGTGCTGCTCGGCGACCCAGGTGTCCTGCGCGTCGATCATGCCCTGATCGGGCTCCTGGCGCTGCGTTCGCCAGCGATCCAGGTCGTTCTGGAACTGCCGACGAGTGCGGCCCGGGTGACGCTGCCACTCGAGGAGTCGGTCGCGGAACTCCACGACGGCGGGGTCGAGCTGATAGCCGAACGTCGCCGAGGCGCGCTTGAGCTCGTGCAGCTGGTGCGCCGCCCAGTTCGCCGCGACGTCCGAGCCGCGGATCGGCAGGAGTCGGACCACGATGTCGGCCTGGCCGACGGTACGGTCGGCCAGCACCTGCTCGTGCGGGGTGAGCGAGTTCCAGACGGAGGCCTCGGTGGCCGCGTCGACGAGGGCGGCGATCGCCGCGACCCTCGCTTCTCTGTCGCGCTGCGCGACGACGCGTCGGACGGCGGCGGTCGAGATCCACGCCGCGAGGAGGCCGGACGCGAGCACCGCGACGAACAGCACGCCGGCGGCGAAGACCGCCGACTGCGACGAGCTCGAGGTCAGCCAGGAGATGAAGTCGTTCCACCACTGCATGGCCGTAGGCTACTGCGGCCGGCGCGCGGTGCGGCCGCGTGCCGACGGCGTGGCCGGGATCGGGACGTGCTCACCGGAAGAGCTCGATGGCCGCCTCGGCCGACCAGAATTCTCCCAGTTGAACTGGCGGGCGACCTCCGGGAACGTAGCGGCGAGCGGCGAACCGAACGCCGTCGCCGTCGCCGTCGCCGCGGCGTTCGACGTGGCCGAGTACGGCACCACCCGGGCGCGCGACCCTCCACAGATCGGGTGCGGCGGGCACGATGACGAGGCCGGGAACGGCGACGGGGAACGACTCGCGCAGGCGGGCGGCGATGGTCGTCATGAGGCTCCTTCTGGATCGCGCAGCCGGCCCTGCAGGTGGTCGATGCGACGGTATCCCGAGCCTCCGACATCGCGCGGTCGCGACTCCTCCTCGACAAGTGCCGATCAGCGTGGAGAACCCACATTCGGCGAGAACCCCGGCGGATGACTCGATGTCGGCGCGATCGTGGGTCCACGTGGTTCCGGGGCGGTGTCCGGCACGAGGCCGCTCCGGGACCACGAGCCGTCGACTCGCGACGGCGTCCGAACGAGGAGTGCAAATGACCGACAGCATCACGGTGACCGGCATCGTCGGCACCGATCCCATCCAGAAGGTGACGGGCGACGGCCTCGTCATCACGACGTTCCGTCTCGCGTCGACGCGGCGATACTTCGACCGTGCGAAGGGCACATGGGAGAACGCCGAGACCAACTGGTTCTCCGTCTCGGCCTTCCGGCAGCTCGCCCGCAACGCGAGCCTGTCGGTGCGCAAGGGCCAGCACGTCATCGTGCAGGGACGACTGCGGGTGCGGGCATGGGAGACCGGCACGAAGTCCGGGAAGTCGGTCGAGATCGACGCCGACTCGATCGGGCACGACATGGCCTGGTGCGTCTCGACCTACGCCCGGATGCAGTCGGAGGCGAAGCCCGCCGAGCACGACCCGATCGGCGAGGCCGCCTCGCCCGACGGGCTCGGCGAGCAGGGGGAGCGGGCCGATCTCTCGGGGCTCGGCGGCGGCACGGACTGGTCGGGACTCGCGAGCGGGGGCTCGACGGGCTTCGACGACGGTGCACCGTTCGCCGACGGTGACGCCGTGGTCGGCGACGACCTCGACGATGACCTCGACGATGAACTGGAGGCCGACGATGCCGGGCGGGCTGTGTACACCGCGGCGGTGAGCGACTGACCGGCCTTCGACCGTCCGGGCCCGAGCGACCCAATAGACTCGGCTCGGGCGGTCGACACCGCGGTGAGGGGAAGCATGGCACGGCGGTTCGGAACGACGGTGATGCTCGCGCTCGCCGCGACGACGACGACGTTGTCGCTCGCGGGTTGCACGCTGTTCGGCGGCCCGCCCACTCCGCAGTCGTCCCAGTCCGCCGACCCGTCGGCATCCGCGCCGGCGACCACCGATCCCGCCGCTCCGCCCACCCTCCGGCCCGAGCTCTCGGCCGGCGAGAACCTCGACTTCTTCAACTCGGTGAACACCGCCGTCGTCGTCGCCAACGCCGCAGCCGGCGGTCGCGACTTCATCGACGCGCTCGTCGCCGCAGGCTTCGACAAGGCGGCGATGCAGGTGACCTCCGACGAGACGACTCAGGGTGATCAGGCTGACTCGATCCAGTTCGCCGTGCTCTTCCAGGACGAGTGCCTCGTCGGACAGTACGGCCCGAAGTCCGGCGGATATCACGGTGCGGTGCGTCCGGCGCTCGGCACCGGCGGCTGCCTCATCGGGCAGACGCGCCCCATAGACTGGTAGCCGACATGCGGCGGCCCGTGCTCGGCGGCCGCCGAACGCTGTGAGGGAAAGTCTTGGCTGAATACATTTACTCGATGGTGCGCGCCCGCAAGGCGGTCGGCGACAAGGTCATCCTCGACGACGTGACGATGGCGTTCCTCCCCGGGGCGAAGATCGGCGTGGTCGGCCCGAACGGCGCCGGAAAGTCGACGATCCTCAAGATCATGGCCGGTCTCGACCAGCCGTCGAACGGCGAGGCGAAGCTGAGCCCCGGGTACTCGGTCGGCATCCTCATGCAGGAGCCCGAGCTCGACGAGTCGAAGACCGTGCTCGAGAACGTGCAGCAGGGCGTGGGTCCGATCAAGGCGAAGCTCGACCGCTTCAACGAGATCTCGCTGCTCATGGCCGAGCCCGACGCCGACTTCGATGCGCTGCTCGCCGAGATGGGCTCCCTCCAGGAAGAGATCGACGCGGCCGACGCCTGGGACCTCGACTCGCAGCTCGAGCAGGCCATGGACGCCCTGCGCTGCCCGCCGGGCGACGAACTGGTCTCGGTGCTCTCGGGCGGTGAGAAGCGCCGTGTCGCGCTCTGCAAGCTGCTGCTTCAGAAGCCCGACCTGCTGCTCCTCGACGAGCCCACCAACCACCTCGACGCCGAGAGCGTGCTCTGGCTCGAGCAGCACCTCGCCAAGTACCCCGGTGCCGTGCTCGCCGTCACCCACGACCGGTACTTCCTCGACCACGTCGCGGAATGGATCTGCGAGGTCGATCGCGGCCGGCTCTACCCGTACGAGGGCAACTACTCCACCTACCTCGAGAAGAAGCAGGAGCGCCTCACCGTCCAGGGCAAGAAGGACGCCAAGCTCGCGAAGCGCCTGAAGGAAGAGCTCGAGTGGGTCCGCTCGAACGCGAAGGGCCGGCAGGCGAAGTCGAAGGCGCGACTCGCGCGCTACGAGGAGATGGCCTCGGAGGCGGAGCGCACGCGCAAGCTCGACTTCGAGGAGATCCAGATCCCGGCGGGTCCGCGCCTCGGCGACGTGGTGCTCGAGGTCAAGAACCTCAAGAAGGGCTTCGGCGATCGCGTCCTGATCGACGGTCTCAGCTTCTCGCTGCCGCGCAACGGCATCGTCGGCATCATCGGCCCGAACGGCGTCGGCAAGACCACGCTCTTCAAGACGATCGTCGGCCTCGAGCCGGCCGACGACGGATCGGTGAAGATCGGCGAGACCGTGCAGATCTCGTACGTCGACCAGACCCGCGGCGGCATCGACCCGAACAAGTCGCTGTGGGAGGTCGTCTCCGACGGGCTCGACTACATCCAGGTCGGCAAGACCGAGGTGCCCAGTCGCGCGTACGTGTCGACGTTCGGCTTCAAGGGGCCCGACCAGCAGAAACGGGCCGGCATCCTCTCAGGAGGCGAGCGCAACCGCCTGAACCTGGCGCTCACCCTGAAGCAGGGCGGCAACCTGCTGCTGCTCGACGAGCCGACGAACGACCTCGACGTCGAGACGCTCTCGAGCCTCGAGAACGCGCTCCTCGAGTTCCCCGGTTGCGCCGTCGTGATCACCCACGACCGGTGGTTCCTCGACCGCATCGCCACGCACATCCTGGCCTACGAGGGCACCGACGAGAACCCGTCGAACTGGTACTGGTTCGAGGGCAATTTCGAGGCCTACGAGGCCAACAAGGTCGAACGGCTCGGCGCCGACGCGGCGAAGCCGCACCGGTCCACCTACCGCAAGCTCACGAGAGACTGACATGCGCCTGCACGTGCCGACACCGCTCCGCTGGAGCGACCTCGACGCCTACGGGCACGTGAACAACGCCCGGATGCTGAGCCTCCTCGAGGAGGCTCGCATCCAGGCGTTCTGGGTGAACGAAGACGGCACCGCCGAACATGCGGTCGGCGCGTCGACGGCCGTGCTCGACGCCACGCCCGGAGCGGCCACGATCACGCTGATCGCCCGGCAGGAGGTCGAGTACCTTGCGCCGATCCCGTACCAGCGCCTGCCCCTCGACATCGAGCTCTGGATCGGGCACATGGGCGGGGCGAGTCTCGACGTCTGCTACGAGGTGTACTCGCCGGCGGGCGCCGAACCGCGGGCGCTCTACACGCGTGCCGTGACGACGATCGTGCTCGTCGACGCGGCGACCGAGCGACCGCGGCGCATGAGCGAGTCGGAGCGTGCGGCGTGGGAGCCCTATCTCGAGCCGACGATCGAGTTCCGGCGGCGCTGAGCCGCCCAACGGGGCCGCCCGCGCCGCTGATGCCGTGCGCGAAAGCCTCGCCGAGCGGGCGTGCCGTCAGCGCTCGACCGGCTCGTCGCTGAACGAGCCCTCCCACACGGCGCGACTGCCGGCCTCGCCGATCTGAACGAGCTTCCAGGTCGAGCCGATCGCGACGGTCAGCGCGGCGAGCGTCAACATCGCACCGGCGGCGATCGTGACACCGTGCGACGGCGACGCGACGCCGGTGCCTCCCGTCGAGCGTGAAGCCGACCTGCGCTCGACGATCGCCCACGCGGCGATCGCGACGGCCACGACGAGCATCGAGATGAGCCAGGGCGTCAGATCCTCGCCCATCGCGGTGTGCTGCTGGATGAGCGGCGCCGGCGGAACCCGTACTTCGAGCCACTTTCCGGCCTCGACGGTGAGCAGGCCGAGCACGAGCACTCCGACGGCGCCGACGAGCGCCGGCAGCCAGAGCACTCGGCGGGCGCCGGGCCACGCGGCGATCACGACGAGCAGGAGCCCCACGAGTGGCGTCAGCACGATCACCGCGTGCACGAGCAGCACGTGCGCCGGTAGGCCGGCGAATTCGTAGTCCATCTCAGGAGGCCGTGACGACCTGGTCGCCGGCGACGGTGACCGCGATGGGGCTCAGCGGTTCGGGTGCCGGTCCGGCGAGCACCTCGCCGGTCGCGGCATCGTAGATCGAACCGTGGCAGGGGCAGTGGAACTCCGCGCCCGCCGCCGCGACGACGCACTGCTGGTGCGTGCAGATGGCACTGTATGCGACGAACTCGCCCTCGCTGGGCTGCGCCACCAGGACGGGATCGCTGCCGAGCTTCGCGTCGATGCTGCCGCCGACCGGCACGTCGGCGGTCGCCGCGACCGCTTCGCCGGCCGCCGGCGGCTCAGCCGACGCCGTGTCGTCGGGGGCGATGGGAGACGAGTTCGCGTCGTCGTTCGAGCCGTCGCCGGAGACATCCGCGCAGCCCGCGAGGGCGAGGGCGCCGGCCGCAACGCCGGCCGTGCCGAACGTGAGCGCCGCGCGTCGCGTGAGATCGTGGGAAGCCGTCATCGCCGAACTCCTTCGTCCGCGTCGGGCGCCCGACCGCGCCCCTGCCCCCCATTCTGGGCTATCCGAGCCTCGGGCGACGGGATTGCGACGGCTCCGGTCAGGAGAAGTGTTCGGAGTGCGGTACCCGCACCATGCCCTCCTGGGCGACGCTCGCCACGAGCAGCCCGTCGCGCGTGTAGATGCGACCGAGCGAGAGGCCGCGACCGCCGCTCGCCGACGGCGACTCCTGCACGTAGAGCAGCCACTCGTCGACGCGGGCGTCCCGGTGCCACCACATCGCATGATCGAGGCTCGCGACCTTGAGCCCGGGGGTGGCCCACGCGACGCCGTGCGCGCGCAGCACCGGTTCGAGGATCGAGTAGTCGCTCGCGTACGCGAGCGCGGCCCGATGCTGCTTCGGATCGTCGGGCAGGCGGCCGAACGCCTTCATCCACACGGCCTGCCTGGGCGTGCGCTCGCCCTCGACGCTGAGGTAGACGGGCGACGGCACGTGCCGCACGTCGAAGGCGCGCTCGCTCGACCAGTAGCGCGCGACGTCGTGGTCGACCGCCCCGAGCACGTCGGCCGTCGACGGCAACGACTCGGGGTCCGGCAGGTCGTCGGGCATGTCGAGCTGGTGCTCGACTCCGCCGTCCTCCGTCTGGAACGAAGCGATGAGCGAGAGGATCGGCTCGCCGTGCTGGAACGCCTGGGTGCGTCGGGTCGAGAACGAACGGCCGTCGTGGATCCGGTCGACCGAGAACGTGATCGGATGGGCGACGTCGCCCGGCCGTAGGAAGTAGCCGTGCATCGAGTGGATGTTCCGGTCCTCCGGCACGGTACGGAGCGCCGCGACGATCGACTGCGCGAGCACCTGGCCGCCGAACACGCGACCGAGCGGCATCCACTGCGACGGGCCCGTGAAGATGTCCTCCGTCGTGCGCGCGCCCGTGTCGGTCAGGTTGAGCGTGCTCAGCAGGCCGTCGATCGGTCCGTTCATCGTTCCTCCGTGTCGGTGGGCGGCCGCCGCCGGCGCCGTGGAACCCGGACCGCCGTGAACGGGCCCGTGCACTTGGTAGTTTAGACAGGAGATGGTTGAACGACTCACGCTCGCCGACAGCCTGTCGCTCGGCGATCTGCACACGTACCTGCAGCGGGCCGGCCGCGTCGAAGACGGGTCGGTGCGCCTCGTCGCGGGCTCCGGAATCCTCGCCGTCTACACCGCGATCCTTTACCCGCGCGGCATCCTCGACGAGAGCCCCACCGTGCTCGGCCTGCGCACCTTCGCCCTGGCCGACGACGAGGAGTTCGACTCGGTCGTGCCGATGCGCTCGCTCGTGGAGCGCATCGTGCGCGCCCGCGGGGAGCTCGCCGACGACGACGAGTCGCGACCCGTGTCGATGTCGCGCCCTCCGGAGGTGAACACCGTCACCTGGGCCGGCATCTCGCCGCCGCGCGGCGGCTGGCGAGCGCTCGGCGAGGCGGATGCCTCGGTGCTGGAGTCCGCCGCACGGGCGGGTATCGACGAGGTTGCGAAGGCGATCCCGGAGGGCACCGGCGAGCAGCTCGTGCAGCGGGTGCGCTCCGAGGTGTGGGGGCGCGGAGTCGACGGGCTCGAGTACGTGCCGACCGGTGCCGCCTTCGCGGCGTTCAGCCTGGGATTCCTCGGCGACGACCCGGTCAGGCTCTTCGAGACGGGACCGTGGACGCGTCTCACGTCGCGGCGCGGGCACGTGCTCGTGCGTCGGAAGCCCTGGACGCTGAAGGCCTGAGGTCAGCCCCGAGCGATCGCCCGCCCCGCCGAGCGACCGGTGAAGAGGCATCCGCCCAGGAACGTGCCCTCGAGCGCGCGGTAGCCGTGCACGCCGCCGCCGCCGAAACCGGCGGCCTCGCCGACCGCGTAGAGTCCGGGCACGGGAGCGCCGTCCGCGCCGAGGGCGCGCGAGTCGAGGTCGGTCTGGATGCCGCCGAGGCTCTTCCTGGTGAGGATGTGCAGCTTCACCGCGATGAGCGGCCCGGCCTCCGGATCGAGGATGCGGTGCGGCGTCGCCACCCGGATCAGCTTGTCGCCGCGGTACCTGCGCGCGCCGCGGACGGCGATGAGCTGCAGGTCCTTGGAGAACTCGTTGTCGACCTCGCGGTCGCGCGCGACGATCTCGCGCTCGATGTTCGCCGTGTCGAGTTCGACGTCGGGGGAGAGGGCGCGCATGCCGTCGAACAATTCGTCGAGCGTGTCGGCGACGACGAAGTCGGCGCCGTGCTGCTTGAAGGCCTCGACGGGGGCGGGCGCGCCCGCGCGAACGCGCTGGGCGAGGAGCTTCAGGTCCTTGCCGGTGAGGTCAGGGTTCTGCTCGCTGCCCGAGAGCGCGAACTCCTTCTCGATGATCTTCTGCGTCAGCACGAACCACGAGTGGGCGTGCCCGGTCGCGGCGAGGTGCTCGAGCGTGCCGAGCGTGTCGAAGCCGGGGAAGAGCGGTACCGGCAGCCGGCGTCCCTCTGCGTCGAACCAGAGGGACGACGGACCCGGCAGGATGCGGATGCCGTGCAGCGGCCACACGGGGTCCCAGTTGGTGATGCCCTCGGTGTAGTGCCACATGCGGTCGCCGTTGACGAGCCGCGCCCCCGACGCCTCGGCGATGCCGAGCATGCGTCCGTCGACGTGCGCGGGCACGCCCGAGAGCAGGTCGACGGGCGGCTCGCCCATCCGCTCGGGCCACGCGGCGCGCACGAGGTCGTGGTTGCCGCCGATGCCCCCCGATGCGACGACGACGGCGGGGGCGCGCAGTTCGAACTCCCCGACCTCGTCACGGTTGGATGCCTCGCCCCGGGCCGCCTCGTCGGGCGCGAGCACGGCGCCGCGGACTCCGACGACGGCGCCCGACTCGACGATGAGCTCGTCGACCCGATGGCGGTGCCGGAACTCGACGAGTCCGGCCGCCTCGCCCGCCTTCACCCGGGCGATGAACGGCGCCAGCACGCCGGGGCCGGTGCCCCAGGTGATGTGGAAGCGGGGCACCGAGTTGCCGTGGCCGTACGCGGCGCCCGCGCCGCGCTCGGCCCAGCCCACGACGGGGAAGAAGCGGACGCCCTTCTCGTGCAGCCAGGCCCGCTTCTCGCCGGCCGCGAACTCGAGGTAGGCGTCGGCCCACCGACGGCCCCACTCGTCCTCCTCGCGGTCGAATCCCGCCGTGCCGAGCCAGTCCTGGCGGGCGAGGTCGATGGAGTCCTTCACCCCCATGCGCCGTTGCTCGGGGGAGTCGATGAGGAAGAGGCCGCCGAACGACCAGTGGGCCTGGCCGCCGAGGCTCGCCTCGGGCTCCTGGTCGACGATCACGACCCTGCGGCCGGCGTCGACGAGCTCGGATGCCGCGACGAGGCCGGAGAGGCCTGCGCCGACGACGATCGCATCGGGGTTGGGGGTGATTGCCACAGTGACTCCTTCGTCGCTTCGGGTGGGTGGCGGTGGGTCGATCAGTCGTCGAACGTGTTCACCATCGCGAACGCGGCCCGCTGCAGATAGTCCCACAGCGTCTCCTCGGCGAGCGGGGGGAGCTCGAGCGAGTCGACGGCCGTGCGCATGTGGGCGAGCCAGCGGTCGCGGGCGTCGGGGTTGACCTTGAACGGCATGTGGCGCATTCGCAGCCGCGGGTGACCGCGCTCGTCACCGTAGGTCGTCGGGCCGCCCCAGTACTGCTCGAGGAAGAGCTGCAGGCGCCGTGCGGCGGGCCCGAGGTCCTCCTCGGGATACATGGGGCGCAGCACCGGGTCGTCGGCGACGCCGCGGTAGAACTCGGCCACGAGCTTCTCGAACGTCGCGCTGCCGCCCACCTGGTCGTAGAACGACTGCAACTCGGTCATGCAGTGCCTCCGGTCGGCGGGGTGGGCGGTTTCGTCCGCGGGACGCGGGGAGCCTGGTTCTTCGGCTTCTTCCCGCTCGGCACGCTCGCGTCGGCGACGACGGCATTGGGCGCCGTGCGCGGGGGCTTCGCGCCTTTGACCCGGGTCGCCCCCTCGAAGCCGGTCGGCACGACGCTCGTGAGGCTCGGCAGCTTGACGCCCATCTCGTCGAGGGCGCGCTTCAGGCGCATGCGCAGTTCGCGTGCGACGTCGTCCTTCGCCGACGAGCGCACCTTCATGACGACGCGGATGACGAGCGCGTCGGCCGAGATCGACTCGAGGCCCCAGACCTCGGGCTTCTCCATGATGCGGCTGCGCCACTTGCTCGAATGGGCCATCTCGGTCGCCGCTCGCAGCAGTTCCGCCTCGACGGCGTCGACGTCGGCGTCGTAGGGCACCGCGAGGTCGATGATCACGCGTGCCCAGCCCTGCGACATGTTGCCGACGCGCAGGATCTCGCCGTTGCGCACGAACCAGAGGGTGCCGTTGACGTCGCGGACGGTCGTGATGCGGATGCGCACCTCTTCGACGATCCCGGTCGCAGGGCCGAGGTCGACGATGTCGCCGACGCCGAGCTGGTCCTCGACGACCATGAAGAGGCCGTTGAGTGCGTCCTTCACGATGTTCTGCGCACCGAAGCCGAGGCCGGCGCCGACCGCGGCGGTCAGCAGCGCGAAGGAGCTGAGGATCGCCGAGTTGATGGTGTTGACGATCAGCAGCACGACGACGACGAACAGGGTCACGTTGACGATGTTCGTGAGCACCGTGCCCAGGGTGCGGGTTCGCTGCACGAGCCGCACGGTCGCGAGCGGCGACGCCTGCAGGGCCTGGGTGTCGGTGACGTCCTGCTTCTTCTTGACGCCGGAGACGATCTGCTTGACGACGCGCTCGATCACGAAGTGCAGCACCCAGCGGATGAGCAGGGCGATCGCGATGATGAAGACGATCGAGATGAGCTTGCCGAGGATCTCGTCCCAGTGGGTCGCCCACCAGGTGCCGAGACCGGTCCAGTAGTCGACGTCGACCGGGTTGCCTTCGTCGCCGGTGGTGCGGAAGATCTCGAACCCGAACATGGTGTGCAAGTCTACTGAGCCCCGCCCGAGAGCTCGCTGGCATCGCGGGCGCGCGCGGCGAGCGCGCGGTCGAGTTCGGCGAGGTGCTCCGTGACCGCGCGATGCATCGATGCGGGCTCGGGGTGGCGGGCCAGCCACGTGCGGGTGAGCTCGGCGAGCTCGGCGTCGATGAGCGGGGTCGGGAACAACCGCTTCGACAGGATCGACGCCATGTTGTAGCTGCGGTCGGCCCACACTCCGGGAAGCGCGGCGAAGTACTCGTGCACGACCGTCGCGAGCAGCTCGGGGGAGTTCGTGCGGCGCCAGCCGTCGGCGATCGCCCGGGCGACGTCGTTGGAGAGGCCCTCGTCGGTCATCGCGCGCCGCCACGCGGCGTCCTTGACGGCTTGGTCGGGGCGGGCCGCCCGCGCGGTTTCCGCGAGCTGGCGACCTTTCGCGGTGTCGTCGGCCGCGAGCGCCGCGGCGATCTCGTCGTCGTCGCCCGCTCCGAGCGCCGATCGTGCGATGACGAGCTCCCAGCGGAGGTCGAGGTCGATCGCGAGCCCGTCGAGGGCGATCGAGCCCTCGAGCAGGCTCCCGAGGACGTCGCCGTGCGCGTCGGTCGACGCGAGGCCGGTGAAGGCCTTGACGAACTGCAGCTGCGCGTCGGAGCCCGCCGGTGCGAGTTCGGCGAGGGCCCAGATGGCGTCGCCAGCCTCGGAGGCGAGGCGCTCGCGGTGCTCGTCGGCCAGGTAGCGCGACACGGCGTGGTCGAGCCTGGAGAGCGCGAGCGAACGTGCCGAGGACTGCGTCTCGTGCCCGATCGACGCGAGCACGAGACGCACGAAGGCGGCTGCGGGCAGTTCCGCGTCGCGCACCGCATCCCAGGCGGAACCGAGCACGACGGCGCGGGCGACCGGGTCGGCGAGCTCGGCGAGGTGGTGCACCGCCGTGTCGAACGATCGTTCGTCGAGCCGCACCTTCGCGTAGGTCAGGTCGTCGTCGTTCACGAGCAGGAGGTCGGGCCGCGCTCTACCGATGAGCTCGGGCACCTCGGTCCGCGCGCCGTCGACGTCCAGTTCGGCGCGGAAGACCCGGTCGAGCCGGGAATCGTCGAGCTCGTAGCCGCCGAGCGCGACCCGGTGCGGGCGCAGCGTCGGATGCGACGAGGCCGCGGTCTGCACGATCGCCGCGGACGTGATGGTGCCCGAGGCGTCCGTCTCGATCTCGGCGCGCAGGGTGTTCACGCCGGCCGTCTCGAGCCACAGCTCCGACCAGCGTGTGAGCTCGCGCCCGCTCGCGGCCTCGAGCTCGTCGAGCAGGTCGCGCAGGGTCGCGTTGCCGCCCGAGTGCTTCGCGAGATAGGCGCCGACGCCGCGCTTGAACGCATCGAGGCCCACCCAGGCGACGAGCTGCTTCAGCACCGAGGCGCCCTTGTCGTAGGTGATCGCGTCGAAGTTGACCTCGACGTCCTCGAGGTCGCCGATCTCCGCGACGATCGGGTGCGTCGAGGGCAGCTGGTCCTGCTCGGCGGCGTGCGTCTTCTCGTCGTTCGCGAACGTCGACCAGACGCCCGTGAACTCGGTGACCTGCGACGTCGCGAGCGTCGACGCCCACGTCGCGAACGACTCGTTGAGCCAGAGGTCGTTCCACCACTTCATGGTCACCGAGTTGCCGAACCACATGTGACTGAGCTCGTGCAGCACCACGATGGCGCGCTGCTCGCGGCGAGCATCGGAGACGCGCGAGCGGAAGAGGTAGCCCTCGTTGAACGTCACGGCACCGACGTTCTCCATCGCGCCCCAGTTGTACTCGGGCACGAAGATCTGGTCGTACTTGCCGTACGGGTACGGCACGCCGAACGCCTGCTCGTAGAAGCCCAGGCCCGCCTGCACGGTCGAGAACATCATCTCGGGGTCGGCGTACTGGGCGAGCGACGCACGCGTGAAGAGGCCGAGCGGCACGTCGCGGCCGTCGACGCTCGTGGCGCTGCCGCGCCAGCTCGCGTAGGGGCCTGCGATGATCGCGATGATGTAGCTCGAGATGACGGGGCCGGTCTCGAAGGCCCACGTCGCGACCGCGGATGCCGCGGGGCCGGCGACCGGCTCGGGGGAGGGCGCGTTCGACAGCACTGTCCAGTGCGCCGGTGCCGTGATCGTGAAGCGCACGCCCGCCCTGAGATCGGGCTGGTCGAACACGGCGTAGACGCGATTCGCCTCGGCGACGGCGAACTCGGTGTAGAGGTACGTCTCGTCGTCGACGGGGTCGACGAAGCGGTGCAGGCCCTCGCCGGAATTCGTGTAGCGTGCGTCGGCGACGACGCGCAGCTCGTTCTCAACCTCGAGCTCGTCGAGACGGATGCGGGTGCCGTCGCTCACCGTGGCGGGGTCGAGGACCCGCCCGTTGAGCACGACCTCGTGCACCCGGTCGGTGCAGGCCTCGATGAAGGTCGAGGCCCCGGCCACCCCGGTGAACCGTGCCGTCGTCTCGCTGCGGAACGTCGCGCCGTCGCCCGTGAGGTCGAGCACGACCTCGTAGCTCGGGGAGCCGACGATCGCCGCCCGCTCCTCGGCTTCGGTGCGGGTGAGGTTGGCAGCAGGCATGGACGATCCCTTCGTAGCGATGGCGCCAAGCCAGCCTAGCGATGCACGTGGCGTCAGCCGTGCGCGTCGAGGAGGCCGGATTCGTACGCGAGGATGACGAGCTGCACCCGGTCTCTGGCACCGGTCTTCTGCAGCACTCGCCCGACGTGGGTCTTCACGGTCGACTCCGAGAGGAAGAACCGCTCGGAGAGCTCGGTGTTGTTGAGCCCCTCGGCGATCCCGACGAGGATCTCCCGCTCGCGCGCGGTGAGCGCGTCGAGCGGACCGGCCGGCGAGGCGCCGTCGGGGCGTGCCGGCTCCGTCGGCAGCTCGGCTGCGAAGAGCTCGAGCATGCGCCGGGTCACCCGCGGCGACAGCGTCGCCTCGCCCTCGTGCACCGTACGGATCGCGGCGACGAGTTCATTCGGCCGCACATCCTTCAGCAGGAAGCCGCTCGCCCCCGCCCGGATCGCGGCGAACGCGTACTCGTCGAGATCGAATGTCGTGAGCACGATGACGCGGGTCCCGGGATGGCTCGCCGTCACCTCGGCGGTGGCGGTGATGCCGTCGACGCCGGGCATCCGCACGTCCATCAGCAGCACGTCGATCTCGGTCGCGTCGGCGAGCTCGACCGCGGCGCGGCCGTCGCCGGCCTCGCCGACCACGTCGATGCCGGGCTCCGCGTCGAGCACCAGCCGGAATCCGGTCCGGACGAGCGCCTGGTCGTCGACGAGGGCGACGCGCACCGGCGCCGTCGGGGCGGCGGTCTGCGGTGATGCGTCGGTCATTCGGCGTCCTCGTTCGGGATCGTCGGGCGGTCGTGGGAGTCGGCGGAGCCGGGCCGTTCCGGGACTCCGGGGAAGCCCCGGCCATCGGTGGGCTCGGACGCGTCGTCACCGCGGTGAGGGGCCGAGGCATCCGTGGCCGGTCTGGGGTGGAGCGTCGCCCGCAGTCGCCAGCCTCGTCCATCCCGCGGGCCGGCCTCGAGCGAGCCGCCGTAGAGGGCGACGCGCTCGCGGAGGCCGGCGAGACCGCGACCGGCTCCGCGAGTGGACGGCATGGCATCGGTGGTCTCGGCGGGTGCGTCGTCGTCGACGACGACTTCGACGGCTCCCGGGGCGTATTCGATGCGGACGTCGACGTGGTGCGCCCGCTCGCCGTGGCGCAGCGCGTTCGTGAGCCCCTCCTGCACGATGCGGTAGATCGCCAGTCCGAGCGCGGGGTCGGGGGCGGGCGCGCCGATCGTCGTGAGGCCCACGGGGAGCCCCGCGTCACGGAACCCGTCGACGAGCTCGGGGATCGCGGCGAGCCCCGGCTGCGGCGCCCGTTCGGCCGGCTCGGTGCCCGGCTCGGCGAGCACACCGAGCATCCGCCGCATCTCGCCGAGCGCATCCCGGCCGGTCTCGGCCACGCTCCGCATGACGTCGGCAGCCCGTTCAGGGTCGCGTGCGACGGTCGCGGCCGCACCGTCGGCGAGGGTCACCATGACGGTGAGCCCGTGCGAGACGATGTCGTGCAGCTCGCGGGCGATGCGGGCGCGCTCGGCGGCCGCTGCGAGCTGTGCCTGCTGGTCGCGCTCGCGCGCGAGGTCGTGGGCGCGGGCGATCAACGCCTCGAGGTAGCGCCGCCGGTTGCCGGTGGTGACGCCGATGAGCGTCGCGATCAGCAGTATCACGGTGTACTGCGACGATGCGGCGACCGGTCCGCCGGGAAACACCGCCGAGGTCCACGCCTCGACGTACGAGCTGGCGACGGCCACGAGCACCGAGGCGCCGAAGCCGATCCACGCCGATCTCGTCGATCGGTAGACGCCGAGACCGTAGAGCGCGAACAGCATGGGGAAGATGTCGCTCTGGCCGAAGGGCGAGACGATGATGCAGACGAGCCAGGCGACGCCCATCACGAGCCATGGCCTGGTTCGGCGGAACAGCAGCAGCGCGGCGCCGCCCAGTGCGATGCCGACCAGTTGCAGCACCGTCGACCAGAGCGGCGGCTCGGGGTCGTCGCTCGCCATCACGATCGCGGCGATGAACGTCGGGACGACGTACACCGCCGTGATCAGCGAGTCGGTCAGTCGTGGATGCCTCGCCCAGAACTGCCTGATCACTCCGGGCGGCTTCGGCAGACGGAGTTCTCCCCCGACCGCCGAAGCCGGGCGGCCGGGGGAGAACGGTGCTTCCGTCATAGGCAGGACTCTACGCGTCCCTGCGCTTCAGGAGCACCGAGGCGCCGGCGATGGAGACCCCCACCCACGCCAGCACGACCAGGAGGCTCTGCCAGGCGTTCGGGCCCACGATCGCCGAGTCCTCGGCGCCGATCGCCATGAACATCGTCATGCCCGACGACGACAGCAGGTACGGGATGGCGTCGTGCGCCCAGTCGGCCGGGATGAGCTGCAGCACCGTCGGCAGCAGCAGCAGCAGGCCGAGCACGGCGGCGATGCCACCTGCGCTCGACCGGATGATCGTGCCGACCCCGAGGGCGAACACCGCGACGAGCGCGAGGTACAGGGCGCCGCCGGCGAGCGTGAGGAGCGTGTCGGCGTCGAGCAGTTCGAGGTCGGTGCCGAACACGATCGTCGCGGTCAGGTATGCGCCCAGGTTGGCGAGCATGCCGATGACGAACGTCGCCACGAACAGCACGACGCCCTTCGCGGCGAGGGCGGGCAGGCGCTGCGGCACGGCCGTGAGCGTCGAGCGGATCATGCCGGTCGTGTACTCGCCGCTGATGACGAGCACGCCGAGCACGCCGACGACGAGCTGGCCGAAGTAGACGCCGAAGGTCGAGGCCTGCATCACGAGCTCGTGCTGCTGCTCCACGGGAGCGCCGTCGATGTCCATGCCGCCGCCCATGCCGTTCACCATGCTGAGCGACATGAGCAGCGCCATGCCGAGCGAGATCGCGATCACGATGAGGTACGACCAGACGGTCGAGCGCAGGCTCCGCAGCTTGATCCATTCGGACGAGAGCACGCCGCCGAACGTGAGGCGGGTCGAGCGCGCGCCCTGCGCTGGGTGCGTCGCGGTCGGGGTGATCGTGGTCATCGGACGGCCTCCGTACGGTATTCGACGGCGTCGGCGGTGAGGGCCATGTAGGCCTCCTCCAGCGACGCGTTCTGCGGGGTGAGTTCGTGGATGGCGAGGCCGTGCGCGGCGGCGAGGTCGCCGATCCCGGCCGCCTCGACGCCCGTGACCTCGAGCACGCCGGCTTCGGATCGGAGCACGGCGACCTCGGGCGCTGCGAGCAGGTCGGCGAGCTGCGACGCGTGCGGCGATCGCACGCGGACGCGGGGACGCGTGCCTCCGGCCACGATCTCGTCGACGGGCGCGTCGGCGATGATCTCACCGCGGCCGAGCACGATCAGGTGATCGGCGGTCTGCGCCATCTCGCTCATGAGGTGCGACGAGAGGAAGACGGTGCGGCCTTCGCCGGCGAGGTGGCGGACGAACTGGCGCACCCAGAGCACGCCCTCGGGGTCGAGCCCGTTGACCGGCTCGTCGAGGATGAGGGTCGAGGGGTCGCCGAGCATGGCCGCGGCGATGCCCAGTCGCTGGCCCATGCCGAGCGAGAAGCCGCCGACGCGCTTGCGGGCGACCGACTCGAGGCCGGTGAGCTCGATGACCTCGCGCACGCGGCGCTTGCCGATGCCGTGGGTCGCCGCCATCGCGAGCAGGTGGTTCTCGGCTGTGCGGCCGGTGTGCACGGCCTTCGCGTCGAGGAGCGCACCGACCTCGTGGAGGGGTGCGCGGTGCGCGGCGTACGGCTTGCCCCCGACGGTGACGGTGCCGGCGCTCGGGCGGTCGAGGCCGACGATCATGCGCATCGTGGTCGACTTGCCGGCGCCGTTCGGACCGAGGAATCCTGTGACCTGGCCGGGCCGCACGGTGAACGTGATGTCGTTGACGGCCGTCTTCTGGCCGTAGCGCTTGGTGAGCGCGGTTGCGGTGATCATGCCTTCGACGCTACGGATGCGACCGCCTCCGGCGCATCGGCCGCGGGAATGGTTCGGGGCGGCGGCGGGTGGTACCGGGGTACCACTCGCCGCCGCCCCGGTGAGGCCGCGGTGCGACTACTGCGCGTCGCGCGCCTGCGCGGCGAGCGCGCGCTCGACACCGGCGACGTTCTCGATCACGAGACGGCGCAGGGCCGGCGCGGCATCGGTGTTCTGGTCGAGCCAGGCGTGGCTCGCGTCGACGAGCTCGCGGTTCGCGAGCGTGGCGGGGTAGAGCAGCTCGACGAGCTTCTCGGCGATCGCGTAGCTGCGGGCCTTCCAGACCTCGCCGATCATGCCGAAGTAGCGCTCGATGAAGGGCGAGAGCAGCGACTGTTCGTCGGCGCGCACGAAGCCGGCGGCGGTCGTGCGGACGACCGAGTTCGTCGCGGTGTCGGCGACGACGATCGAGTCCCACGCGCGCTGCTTGCCCACGGCGGTCGGCATCGCCGCACGGGCGTGCGCCGCCGACTCCTGGCCCGTCGCGGTCTTGTCGGTGGCGAGGCGGGCGTCGATCTCGGCATCGCCGGCGCGGCCCGCGGCGACGAGCGCGATGAGCAGCTCCCAGCCGAGGTCTGTGTCGATGTCGAGCCCGTCGAGCGAGATCGAGCCGTCGAAGAGACCGGCGAGGGCGTCGACCTGGGTGCCGGCCTCGGCGATCGCGGCGAACGACTTCACGAACTGGAACTGCGCGTCGCTGCCGGCCTCGGCTTGCTGTGCGAGCTGCCAGAACCCGTCGGCGAGCGTGCGGCGCGCGTCGGCGCGGTGCTCGGGTGCGACGTACGAGCTCGCGGCGAGCTGCGCGTTCGCGAGGATGATGCGCAGCGTCGTCGACTCGGTCTCGCTCGCGATGTTGCCGAGCACGAGGTCGAGGTAGTCGCTCGCGCTCGTCTCGGCGTCGCGCGTCGCGTCCCAGACGCTCGACCAGACCAGCGCGCGGGCGAGCGGGTCCTCGATCTTCGAGAGGTTCGCGATCGCGACCTTCTGCGATGCCTCGTCGAGGCGGATCTTCGCGTAGGCGAGGTCGTCGTCGTTGAGGAGCACGAGGTCGGGGCGAGCGAGACCCGAGAGCTCGGCGACCACGGTGCGCTCGCCGTCGACGTCGAGCTCGACGCGGTGCTCGCGCACCAGCTTGCCGTCCTTCAGGTTGTAGAAGCCGATCGCGAGGCGGTGCGGTCGGATGGTCGGGTAGTCGGGGTGCGCCGACTGCAGCACCGTGAACGACGTGATCGCGCCCGAGTCATCCGTCTCGATCTCGGGGCGCAGCGTGTTGACGCCCGCCGTCTCGAGCCACAGCTTCGACCAGCCCGACAGGTCGCGGCCCGAGGCGACCTCGAGCTCGGCGAGCAGGTCGGCGAGGGTCGTGTTGCCCCACGCGTGCTTCTTGAAGTACGCCGAGACGCCAGTGAAGAACGCGTCGATGCCGACCCAGGCGGCGAGCTGCTTCAGCACCGAGCCGCCCTTGGCGTACGTGATGCCGTCGAAGTTCACGAGCACGTCTTCGAGGTCGCGGATCTCGGCGACGATCGGGTGGGTCGAGGGCAGCTGGTCCTGGCGGTACGCCCAGCTCTTCTCCATCGAGTTGAACGTCGTCCACGCGTGGTGCCACTCGGTCGCCTCGGCGGTCGCGATCGTCGAGGCCCACTCGGCGAACGACTCGTTGAGCCACAGGTCGTTCCACCACTTCATCGTGACGAGGTCGCCGAACCACATGTGCGCGAGCTCGTGCAGGATCGTGACGACCCGGCGCTCCTTGATGGCATCGGTCACCTTGGAACGGAAGACGTAGACCTCGGTGAAGGTGACGCACCCGGCGTTCTCCATCGCGCCCGCGTTGTACTCGGGCACGAAGAGCTGGTCGTACTTCGTGAAGGGATAGGGCACGTCGAACTTCTGCTCGAAGTACTCGAAGCCCTGCTTCGTCTTCTCGAAGATGTAGTCGGCGTCGAGGTACTGCGACAGGCTCTTGCGGCTGAACACGCCGAGCGGGATGACGCGGCCGTCGCGCGAGATGAGCTCGTCGCGCACGACGTCGTAGGGGCCGGCGACGAGCGCCGTGATGTAGCTCGAGATGCGATGGGTGGGCTCGAACGACCACGTCGCCGTCGAGACGTCGTCGGCGCGGCGGCCCGACGGGTGCAGCTCGGGCTCGGGCGTCGGCATGTTCGAGACGACCTGCCAGTGCGACGGGGCCGTGACGGTGAACGTGAATGCGGCCTTCAGGTCGGGCTGCTCGAACACGGCGAACATGCGGCGCGAGTCGGGCACCTCGAACTGGGTGTAGAGGTACACCTCGCCGTCGGCGGGGTCGACGAAGCGGTGCAGGCCCTCGCCGGTGTTCATGTATCGCCCGTCGGCCTCGACGACGAGCACGTTCTGCGCTTGGAGGTTCGGCAGCTGGATGCGCACGCCGTCGCTCACCTCGGCCGGGTCGAGCTCGACCCCGTTGAGGGTGACCGAGTGCACGGTCGCGGTGATCGCGTCGATGAACGTCGAGGCGCCGGGCGTGGCCGCGTCGAACCGCACGGTCGTGGTGGTCTTGAAGACCTCGGGGCCGACGGTGACGTCGAGCACGACGTCGTAGTCGTGCACCGTGACGAGCGCGGCGCGCTCCTCGGCTTCGAGTCGGGTGAGGTTCTCTCCGGGCACGTGCGCTCCTTCGCAAGTATCGACGCGGCTCGTGGCCGCAGGCAACGCGTCCCAGCCTAGCCCTCGGGCCGTCGGTGGAGTAGCCGGATGATCGGCACGGTCGCCTCAACCGCGCACCATCGACACGACCACTGCGCCGAAGGCCGGGAGGGCGACCGGCGACGGGCGCCGCCGATCACCTCATCGATCGGACGGCGGCCGCCGCGCCGCTTCCGCCCGATGCAGCAGCAGTCGCCGCTCCCGTTCGTTCGCCGTCATCGCGGCGGCCCGGTCGAACTCGGCGGCAGCCTCGGCGCCGCGGCCCTGCTGCTCGAGGAGGTCGCCGCGCACGCTCGGCACGAGGTGGTAGCCGCGCAGCGCCTGCAGCTCGGCCAGCTGGTCGAGCAGTGCGAGCCCGGCCGCCGGTCCGTGGGCACGGGCGAGCGCGACGGCCCGGTTGAGCTCGGCGACGGGGGAGCCCGTGCGCCGGCCGAGCTGCTCGTAGAGGTCGGCGATGCGCGCCCAGTCGGTGTCGGCGACCGAGGCCGCACGTGCGTGCTCGGCGGCGATCTCCGCCTGCAGCGCGTACTGCCCGGGCCCCTCGCCGGCCACGGCGAGCGACTCCGCCCGCGCGAGGGCCTCGATGCCGCGGCGGATGCGCGAGGCATCCCATCGCCTGCGATCCTGAACGTCGAGCAGCACCGGTTCGCCGTCGGTGCCGATGCGCGCGGCGAGCCGCGACGACTGGAGCTCCATGAGCGCCGAGAGCCCGTGCACCTCGGGATCCTCGGGCACGATCGCCGTGAGGATGCGCCCCAGCCGTACGGACTCGTCGCAGAGCGCCGGGCGGACCCAGTCGTCGCCCTCGGTCGCCGAGTAGCCCTCGTTGAAGAGGAGGTACACGACACGGAGCACGGTCTCGAGCCGTGCCGCGCGCTCGTCGCCGCTCGGCTCCTCGATCGCCGCCCCGGTGTCGGCGAGCGTGCGCTTCGCCCGTGAGACGCGCTGCGCGATCGTCGATTCGGTCGTGAGGAAGGCCCGCGCGATCTCTCTGGTCGTCAACCCGGCGACGAGCTTCAGCGTGAGCGTCGTCTGCGCCTCCTGCGTGAGTGAGGGGTGGCAGCAGATGAACATCAGCCGCAGCACGTCGTCCTCGACGTGGTCGATGCCCGCAGCCGGGTCGTCGTCGATCGTCTGCTCGAGCTCGCGCGCGAGCGCGGCCGCCGTCTCGTCGTTCCGTGCGCGACGCCGGAACGCGTCGACCGCCCGCCGCTTGGCCGTGGTCATGAGCCACGCGCCCGGGTTGTCGGGGATCCCCGACGCCGGCCACTGCGAGAGTGCCGCGATGACCGCGTCCTGCGCGACGTCCTCCGCGAGGCCGACGTCGCGCACGATGCGAACGAGCGCGGCGATGATGCGCGCCGACTCGAGCCGCCAGACCGCCTCGATCGCGGCGCGCGTGGTCATCTCGCTCACGGGTGCATGAGACCACGCGCGCCACGCGGCCGCAACCGCCGGGGCGTCAGAACTCTGCGATCTGCCGGATCTCGACGCTGCCGACGAATCCCGGCCAGAAGTCCTTGTGGATCTGCATGAGCCGTCGGCCGAGCTCGAGCGCCTCCTCTCGGGTGCCGACCTCGATCACGGCGTAGCCGCCGACGAGCTCCTTCGCCTCGGTGAACGGACCGTCGACGGCCTTGATGTCGCCGTCGGCCAGCGAGATGATCGCGCCGGTCTCGCTGGGCAGCAGTCCCCGGCTGTCGAGCAGCACGCCGTTCGCGCGGCCCCAGCGGTCGTATTCGGCCATCGCCTCGTAGACGGCCGGCGGTGTCTCGCCGTTCGACTCGCTCGACTTCATCATGCACAGGTAACGCATCGGATTCCTCCTCGATGAGGCCCGCCTGGGTGGCGTGCCTTCACGATAGCGTCGGCGGTTCCGGCCGGTTCTCGACACGGTCGCGAGAAATTCTGCGAATCGATGTCGAGATCGGATGCCTCGCGGCGACGCCATGGTGAACGACCCGGTCGATCGACCGGGTCACGACCGGAAGGAGCATCACCATGGATACCCGCATCGACCGCTCGAGCGCCGAACCGGGCGAGACTGCCGACCGACGACGTGCCGCCCGTGCCGGCGACCCCGCGACGCGCGGTCTCGTCGCCGCAGGGGTCGTCGCCGGACCGCTCTTCGTCGTGGTGGGCGTCGCGCAGGTCCTCACCCGCGAGGGATTCGATCTGGCCCGGCACCCGCTCAGCCTGCTCTCGCTCGGCGACCTCGGCTGGGTGCAGATCGCGAACTTCGTCATCGCGGGCGTGCTCATGCTCGCGTTCGCCGCGGGCGCTCGCCGGAGCCTCGGCGACGGGCCCGGACGCATCGCGGCCCCGGTGCTGTTCGCGCTCTACGGAGTCGGGCTCGTGCTCGGCGGGGCGTTCACCGCCGACCCGGCGCTCGGTTTCCCGGTCGGCGCGCCCGCCGGCATGCCGACCGAGCTGACCCTGCACGGGTGGCTGCACGCGTTCGCGGCGCCGCTCGCGTTCCTCGCGCTCGTCGCCGCGACGTGGGTCGTCGCCCGCCGACTCGCCTGGGAGGGGCATCGCGCTGCGGCGGCCTGGTCGCGGGTGATCGGCGTCGCCTGCCTCGTGCTCTGCGTCCCGTTCGGGCCCGGCATGAGCGTGCGGCTCCTCCTCGGCGTCGCCCTCGGATTCGCCTGGATCGCTGCGTACGCGATCTCGCTGCTCCGGCCGCCGATGACCGAGGACGTGTGAGGGAGCGCTCCGGCGACGGGATGCCGCAGCTCCCGCCGAGGCATCCCCGTCGCCGCGCCGCAGGCGTAGCCTGACCCCATGCGCACCACCGTCGACAACGACGCCCCGACCGCCGAGCGCTACCGCGCGTTCGCCGAGGTCGAGGCCCGCGGGATGTCGGAGACGTACGATGCATGGGCGCTCGGCGTCGCCGACGACCCGGCGACGATCGCGCTCATCGACGAGCTTCCGCCGGCGAAGCGCCAGCCGAACCTCGTGTTCTCGGCCGCGCGATTCCACGGTTCGGAACCGGCGCCGTACGACGACTTCAGGCGGTGGCTGGCGGCGCACTGGCCCGAGGTGCGCGAGACCGCCGAGACCCACGCCACCCAGACCAACGAAGCCGGCCGCTGCGCACTGCACGTTCCCGCGCTCGCCGAGATCCCGGGCCCGCTCGCGCTCCTCGAGGTCGGCGCCTCGGCGGGCCTCTGCCTGTACCCCGACCGGTACAGCTACCGATACCCGGGCCACGGGCGACTCGACCCGGCCGACGGCACGAGCCGCGTCATCCTCGACTGCGAGACGCGCGGCACCGAACCGGTGCCCGTACCCGCCAGCCTGCCCGAGGTCGCCTGGCGCGCCGGCATCGATCTCAATCCGCTCGACGTCACGGACCCCGACGACCTCGCCTGGCTCGACGCGCTCATCTGGCCCGAGCACGAGGACCGCCGCGAGCGGCTGCGCGCCGCGGCGACGATCGTCGCCGCCGATCCGCCGCGCCTCGAAGCGGGCGACCTCAACGAGCGGCTCGCCGCGCTCGCCGCGGAGGCGCCCGCCGAGGCGACCCTCGTCGTCCTCCACACCGCCGTCATCGCCTACCTCGACGAGGCCGCGCGCGCCCGGTTCGTCGAGACGGTGCGCGAGCTGCCGGGTCACTGGCTCTCGGTCGAGGGGCGATCGATCGTGCCGGGCATCCGCGTCCGCGACGACGTGCCCAACGATTCGACCGACTTCGTGCTCGCGCTCGACGGGGTGCAGCGGGCGTGGGCGCAGCCGCACGGGCGCGCCGTCACGTGGGTGCCGAATCCCTAGAATTGCTGCATGCGCATCCACATCGCGACCGACCACGCCGGCCTCGAATTCAGCCGGACCCTCCAGGCCCACCTGTCGAACGGCGGTCACGAGGTGATCGACCACGGCCCGGTCGAGTACGACGCGCTCGACGACTACCCGGCGTTCTGCATCAATGCCGCGCTCGGCGTCGCGCGCGACCAGGCCGCCGGCGTGAAGGCCCTCGGCGTCGTTTTCGGCGGCTCGGGCAACGGCGAGCAGATCGCCGCGAACAAGGTGAAGGGCATCCGCGCCGCCCTCGTCTGGAGCATGGACACCGCGATCCTCGCCCGGGAGCACAACGACGCCAACGTCATCTCGATCGGTGCGCGCCAGCACACCGTCGAAGAGGCGATCCGCTACATCGATGCGTTCATCGCCGAGCCGTTCTCGGGCGACGAGCGCCACGTGCGCCGCATCGCGCAGCTCGCAGAGTACGAGACGACGGGCGACATCGCAGGCAAGGGCGTGGACGTCGAGCCGCGCGCCGAGGCGCCGGCGGAGTAGCAGGGTGCCCGAAGGCCACTCGGTCCACCGCATCACCCGGCAGTTCGAGCGCAACTTCGTCGGCCACGTCGTGCACGCCTCGAGCCCGCAGGGCCGGTTCGCCGTCGGCGCCGCCGAGCTCGACGGCCGACGCATGATCGATGCGCGCGCCGTGGGGAAGCAGATGTTCCTCGGATTCGAGGGCGACGTCTGGCTGCGCGTGCACCTCGGCATGTACGGTGCCTGGGACTTCGCGGGCGACATCCTCATGGATGCCACGATCGCATCGGCGAACGGGCGCATGGGGCAGACGAACCAGCGCGGCACGTTCCTCGACGCGCCCAACCCCGACGCCGTCGTCTTCGACTCGGCCGGAGAGAACTCGCTCACCTCGATCGGGGCGCCCCGCACGACGCGGCTGCGCATGTCGGAATCCGAGAAGGAGGGCAACGGCCTCGAGACGTTCCCGCCCGAACCGATCGGGCAGGTGCGGGTTCGGCTGCTCACCGACACGATCTGCGCCGACCTCCGCGGGCCGACCGCGTGCGAGGTGCTCGACCCCGCCCAGGTCGAGGCGATCGTCGCGAAGCTCGGCCCCGACCCGCTGCTCGATCCAGGCGCCGTCGCCGAGGAGCGCTTCACGAGCGTCGTCCGCAAGAAGCCGACGCCCATCGGGCTGCTGCTCATGGATCAGAACGTCGTCGCCGGCATCGGCAACGTCTACCGCGCCGAGCTGCTGTTCCGGGCGCGCCTCAATCCGCACACGCCGGGCAAGCAGGTGCCCGAGGAGCTCGTGCGCGAGCTCTGGCGCGATTGGTCGAAACTCTTGCGCATCGGCGTCGAGACCGGCCAGATGATGACGATGGACGACCTCGACCCCGAGGCGTACCGCGCCGCCATGGCGAGCCGCGAAGACCGGCACTGGGTGTACAAGCGCGAAGGCCTGCCGTGTCGGGTCTGCGGCACGCACATCGTGCTCGAAGAGATGGGCGCCCGCAAGCTCTACTGGTGCCCGTCCTGCCAGGCGTGACGGCACGGTGGGGATAACCCCCGCCGCGATCCGGGCGCACGCCGGCTGTGCTGGCTGCGCGCCGCTCGCGAGGCTGGAGGCATGCTTCAGACACGTCTCCGCAGGCCGCGCGCCGCAATCGGCAGCGCCATCGCCGCCATCGCCGCCGGCGGCCTCGTCGCCGTCGCCTTCGCCGGTTGCGGCCTCGTCACCCCCGCTCCGGTCTCCACGATCGGGAAGGTCGACTTCGACCGCCCGCTCGTGATCCCGCCGCTCGTCGAATCGACGGTCGACGCCGACGGAACCCGCGTCTTCTCCCTCGAGGCGCAGGCCGGCGCGACCGAGTTCGAGCCGGGCGAACCGAGCGACACGTGGGGGTTCAACGGCAGCTACCTCGGCCCGACGCTCGTCGCCGACCGCGGCGAGCACGTGCGCGTCGAGGTGACGAACTCGCTCGACGAACCGACGACCGTGCACTGGCACGGCATGCACCTGCCGCCCGAGATGGACGGCGGTCCCCACCAGATGGTCGAACCGGGCGCCTCGTGGTCGCCCGAGTGGGACATCGACCAGCAGGCGGCGACCCTCTGGTACCACCCCCACCCGCACGGCGAGACCGAGGACCACGTCGCACGCGGACTCGCCGGCATGTTCATCCTCCATGACGAGCACGAGCGCTCGCTCGGGCTGCCGGGCGAGTACGGCGTCGACGACATCCCGGTCATCGTGCAGGACACGGGGTTCTCGGCCGAGGGCGAGCAGGAATCGAGGCAGCGCACCTACGCGGGCGGGCTCGGCGACGAACTCATCGTGAACGGCACGCGCAGTCCCTACCTCGAGGTGACCGACGAGCTCGTTCGGCTGCGGCTGCTCAACGCCTCGACGGCGCGCACCTACGCGTTCACCTGGAGCGACGCCCGCCCCGTCCAGCTCATCGCGACCGACGGCGGCCTGCTCGAGACATCCGTCGAGCTCGACCAGGTGCGCCTGTCGCCCGGCGAGCGCGCCGAGGTCCTGCTGCGGGTCACGCCCGGCCAGCGCGTGGTGCTGCAATCGAGGATGACGCCCGAGGTCGCCGGCCTCGTCGGGCCGGTCGCGGCGACGAACGGCGGCAGCGACGCGTTCGACGTCCTCGAGGTGCGCGCTGGGGACGCGCTCGAGCCGGCGCCAGCGGTGCCGGCGCAGCTCAACACGATCGACGACATCGACGAGACCGAGGTCGCGACGACCCGACGTTTCGAACTCAGCGACAGCTTCGAGATCAACGGCGAGGCGATGGACATGGGGCGCATCGACGAGACCGTCACGGTCGACACGCTCGAACGATGGGTGGTCGAGAACGCGACGCAGGTGCCCCACAGCTTCCACGTGCACGACGTGCAGTTCCGCATCGCCTCGATCGGCGGCGAGGCGCCGCCGCCCGAGCTCTCGGGCTGGAAGGACACGATCTTCACCGAGCCCGAGACCGAGTACGAGCTGCTGATGCGGTTCGAGGACTACACCGACACCGACACGCCGTACATGTACCACTGCCACCTGCTGTGGCATGAGGACCAGGGGATGATGGGGCAGTTCGCCGTCGTCGAACCAGGTCAGTCCGCGACCCTCGATCCCACCGGGTCTGCCACGATGACGGGAGGAACCCACCATGAGCACTGAGGCGATGAGCACCGAGGCGATGACCACGAACACCACGACCGATGCCGCGCCGCGGCGCCGCGGCTACTGGGCGCTGTGGGCGACCGTGCCCAGGGAGTTCGCCTTCCTCATCCTGACGATGCCGATCGCGATCACGGCGCTCGTGCTGCTGTCGACGACCTTCTTCACGGGGCTCGGCCTGATCTTCCTCGTCTTCGGCATCTTCATCGTGGTCGCCTCGATGTTCATGGCGCGCGGCTTCGGCACGCTCGAGATGGTACGGCTGCGCTGGGCCGGTCGCCGCGAGGTCGCCCGCCCCGCCTGGGAGCGGGGCGATCGCGACCAGGGCTTCTGGCGCACGATGTTCGCGCCCTTCATCGACGGGCACTACTGGCTGTACCTGCTGCACGGGCTCGTCGTGAACCCGATCGTCAGCATCGTCTCGTGGAGCCTGACCGTCGCCTGGACCTCGGTCGCGCTCGCCGGCACGACGGGCTGGATCTGGCAGCGCTACATCCCCGACGGTCGCGCCGACGACGACTTCTGGCTGTTCGACACCGTGCTCGACTTCCTGTTCCCGGGCAACACGTGGCAGTTCGACCCGCGGGTCGGCGAGACCGTCTTCGAGCTCATCCTCGGCGTGATCTTCCTCGCGACGCTGCCCTACGTCTTCCGCGGGCTCACGCTCCTGCACGACGTGGTCGCGCGCGGAATGCTCGGGGCATGGCGGTCCGAGGCCCTCGAGCGCGAGGTCGCGCAGCTGGCTGCTTCGCGCGGCGCCGCCGTGCAGGCCGAGGACGCCTCGCTGCGACGTCTCGAGCGGGACATCCACGACGGGCCGCAGCAACGGCTCGTGCGCCTGCAGATGGACCTCGCGGCCATCGAGCGCAAGCTCGACCGTGATCCCGAGTCGGCGCGCGAACTGCTCGGCGAGGCGCGCGACCAGGCGCGGGAGACGCTCGACGAACTCCGTGCGCTCTCACGCGGTTTCGCCCCGCCGATCCTGCAGGACCGGGGGCTCGCCGTCGGCCTCGAATCGCTCGCCGCGCGCAGCCCCGTGCCGGTCGCGGTCCAGATCACGCTGCCCGAGGATGCCTCGCTGCCGGCCCCGATCGAACGCAACGTCTACTTCGTGGCCGCCGAACTCCTGACCAACGCGGCGAAGCACACCGAGGCGACGAGCGTGCGGCTCGCCGTCTCGACGCGCGACACCGGCGCCACGGGGCACTGGGTCGACGTCTGGGTGACCGACAACGGCCGGGGCGGCGCATCGACGGTGCCCGGGCACGGACTCGCCGGACTCGCCGAGCGGGTCAACGGTCTGCGCGGACTGTTCGTGGTCGACAGCCCCGCCGGCGGCCCGACGACGATCGGCGCGCACATCCCGTACAGCCCGCTGGTCGGGTAGCCGCGAGCCGCGCCGGCGGTCGAGCGACGACGGCACCGGGGCGTTCGAGCGGCGACGGAGGGGCAAGACCCCGCCCCGGCGCACGCCCGCCCCGGGTCGTCCGCCCCCGATAATGTGGGGGGCATGACCGACTCGGCCCGGCCCCTCCGCATCGTCCTCGCCGAAGACTCGGTGCTCCTGCGCGAGGGGCTCGTGCGCCTCTTCGACGAGGCCGGCTTCGAGACGGTCGCCGCCTACGGCGAAGCCGACTCCCTGCTCGCCGCGATCGACGAGACGGATCCCGACCTCGCCGTGCTCGACGTGCGCATGCCGCCCACGTTCCGCGACGAGGGCGTTCGCGCGGCGATCGAGCTGCGCAAGCGCCGCCCCGGACTCGGCGTGCTGCTGCTCAGCCAGTACGTCGAGGGCACGTACGCGCACGAGCTCCTCTCGTCGGGCGAGGGGGGCATGGGCTACCTGCTGAAAGACCGGGTGGCCTCCCTCGACGAACTCGAGGACGCGGTCGAACGGGTCAGCGAGGGCGGCACGGTGCTCGACCCCCAGGTCGTGCGCGAACTGCTCGCCCGGCGCAGCGACCCGCTCGCCACCCTGACCCCGCGCGAGCGGGAGGTCATGGAGCTCATGGCCGAGGGCCGCACGAATGCCGGCATCGCGAAGCAGCTCTTCATCGGGGTCGGCGCGGTCGAGAAGAACGTGACGTCGATCTTTCAGAAGCTCGGCCTCGAGGATTCGGGCACCGATCACCGGCGCGTCCTCGCGGTGCTCACCTGGCTGCAGCGCTGAACGCTCACCGCGTCGTGCCCCGCAGCGGTGCGTGGGCGGCGAACACTCCGCGATAGCTGCGATAGCCCCGTAGCATCCAGAGCACGAACTGGGCGACGGCGGCGAGCGCGCCGAGGGCGATCGACCACGCGATCGACCCGGTCGCAGCGAAGACCAGCGCGCCGATGAAGAGGCCGACGAGCGCCGTGTTCACCACGAGCATGACCATCATCGAGCTCGCGAACACCTGCGAACGATCGCGCGCCGCGAACGGGAAGTAGGTCGTCTTCGCGCCGGCCTCGTCGTCGGTCGTACCGGTCATGAGATAGGGCTCGATGCCGGGGTCGAGATCCACGTACGCCCGGCGGAGGCGGTTCATCGCGAGGACGTAGACGAGGTCCTCGGTCGCCGTGTTGAACACCCGCAGCTGGGTGATCACCCCGAGCAGCACCAGCAGTGCGAGCACCCCGAGGGCGGCCGCGCCGAACCACCCGCGGAAGCCGGTCGCGTTGCCGAGCACGCCGAGCGAGACGAGTCCCGCCGACACGAGGGTGAGGAAGATCGCGATGCGGGTGAGCACCTCGCTCTGCGTGGTGCTCCTCGATGCGAGCAGGCTCCAGTGCTCGGTCGCGAGCATCTGCGCGCGCAGCGATCGCTGCGCATCGCTCAACGATGCGGTGTCGCCGTGGGTCGACGGCTCGGGCTCGGGTTCGACCGTCGCCATATCGGCATTCTCCACCCGGGCCGGGCGGCCCGCCATCATCGCGGCGTGTTCAGTCGTCGGAGTCGTCGCGGCGCGCGCCTCGATGCAGCTCGATGACCTTGGTCTCGCCGGGGGAGTCGGGGTCGTCGGTGATCGGCTCATCGGCCATGAACTGCCGGATGATGTGCGCGAGCTCGCCGGGGTGGCTGAAATTGATGGCGTGCGCCGCGCCCTCCATCACGACGACGATCACGTCGGTGTCGACATGGGCGACGACCTCGTGCACGCGCGCCGGGTCGGGCATGAGCGGGTCGCGGTCGCCGATGACGGCCAGGATCGGCACCGGCAGCGAGAGGAGGCGCTCGAGCGTGGGGTACCGGGTCAGTGCGCCGAACATCTTGACGGTGCTCGCGACGCCGAACTTCAGGTAGTCGGGTGCGGCGACGCGCACCATGCGCTTCGGCTCGCGGCCGCCGTCGCGCGCGAGCTGCACCATCGCGCGGGCGAGGGGCTGGTTGTGGTAGCCGCCGGCCGGCGAGACGAGGATCGCCCGCTCGAGACGGTCGGGGAAGTGGTGGCCGAACTCGCAGATCACCGGGCAGCCCATCGAGTTGCCCACGAGGGTGGCCTTCTCGATGCCGCGGTCGTCGAGGAACCTGGCGGCCGCCTCTGCGAGCGAGCCCAGGGTGAGGCCTTCCGAGCGCGAGCGCCGTGCGCTGCGCCCGAAACCCGGCAGGTCGGGCACGAGCGTGTGGAAGTCGTCGGCGAGGAGTTCGGCGGTGGGCAGCAGGTAATGCCCCGACAGCCCGAACCCGTGCACGTGCATGACGACGGGAGCGCCGGGCGGCGGCGCCGGCGACTCCCGGTAGAAGACGTCGAGGCCGTCGACGTTGGTCCAGTGCTCGGCGAGCTTCGACTGAGGGCGCTTGGGCGTCTTGCGCTCCCGATGCCGGTTCGAGGCTGCCTCTGTGCTCGCCATCGTCGCATCCCCTTCCGTCGTGCCGCCCGGTCGGTTTCGGGCCCTGGGACGATTCTCGCGCACCCGCGGCACGTGCGGTTCGTGCGAACCGCGTGAAATCCCGCCCGCTGCCGCGTCGGAGACGGCTCGGGCCCGGACGCCGGGCCACCGGGGCGCCCGGCGTGCGGCATCCGGGCCCGTCAGCCCGTCGGGAGTCGCCTACTCGACGGCGATGTGCGAGAAGAGGAACCAGCGGTCCTTGTCGAGGCCGCGACGGATCTCGATCACCACGTCCTGGCTGGCGGGGTCGAGGTCGGCGAGCCCGTCGATCGCGGCGTTGACCTTCTCGGTCGCGAGGTCGATCTGGGTCACGACGCCCGTGATCGCCTCCTCGTACGAGAGGAAGCCGAGCTTCGGGTCCTTGGCGCCGCTCTTCGCGGCGACGGTCCCGAGGCGCCCGTCGATCGGCAGCCCGAGGGCGACGACGCGTTCGGCCGCGAGGTCGGCCCACTCCTGCGCGTGGGCGACGACGTCGTCGAGCAGTTCGTGCACGGCGATGAAGTTCGCGCCGCGAACGTGCCAGTGCGCCTGCTTGCCGTTGACGACGAGGGCGACGAGCTCATGCACGACGGGGGTGAGGTACTGGGCGACGCCTGCGGCGACGTCGGCGTTCGAGCCGGTCTTCGGTGCGGTCTGGATGTCGGTCATCGTGTCCACCTTCCCTGGAGTATGTCCTCCTCAACGCTACGCACCTGCCCCGGTATTTCAAGGAAGGGTAGGCAGGGCTGGCTTCCTGACACGGCATGGCCGACAATGACCGGATGTCGCGGCGCAGTGCCGCGCGTCATGCTCGCGTTCCGTGCCGTCGAACCGATAATTTGGCCGCACGAACGAAAGGGTCTGCCATGTACTTCCTCAACAGCGTGTGGGACTGGTTCTGGTTCCTCTTCTGGATGTTCGCCTACGTGGCGTACATCTTCGCGCTCGTCTACATCCTCATCGACATCTTCCGCGACCACGAGCTGAACGGGTGGGCCAAGGCGGCCTGGACGATCTTCCTGATCTTCGTGCCGTTCATCACCGCGCTCGTGTACCTGATCGCGCGCGGCAACGGCATGGCGGAGCGTGCGGGGCGCAAGCAACGCGAGTACCAGGAGTACAGCGAGGAGTACATCCGCTCGGTCTCGTTCGCGAATCCCGCCGACGAGATCGCGAAGGCGAAGGCGCTGCTCGACGCGGGCACGATCACGCAGGGCGAGTTCGAGGCGATCAAGAACAAGGCGATCGGCAACAAGTACTGAGCAGGAGAACGGTACTGAGCCGGAGATACCAGAACGGCCCCGCGACGGTGTCGCGGGGCCGTTCTCGTTGCGCTCGGAGGGGATGACGGGAATCGAACCCGCGTAATCAGTTTGGAAGACTGAGGCTCTACCATTGAGCTACATCCCCGCGACCCGCTCGCGGGCCATGGATCATCGTAGTACACGGCGGCGGCCCGCCCGTGCACGTGGGCGCCTACCTGAGCGCCGCGATCGAGCCGATCGTCGAGCGGGCGAACCGCAGCTGCCGCTCGTACGTCGCCGCGAGCACGACGAGGAGCACACCGGCGATGCCGAGCCACAGCCACCACCACACCGCCTCGTAGAGCGTCGCGATGTACGGCCACAGCTGCACGACGGCGTGGACGAGCAGCACGCCGCCGCCGATCAGCACGGGTGCCTGGAGCCGGCGCACGACGCCGACGACGAGCACGGTCAGGCTCGCGACGCCGAGCGCGACGACGCGCCACAACTGCGGGTCCGTGAAGTCGGCGACAAGCGGTGGCACGAGCAGGACGGCGAGCCCGGCGCCGAGCGCCGGCCAGCTGCCGAGCGCGGGGGAGCGGCGCATGGCGAGCACTCCTGCGACCGTGAACGCGAGGCCGACCGGCACGGTGACGAGGTCGAACGGCTCGACACTCCCGCGAGCCAGCACGATGACGCCGCCGATCACGAGGATGCCGCGCGTCGTCCACGCGAACACCGGGCCGGCGACGGGCCTGGCACGGACCGCGACGCCGACGACGTGCGCCACGGCGACGGCCCAGAAGAGCACGGCCGTGCGGGCGAGCGGGTGCTCATCGGAGACGATCGCGAGGAGCGTGGGCAGTACGGCGAGCACGAGCGACGCCGCCAGTGACACCTCGGCGAGCCACGCGGGCCGCGACTCCGAGCGGGCCCAGACCAGGGCGACGACGACGCCGGCGGCGAGCGCCACGGCGGGCCACAGCTCGATCGGGTCGGCGCCCTCGACGCCGCGGGCGAGTGCGAGCCCGCGAACGATCGCGGCGCCGCTCAGCGCCGTCCAGCCCGTCGCGACGACGAGGAGCCGTGCCGGGACCCCGCCGAGGGACGTCGGCAGGAACCCGCCCGCGATCGCGACCACGGCGCCGCCACCGACGAGCACGAGGGTGCGGAGCGCCGAGTCGCCGGCCGACGCCACGCTCGGCAGCACCGCGATCGCCGCGGCCGTGCCGAACAGCGCCGTCCTGCCGGCGTCCGCCGCAGCCTTCGCGGGGCGCCGCCACGCGATCAGCGTGCCGCACCCGGCGACGACGACCGCGAGCGGAAGCGTGTAGGCCTCGGCCGTCTCGACGCCGTCGCCGAGGAGCCAGGCCCACACCGAGCCGATCGCGAGCGCCGGCGTCAGCCAGCCGACGTGGCGCCACGGCGCATCGCCCGCGATCGGGTCGCCGGCGATGGCGGCGAGCACGATCGGCACCGGTGCCAGGACCGCGAGGACGAGCCAGGGCTCGCCGGCGGGCGCGGTCGTCATCGCGAGCGTCGCGGTGCCGAGCAGGGCGACGGCGGCCACCCAGGCGATGGTCGCCGCGCCGGCGCGGTGGCGCGCCACGAGGTGCGCGATCGCCGCGGTCGCGAGCGTCGTCGCGGCCAGGGCGTACCCGATCGCCCGGGATCCGGCGAGCTCGAGGGTGATCAGCGCGACGGCGACGCCCAGGCTGAGCGGCGCGACCGCGGCGAACACGATCCTGAGCCCTGACGGTGCCGACCGACGGAGCCCCACGGCCGCAGCGAGGGTCAGGACCGCCGCAGGCGTCCACCGCCACGACGCATCCGTCGTCGTGAATGCGAGTGCCGCCACGGAGATGATCGCCGTGGCCAGCATCGGAATCGCGAAGGCGAGCCGGTCGCCGGGCGTGGCGACCGCGACGAGCATCGCGAGGCCGAGCAGGAGCGAGGTGCCGAGGCCCGCGATGATCCATCCGGTCGTCACGGGCTGCGCGAGGGGCACGCCGACGGCGTCGAGCCACCAGGCGAACGAGCCGAGCGTCGTGACGAGCAGCGCGCTCGCGAGCACGACGTGGACGAGCCCGATCGGCCGGGCGCCCCTCGACCAGATGAGGGCGGCGAGCACCCGTCCCGCGAACGCCGCCGCGATGACGACGGCGCTCGCCCACGGCCAGACGCCGGGATCACCGAAGCCGAGCCACCAGCCGAGTCCGGCGGCGGACGCCCCGGCGACCGCGAGCACGGTCGTGAGGCCGGGCACCCGGCGTCCCGCGAGCGCGGCCCAGACCAGTGCTCCGACCGCGATGGCGAGCCAGACGGCGGCCGACGCCCACGCCGGGTCGACGACGGCGCCGACGACGATCAGCGCTGCCAGCACGGCACCGATGGGCACGGCGGCGACGCCGCGGAGCCGGCCGAGGAGGGCAAGCACCGCGGTGCTGACGACGGCGATCACGAGCGGCACGAGCACCGCACCGAGTTCGGCCTCGTCGTCGAGGCGGAACGACGATCCGGCGCGGAACGGGCCGGTCGGCAGGGTGCTGCCGAACACCTTCGCCCCCACCGCGGCCGCGCCTACGGCGAGACCGGGAAGCGCGGCCGCAGCGGCGACCGCGGCCGCGGCGACCAGTGCCACGAGCCATGCGCGCGCCCCGCTGAGCCGGTGGACGAGTGCGAACAGGCACACGACGGCCCCGGACGCCGCGGGAGCGAGCCAACTCGCGGGGCCGGCCGGAAGCTCCGACGCGATGGCCGCGGCGGGCGCGATCGCCGCAGCGAGGCCGAGGCCCGCCGCGGCGACGTCGGTCCACACCCCCGAGACCGCCGCAGCGCGCATGCGCAGGGCGGCCAGCACGACCAGCCAGGCGACCGCGACGAGTCCGAAGGTCCACAGCTCGGGCCACGCTGCCTCGGGCAGCGCCCAGACCGCGACGACGAACGCCAGCGCACCGCCCGCGAACCCGCCCGAGAGCAGGATCGTGCGCTCGACGCGCGTCGGCACCAGCACGCCGACAGCGCCGACGAGGGTCATCGCGAGTCCGCCGACCCACGCACCGGTCGCGACCTCGGTCTCGGGCGCGGCCTGGACGCCGAGCAGGAACGCGGCGACCGGGATCAGCGCCGCTGCGGCGAACCCGGGCACGCGGATCCCGGTGACGACGCGGGTGAGGGCGAGGAGGCCGGCGACGACGAGGAGGGCGCCGCCCGTGTAGCCGGCCGAACCGAGCGCGTCCGTCCCGAAGAGTCCGTTCGCGCGCACGATCCAGACGTCCAGCAGCAGCAGGACCACCGCGACCGCGGCGACACCCTCGGCCGTGCCCGGCAGACGGCGCGCCCGCAACAGCCAGGCGACACCGAGCACGAGCACGCTCGCGGCGGCGATGATGACGGACCGCACCTCCAGGCCGGCCACGAGGTAGGCCACGAAGAGGAACACGATCGCGGTGATCGAGATGAGCACGACGCCGAGCGCGAGCAGGAAGACCTGCACGCCCGACCGGCGGCGGGGGGCATCGCCCACGACGGGCGCGAGCGGCGACGACGGCTGCCGGTCCGCGGTGGCCGCGACGGGCGACGGCGAGACGGCGGGCGGTGCGGGCCGCGCGACGACGTGCTCGGCCGGCACCGTGCCAGGCACCGGCTGGGCCACCGGCATGACGATCGGCTGCGACGGGGGCGCGGCCGGCGCGGGCCGGGCGACGACCGCGGTCGACGCCGAAACCGGTGCGACGAGGGTCGCCGCCTGAGCCGCGCCGACCTCGGCGAGCAACCGCTGACGGGCGGTCTCCGCCTCGCGCACCCGTTCTCCTGCGGCGAGCAGTCGCGTCGCGTCGGGAGTCGACAGGTCGAGGCCGCACATCCCGCAGTGCGATGACGCGAGGCGCTCGAAGCACGACGGGCAGAGCGTCGTGTCGGTGAAGTGCGCGGGCGAGGTCGGCCAGCGACGGAGTCCGGGGGAGATTGGCCCGGCGGAGCGGCGGTCGGTCATGCGCACACTCTGCCATGGCGGTTCGACGGTGTGCACGCGCCATCCACAACCGCAGGTCGACGGAGCGCACAGCGCCGGCCTGCGCGCGTGCAGTAGACTTTCCGGGGTCCCTCGGCCCGACGTGTGCTTCGGCATGCCCGCGCCGATGGTCCGACGAGTTGAGTCGCGACTCGGGGCGTAGCTCAGCTTGGTAGAGCGCCCGCTTTGGGAGCGGGAGGTCGCAGGTTCGAATCCTGTCGCCCCGACGAGTCGATCCGACTCGACACGAACTTCCACACAACAGGAGAACTTCCCCATGCCGACCACTTCGGTTGAGAAGCTGAGCCCGACGCGCGCCAAGCTCACCATCTCGGTGACGCCCGAGGAGCTGAAGCCCAGCATCACCCACGCCTACAGCCACATCGCCGAGCAGGTCAACGTGCCCGGCTTCCGCAAGGGCAAGGTGCCGCCCCCCATCATCGACCAGCGGGTCGGCAAGGCCGCCGTGCTCGAGCACGCGGTGAACGAGGGCCTCGACGGCTTCTACCGCGCCGCCGTCGCCGAGCACGAGCTGCGCCCGATGGGCCGCCCCGAGGCCGACATCGTCGAGTGGCCGAGCGAGAAGGACTTCTCCGGCGACCTGCTGCTCGCCATCGAGGTCGACGTGCGTCCCGAGATCGAGCTTCCCGCATACGACGGCCTCGAGCTGACGGTCGACTCCGTCGAGGTCGGCGACGACGAGGTCGAGGCCGAGCTCGAGCGCCTGCGCAGCCGCTTCGGCACGCTCATCACGGTCGACCGCCCGGCCAAGACCGGCGACTTCGTCACCCTCGACCTCGTCGCGACGATCGACGGCGCCGAGGTCGACAAGGCCAGCGGCATCTCGTACGAGCTCGGCTCGGGCGAACTGCTCGAGGGCATCGACGAGGCGCTCGACACCCTGTCGGCCGACGAGTCGACCACCTTCTCGTCGAAGCTGCTCGGCGGCGACCACGAGGGCGAGACCGCCGAGATCAGCGTCACCGTCACCGCCGTGAAGGAGCGCGAGCTCCCCGAGGCCGACGACGACTTCGCGCAGATCGCGAGCGAGTTCGACACCCTCGCCGAGCTGAAGGACTCGCTCAAGGAGCAGGCCGGACGCAACAAGGTCTTCGGCCAGGGCAACCAGGCCCGCGACCTGCTCGTCGACAAGCTCCTCGAGCTCGTCGAGGTCCCCGTCGCCCAGGGCGTCATCGACGACGAGGTGCACCGCCACCTCGAGAGCGAGAACCGCCTCGAGGACGACGAGCACCGCGCCGAGGTCGCCGAGGCGAGCGAGAAGGCGTTCAAGACGCAGATCCTGCTCGACGCGATCGCGGAGGCCGAGAAGGTCCAGGTCAGCCAGGAGGAGCTCACCCAGTACCTCGTGCAGGGCGCAGCCCAGTACGGCATGGACCCCAACGAGTTCGTCCAGATCCTCAGCCAGCAGGGCCAGATCCCCGCCATGGTCGGCGAGGTCGCGCGCAACAAGGCGCTCGCGATCGCGCTCGGCAAGGCGAAGGTGACGGATGCCTCGGGCAACGCCGTCGACCTCTCCGAGTTCACCGCCGTCGCCGGCGACGACGAGGCCGAGGAGGCCGTCGAGGCCCCCGCCGAGGAGAAGAAGCCCGCCGCGAAGAAGCGCGCGCCGAAGAAGGCCGCGGCAGAGGCTCCCGCCGAGGAGGCGGCCGAGGCCCCGGCCGAGGAGAAGAAGCCGGCTCGCAAGCGCGCGCCGAAGAAGGCCGACGCGGAGTAATCCTGCATCGCAGTGCGAAGGGGCCGAGCGTTCTCGCTCGGCCCCTTCGTCGTCTCCACGACCGGCGGACGAGGAAAGAGGATGGGATGAGCGAAGCGAGCGAGTGGCAGCGTCGGGTCGACGAGGTCTGGGCGGCGGCCGACGAGCTCGGCGAGCTCGAGGTCGTCGAGCGCATCGACGCGCTGGCCGCCGAACGGGACGAGCACGATCCGCTCGCGCTCTTCGAGCGGGCCGGCGCCCGCGACTCGGCCGGGCTGGAGGCCGAGGCCGAACCGCTCTACCGACACGCGATCGACGCGGGCCTGACTGGATCCGAGCGCGTGCAGGCGCACGTGCAGCTCGCATCGACGCTGCGCAACCTCGGCCGGCCGCTGGAGTCGCTCGCGCTGCTCGACGCGATCGAGTCCGAGGCAGGAGAGCTCCGGGACGCCGTCGCGGCGTTCCGCGTGCTCGCGCTCGTCGATACGGGCGACGCCCGCCACGCGGCATCCGTCGCGCTCACGGCGCTCGCGCCGCACCTCGCCCGCTATCGCGTGTCGGTCGCCGCATACGCGGAGGCGCTCACGGCATCCGCCTAGGGCGAACACCGGGGTTCGCGCGCGTTGCAACGGATAGATTCGATTCCAACGCGACAACCGAAACGGAGCGACACATGGCCGAACCGACACCAGGCACCGGTGTTTTCGATCGACTGCTGAAGGACCGCATCATCTGGCTTGGCTCCGAGGTGCGCGACGAGAACGCCAACGAGATCGCGGCGAAGCTGCTGCTGCTCGCCGCGGAAGATGCCAAGAAGGACATCTACCTCTACATCAACTCGCCCGGTGGCTCGATCACGGCCGGCATGGCGATCTACGACACCATGCAGTTCGTGCCCAACGACATCGTCACCGTCGGCATCGGCATGGCCGCGTCGATGGGGCAGCTCCTGCTCACCGCCGGCACCAAGGGCAAGCGGTACATCACCCCGAACGCCCGCGTCCTCCTGCACCAGCCGCACGGCGGCTTCGGCGGCACCGCGAGCGACATCCAGACCCAGGCGCAGCTCATCCTCGACATGAAGCGCCGCCTCGCCGAGATCACCGCCGCGCAGACCGGCAAGACCGTCGAGCAGATCAACGCCGACGGCGACCGCGACCGCTGGTTCAACGCGCAGGAGGCCCTCGAGTACGGCTTCGTCGACCACATCCGCGAGTCGGCCCTCGACGTGGCCGGCGGCGGCGGAACCCAGGCGTAGGCAGCGAGAGAAGAGAGAACGAGCGAATGTCAGTACCTACTATCGGTGGCCCTGCTTTCGGCGGCACCGCCTTCAACGGCGTGCAGGCGCCCGGCTCGCGGTACATCCTGCCGAGCTTCGAGGAGCGCACCGCCTACGGCTACAAGCGGCAAGACCCCTACGCCAAGCTCTTCGAGGATCGCATCATCTTCCTCGGCGTGCAGGTCGACGACGCCTCGGCCGACGACATCATGGCGCAGCTCCTGGTGCTCGAGTCGATGGACCCCGACCGCGACATCATCCTCTACATCAACTCGCCCGGCGGCTCGTTCACCGCGATGACGGCGATCTACGACACGATGCAGTACATCCGCCCGCAGATCCAGACCGTCGTCCTCGGTCAGGCCGCCTCGGCGGCGGCCGTCATCGCCGCCGCAGGCACGCCCGGCAAGCGCCTCGCGCTGCCGAACGCGCGCGTGCTCATCCACCAGCCCGCGATGGGCGAGGCGGGTCACGGCCAGGCGAGCGACATCGAGATCCAGGCCGCGGAGATCCTGCGCATGCGCACCTGGCTCGAAGAGACGCTCGCGCGTCACTCGAACCGCGACCAGCAGCAGGTGCACGACGACATCGACCGCGACAAGATCCTGTCGGCCGAGGAGTCCCTCGAATACGGCCTCATCGACCAGGTGCTCACGTCGCGCAAGAACCTGCCGGCGATCACGCGCTGACCGCTTGCAGCACGCACGGATGCCTCGGCCGAACACTCGGCCGAGGCATCCGTCGTTCTGATTCCGGCGCGGTTCGCGACCGGCGAAACGGCTCGCGTGTCGAATCGCACAGGCTACGCCGCAACCGCTCGAACTCGGGCTAGGCTCGGAACAGGCTCGTCGAGAGGAGGGTGCGATGGCACGCATCGGGGAGAGCGCCGACCTGCTCAAGTGCTCCTTCTGCGGAAAGAGCCAGAAGCAGGTGCAGCAGCTCATCGCCGGGCCCGGCGTCTACATCTGCGACGAGTGCGTCGAACTCTGCAACGAGATCATCGAGGAGCGCCTGGCCGAGGCCGGCGAGACCGAGACGGGCGAGTTCGAGCTGCCGAAGCCGAAGGAGATCTTCGGCTTCCTCGAGGAGTACGTGATCGGCCAGGAGGCCGCGAAGAAGGCGCTCGCCGTCGCGGTCTACAACCACTACAAGCGCGTGCGCGCGAAGACGACGCTGACGACCGCCGACCGCGCCCACGACGACGTGGAGATCGCGAAGTCGAACATCCTGCTCATCGGTCCGACCGGATGCGGCAAGACCTATCTCGCGCAGACGCTCGCGAAGCAGTTGAACGTGCCGTTCGCCGTCGCCGACGCCACCGCCCTGACCGAGGCCGGCTACGTGGGCGAGGACGTCGAGAACATCCTGCTGAAGCTCATCCAGGCCGCCGACTACGACGTCAAGCGCGCCGAGACGGGCATCATCTACATCGACGAGGTCGACAAGATCGCCCGTAAGGCCGAGAACCCGTCCATCACGAGGGACGTGTCCGGCGAAGGCGTGCAGCAGGCGCTGCTGAAGATCCTCGAGGGCACCGTCGCCTCCGTCCCGCCGCAGGGCGGACGCAAGCACCCGCATCAGGAGTTCATCCAGATCGACACGACGAACGTGCTGTTCATCGTCGCTGGTGCGTTCGCCGGGCTCGAGGACATCATCTCCTCGCGTGCGGGCAAGCGCGGCATCGGGTTCGGCGCCCCCCTGCACAATAAAGAGGAGGAGGCCGACATCTTCAGCGAGGTCCTCCCCGAAGACCTGCACAAGTTCGGCCTCATCCCCGAGTTCATCGGTCGCCTGCCCGTCGTCGCGACGGTCACGCCGCTCGATCGCGAGGCGCTCATGGAGATCCTCACCGAGCCGAAGAACGCACTCGTGAAGCAGTACCAGCGCATGTTCCAGCTCGACGGCGTCGAGCTGGACTTCGAAGACGCGGCGCTCGAGGCGATCGCCGACCTCGCTGTTCTCCGTCAGACCGGTGCGCGAGGCCTGCGCGCCATCATGGAGGAGGTGCTCGGGCCGATCATGTTCGAGGTCCCCTCGTCGACCGGGGTCGCCCGAGTCGTGGTCACCAAGGCCGCGGTGCTCGACAATGCCGCGCCGACGATCGTGCCGCACAAGGCGCGTCGCGCCGAGAAGTCGGCGTAGCCGCTCGACGACGGAAGAGGCCCGGTCACCGTTCGGTGAACCGGGCCTCGTGCGGTCGTGGGCGGCGTCAGGCCAGATCGTCGTCGGTGCGGGCGCCGAAGACGATCTCGTCCCAGCTCGGCATCGATGCGCGGCCCTTCTTGGCTGCGCGCCCCGATCCCGACGTCGAGGACGACGACGACGAGACCTTGCCCCACAGGCTTCGGGCGCCGGCGCCCGGCTTCTCCTCGGCGGCGGGTTCGCTCAGCGTCTCAGTGGCCGGTGACGGCTCGCTGGGCACGTCGAGCGTCGCGGGCTGCAGGGGAGCGGGAGCGTCGAGCGTCGCCGACTCGCGCTCGCCGCGCCGACGGCGGAGTGCCTCGAGGAGGTCGGCGGTCTCGCCGAGCGACGGCTTGGGTTCGTCGGCTCGCTTGATCGCGGCGCGCGCCGCCGCGGGGCTCGAGGTCTGGGCCGTGCGTGCGTACGGAAGCGGCTCGAGGTGCGGGGCGGTGTCGTTGTCGCTCTGCTCGATCTCGTCGAACGTGAAGGCGCCGCTGTCGAAGCGCGACTCGTCGGAGTCGGGGCCGACGGCGCGCAGGCGCGGAATCAGGCCGCCCTTGAGCTCGCCCTGCTGCGAGAGCGTGATCGCCTCGGAATTGAGCGGCTGCAGCGACTGCTTGCGCGGCTCGAAGGTCCAGCGCGCGTCGTGGTCGATGGTGTCGGCGGTGAATTCGAGCTTGACGATCCAGCCGCGCTCGTCGTCCTTCCAGCTCGCCCATCGCTCGCCCTCGGCGCCGAGCTTCGCGAGCCGGTCGCGGATCACGCCGCCGAACGAGGCGGGCTCGTCGGCGGGGTCGACGTCGAGGGTCACGTTCACGGGCACGGCGAGGGCGGACGTCACGACGTGTTCGCGTTCGGCCATCACCGGCCCCTCGAAGCGACGGATGTACTCGACTGCGGCGCCCGTGAGCTGGGCGACCTCCTCGGCCGACATGCCGCCCCTGATATGGGCCTGCACCTCGCGTGGCGACGGCTTCGGTCCGGTGAGCTGCTCCGGCTGCGCCTGGCGGATCCGCGATTGGAGCACTTCGTCGATCTCGATCCGGAAGCGCGCGCCATCGTCGGAGGCGGCGAGGAGCGCGCCGTTCTCGACCCCGATTACCTTGAGTTCCTGCATCGCGACAAGCCCTTCCGTGCTTTCGTCTCCGCCCAAGGATGCCACGCCCGGACCGGTGCTCGCGGGAATAGCCCGGGCGCGGCGGAAGTTGAGCAGGAAGCATCGGACGATCCGCCGTACAAAGGGTTTGCTTACGTCCTCGTTTTGATGCAGACTATGGCCGCCGAATCTCCGGCGCTTGAGGAAATGGATGGGAATGGCAACGGATTACGACGCCCCGCGGAAGACCGAAGACGACTCGGAGTCGATCGAGGCCCTCAAGGAACGCGTCCCCGACAAGATGTCGGGTGTGGTCGACGTCGATGACGCCGACAACCCCGGAGGTTTCGACCTCTCGGGTGCCGACCTGTCGGATGTCGAGCTCGACGTCGTCGTGCTGCCTCCGCAGGCCGATGAGTTCACGTGCGTGAACTGCTTCCTCGTGAAGCACCGCTCGCAGATCGACCACGAGACGAAGCTCGGGCCGATCTGCCTGGAGTGCGCCTCCTAAGCGCTCCGCTCAGTGTCGTCAGGCCGTCGCGATCCGTTGATCGCGGCGGCCAGTTCTTTGGGATGCCGCGTCGAGACCAGCCAGTACGGCGTCGGGTCGGCCGGGTCGATGACGGGCACGCGCACGACCGGTCGGATCCAGCCCCGGATCACGAGGAAGGCGCGGGCGTCGAGCCCGGTGCCCCGTTCGATGCGAGCAGCGGCATCGTCGGCCGCGACGGCCTCGCCGAGCAGTTCGAGCGAGATCTCGGCACGCCCTGCGTGCAGGCGTCCGCTCCTGACCTCGATGACGGGTGCCGTGATGCTCAGGGCGCCGGCGACCGCGGCATAGAGGATGATGCCGGTGGCGATTCCGGCCGGCATCGACACCGGTGCGAGCACGAGGATGCTCGCGGGCACGAGCAGCAGGCTCGAGAGGTAGATCCACGGCGTCGGCCACAGTTTCTCGCGATAGTCGGGCATGGCTCTATCAGATCAGACTTCTGCACGAGCCTCCGACACTTCTGGACTACCCTCGAACGGTGACCGATTCCGTCGACGTCCTCATCACCGCCGAGCGCCTGCCGAACTACGCCCACCCGGGTGATGCCGGCGCAGACCTCCACGCCGCCGAGGCCGTCGTCCTCGAGCCCGGTGAGCGCGCGACGGTCGGCACCGGCGTCTCGATCGCCCTGCCCGACGGCTACGTCGCCTTCGTGGTGCCGCGATCCGGGCTCGCGTTCAAGCACGGCATCACGATCGTGAACGCACCGGGCACCGTCGACGCCGGCTATCGCGGCGAGATCAAGGTCGCACTGCTCAACACCGACACGAGCGAGTCGTACGCCATCGCGGTGGGCGACCGCATCGCACAGATGGTCGTGATGCCGGTCAGCCGCGCACGCTTCGTCGAGGTCGAGCGACTGCCGGGCAGCCTGCGCGGCGAGGGGGGATTCGGCTCCACGGGATTCGGGGAGCACAAGTCAGGAGTGAACGCGTGAGCGACATCGAGAACACCGACGGGGCTCCCGTCGATCAGCCCAAGTCCGCCCCCGAAGACCGCGCGAGCGCGGGTCCGCTCGACGAGGCCGAGGCGAATCCCGTGCGCCCCTACGTCGACCTCGGCGGCGTGAAGATCCTTCCGCGCGAGGGCCTGCACCTCCGCCTCGAGGTGGAGGAGGGCACGAAGCGCGTCGTCGCGATCGGGCTCGACTACGCGAACTCGACCCTGCAGGTCCAGCCGTTCGCCGCGCCGCGCTCGAGTGGGCTCTGGCACGAGATCCGTGCGCAGATCGCCGACCAGATCGCCCGCCAGGGCGGCACGACGACGGTGCGCGAGGGCACGTTCGGCCCTGAGCTCCTCGCGCAGATCCCGGTCGCGGCGGGCGAGGCGCAGCAGGGCCAGATGCGCCTGGCGCGCTTCATCGGCGTCGACGGACCGCGCTGGTTCCTGCGCGGTGTGATCGCGGGCCAGGCGGCGGTCGACCCCGCCGCTGCCGCGCAGGTCGAGGACCTCTTCCGTTCGATCGTCGTCGTCCGCGGGGCGACGCCGATGCCGCCGCGCGACCTGATTCCGCTGCGGATGCCGGCATCCTCCACCGGCGCTCCGACGGCGTAGGCGTGACCGACGCGACGGGCGCAGGGCGCCGCGACCCCGACGAGCACGAGCAGGATGCCTCGGCGCAGGCCGGGGCGGACGGCGGTGAGTTCGGCCGGGCCTTCGCGGCCGCGGCCGAGAAGAGCGGGCTCGGCGCCCTCGCACGCGACGAGAAGCTGAGCGGTCGCGACCTGCTCGTCGCCGTCGGCGGGGTGCGAGGCATCCTCGAGGCCTTGCTGCCCGGGCTCGTCTTCCTCATCGTCTACAGCACGCTCACGAGCTTCGCCGGCCAGGACGCCCAGGCGGCCCTGGTTCCCGCCCTCATCGCGTCGGTCGGGCTGGCCGTCGTCTTCACGCTCGTCCGCATCGCGACGAAGGGTCAGCCCACGCAGGCGATCGCCGGCCTCATCGGCGTGCTCGCGTCCGCTGCGCTCGCACTGTGGACGGGCAACGCGCGCGACAACTACGTGCTCGGCTTCTTCACGAATGCCGCCTATGCGCTCGCGCTGCTCGTGTCGCTGCTCGTGAGGTGGCCGGCGATCGGGCTCATCGTCGGATTCCTCATGGGCGAGGGCGTCGCCTGGCGCAACGACCGCCGCAAGTATCGCGCAGCACAGTTCCTGACGCTCGTCTGGATCGGCCTCTTCGTCGCCCGGCTCGCCGTCCAGGTGCCCTTCTACCTGGTCGACAACGTCGAGGCGCTCGGTGCGTTCAGGCTGCTCATGGGGGTCCCGCTCTACGCCCTCGCGCTCATCTTCTCGTGGCTTGTCGTACGTGCCGTCTACCCGTCGGCACATCGATCGGCCGAGTGATACAGTTATCTCGACGTCAAGATAAATCCGCACACCGTGCGAAGCCTGTCGGCGGGCGAACGGCTTAGGTTACCCTTGCTGGATCGGCCCCCTGTCTGACGGAGAAGATGGAGAGTCGCCCGCGTGCCGGGCGTCATCCGCGAAGGAGAGGACATCGTGTCTGCAGTGAACAGTTTCGGGGCGAAGGACACGCTCCACGTCGGTGACAAGTCCTACGAGATCTTCCGGCTCGACACCGTGCCGGGGCACGAGAAGCTGCCGTTCAGCCTGAAGGTGCTCCTCGAGAACCTGCTGCGCACCGAGGACGGCGCGAACGTCACCAAGGAGCAGATCGAGGCGCTCGGCTCGTGGGTGCCGACGGCCGAGCCCGACACCGAGATCCAGTTCACGCCCGCGCGCGTGGTCATGCAGGACTTCACGGGCGTGCCGTGCATCGTCGACCTCGCCACCATGCGCGAGGCGGTCGTCGCCCTCGGGGGAGACCCCGACAAGATCAACCCGCTCGCTCCGGCCGAGATGGTCATCGACCACTCCGTCATCGCCGACCTCTTCGGCACCGAGAACGCCCTCGAGCGCAACGTCGAGATCGAGTACGAGCGCAACGGCGAGCGGTACCAGTTCCTCCGCTGGGGCCAGACGGCGTTCGACGACTTCAAGGTCGTCCCGCCGGGCACCGGCATCGTGCACCAGGTGAACATCGAGCACCTCGCGAAGGTCACCTTCACCCGCACCGTCGACGGCGTCCTCCGCGCGTACCCCGACACCTGCGTCGGCACCGACTCGCACACGACGATGGTCAACGGCCTCGGCGTGCTCGGCTGGGGCGTGGGCGGCATCGAGGCCGAGGCCGCGATGCTCGGCCAGCCCGTGTCGATGCTCATCCCGAAGGTCGTCGGCTTCAAGCTCTCCGGTTCGATCCCCACCGGTGTCACCGCGACCGACGTCGTGCTGACGATCACCGACATGCTGCGCAAGCACGGCGTCGTCGGCAAGTTCGTCGAGTTCTACGGGTCGGGCGTCGCCTCGGTGCCGCTCGCGAACCGCGCGACCATCGGCAACATGAGCCCCGAGTTCGGCTCGACCGCCGCGATGTTCCCGATCGACGACGTCACGCTCGACTACCTGCGCCTCACCGGCCGCAGCGACGAGCAGATCGCGCTCGTCGAGGCCTACTCGAAGGCTCAGAAGCTCTGGCACGACGCCGACAACGAGCCCGCCTTCAGCGAGTACATGGAGCTCGACCTCTCGACGGTCGTTCCCTCCATCGCGGGTCCGAAGCGTCCGCAGGACCGCATCGAGCTGTCGAACTCGAAGACGGCCTTCGAGCAGGACCTCCTGAACTACGCCACGGTCGACCACGACCTCGTCGATCTCGAGATCGCCGAGTCGTTCCCCGCGTCCGACCCGCCCGGCAACTCGCCCGAAGACGAGCACAGCCACCACGAGCACCACCACGCGAGCCACGCGCCCGCCACGGCGTCGAACCCGACTCCGGTGACGCTCGCCGACGGCGAGAAGTTCACGCTCGACCACGGTGCGGTCGCGATCGCCGCGATCACCTCGTGCACGAACACCTCGAACCCGTCGGTCATGCTCGCGGCCGGCCTGCTGGCCCGCAACGCGGCGAAGAAGGGCCTGAAGGCGAAGCCGTGGGTGAAGACCACGCTCGCGCCCGGGTCGAAGGTCGTCACCGACTACTACGAGAAGGCCGGCCTGACCGACGACCTCGAGGCGCTGGGCTTCTACACCGTCGGGTACGGATGCACGACCTGCATCGGCAACTCGGGTCCGCTGATCGATGAGATCTCGACGGCGGTCAACGAGTCCGACCTCGCAGTCACCGCGGTGCTCTCCGGCAACCGCAACTTCGAGGGCCGCATCAACCCCGACGTGAAGATGAACTACCTCGCGTCGCCGCCGCTCGTGATCGCGTACGCCCTCGCGGGTTCGATGAACTTCGACTTCGAGGTCGACGCGCTCGGCAAGGACACCGAGGGCAACGACGTCTTCCTGAAGGACATCTGGCCCGACGCGGCCGAGGTGCAGGAGACGATCGACAACTCGATCAACAAGGACATGTTCGTGCACCAGTACGCGAGCGTGTTCGAGGGCGACGAGCGCTGGCGCAACCTCGAGACGCCGACCGGTGCGGTGTTCGAGTGGAACGAGGCGTCGACCTACGTTCGCAAGCCCCCGTACTTCGACGGCATGACGATGGAGACGACCCCGGTCACCGACATCTCGGGCGCGCGCGTGCTCGCGAAGCTCGGCGACTCGGTCACCACCGACCACATCTCGCCGGCCGGTTCGATCAAGGCCGACAGCCCGGCGGGCCGCTACCTCACCGAGCACGGCGTCGACCGCAAGGACTTCAACTCGTACGGCTCGCGCCGTGGCAACCACGAGGTGATGATCCGCGGCACGTTCGCGAACATCCGCCTGAAGAACCAGCTCCTCGACGGCGTCGAGGGCGGCTACACCCGCGACTTCACGCAGGCCGGCGGTCCGCAGTCGTTCATCTACGACGCATCGCAGAACTACCAGGCGCAGGGCACTCCGCTCGTCATCTTCGGCGGCAAGGAGTACGGCTCGGGTTCGTCGCGCGACTGGGCGGCCAAGGGCACGAGCCTGCTCGGGGTCAAGGCGGTCATCACCGAGAGCTTCGAGCGGATCCACCGCTCGAACCTGATCGGCATGGGCGTCGTTCCGCTGCAGTTCCCGGCGGGCGAGAGCTGGGCGTCGCTCGGCCTCGACGGCACCGAGATCGTCTCGATCACGGGTCTCGAGCAGCTCAACGAGGGCACCACCCCGAAGACGGTGCACGTCGTCGCATCGCCGAGCGAGCACTCGGCGCCCGGCAAGGCGACCGTCGAGTTCGACGCGGTCGTCCGCATCGACACGCCGGGTGAGGCCGACTACTACCGCAACGGCGGCATCCTGCAGTACGTGCTGCGCAGCCTCGTCTGACGCAGACGCATTCGACGACAGGGCGATCGGCGTTTCCGCCGATCGCCCTGTCGTCTGCCCGGGCGCTCAGGTTGCCCGGCGTAGACTCGTTCCGTTCGGCGGCATCGCCCGCGTCATCCCGGAGGCCCAACGAATGACCTTGCTCGAGACGATCCGAGGCCCGCGCGACCTCGACGCTCTCTCGAAGGAGCAACTGGAGCAACTCGCGGTCGAAGTGCGAGAGCACCTCGTCTCCGACGTCGCCAAGACGGGCGGGCACCTGGGTCCGAACCTCGGGGTGGTGGAGCTCACCATCGCGATCCACCGCGTGTTCGACTCGCCCCGCGACGCGATCGTGTTCGACACCGGTCACCAGTCGTACGTGCACAAGCTGCTCACCGGCCGGCAGGACTTCTCGACCCTTCGGCAGACCGGCGGTCTGGCCGGATACCCGCAGCGCAGCGAGTCGGAGCACGACATCGTCGAGTCCTCTCACGCTTCGAGCTCCCTGTCGTGGGCCGACGGCATCTCGAAGGCGTTCGAGATGACCGGGCAGCACGACCGGCACGTGGTAGCGGTCGTCGGCGACGGCGCCCTCACCGGCGGCATGACGTGGGAGGCGCTCAACAACATCTCCGACGACAACACGCGCAAGCTCATCGTCGTCGTGAACGACAACGGCCGTTCGTACGCGCCGACCATCGGGGGCATGGCGCGCTTCCTCAACTCGGTGCGCACGAAGAGCACGTACCGCAACCTCCACCTCTCGAGCCGCGACGCGTTCAACCGCCTCGGCGGCCCGGCCAGGGCGTTCTACCGCGGCGTGCGCGGTGGCCTGCACGGCTTCCTCTCCCGATTCACCGGGAACGAGGCGCTCTACTCGAACCTCGACATCAAGTACGTCGGTCCCGTCGACGGGCACGACGAGCAGGCGATGGAGGCCGCGCTCCGGCAGGCGAAGCACTACGGCGCGCCGGTCATCGTTCACGCGATCACCGAGAAGGGCCGCGGCTACGAGCCCGCCCGCAACGATGTCGCGGACCAGTTCCACGCCGTCGGGCAGATCGACCCCGAGACCGGTGAGCCGCTCGACACCGGCGGGGCGAAGAGCTGGACGAGCGTCTTCGCCGACGAGCTCGTCCACCTCGCCGAGGGCGACGACCGCCTCGTGGGCATCACGGCCGCGATGCTCCGCCCGACGGGCCTTCACCGGATGGCCGAGCGCTTCCCGACACGGGTTTTCGACGTCGGCATCGCCGAGCAGCACGCCGTGACGTCCGCCGCCGGCCTGGCGTTCGGCGGCCTGCACCCGGTCGTCGCGGTGTATGCGACGTTCATGAACCGGGCGTTCGACCAGCTGCTCATGGATGTCGCCCTCCACAAGGCGGGGGTCACGTTCGTCCTCGACCGCGCCGGCGTCACCGGGCCCGACGGCCCGAGCCACCACGGCGTCTGGGACCTCTCGATCCTCCAGGTCGTCCCCGGCATCCGCATCGCCGCACCGCGCGACGCGATCCGCCTCGCCGAAGAGCTCGGCGAGGCCGTGCGGGTGACGGATTCACCGACCGTCCTGCGATTCCCGAAGGGTTCGGTCGGCACCGAGTACGACGCGGTGCGTCGCACCGACGACGGCGTCGACGTGCTCGTCGAGTCCCAGCGCAAGGACGTGCTCATCGTCACCGTCGGGCCGATGGCCGGCATCGGCCTCGAGGTCGCCGAGCGCCTCGAGGCGCAGGGCATCGGCGCCACCGTCGTCGACCCCCGGTGGGTCGTGCCCGTGCCGCGCAGCGTCGTCGGGCTCGCCGGCGACTACCGCATCGTGGTGTCGCTCGAAGACGGCATCCGCGTCGGCGGTGTCGGTACACGCATCCGTCAGGACCTGCGCGAGGCCGGGGTCGACACCGCGGTCACCGAATTGGGCCTGCCCGACGAGTTCCTCGAGCACGGCTCCCGTTCCGACATCCTGGAGCGCGTCGGCCTCACCCCGCAGCACATCGCCCAAGACGTCACCGCAATGGTGCTCGGCACGAAGCTGCCGCACGCGCGCGGCGCGTCGGGCGACACGGGCACGCAGCCAGTCATCGCGCACGTCGCAGACTGAGACCACCGCCTTGCGGAGGATCGCCGCAGGGCACGAGGACCTCGAACGAGAGCGGGCCCGCGACCGTGTGGTCGCGGGCCCGCTCTGGTTCGGCGAGTGCGCTACGCGCCCACGCCGCGGATCGCCGGATGGTGGAAGGTGTCGCCGAACACACGCTCCGAGGCCCCGACCCGGTCGAGGTACGGCGTCGCACCGCCGGCCTGGAAGGGCCAGCCGGCGCCGAGGATGAGGCAGAGGTCGATGTCTTCGGCTGCGGCGACCACGCCTTCGTCGAGCATGAGCTTGATCTCACGTGCGAGTTCGTCTTCGACGCGGCGCAGGATCGTCGCGGCGTCGACCGACGTCTTGCCGACGGTGATCGCCTTCTTCGCGTCCTTGGTCAGATCGGTGACCTTGCCGTGCTTGTCCTTCTCGACGACGGGCGAGCCCAGCTTCGAGAGGGCGTGCATGTTCTCCGAGGCGTAGAACCGCTCGGGGAACTCGCGCACCATCGTGTCCTGGACGTGGGCGGCGACCGCCCAGCCGACGAGGTCGATGAGCTCGAACGGCCCCATCGGCAGCCCGATCGGCGCGAGCGCCTTCTCGACGACCGGCACCGGGGTGCCCTCGTCGACGGCGCGTGCCGCCTCGCCCATGACCTTCGCGAGCAGTCGGTTCACGACGAAGCCGGGCGCGTCGGCCGTGAGCACGGCGCTCTTCTTGAGCTTCGCGGCGGTGGCGAACGCGGTGGCGAGCGTCTCGTCGTCGGTCTTCGGGGTCTTCACGATCTCGATGAGGGGCATGACCGCGACCGGGTTGAAGAAGTGGAAGCCGACGAGGCGCTCGGGGTGGGTGAGCTTCTCGCCGATCTCCTCGACCGAGAGCGACGACGTGTTCGTCGCGATGATCGCGGTCTTCGAGAGGTGCGGCTCGACCTCGGCGAACACCTGCTGCTTCACGGCGAGGTCTTCGAAGACCGCTTCGATGACCCAGTCGCAGTCGGAGAAGTCGGCCTTGTCGGTCGTGCCCGAGACGAGCGCCCGCAGTCGATTCGCCTCGTCGGCGTCGATGCGGCCCTTCTGTTCGAGCGTGCCGATCTCGTCGCGGATGTAGGCGAGACCCTTGTCGACGCGGGCCTGGTCGAGATCGGTGATGACGACGGGCACCTGCAGGCGACGCACGAAGAGCAGTGCGAACTGGCTCGCCATGAGGCCGGCGCCGATGATGCCGACCTTCGTCACCTTCCGGGCGAGCGACTTGTCGGGCGCGCCGGCGGGGCGCTTGGCACGCTTCTGCACGAGGTTGAAGGCGTAGATCGAGGCGACGAACTGGTCGCCCGAGACGAGGTCGGCGAGCGCCTCGTCCTCACGGGCGAAGCCCTCCGCCTTGGTGCCGGACTTCGCCGCCTTGAGGAGGTCGAGCGCGACGTACGGCGACTTCGCGGTCGTGCCGAGCTTGCCCTCGATGCTCTTGCGGGCGATGCCGACCGCGACGTCCCACTTGGCGAGCCGCTCGAGCTTGCCGGGAACGTTGGGACGCTTCACCTGAACCGAGCCGCCGAGCACGCCGTCGGCCCACTTGAGCGAATCCTCGAGGAAGTTGACCGGCGCGAACATCGCATCGGCGATGCCGAGCTCGAGGGCGTCCTTCGCCTTCAGCATCCGGTTGTTCTTCAGGGGGTTCTCGATGACCACCTTGAGGGCGTTCTCGATGCCGATCAGGTTCGGCAGCAGGTACGCCCCGCCCCAGGCGGGCACGATGCCGAGGAAGACCTCGGGCAGCGCGATCGCGGGCGCCGAGGCATCCACGGTGCGGTAGTCGCTGTTGAGCGCGACCTCGAGGCCGCCGCCGAGGGCGAGGCCGTTGATGAACGTGAACGAGGGCACGCCGAGCTCGCCCAGCTTGCCGAACACCATGTGGCCGAGCTGGCCCATCTTCAGCGCGATGTCGCGGCTCGGGATCTCGCCCACCTTCGAGAGATCGGCGCCTGCGGCGAGGAAGTACGGCTTGCCGGTGATCGCGACCGCCTGGATCTCGCCGGCGGCGGCACGGGCCTTCAGCTCGTCGAGCCGTTCGCCGAGCTCGATCAGCGTGACCGGGCCGAGCGTCGAGGGCCGGGTGTGGTCGCGACCGTTGTCGAGCGTGATGAGCGCGATCACGCGGCCCGACGCCAGGCGGATGTCGCGCACGTAGGAGTGCGTGACGACCTCGTCGTCGGCGAACGCGGCCGCCAGCTCGGAGAAGTCGATCTTCGAGTAGTCGGTCATGTCGCTCAGCGGCCCTTTCCGTAGCGCTTGTGGTGGGGGTTCTCCCAGATGACGGTGCCGCCCTGGCCGAGGCCGACGCACATCGCGGTGATGCCGTAGCGGACCTCGGGGTGCTGCTCGAACTGGCGCGCGAGCTGCAGCATGAGGCGAACGCCCGAGGCGGCGAGCGGGTGGCCGATCGCGATGGCGCCGCCCCACGGGTTGACCCGGGCGTCGTCGTCGGCGATGCCGAAGTGGTCGAGGAAGCTCAGCACCTGCACGGCGAAGGCCTCGTTGAGCTCGAAGAGGCCGATGTCGTCGATCGAGAGGCCGGCGCGCTTGAGCGCCTTCTCGGTCGAGGGGATCGGCCCGATGCCCATGACCTCGGGCTCGACGCCGGCGAAGCCGAAGCTCACCATGCGCATCTTCGTCGTGAGGCCGAGCTCCTTCGCGGCGTCGGAGCTCGCGAGGATCGCAGCGGTCGCACCGTCGGTGAGCGGCGACGCGTTGCCCGCGGTCACCCGGCCGTGCGGGCGGAACGGGGTCTTGAGGCTCGCGAGCCCCTCCATCGTGGTCGCGGGGCGGCGACCCTCGTCTTCGCTCGCGAGGCCCCAGCCCTCGGCGGTGCGGATCGCGACCGGCACGAGATCGGGCTGGATGTGGCCGGCGTCGTAGGCGGCCTGCACCTTCTGCTGGCTCAGCATGCCGAATCGGTCGCTGCGCTCCTTCGTGAGCTCGGGGAACCGGTCGTGCAGGCGCTCGGCCGTGTTGCCCATGTTGAGTGCGTCGGCGGCCACGAGCTTCTCGGTGAGGAACCGGGGGTTCGGGTCGGCGTCGAGGCCCATCGGGTGACGGCCCATGTGCTCGACGCCGCCGGCGATGACGACGTCGTACTGCCCGAAGCCGATGCCCGAACCCGTCGTCGTCACCGCGGTCATGGCGCCGGCGCACATGCGGTCGATCGCGAAGCCGGGAACGCTCATCGGCAGGCCGGCGAGGATCGCCGCCGTGCGGCCGAGCGTCAGGCCCTGGTCGCCCTGCTGCGTCGTCGCAGCGATGGCGACGTCGTCGACGCGCTCGGGAGGAAGGTTCGGGTTGCGCTCCAGGAGCCCGGTGATCGCCTTGACCGCGAGGTCGTCGGCCCTCGTGTTCCAGTACATGCCCTTTTCACCGGCTCGTCCGAACGGGGTCCGAACCCCATCGACGAACACGACATCAGCTCGTTCAGCCACGCTGCAGCTCCGTTTCGAAATCAGGATGCCTCGATCCTACGAACCGGTGCCGAGCGCCCGTGAATCGCTTGACGGTTCCTACGAACCCTCGGAGGTCGCGTCGAGGAGCGATTGTGACGCCTCGACAAACGCATCGGCGATCGTCTGTGCGGTTGCCGCAATCTGCCACGGGCGCGCGCCGAGCTGCGCGAGGGCCGCGCCGACGCCCGCGGCGTCGGCCGGCTGTGGGGGGTGCCAGGCCACCCGACGCAGGAAATCGGGCGTGAGGAGGTTCTCGAGGGGCATCTCGAGCTCTTCAGCGACCTCGGCCACCGCGGCCTTCGCGGCCTTCAGACGGGCGTCGGCCTCGGGATTCCGGCTCGCCCATGCACGCGGCGGAGGCGGGGCATCGCTCGGCACGCGCACCGCCGGCAGCTCGTCGGTGGTGAGGCCGCGCTCGAGCGCCGTCCACCAGCGGTCGAGCTCGGTACGGCTCGCGCGACCGGTGAACTCTCGGAGGTCCGCCAGTGCGCGCCGAGTGGACGGCAGGGCGCGCGCGACGGCGACGATCGAGGCGTCGGGAACGAGTCGGCCCGGCGCGATGTCGGTCTCGGCGGCCAGGGCGTCGCGCGACACCCACAGTTCGCGGGCGACGGCGAGGTTGCGGGCACTCCGCATGGCGTGGATGCCGGAGAGGCGTCGCCAGGGCTCGGCGGCGGGCGGCTTCGCCGCGCGGTGCAGCACGGCGTCGAACTCCTCGACGGCGAGGCCGGCCTTGCCGGTCGCGTCGAGGCGCTCGGCGAGCCGATCGCGCACGTCGACGAGCAGTTCGACGTCGAGGGCCGCGTACTTCAGCCACGATTGCGGCAGCGGTCTCGTCGACCAGTCGGCCGCCGAGTGCTCCTTCGCGAGCTTGATGCCGAGAAGGTCCTCCACGACCGACGCGAGGCCCACGCGAGGCATGCCGAGCAGGCGCGCCGCGAGTTCGGTGTCGAAGATGCGATCGGGGTCGAGGCCGACCTCGCGAAGACATGCGAGGTCCTGGCTCGCGGCGTGCAGCACCCACTCCTCCGAGCGGATGCCGTTCTCGAGCGCGGAGAAGTCGGGCACCTCGGGGGCGTCGAAGAGGAAGACGCCCGCACCGCGCCGGTACATCTGGATGAGGTAGGCGCGCTGGGAGTAGCGGAAGCCGCTCGCACGCTCGGCGTCGACGGCGATGGGCCCCGATCCGCCCAGCAACCGGTCAACGGCCTCGTCGAACGCCGCGGGCGTCTCGATCACCCGATACTCATCCACGATCCGACCTCCGGCGGGGCAGTGCGGTCACCCCTTCAGCACGCGGCGGCAGTCCCGCGAGCATGCACAACAACTCACCCCAGCCTTCCACATGGGCGCCGATGGCGGCGTCGAGGGGCGTCCAGGACGCGCGCAGCTCGATCTGCGCGCCGTCACCCTGGTGGGCGAGCTCGCCGAAGCCGGTCGAGAGGATCTTCGTCGCCGTGCCCGACGCCGCGATGTAGCGCGCGCCGCGTGCGTCCAACGCGTCGATCAGCCACGACCACGCCACGTCCGCGAGGAACGGATCGAGGCCGATGTCGGTCTCGAGGGGTGCCTGCGCGAAGCACACGATGCGGAACCGCCCGCCCCAGGCCTCGGGCTCGCTCGGGTCGTACAGCACGATGAACCGGCCGGTGCCGAGTTCGGAGTCGTCGCCGTGGCGCGTCGGCGAGACGTCGGCCGACAGCGCCGCCGCGAACGGGGCCAGACCGCCGGGCGCCGGGATCTCCGACACCGAGAGCTCGGCGCGCGGCGCGGCGGCCCGGATCGAGGCGAGTGCGTTCTCGAACTCGGCGGGGGAGGAGGTCGGGTGGTCGGGCACGAGTGCAGACTAGAGTCTCCATCGGAACCGGCAGCGGCGGCACGCCGCACCGGCACGCAGTGGGATCGGTTCATCGGGGAGGAAGCGGCGGATGGCACAGCGGCGGGGCGGGTTCCGCATCATCGGCACGACGCTCGCCGCGGTCGGAATGGTCGCCGGCGCGATCGCCGTCATCACGGCCGCCGTCACGGCGTTGGCCACCGTGGTGTTCGCCCGCAAGGTCGTCACCCCCTCCACGAAGCGCGAGGAGGACGTGCGGATCCTCGCCGTCGATCTCGCCGGGCGGCGGATCACGCTCGCCGACGGCGACGAAGCGAGGATGCGTGGCCGGTACGGCCTCTGGTTCGACGGCGACGCCGGCCACGCCCGCATCGCCGAGGTCGACGAAGCGCGCGGCGGCATGGTCATCAGGGGGATCGACTCGGTCGACTTCGGACGCCTCGACCGAGCCCGACGGGGCCGGATCGACGGCTGGTACTTCCTCGGCCCCTGGGAACTCGACGTCCCGTACCGCGAGGCCGTCGTGCAGACGCCCCTCGGCGCCGCGCCGGCGTGGTCGGTGCCGGCAGACGCACCGACCGATCGCTGGGTCGTGCACGTGCACGGCCGGGGGGCGAAACGGCACGAGACCCTGCGAGCCGTCCGCCCCGTGCGCGAGGCCGGCTGGAACAGCCTCCTCATCTCCTACCGCAACGACGGCGAGGCTCCCGAGAGCACCGATCGCCGATACGGTCTCGGAGGCACCGAGTGGGAGGACGTCGTCGCCGCGGTGCGTTTCGTCGTCGCGCGGGGGGCCCGCGAGATCGTGCTGATGGGCTGGTCGATGGGCGGCATGATCTCGCTGCAGGCGGTGCTGCGCTCGGAGGAGGTGCGCGAGCACCTGGTCGGGGTCGTCCTCGACTCTCCCGCGATCGACTGGGTCGACATCCTCCGGTTCCAGGGTTCCGCCATGGGATTGCCCGCGGGCCTCGGCGATCTCGTCGCCGGTGTGCTCGGAGCACCCGTCGGCGCGGGACTCACGGGTGCCGCCGCACCGATCGACCTCGTGGCGCTCGACCTCGTGGCCAGGGCCGAGGAGTTCACCGTGCCGATGCTGCTCATGCACAGCGTGGACGACGGGTTCGTCCCCATCGACGGGTCGCGCCGGTTGGCGGCATCCCGCCCCGATCTCGTGCAGTTCGAGGAGTTCACCGGAGCCCGTCACACGAAGCTGTGGAACCACGATCCCGAGCGGTGGAGCGAGCTGATCGTCGCCTTCCTCGCGACGAGAGGACGACGCGACGAACCGGCGGCCGAGGGCGACGCCGAGATCGTCGGCTGATCAGGCGGCGACGCGCTCGCGCAGCTGCCGCTTCGTGCGGGCGAGCATGCCCGTCATGCCGCGAACCCGGAGCGGCGACACCGCCTCGGCGAGGCCGAGCGACTGCGGGTAGTCGGCGGGGATGTCGAGCACCTCCTGCACGGAGAGCCCGTCGAGCCCCTGCACGAGGATCGATGCGAACCCGCGCGTCGTCGGCGACTCGGCGGGCGCGGTCGCGAAGAGGTGCACGACGCCGTCGGCCACCTCGACGAAGATGAAGACGGGCGACTGGCACTCCTCGACCCGCTCGAGCAGGTCGGGGTGGTCGGCATACCGTTCGGGGAGCGCGGGCAGTTCGTTCGAGAACTCGAGCAGCAGCTGCAGCCGATCGCGCACGCCGAGCGCGAGGAAGTCGTCGCGGATCTCGGCGAGGGCGGGGGGCAGGGTCGTCTGTTCCATCCGGTCCATTCTCCCACGGGCGGCCGGACCGTCGGCCGGTCGCCGACGGTCCGCTCGGCCGACGATCAGCGGCCGGGCACCTCGCCGCGCTCGGCACCCGTCACGATCGGCACCCGCACCGCGCTGCCCCATTCGGTCCACGAGCCGTCGTAGTTGCGCACGTTCTCGAAGCCGAGGAGGTGCTGCAGGACGAACCACGTGTGGCTCGACCGCTCGCCGATACGGCAGTACGCCACGATGTCGTCGCCGTCGGCGAGTCCGACCTCGTCGCGGTAGATCGCGTCGAGCTCCGCACGCGACTTGAAGGTGCCGTCGCCCGCAGCTGCGCGCGCCCACGGCACGGATGCCGCGGTCGGGATGTGCCCGGCGCGGAGCGCGCCCTCCTCGGGGTAGGCGGGGGCGGTCGTGCGCTCGCCCGTGTACTCCTCGGGCGAGCGCACGTCGATGAGCGGGTTGCCGAGGTGGGCGAGCACGTCGTCCTTGAACGCCCGCACGGCGCGGTCGTCGCGCTCGACGACGGGGTACTCGACGGGGGTCACGTCGGATGCGTCGGTGGTGAGCTCGCGCCCCTCGGCGATCCACAGGTCGCGACCGCCGTCGAGCAGGCGCACGTCCTCGTGGCCGAAGAGCGTGAACACCCAGAGCGCGTACGCCGCCCACCAGTTGTTCTTGTCGCCGTAGACGACGACGGTCGTGTCGCGGGCGATGCCCTTCGAGCCGAGGAGCGCGGCGAACTGCTCGGCATCGACGTAGTCGCGGACGACCGGGTCGTTGAGGTCGGTGTGCCAGTCGATCTTCACCGCACCGGGGATGTGGCCGGTCTCGTAGAGCAGCACGTCCTCGTCGGACTCGACGACGACGAGGCCGGGTTCGCCCAGGTGTTCGGCGAGCCAGGCGGTGGAGACGAGACGCTCGGGATGGGCGTACTCGGCGAACTTCGCGGCGGAGTCGAACTCGGCGGACATGGGGGCCTCCTGTGGTCGCCCGGTCGGGCGGGGTGATCGGGGGAGCGGACTAGGCTGATGACCTGTCCACCCTCCGAATCTACGCGGCCCGCGGGGCGCAGTCACAGCACCCGTCATCCGGTGCAACACGGGAGCTCTCCAGCATGACCACGGCCTCCAGCCAGGCGCCCATCCACCTCGTCGACCGCAATCCGTCGATCTCGGGGACAGAGATCGCGGCCGAGCTCGTGCCACCGCCGCAGTTCGAGCACGCCTCGTTCGAGTCCTACCGGCCCGACCCCGACTTCCCCTCGCAGCAGGCGGCGCTCGACCGGCTGAACCAGTTCGCCGGCGCGTGGCGAGCCGCCCAGCGTCCCGGCGGGTTCTTCTCGCGCAAGCGGCCCGCGCGCATCGAGCTGCCCGGCGTCTACCTCGACGGCGGCTTCGGCGTCGGCAAGACCCACCTGCTGGCCTCGCTCTGGCACGTGGCGCACGGCCCGAAGTACTTCGGCACCTTCATCGAGTACACGGCCCTCGTCGGGGCCCTCGGCTACGCGCAGGCGGTCGAACTGCTGCGCGGAGCCAAGCTCATCTGCATCGACGAGTTCGAACTCGACGATCCCGGCGACACGATGCTGATGACGCGGTTCCTCGGTGAGCTCATGGCCGGCGGCACGCGAGTCGCCGCGACGAGCAACACCCCGCCGAATGCGCTCGGCGAAGGGCGCTTCGCGGCGGCCGACTTCCTCCGCGAGATCCACGCGCTCTCGTCGAACTTCGAGACGCTCCGCATCGACGGACTCGACTATCGCCGGCGCGACACCGAAGGGCATGCGGTCGTCGCGGGCGACGACGCCGCCGTGCGGCGCACGGCCGGCGCGCTGGCCGAGCGCGGCCATCGTGTCTCGCTCGACGGGTTCGACGAGCTCATCGCCCACCTCGCGACCGTGCACCCGTCGAAGTACGTGCGACTCGTCGAGGGGCTCGACACGATCGCGCTCACCGGCGCCCACGAACTCCACGACCAGAACGCGGCGCTGCGCCTCGTCGCCTTCATCGATCGCGTCTACGACGCCGAGGTGCCGGTCGTCGCGAGCGGCGTCGCCCTCGACGAGGTGTTCGACGCCGAGATGATGGCCGGCGGCTACCGCAAGAAGTACCTCCGGTCGATGAGCCGCATGATCGCGCTGACGTCGGGCGAGCTGCCCCCGCACGACTGATCGGGGCACTCCCGCAGCCGATTCACCGTGCCGTCGAGGCATCCCGAAATCTGCTGTTCACACGAGACGCCCGACCGTAACGACCCCGAAACACAACGACGAATCGATCGAAACGCCCACTCGTGACACTTGCGGCACAGGTTCCCCCCACGACCTGCATCCGAGAGAGGTTCGAGAGATGGATCAAGGCAACACCGCGTTCCTGTTGATCTCGGCGGCACTCGTGCTGCTGATGACCCCTGGGCTCGCGTTCTTCTACGGCGGCCTCGTCAAGGCGAAGAGCGTCATCAGCATGATGATGATGAGCTTCGGCGCGATGGGCCTCATCGGCGTCCTCTGGGTGCTCTACGGCTACGCGATCGCCTTCCCCGGCTCGGAGGGCCTCGTGCCGCCGTGGTCGATCGACTGGTCGGCGATCGGGCTCGAGAGCCTCCTCGAGACGCCCGAGGGCGCGGCGTACCCCCCGCTCGCGTTCGTGGCGTTCCAGGCGACTTTCGCGATCCTCACCGTCGCGCTCATCTCCGGCGCCATCGCCGACCGTGCCAAGTTCGGCGGCTGGATGGTGTTCGCCGGGATCTGGGCGACGATCGTCTACTTCCCGGTCGCGAGCTGGGTGTTCAACTTCGGCCTCGCCGAGGACGGCAGCTTCGCCTACGGCGGCTGGATCACGTACGGCCTGCAGGAGGCGTTCGGCGTCGGCGCGATCGACTTCGCGGGCGGCACGGCGGTGCACATCAACGCCGGCGCAGCGGCGCTCGCCCTCGCGCTCGTGCTCGGCAAGCGGGTCGGGTTCTCGAAGGGCGCGCACGTCCCGCACAACCCGCCGTTCGTGCTCCTCGGCGCTGGCCTGCTCTGGTTCGGATGGTTCGGCTTCAACGCCGGCTCGGAGCTCGCAGCCGACGGCACCGCGGCGCTCGCGTTCGTGAACACGATCGCCGCGCCCGCCGCGGCGCTCCTCGCCTGGCTGCTCGTCGAGAAGATCAAGGACGGCAAGCCGACGTCCGTCGGCGCCGCCTCGGGCGCCGTCGCCGGTCTCGTGGCGATCACGCCCGCCTGCGCCTCGCTGACGCCGATCTGGGCGATCGTGCTCGGCCTGATCGCCGGTGCCGTCTGCGCCCTCGCGATCGACCTCAAGTTCAAGTTCGGCTTCGACGACTCGCTCGACGTGGTGGGCATCCACCTCGTCGGCGGCCTGATCGGCACGCTGTACCTCGGCATCTTCGCGAACGGGACCGGTCTCATCTACAGCGGCAACTTCACTCAGCTCGCCGTGCAGGCCATCGCGGCCGTCTCGGTGCTCGTGTACTCCTTCGCACTGACCTTCGGCATCGGCACGCTCATCCAGAAGACGATGGGCTTCCGGGTGAAGAACGAGGACGAGATCGCCGGCATCGACACCGTCGTGCACGGCGAGGACGCCTACAAGCTCGAGACCGTCTGACGCGAGTCATCGAGCCTCGGCCGGCCGACGGCGGTGGGGTAGTGTGCCCGGTGTGACTGACACCGGCCGCCTCCTCACCGCCGTCGGCCGTTTCCTGCGGGCGCTCGGTTCGGGCGGTTCGAAGACACCGGCCGCGCCACGGACGACGACCGGGCGGGATGCCTCGCCGGCGCGGCTCGCCGATGGCGAGCCCTCCCCGGGGCAGACGGGATCCGATGCGACCGTCGAGGTCGATCCGCGGCGCCTCCGGGGAGTCCGGCTCGGTTACGCGCCGAGTCGCGACGGCGATCCCGATCCCGGTGAGGTCGTCTGGACGTGGGTGCCCTACGAGGAGCGCGACGGCCGGGGCAAGGACCGTCCGGTCGTGATCGTGGCGGCGTCGGGGGCGGGGGACTTCCTCGCCGTGCAACTCACGAGCAAGCCGCACGACGGCGACCGCGACTACGTCTCGCTCGGCGAGGGCGCCTGGGACGCCGAGGGGCGGCCGAGTTGGGCGAAGACCGATCGCGTCTTCAGGGTGCGCACCGGCGGCATGCGGCGCGAGGCCGCCTCGCTCGACGCCGAGCGCTACACGCGGGTGGCCGATGCGCTCAATCGCCGCTACGGCTGGAGCTGATCGCCGACCTCGAAACGATGAACGTCCGTATCCCACCCGGTTTGGTCGAACCTCCGCAGCGGCAGCACGACGGGCCGCATGGCGGCTGGGGACCTGTTTCGAACGGATGCAACGAGGAGCCGGAATGTCGCAGGCTTTTGAGAGGACGGTTGGTGTGATCGGCGGGCTGGCGCTCGTCGGCCTGAACATCGCCGTCGTCGCGTTCTACGTTCTCTGGCAGATCGCGGACACTGCTGCGATCAATCACATGGAGTCCGCGTCCGGCTGGGACGCGTCGCGAATGCTGCCGAACGCCAACCTGCTCTGGCTGGCAGCCAACGCCTCGGTGTTCATGGTGTCGGTCGTGGACGCATTGGCGATCTTCATCGTGGCGATCCTCGTGAAGGCGAATCGCAGGTCTCCGGCCATGGCGGCAGATCATGCGTGCCGAACGCATTCGGTGCGTTGACTTCCGGCAGACACGTGCAGCCACGTGCCATCGGCGCGGAACGCGGTGTCTCGCTGTCGGCGTGCGGCGTGCTCGAGGGGTTCCGAATCGGATGCGGCCGTGAAATGCGGAAACCCCCGGGCTACCGGGGGCTTCTCGTTGTGGGCGATGCCGGGCTCGAACCGACGACCTCTTCCGTGTGAAGGAAGCGCGCTACCAGCTGCGCCAATCGCCCAAGTGGGTTTCGGTCTCCGTTGCGGTGACCGGACTCGATACTAGCCGACGGAGCAGGGCGAATGCACATCGAGCTGCCGCCGGGCGCGGCGCGGGGGTGCCGCTTCGATCGACACGCCCGGGAATCATGGGACGAATGGCACTGTGACCGGGGAGAACATCGCGCGAGGCCCGCTCGGTTTGTGAATCGCTCGAAGTGTGTATAAAGTCTTCTCTGCACGCAGAAATGCGGAGCAACGCGGATGTGGCGCAGTTGGTAGCGCATCACCTTGCCAAGGTGAGGGTCGCGAGTTCGAGTCTCGTCATCCGCTCTGATCAGGGTCGGGCGAAAGCCCGGCTCCTGTTCTTTGGTGGTGAACCCATGAACGGTGGATTGGCCGAGAGGCGAGGCAGCGGCCTGCAAAGCCGTATACACGGGTTCGAATCCCGTATCCACCTCCAAGCCGAGATCCTCCCATCTCGACTCGGGCGATTGGCGCAGCGGTAGCGCGCTTCCCTGACACGGAAGAGGTCACTGGTTCGATCCCAGTATCGCCCACCACAATGAAAGCCCCGGCTCAGCCGGGGCTTTTCTCGTCGCTGCGGCGACCGCAGTGCGAGGTTCGGCGCTGGCGCGAGACATCCCCGTCGCGGCGAGCCGGAGCGGTGGGTCGGAGCGGTGGGCCGGACCCCGGTGACCGGCTTTCGCTTTCACCGGGATCCGGTGGGCCGACATGGTCGGTCCACGGGGAATTGTCCCCCGAATCACCTACTTCGGGGTACACCCCCGTTCGGGGCAATCGGTTGCGGGGCGGTGCGACCCGGGTCCAACCGGTCTGCACCGCCCGCGGCGTCAGGGCTGCGCCCAGGCGCCCGGTGCAGGCGGCGCGACGACCGGCGGCCGGTCGTCGCACGTGATCGTGTTCGGGAGCTCCCACGGTGCGAGCCACGGTCCCGTCGTGCCGCCGCCGTCGTTGCCGCCGAGATCGGCGACCGAGAACTCCGAGCCCGATGGCGGGAAGTTGAACGCGCCGCAGTTGTTGATGCCGACCGCGCCGACGTTGCGCGCGTCGACGTTCTCGAACGAGGCGCTGCCGGCCGTCCGGGCGCTGAGCACGGAGGTGCCCGTGCCGTCGATGCGGAGGTTGCGGAATGCGACGTGCTCGATCCGGTGGCGGTCCTTCACAGGCCAGTCGGTCACGAGCATGATCGCGTTGTAGGTGCTGTCGAGGTAGTGGTCGCCCGACACCGTGATGTCTGCCCCCTCGATCGACCGGTCGAGTGCGAAGAACCAGATCGCGCCGAGCCCGATGTTCCAGTTCAGCTCGTACGTGCCGGCGCGCACCGTCGTGTTGTCGGTGATCGCGAGCGTGCCGGCGAACGCCTCGGCACCGAAGCGGGCTCCGATGTGGATGCCGCTGCCTTCGCGGATCGGGTCGGCGACGAGGTTGCCGGAGACGGTGTTGTCGGTGCCGCCGTAGATCGCGATGCCGTTCGCGAGGGTCGGCGTCTGCACCGTGTTGCGTGCGAAGGAGTTGCGGGCGTTCGCGGTGCCCTCCGACCACATCGCGAGCGCGTCGTCGCCGGTGTTGCGGACGAAGTTGTGCTCGACGAGCGAGTCGGTGACGCCGCGGTGCAGGTTCAGTCCGTCGGCGACCTGGTCGACGATGATGTTGTCGCGCACCACGAGGCCGCTCATCGGGCCGTCGAACCACATTCCGACCTTGGTGTGCTCGATGTACAGCCCCTCGATCGTCGAGTCGCTCATCGCGCCCCCGACGCCGTTCACCTGGTCGGTGTCGATCCGCTCGGCGACGTCGCCGCGAACGGTGAAGCCCGACAGGTGCACGTTCGTGCTGCCGCCGTCCGACGCGTCCTTGCCGTAGAAGCCGACGCCCGTGTGCACCGAGCCGTCGGGTGAGGGCTCGTCGAGTGCGACCTCGGAACCGCGGACGACGGTGTACCAGCTGCCGGCCCCCTCGATCGTGACGTCGTCGACGATGATGTGGCGATCGACGCGGAAGGTTCCGGGCGGAAGGTACACCGGCACGTCCTTGCGCTTGGCGAACGCGATCGCGCGGTCGATCGCATCGGCGGCGTCGCGCCGCCCGGTGGGGTCGGCGCCGAACGCGAGCACGTTGGCGGCCTCGACGCGGACGTGCGGCGCCCCGACGAACTCGGTGTCGACGAGGTCGATCGTCGTGAGCGCGGCGCTCGAGCCCGCGGGGGCGGTGAGCCGGAGGATGTCGCCCGCCCGGTAGGTCTTCTTGAGCAGCAGGCGCTGCTCGTCGTAGAAGTGCATCGGGCGGAACGGCTTCTGCACCTCGAACCCGTCGCCCGGCACGCAGCCGCACTCGGTGATCCACCAGTCGGGGTGGAGGAGCCCGGCGTTCGGATCGTTCGTGAACGGGTATTGGTTGTAGAGCCACGAGTACTCGCTGGTGAGGGTCATCGAGCGCTGCTGCTTGCCGTTGACCGTGACCTCGAGCGGAGCCTCGATGCCGCCGCCGCCCGGCGCGTCGGGGATGGAGTAGCGCACCGTGATGGCGTTCGTGCGCTCCGGCAGCGCGAACTCGACGTAGTCGCCAGGGGCGAGCTGCACGGCCGACCGACCGGAGGCCTCGGCCGCGAGGGTGTAGGCGTCCCGGACCGGTTCGAGGACCGTGCCGTTCGTCGTCGCGTGCTCGGCCTCCTGCTCGAGGAAGGCCACGTCGGCGCCGCGGCCGGCGACGAGCGCCGGGTCGAGCCCGGCGCGGGTGACGTGCACGGCGGCTGCCGGGGGCGTCGAGGCCGGTGCGGCGATCGCCGCGGCGGGGGCGGTGAGGAGCGCCGTCGCGGCGACGGCGATCACGATGGTCGCGGCGGCGGCGGCGGCGGCGCCGCTCGATCGTATCGATGAGGTGGGGGAGCGGCGGGTCATGTCGGCACGGGTCCTCTCGAGTCGTGTGCGCCATCGGACAGCTCGCGGGCGCTGCACGGCCCGGATGCGGCCGACTGTAGGAGCGCGGCCCGATGTCGCACAAGGCACTGGTGTGAAATGTCGACTAAGTGTCGAGTTCTTGCGCGATCGGACGCAAGCGGGTGCAAGCCCTCGTGCGCCGAGGCATCCGATCGCACGCAACTCGGCGCAAGCCGTGCGCCGGAGCGAGGGTCGGCGGCCGACTACAGTTGAAGGGTTCGTTTCAAGAGAATCCAAGGAGTGGATCCAGGTGGCTGACGGCTTCGAGCTCTTCACCGACCGATCCGTTGTCGCGATGCGCGTCAACGGCGAGCTCAAGGACCTCGCCACGACGGTGACGGACGCCGACGTCGTCGAACCGGTCACCATCGACTCGCCCGACGGCCTGAACATCCTGCGCCACTCGACTGCGCACGTCCTGGCGCAGGCCGTGCAGAACGTCAACCCCGAGGCGAAGCTCGGCATCGGTCCGCCCGTCACCGACGGCTTCTACTACGACTTCGACGTCGAAGAGGCGTTCTCGACCGACGACCTGAAGGCCCTCGACAAGGAGATGGCGCGCATCATCCGTGCCGGCCAGCGCTTCGTGCGCCGGGTCGTCACCGACGACGAGGCGCGCGCCGAGCTCGCGAACGAGCCGTACAAGCTCGAGCTCATCGGGCTCAAGGGGGCGGCTTCGACCGGCGGTGACAACGAGAACGTCGAGGTCGGCGCGGGCGAGCTGACGATCTACGACAACGTCGACCCCAAGACCGGCGAGGTCGCCTGGAAGGACCTGTGCCGCGGGCCCCACCTGCCGAACACCCGCATGATCGGCAACGGATGGGCGCTGCAGCGCGTCGCCGGCGCCTACTGGCGCGGCAGCGAGAAGAACCCGCAGCTCCAGCGCATCTACGGCACCGCATGGCCGACGAAGGACGAGCTGCGTGCGTACCAGCACCGCCTGGAGGAGGCGGCCAAGCGCGACCACCGCAAGCTCGGCAAGGAGCTCGACCTGTTCAGCTTCCCCGACGAGATCGGCTCGGGCCTGTCGGTGTGGCACCCCAAGGGCGGCATCGTGCGCGGTGAGATGGAGCAGCACGCCCGTCGCCGCCACGTCGAGGGCGGCTACACCTACGTGTACACGCCCCACATCTCGAAGGAGGACCTCTTCCTCCAGTCGAACCACCTGGTCACCTACCGCGAGGGGATGTTCCCGCCCATCGTCATGGACGAGGAGCGCGACGCCGAGGGCAACGTCACGAAGCAGGGCCAGGACTACTACCTGAAGCCGATGAACTGCCCGATGCACATCCTCATCTACAAGGAGCGCGCGCGCAGCTACCGCGACCTGCCGATGCGGCTCGCGGAGAACGGCACCGTGTACCGCAACGAGCTCTCTGGCGCCCTGCACGGCCTCACTCGCGTGCGCGGGTTCACCCAGGACGACTCCCACCTGTTCGTCACCCCCGAGCAGCTCGAGGAGGAGACGACCCGCGTGCTCGAGTTCGTCATCTCGATGCTGCGCGACTTCGGCCTCGAGGACTTCGAGCTCGAGCTCTCGATGCGCGACGACGAGAAGTCGAAGTGGATCGGTACCGACGAGTTCTGGGAGTACTCGACGAACGCGCTGCGCAACGTCGCCCTCGCGAGCGGGCTGAAGCTGACCGAGGTGCCCGGCGAGGCGGCGTTCTACGGCCCGAAGATCGACCTCAAGACCCGCGACGCGATCGGTCGCACCTGGCAGCTGTCGACCGTGCAGGTCGACCCCAACCTGCCCGAGCGGTTCGAGCTCGAGTACATGGGCCCCGACGGCGAGAAGCACCGGCCGATCATGATCCACCGAGCGCTGTTCGGCTCGATCGAGCGCTTCTTCGCGATCCTGCTCGAGCACTATGCCGGGGTCTTCCCGGTGTGGCTCGCGCCGGTGCAGGTCGTCGGCATTCCCGTCGCCGACGAGTACGCGCCGTATCTCGGGGCGATCATCGAGCAGCTGAAGGGCTTCGGCGTGCGCGCCGAGCTCGACGTGAGCGACGATCGCATGCAGAAGAAGATCCGCACCCACACCACCCAGAAGGTGCCGTTCCAGCTCATCGCGGGAGACAACGACCGCTCGGGCGAGACGGTCAGCTTCCGGTTCCGCGACGGCAGCCAGGAGAACGGGGTGCCGATCGCCCGGGCGATCGACCTCGTGCGAGCGGCGATCGCCGACCACCGCCAGGTCACCACCCGCGACGACCTCTTCGCATGACCAGCTACGGGGCCGACGAGTTCGACGGGGTGCCCACGGATGCCTCGGCCGACCTGGCCGGCGTGCCCGACGCGTTCCAGCGACTCTGGACCCCGCATCGGCTCGTCTACATCCAGCAGGGCCAGCAGCCCGACGAGCACGCCTGCCCGTTCTGCCGAGCGCCCGAGATGAGCGACGAGCAGTCGCTCATCGTCGCGCGCGGGGAGCACGCCTACGTCCTGCTCAACCTGTTCCCCTACAACTCGGGCCACCTGCTGGTCTGCCCGTACCGCCATATCGCGACCTACGACGAGGCGAACGCCGACGAGGTCGCCGAGATCGGCGAGCTCACGCAGACCGCCATGCGCGTCGTCAAGCAGGTCTCGAAGTGCGACGGGTTCAACATCGGCATGAACCAGGGGCGCATCGCGGGTGCCGGCATCGCCGAGCACCTGCACCAGCACATCGTGCCGCGCTGGGCGCTCGACTCGAACTTCTTCCCGATCATCGCGGGCACGAAGGCGCTGCCGCGGCTGCTCGGCGAGGTGCGGCAGGAGATCGCGGACGGCTGGCCCGCCCCGGCCGGATAGGCCTCCGGTCGGTCGAGTGGCGACGGAGCGGCGTCTCGAGACCATCGCGGGATGGTCTCGAGTCGGCGCCTCGCGCCTGCTCGACCGACCTCGGGTCAGCGAACCTGCCGCACCTCGAACTGCATGCGCGGATTCGCGTAGAACTCCTGCGACTCGACGAGCTGCAGCTCGCGTTCGCCCGACTCGTGCGTGGTCGCCAGCAGGTCGTAGACGCTCGAGATCGTGCGGGCGAGGGCATCGGCGGCGTCGCCCGTGCGGCGATAGTGCGCGGTGAAGAGCGCCGCCGTGACATCCCCTGAGCCGTTCGCCTTGAGCGGCAGGTGCGGGGTCTGCGCGAGCCATGCGCCGCGCTCGTCGACCGCGAGCATCTCGATCGTGCCGGGCGTGCGGTCGGGCCGCTCGACGCTCGTGACGAGCACCGTCGACGGCCCCGACGCGCGCGCCAGGTCGACCGACGCGAGGGTGGACTCGAGCGTGTCGGGTTCGGTGCCGGTCAGGTAGCCGAGTTCGAACTGGTTCGGGGTGATGAGGTCGGCCGCCGGCACGACGCGCTCGCGGAGCAGCACCGGGATCGCGGGGGCGACGAAGCATCCCGACTTCGCGTTGCCCATCACGGGGTCGCAGGCGTAGATCGCCGACGGGTTCGCCGCCTTCACCCGCGACACGGCGTCGAGGATGACGTCGGCGATGCCGTCGCTGCCCTGGTAGCCGCTCAGCACGACGTCGATGCCGCCGAGCACGCCGCGCTCCTCGATGCCCGTGATGAACCTCGCGGACGTCGTCGGGGGAGATGAGAGGCCCGCGCCAGGCGCCGTAGCCGGTGTGGTTCGAGAAGTTCACCGTGTAGACGGGAAGCACCTCGACGCCGATGCGCTGCAGGGGGAACACGGCCGCGGAGTTGCCGACGTGGCCGTAGGCGACCGCCGACTGGATCGAGAGGATCTTCACCGTTCGATCATCGCATCTCCGACGAGCGCGCCCGCGCGACGGGTGCCCCCGGGCTCGACACCGCTCGGATCGAGGCCGCGACGTCGGCCGCGAGCTTCGCCAGGTCGGCGTCGTCGAGATCGTGCACCGTGAGCCGCAGCCGATCCGACGGCGCCCGGTCGCCGAGGGCGAACTCGTCGCCGGGTCGGGCCAGCCAGCCCCGGCGCATGAGCTGCTCGGCGACGTCCCTGGCCGGAGCGTCGAGCCCCACCCAGACGTTGAGCCCGTCGCCCGGGGCCGTCGGCACGCCGGCCGCCGTCAGCAGTGCTGCGAACTCGGCGTTCCGGGCGGCGTAGTGCTCGCCTGCGGTGCGGATGCCATGGGCGACGGCCGGGTCGGTCGCCAGCGCGTGCACGAGGCGCTGCAGCAGATGGCTCACCCACGTCGTGCCCGGAGTCAGCCGCATCGCGAGGCGGTCGGCGGTCTCGGGGTCGGAGGCGGACACCGCCAGGCACATGTCGGGGCCGAGGAATTTCGAGACGGACCGCACGAGCGCCCAGCGGCGGTGCTCGGGGCCGATCAGCGAATGGAACGGCTGACGCGAGAGGAGCGAGTAGTGGTCGTCCTCGATGACGAGCACGTACGGGTGGTCGCGCAGCACGGCGCGCAGTTCGGCGGCGCGTGCGGCCGTGAGGCTCGCACCGGTCGGGTTCTGGGCGCGCGGCGTGCAGATGACGGCGCGCACCCCCTGCTCGAGCGCGGCGCGCAGCCCGTCGACCGTCATGCCCTCCTCGTCGACGGCCACCGGCACGGGGCGGTAGCCGGCGACCCGCACCGTGTGGATGCTCGTGAGGAAGCACGGATCTTCGAGGGCGACAGCGTCGTCGCGCGTGAGCGCCTGCGCGAGCAGTCGCTCGACCGCGTCGGCGGCACCGCTCGTGACGGTCAGGCGCATCGGGGTGCCGGGTGGGAGGTCGCCGCGCATCCAGTCGTCGGCCCAGCGTTCGAGTCCGGGGTCGATGACCGGTTCGCCGTAGAGCACCGGGCGTCGGGCGATGCTCGCGAGCACCGGCGAGGGATCGGGGATGCGCGAGGCATCCGGATTGCCCGTGCCGATGTCGCGCAGCGCGGTGTCGGCGGCGAAGCCCTCCTGGGCGACGGGTGCCGAGCCCGCGACGCGGGTGCCGCCACGGCCGAGCGTCACGACGATGCCTGCGCTGGTGAGTTGCCGGTATGCGGCCACGGCGGTGTTGCGATTGACGCCGAGTTGCTCGGCGAGGCTGCGCACCGGTGGGAGCGCGTCGCCCGGGCGCAGTGCCCCGCGCTCGACCAGGGCGCGCAGGCTCTCCGCGATCTCAGCCGCCGATCGTCCCTCGATGTCGATGATCACGTCACCGCCCTTTCGTCGTTCTCCGACCATGCTATCTTTTGGCCTAGGTCAATCATTCCGTTGGTCTGTTCTGAAGCGCGAGTCGCTGCGCGCTCATCGAAAGGATTCCCCGTGACCGTACCCGAGACGGGCTCGAGCCGCGTGAAGCGCGGCCTCGCCGAGATGCTGAAGGGCGGCGTCATCATGGACGTCGTCACCCCCGAGCAGGCCCGCATCGCCGAGGACGCCGGCGCGGTCGCCGTGATGGCGCTCGAGCGCGTGCCCGCCGACATCCGCGCCCAGGGCGGCGTCGCCCGCATGAGCGACCCCGACCTCATCGAGGCGATCATCGCCGAGGTCTCGATCCCCGTCATGGCGAAGGCCCGCATCGGTCACTTCGTCGAGGCGCAGGTGCTGCAGGCTCTCGACGTGGACTACATCGACGAGTCAGAGGTGCTCTCGCCCGCCGACTACGTCAACCACATCGACAAGTGGAACTTCACGGTGCCGTTCGTCTGCGGTGCGACCAACCTCGGCGAGGCGCTCCGCCGCATCAACGAGGGTGCGGCGATGATCCGCTCGAAGGGCGAGGCCGGCACCGGCGACGTCTCCGAGGCGACGAAGCACATCCGCAAGATCACCTCCGAGATCAACGCGCTCTCGTCGATGACGAAGGACGAGCTGTACGTCGCCGCGAAGGAGCTGCAGGCGCCGTACGAGCTCGTCGCCGAGGTCGCCGAGACCGGCAAGCTGCCGGTCGTGCTGTTCACCGCGGGCGGCGTCGCGACGCCGGCCGACGCGGCCATGATGATGCAGCTGGGGGCCGACGGCGTCTTCGTCGGCTCGGGCATCTTCAAGTCGGGCAACCCCGAGGCCCGCGCCGCCGCGGTAGTCAAGGCCACGACGTTCTACGACGACCCCTCGGTCATCGCCGACGTGTCGCGCGGCCTCGGCGAGGCGATGGTCGGCATCAACGTCGGCGACCTGCCCGCGCCGCACCGACTCGCCGAGCGCGGCTGGTGACGACGACCCTGCGAGCCGGCTCCGTCGACGCGGGGCCGGCCACGGCCGGACCCCGCGTCGGCGTGCTCGCCCTGCAGGGCGACTTCCGCGAGCACGCGCACGTGCTCGCCGCGCTCGGTGCGCGCGTCACGCTCGTGCGACGTCCCGAAGAGCTGGCCGAGGTCGACGGCCTCGTGATCCCCGGCGGCGAGTCCAGTGTGATGGACAAGTTGTCGCGCACGTTCGGCCTCGCCGCTCCGCTCAAGGCCGCGATCGCCGCCGGACTGCCGGTCTACGGCACGTGCGCCGGCCTCATCATGCTCGCCGACACCGTGCTCGACGCGATCGAGGGGCAGCAGTCCCTCGGCGGCCTCGACGTCGTGGTGCGGCGCAACGCCTTCGGCTCGCAGAACCAGTCGTTCGAGACCGACCTCGCGATCCCCGAACTCGGCGACGCGCCGGTGCACGCCGTGTTCATCCGCGGGCCGGTGGTCGAGTCGGTCGGTCCCGCGGCGACCGCGCTCGCGACGCTCGACGACGGCCGGGTCGTCGCGGTCGAGCAGGGGAGCCTCCTCGGCACGAGCTTCCACCCTGAGATCAACGGCGAGCACCGCTTCCACGAGTACTTCCTGTCGAAGGTGCGAGCGCGCGTCTGAGCCCCGAACGGGGGAGCGGTTCTCAGTGCCGGCACCGATTCCGGCGGCGGGATGCGTCGATAGCGTCGCCCGCATGACCAGACGACTGCCGAGCACCGGGGCCGACGACCGCATCGTCGACGAGACCGGGTGCGACACGAGCGACATCTTCCTCATCCACCGCATCTTCCGCTGGGGGTATCGCGAATTGCCGAAGGCCGTGCGCGAGGTCCCGGCGGGCGACGTCCGTCGCGCCGAGACCGTCGCGCAGGCGGTCGACCGGATCGACCAGGGCCTGCACGTCCATCACGAGGGCGAGGACGAGCTGCTCTGGGATCGCCTCGAGCGGCGCGAGCCGGGGTGCTCGATGCACGTCGACGTGATGAAGGCGCAGCATGCGCAGGTCGCCGAGCTGCTCGCACTCGTCGACCCGATCGTCGCCGAGTGGCGCACGACGGCCGATCCGGCGACGGCCGAGCGGCTCGCCGCGGCGCTCGACGACGTCGGCTCGACCCTCGGCGTGCACCTCGGCCGAGAGGAGGCGGACATGGTGCCGGTCGCCGCGCGGGTGCTCAGCCAGGCCGAGTGGGAGGAGATCGGCGAGCACGGACGCAGGGCGCTGCCGAAGGACGCGATGCCCGTCCAGCTCGGCCTCATGATCGACGCCGTGCCGACGGCGGAGCGTGACGAATGGGTGCGCTCGAACCTGCCCGCGCCGATCCGCCTGCTCTGGGTGCTGCTCATGCGCCGCAAGTACACGGCGTGGCAGCGTGAGCTGTTCCCGGAGGGGATGCCCGCGCTCGTGTGAGCCCGTGCCCGGTCGCCGGGCGCGGCGGCGCGCGCTCCGCCCGTCGGCGGCGCGCGCTACGCTCGCCCACGTGAGCGAATGGATCGCCCTGCTGCGCGGGGTCAACGTGGGCGGCATCACCGTGCGGTCGGCCGAGCTCGCCGAGCTCTTCAGGGGGCTCGGCTTCGATGCCGTGCGCACCGTGCTCGCGAGCGGCAACGTCGCGTTCTCGACGGGCGCGGCGGGCGAGGCGGATGCCTCGGCGCTGAAGTCGACCATCGAGCGGGCGCTCTCCGACCGGTTCGGGTACGAGGCGTGGATCGTGCTCGTCTCGCGCGACGAGCTCGAGCGGGTCATCGCATCGTTCCCGTTCGACGACGAGCGCGAAGGCTGGCACCCGTACGTGGTCTTCTCGTCGTCGCAGGCCGCGCTCGACGAACTCTTCGCGGCGGCCGTCGGGGTCGATGCGGCCGACGACGTCGTCGCCCCGGGCGACGGGGTGCTCTACTGGCACAACCGTCGCGCACGCGGGGTCGACAGCGCGTTCTCGAAGGTCACGGCGAAGGCGCGGTTCAAACCGAGCATCACGACGCGCAACCTGCGAACGCTGCGCAAGCTCGCCGCGTGAGCACGGAGCGCGGGCGAGACATCCGGACCGTGCGCCCGAGCGCGACCCGCGCGCTCGACTAGAATGAACCGTCGGCGGGCGCCCCCGCCGAGAAGTCGATACAGGAGCAGCATGTCCGGGCATTCCAAGTGGGCGACGACCAAGCACAAGAAGGCCGTCATCGACGCGCGTCGCGCGAAGTCGTTCGCGAAGCTCATCAAGAACATCGAGGTCGCGGCCAAGCTCGGCGGCGCCGACCTGAACGGCAACCCGACCCTGTACGACGCGGTGCAGAAGGCCAAGAAGACCTCGGTGCCGAACGACAACATCGATCGCGCGATCAAGCGCGGCGCGGGCATCGGCGGCGAAGCCGTCGAGTACCTCAGCATCACGTACGAGGCCTACGGCCCGTCGGGCGTCGCCCTCATGGTCGAGGTGCTGACCGACAACAAGAACCGTGCCGCCGCCGAGGTGCGCACGGGGCTCAACCGCAACGGCGGCACGCTCGCCGACCCCGGTTCGGTCGCCTACAACTTCACCCGCAAGGGCGTCATCGTCGTCTCGGGCGAGGGCACCACCGAGGACGACGTCATGATGGCGGCGCTCGAGGCGGGTGCTGAGGAGATCGAGCCGCACGCGCAGGGCTTCGAGGTCATCACCGACCCGTCCGACATGGTCGAGGTGCGCAAGGCGCTGCAGGAGGCCGGCCTCGACTACGAGTCGGCCGACATCGAGTTCGTGCCGAACCTCAAGGTCGAGATCGACGCCGACACGGCGCGCAAGGTGTTCCGCCTGATCGACGCGCTCGAAGACAGTGACGACGTGCAGAACGTCTACAGCAACTTCGACCTGACGCCCGAGGTGCAGGCCGAGCTCGAGGCGGAGTAGGTCGATCGCCATGCGGGTGCTCGGCATCGACCCCGGGCTCACCCGCTGCGGCGTCGGCGTGGTCGACGTCCAGGGCGACCGCACGGCGCGGCTGGTCGACGTCGTCGTGCTGCGGTCGCCGACCGACGCGCCGATCGAGCGTCGCCTCGCGCGCATCGCCGACGGGCTCGAGGCGATCTTCGACGAGCACCGGCCGCAGGCGGTCGCGCTCGAGCGGGTGTTCGCCCGGTCCGACGTGTCGACGATCATGGGCACGGCGCAGATCTCGGGCGTCGCGATGCTCATCGCTGCGCGCCGGGAACTGCCCGTCGCGCTGCACACGCCGTCCGAGGTGAAGGCCGCGATCACCGGCTACGGCCGCGCCGACAAGAAGCAGGTCGGGGCGATGGTGGCGCGCATCCTGGGGCTCGAGGCGGTGCCGAAGCCCGCCGACGCCGCGGATGCGCTCGCGCTCGCGATCTGCCACGCCTGGCGCACCGGCGGCGTCGCGGGGGCGGCCATCCGCGAGGAGGCGCTCGGTCGCGCGCGGGGCGGCGCGGCGACGGCGGATGCCTCGGCGCTGACCCCGGCGCAACGCGCGTGGCTCGCCGCGGAGCGCTCCGCCGCCGTGTCGGGGGCGGCCCGTAGGGTGAAGGAGTGATCTCCTCTCTCCGTGGGCGCGTGCTCGCCGCCGCCGGCAGTTCCGTCGTCATCGACGTGGGCGGCGTCGGCTTCCAGGTCAACACCACCCCGGCGCTCGTACTCGCGAGCCGCGAGGGGCACGAGCTCGCGGTGCACACCTCGCTGATCGTGCGGGAAGACTCGCTGACCCTCTTCGGGTTCGGCACCCGCGACGAGCTCGACGTGTTCGAGCTGCTCATCGGCGTGACCGGGGTCGGCCCGAAGTCGGCGCTCGGCGTGCTGTCTTCGCTCTCGCCCGAGCAGGTCGCCGAGGCCGTGCACCGTGAAGACGATGCGGTGTTCCGCAAGGTCAGCGGCATCGGGCCGAAGACGGCGAAGCTCATCACGGTCTCGCTCGCGGGCAAGCTCGCGGCGCCGGCCGCTCGCCCGACGACGGCGCCGGTCGCATCGGGCGGCGTCGCCGAAAGCGTCCTTGCAGCGCTCACCGGGCTCGGGTGGTCCGAGCGGGTGGCCGCAGAGGCACTCGACGAGACGCTCGCCACGGCGGGCGAGGTCGAGTCCACGTCGGTGCCGACCCTCCTGCGACTGACGCTCGCCCGGCTCGGTCCGGCCCAGCAGTCGGGGAGGGGCGGTCGATGAGCCGCCCCGGTGAAGACCTCACCGACCCCGGGCTCGCGTCGGAGGCGGAACTCGCGTTCGAGGGTGCGCTGCGACCCCGGAGCCTCGCCGAGTTCGTGGGGCAGACCCGCGTTCGCGGCCAGTTGCAGCTGCTGCTCACCGCGGCGACGCTCCAGCAGCGTACTCCCGACCACATCCTGCTCGCGGGGCCGCCCGGGCTCGGCAAGACGACGCTCGCGATGATCGTCGCCCACGAGGGCGGCCGCCCCCTGCGCATGTCGAGCGGTCCGGCGATCCAGCACGCCGGCGACCTCGCCGCGATCCTGAGCTCGCTCGTGCCGGGCGAGGTTCTGTTCATCGACGAGATCCACCGCATGGCGCGGTCGGCCGAAGAGATGCTGTACCTCGCGATGGAGGACTTCCGCATCGACATCATGGTCGGCAAGGGCGCTGGTGCCACGTCGGTGCCGCTCGACCTCGCTCCGTTCACGCTCGTCGGGGCGACGACGCGCGCGGGGCTGCTGCCGAACCCGCTCCGAGACCGGTTCGGCTTCACGGCGCATCTCGAGTTCTACGACGAGTCGGAGCTCGAGCAGGTGCTCGGCCGCGCCGCCGAGCTGCTCGGGCTCGACATCGATCGCGCGGCTCTCGCGGAGATCGCCGGCCGATGTCGCGGCACGCCGCGCATCGCGAACCGCCTGCTGCGCCGGGTGCGCGACTACGCGCTCGTGCACACGTCGTCGGGCTCGTTCGACGGCACCGGCCGGGCAGACATCCAAGCCGTGCGCGCCGCGCTCGAGCTCTACGACGTCGACGCCCTCGGCCTCGACCGGCTCGACCGCGCGGTGATGGAGACGATCCTCACCCGCTTCGGCGGCGGCCCGGTCGGCCTCAACACGCTCGCGGTGTCCGTCGGCGAGGAGGCCGAGACGATCGAGGCGGTCGTCGAGCCGTTCCTGGTGCGCATCGGCCTCATCACACGCACGCCGCGGGGGCGGGTGGCGACCCCTGCGGCCTGGCGGCACTTCGGGCTCTCCGAGGGCGTCGAGAGTGCGGCAGCGGTCCTTCCGATCGATGACCTATAATCCTTTGAGGCGTCACCCTCAACGCCACTCGACTTCGTGCGCGAAGCGCACCCCGGAAGGTATTTCACCCTCATGACGTTCGATCCGATCACCATCATCATGCTCGCCGTCCTGGCGGTGCTGATCTTCTTCATGTTCCGCAACTCGCGGAAGCGCCAGGCCGACGCGAAGGAGATGCAGTCGAAGGTCCAGCCCGGTGCGCAGGTGATGACGAACTTCGGCGTCTTCGGCACCATCCTCTCGATCGACGAAGACGAGAACCAGGTGCTGCTCGAGACCTCGCCCGGCACGATCCTGACCGTGCACCGCCAGACGATCGCGCGCGTCGTGGAGCCGACCGCGGTCGCTGACGAGTCCGCGACGACCGATGACGGCGAGCCGGAGTTCGGCGAGCGCGTGTCGGAGGCGCCGGCCGACGAGACGCCGAGCGACACGTCGGGCACCGACCAGTCGAACACCGACGAGACGCCCGACACCAAGTAGTCGGCGGCTCAGACTCACCCAACGAGGCTCGGCCCGCGCGATGTCGCGCGGGCTCCTGCAGAGAAAGCAGAACACGTGGCTGCACCATCGAAGCGGTCATCCCGGCCGACGCCCGTCCGCAAGGCATGGCGATCCCTCATCTGGCTCGGGGTCATCATCGCCCTCCTGTTCGGCATCAACGCGGCCGGCGTGATGTGGGGCGGCGGCTCGTGGACGCCGAAGCTCGCCCTCGACCTCGAGGGCGGCACGCAGATCATCCTCGCGCCGAAGCTCGAGACGGGTGACACGGCGTCGCAGGAGCAGCTCGACCAGGCGGTGTCGATCATCCGCCAGCGCGTCGACGCGTCCGGTGTCGCCGAGGCCGAGATCAACACCGAGGGCCAGAACATCGTCGTTCGGATCCCCGGTGAGCTCGACGACCAGACCCGTGCTCGCATCGAGCAGTCCGCGAAGCTCGAACTGCGCGCGGTGCTGCTCGCCGATGCGGCGACGAACCAGACGATCGACCCGAGCGCGAGCCCGTCGCCGACCGAGGCCCCTGCGGAGGAGCTCGAATCGACGCCGACGGCCGTGCCGACCGACGGCAGCGACCCCGCGTGGATCACGCCCGCGCTGCAGGAGGAGTTCGATTCGTTCGACTGCTCGCAGATGGACGAGACCGACGCGAGCGTCGCGCCGGCCGACGAGCCGCTCGTCACGTGCGACGTGACCCGCACGGCGAAGTACCTGCTCGGCCCCGTCGAGGCGAGCGGCGAGAACATCGTCGACGCGACGAACGGCATGGTCACCACGCAGACCGGTGCCTCCACCGGCCAGTGGGCCGTGAACATCACCTTCGACGAGAAGGGCACCGACGAGTTCGCCAAGGTCAGCACGCGGCTCTTCGCCCTGTCGGGGCAGACGCCGCGCGACCAGTTCGCGTTCGTGCTCGACGGCGCCGTCCTCACGGCGCCCGCGATGAACGGCGCGATCACCGACGGTCGCCCGCAGATCACCGGCAGCTTCACGCAGGAGTCGTCGAAGGCCCTCGCCGATCAGCTGAAGTTCGGTGCCCTGCCGATCAGCTTCACGGTGCAGTCGTCCGACACGATCTCGGCGACGCTCGGTTCCTCCCAGCTCCAGTCGGGGCTCGTCGCCGGTCTCATCGGTCTCATCCTCGTCGTGATCTACACCCTGTTCCAGTACCGCGCGCTCGGCTCGGTGACGATCGCGTCGCTCATGATCGCGGCGCTCATCACCTACCTGATGATCACGATCCTGTCGTGGCGCGAGGGCTACCGACTGTCGCTCGCCGGCATCGCGGGTCTGATCGTCGCGATCGGCTTCACCGCCGACTCGTTCATCGTGTACTTCGAACGCGTGAGAGACGAGTTGCGCGACGGCCGTCCGCTCGTCGGGGCGGTCGAGGCCGGGTGGAAGCGCGCCTTCCGCACGATCCTCGCCTCGAAGGGCGTCAACCTGCTCGCCGCGATCGTGCTGTTCATCCTCGCGGTCGGCAGCGTGAAGGGCTTCGCCTACACCCTCGGCCTCACGACGATCATCGACGTCGTCATCGTCATCCTGTTCACGCACCCGATGCTGCAGCTGCTCGCGCAGACGAAGTTCTTCTCGAGCGGCAACCCGTGGTCGGGTCTCGACCCGAACGCCCTCGGCGCCGTGTACCGCGGTCGTGCCGAGTTCCGCAAGCCGACGGCCCTGCCCGCCAAGAAGGCCGCATCGAGCGCCAAGGAGGCGCAGCGCCGGCAGACGATCGCCGAGCGCAAGGCGGCCGCCGTCGGGGCCGGCAGTACCGAGAACGAGGGGAAGGACTCCTGATGGCGAACCGTCTCACGACCTTCGGTAACGACCTCTACACCGGCAAGCGTTCGTTCAACTTCGTCGGCGGCCGCAAGAAGTGGTTCACGATCGCCGGCGTGATCGTCCTGCTCTCGGTCGTCATCCCGCTCCTGACCGGCGTGAACTTCAGCATCGAGTTCCGCGGCGGGTCGCAGTTCCAGATCTCCGGCGTCGACAACGCGACGGCGCAGCCGGCGATCGATGCGGTGGAATCGGTCGTCCCCGACACGACCACCAAGGTGACCATCGTCGGCGACGTCGGCGTTCGCGTGCAGACCGACCAGCTCTCGCAGGACGACTCGCACGAGGTCGCCTCGGCGCTGGCCGAGGCGTACGACGTGCCCGAGTCCGAGGTCACGACCTCGTTCGTCGGCCCGAGCTGGGGCGCGGACGTCACGCGCCAGGCCGTCGTCGGCCTCATCGCGTTCGTGCTGCTGGCCGCGCTCGTCATGGCGTTGTACTTCCGCACGTGGAAGATGTCGCTCGCCGCGATCCTCGCGCTCATGGCCGACCTCGTGATCACGACGGGCGTGTACGCCGCGGTCGGTTTCGAGATCAGCCCGGCGGCGATGATCGGTATCCTCACGATCCTCAGCTACTCGCTGTACGACACGGTCGTCGTGTTCGACAAGATCCGCGAGAACACCGCCGAAGACGGGCAGGAGTCGCGGCGCACCTTCGCCGAGTCGGTGAACCTCGCGGTCAACCAGACCCTCGTTCGCTCGATCAACACGAGCGTCGTGGCCGCCCTCCCGGTCGCGTCGATCCTGTTCATCGGTGCGGGCGTGCTCGGTGCCGACACCCTGCGCGACATCTCGCTCGCACTGCTCATCGGCATCCTCGTCGGCACCTGGTCGACCGTCTTCCTCGCGGCGCCACTGTACTCGTTGCTCCGCGAAGGCGAGCCCGAGATCAAGCGCCACGACCAGAAGGTCCTCAAGGAGCGGGAGCGCGCGGGGTCGTCGGCGAGCACGGTCGAGGCGCTGCCCAGCGCATGACGTTCGCCCCCGGCGTGCGCCCTCGTGCACGCCGCACCCTCCGGAGCGGTGATAATTGAGTTCTGGAGGTGCGCGGGTGACGGAGACCGGGGTCAATTCGACGGCGTCGCTGCGCCGTCTCGTGCCGCGGATCTTCTCCAAGGCGCAGCCGTCGGGTGCGGTCGACACGCTCATCCGCACGGTGCGCATGCACCACCCGAAGGCCGACGTCGCGCTCATCGAACGCGCGTACACGGTCGCCGATCGGGCGCACGAGGGGCAGAAGCGCAAGAGCGGCGAGCCGTACATCACGCACCCGATCGCCGTCGCGCAGATCCTCGCCGACCTCGGCATCGGCTCCAAGACGGTGGCGGCGGCGCTGCTGCACGACACCGTCGAAGACACGGCATACACGCTCGACGAGGTGCGTGCCGACTTCGGCGATGAGATCGCGATGCTCGTCGACGGCGTGACGAAGCTCGACAAGGTCAAGTACGGCGACTCCACCCAGGCCGAGACGGTGCGCAAGATGATCGTCGCGATGTCGAAGGACATCCGCGTGCTGATCATCAAGCTCGCCGACCGACTCCACAACGCACGCACGTGGGGCTTCGTGCCGGCCGAGAAGGCGGCGCGCAAGGCGACCGAGACGCTCGAGATCTACGCCCCCCTCGCGCATCGCCTCGGCATCCAGGCGATCAAGTGGGAGCTCGAGGACCTCTCGTTCGCGGTGCTCTACCCGAAGCTCTACGCCGAGATCGAGAGCCTCGTGAAGCAGCGCACCCCGCAGCGCGAGGAGTTCGTGCAGAACGTCATCGACCTCGTCAATGACGACCTCAAGGCTGCGAAGATCCGCGGCAAGGTCGTCGGGCGTCCGAAGCAGTACTACTCGATCTACCAGAAGATGATCGTGCGGGGCCGCGACTTCGACGAGATCTACGACCTCGTCGGCATCCGCGTGCTCGTCAACTCGGTGCGCGACTGCTACGCCGTGCTCGGTGCCATCCACGCCCGCTGGACCCCGCTGCCCGGCAGGTTCAAGGACTACATCGCGACTCCGAAGTTCAACCTCTACCAGTCGCTGCACACGACGGTGATCGGGCCGAAGGGCCGCGCGGTCGAGATCCAGATCCGCACGCACGACATGCACCAGCGCGCCGAGTACGGCGTCGCCGCGCACTGGAAGTACAAGGAGCAGACGACCGGCAAGTCGGCCGGCGGTCCGGCGCTCGCGAACGAGACCGACATGGCCTGGCTCGCCCACATCTCCGACTGGCAGGCCGAGACGGCCGACCCGGGGGAGTTCCTCGATTCGCTCCGGTTCGAGATCGGTGCGAAAGAGGTGTACGTGTTCACGCCGAAGGGGCGTGTGATCGGCCTTCCCTCAGGGGCCACGCCGGTCGACTTCGCGTACGCGGTGCACACCGAGGTCGGCCACCGCACGATGGGCGCCAAGGTCAACGGGCGACTGGTCCCGCTCGAGAGCGAGCTGTCGAGCGGCGACGTCGTCGAGGTGTTCACCTCGAAGAACCCCGACTCCGGCCCGAGCAAAGACTGGCTCGGGTTCGTCAAGAGTCCGCGCGCCCGCAACAAGATCCGGCAGTGGTTCACGAAGGAGCGCCGCGACGAGGCGATCGAGCAGGGCCGCGACGCGATCGCCCGCGCGATGCGCAAGCAGAACCTGCCGCTCCAGAAGCTCATGAGCCAGGAGTCGTTCGCCGAGGTCGCCGCGCAGCTGCACTACGACGACGTCTCCTCGCTCTATGCGGCCGTCGGCGAGGGGCACGTCTCGACGCAGTCGGTGCTCGAGAAGGTCGTCTCGCTCGTGCGCGACATCGACGACGTCGACGAGCCCGACCTTCCGCTGCCGGCCCGTTCGCGGCCGCTTCCGCGACATTCCGACTCCGGGGTGCTCGTGCGCGGAGCGCCCGACATCCTCGTCAAGCTGGCTCGTTGCTGCACGCCCGTGCCGGGCGACCAGATCGTCGGCTTCATCACCCGAGGTGCCGGCGTCTCGGTGCACCAGGCGAACTGCCACAACGTGCAGTCGCTCATGCGCGAGCCGGAGCGGATGATCGACGTCGAGTGGGCGCCGAGCTCGAAGAGCGTTTTCCTCGTGCAGATCCAGATCGAGGCGCTCGATCGATCGGGCCTGCTCTCCGACGTGACGCGCGTCCTCTCGGAGCACCACGTCAACATCCTCTCGGCGAACGTCTCGACGTCGACCGACCGTCTCGCGCTCAGCCGCTTCGTCTTCGAGATGGGCGACACGACGCACCTCGACCGGGTGCTGAACGCCGTCCGCCGCATCGACGCCGTCTACGACGTCTACCGCGTCAGCGACGGCTGAAGCGTCAGCGACGGCCGAACCGTCAGCGACGGCCGAACCGCGCCGAGGACGGTTCGCGCGCGAACTCCGCACGCAGCCTCCCCTCGACGCGTACCGCCGTCTCGGCGCGGCCGAGGCGCTCGAGCGCTCGGGCGCGGTGCGGCAGCCGGTGTGCGTCGGCGAGACGATCGCGCACCCGTCCGGCGAAGCCGTCGCGAGCGGCGATCATGCGCGCCAGCACCTGCTCGACCGGCTCGTCGCCGATCGTCGGATCGCGCAGCAGGTCGAACGCCGTGCGCACGTCGTCGGTGCACGCGATGCCGTCGTGGCGCACGATCTCGTCGTCGCCGATCGACACCTCGCGGACCACCGCGGCACGGGCGGAGACGACAGCGACGCGGGCCTCGTGCGGCACGCAGAACTGCGCGACCTCCGGCGGAGCGTCGAGCGCGCCGTGCACCCAGGCCGCTGACAACCGCTCGATGATGAGTGCGCGGGGCGCGCGCCGGGCGACAACCGCCGCGCGCAGGCTCGGCAGGTCGGGTTCGTCGATCGGCGCCCAGGCGTCGTCGATATGGAAGAGTTCGCCGTCGATGCGGGCCGCGCACAGCTCGGCGAGCGGCAGGTCATCGGTGCCGAGCACTGCGGGAAGTCGCGCCATCACCCCATGCTGCGGTATCCGCGGTGCCGGAAACGGGCGATCGGCCGTCCTGTGGAGAACGGCCGATCACACGTGGATGTCGCGGAGGAGTCGAACCTCAGCCGCCGACGGCTTTCAGCCAGGCACGGCGAGCCTCGAGCGCCTCGCGTGCCTCTGCGGCGGCCTTGTCGTCGCCGGCCGCCTCTGCGGCGGAGAGCTCGGACTCGAGCTTCTCGATCGCCTCCTGGAGCTGACCGAGCATGCCCTCGGAACGCGCCTTCTTCTCGGGGTCCTCGCGCTGCCAGCGCTCGTCCTCCAGCGAGCGGACGTGGTTCTCGACCTTGCGGAGGCGATCCTCGATCGGGCGGACCTGATCGCGGGGGACGCGGCCGATCTCGTCCCACTGGCGCTGGATGCGGTTGAGCGCGGCGCGCGCGGGCTTCGGGTCCTTCTCGCCGAGCAGGACCTCGGCCTCGGTCAGGAGCACGAGCTTCTCGTCGAGGTTCGCGCGGTACGCCTCGTCCTCCTTCGCGTCGATCTCGGCCTTGGCGTCGAAGAGCACGTCGCCCGCGGCCTTGAAGCGTGCCCAGAGCTGGTCGTCGAGCTTCTTGCCGGCGCGTCCGGCCAGCTTCCACTCGTCGAGGAGACTGCGGTAATCGCCGACCGCGTCGGCACCGCGCGGTGCGAGCGCCTCGGCGCGCTCGATGAGTCGCTGCTTGCGAGCGCGCACATCGCGGTGGCTCGCGTCGAGCTCGGCGAAGAAGGCCTTGCGATGCTGCTCGATGGTCGAGCGTGCGGCGCGGAACCGCTTCCACAGGTCGTTCGCCTCGCCCTTGGGAAGCCGGGGGCCCTCCTGCTGGTGGCGCTGCCAGCTCGCGAAGAGGGCGTCGAGCTCTGCGGAGGTCTGCTTCCACTGGGTCTTCGCCGGGTCTTGAGCAGCGAGCCGCTCGGCCTGCTCGACGATGCGCGTGCGCTCGGTGATCGCCTCGCCCAGCGCCGCCTTCGCCTCGGCCTGCTGCTGTTCGGTGAGCTCCTTCGTCGTGCCCGAGAGGGCCTCGAGCCGACGGGAGAGCGCGTCGAGGTCGCCGACCGCGTGGGCATCGGCGACGGAGTCGGTGAGCGCCGCCACGGCCTTCGCCACGTCGGCCGCGGGCGCGCCGCGACGCACGCGCTGCTCGAGCAGCGTGACCTGACCGGCGAGGTCGGCGTACTTGCGCTCGAAGTACGCGAGCGCCTCCTCAGCCGTGGCATCGGGGTACTGGCCGACCTCGCGTTCGCCGTCGCTCGTGCGGACGAAGACGGTGCCCGTCTCGTCGACGCGGCCCCACGGTTGCTGATCTGATTCGGTCACGGCCTCACCCTGTCGTAGGTCGGATGCCGCCATCGGCGGCGATGCTGCGGTCAAGCCTACTGAGCGGCGGTCACGGGCTGTGCCGCCGCGTCGTAGGTCGGATGCCGCCATCGGCGGCGATGTGCTGTCAAGCCTATTGCACCGGTCGAAGACGGCGCCGCGCTCACTCGATCGTGACGGAGGTGATCGTCGTGGGGACGGTCGGGGCGCCGTCGGACGCTCCATCGGCCGGTCCGGCATCGGTGATGCCCGCCCGCAGCTCGTCGAGCCCGCTCGTCACCCGACCGATCACCGTGTATCCGCCGTCGTCGGTCGGGAGCGTCGTGTCCTCATAGACGATGAAGAACTGGCTGCCCTGGCTGTACGTGTTTCCGGGCTGGCGCGCCATCGCGATCGTGCCGGCGGGGTAGACCCCGTCGGCCGGCGCGTTCTCGATGGGGCCGTAGCTGTAGCCCGGGCCACCGCTGCCGTCGCCGTTCGGGTCGCCGCACTGCAGGACCCAGATCGAGTCCTTCGTGAGCCGGTGGCAGCTGACGCCGTCGTAGAAGCCCGACTGGATGAGGCTGATCTCGCTCGACACCGCCTGCGGTGCCGCGGCGCCGTCGAGCTCGACCCCGAGCGGGATCTCGTTGAGCGTCAGCGTCCCGGTCCAGGTCCGGTCCTCGGCCAGGTCGGCCGAGGGCACGTCGCCCTGGTTCTCGCCGGCGGCGGCCGACGGCGTCGGCGTGGCCGAGGCCTCGGGCTCCGGGCTCCCCGGGCCGCCGTTGAAGAAGAAGAGCTGCGCACCGACGGCGAGGGCCAGCACGACGACGAGCGTGATGCTCGCGATGACGTTGTCGCGCGTGCGACGCCGCTGCTTGCCGGCGTGCACCTCTTGCCTGGCCTGGTAGGTGCGGAGGCGTGCGCGTTCCTCGCGTGCCTGACGGTCGTTCGATGCCACGCCTGCTCCTTCTCGGCCGACCCCCTCGTGGGAGTGCTGCTGCGAGCCGACTCTACAAAAGCCCTCGGGCGTGCACCAATCGCCGCGCTGCACGGCGGCGCAGAAGGCGGTGTCGGATGCCGCGGCTACGCTTGATCGCATGGTGGATTCCGGCCCGGGACTGCGCTCGGGCGCGACCCCGCTCGCAGTGCGCATGCGCCCGACCAGCCTCGACGAGGTCGCCGGGCAGCGGCATCTGCTGACCCCCGGTTCGCCGCTCGTGGCGCTGGCCGGCGATCGCACCGGCGAGAGCGGGTCGGTGTCGGTCATCCTCTGGGGGCCGCCCGGTACGGGCAAGACGACGCTCGCCCAGGCGATCGCCCGATCGTCGGGGCGCAAGTTCGTCGAACTCTCCGCCGTCACTGCCGGCGTGCGCGACGTGCGCCACGTGATGGAGGAGGCCCAGGCCAGCCGCGACCTCTACGGCATCTCCACCGTCCTCTTCCTCGACGAGATCCACCGCTTCACGAAGGCGCAGCAAGACGCATTGCTGCCGGGCGTCGAGAACGGGTGGGTGATCCTCGTCGCCGCGACGACCGAGAACCCGTCGTTCTCGGTGATCTCGCCCTTGCTGTCGCGGTCTCTGCTGCTGACGCTCGAACTCCTGAGCGACGACGATCTCGGTGTGCTCGTCGACCGTGCCGTCGCCGATCCGCGAGGGCTCGCGGGCAAGGTCGTGCTCGACCCCGAGGCGCGAGCGGCGATCGTGCGGCTCGCCTCGGGTGACGCCCGTCGCGCGCTCACCGCGCTCGAGGCCTCGGCGATCTCCGCCGCGGCCGAGCCGGCCGTGGCGGCGGAGACGTCCGACGGCGACTCCGAGTCGGGGGAGCGCGAGGCCGAGGCATCCTCGCCGGTCATCACCGCCGATGTGGTGGCGCGCGCCGTCGACCGGGCGCTCCTGCGCTACGACCGAAACGGCGACGAGCACTACGACGTGATCAGCGCCTTCATCAAGTCGGTGCGCGGCAGCGACGTCGACGCTGCACTGCACTATCTCGCGCGCATGATCGAGGCGGGCGAAGACCCGCGGTTCATCGCGCGCCGCATCATCGTGCTCGCCTCGGAAGACATCGGCCTCGCCGACCCGCAGGCGCTCGGCGTCGCGGTCGCCGCCGCCGACGCGGTGCAGTACATCGGCATGCCCGAAGGGCGCATCCCGCTCGCGCAGGCCGTGGTGCACCTCGCAACGGCGCCGAAGTCGAACGCCGCGTACCTCGGCATCGACCAGGCCATCGCCGACGTGCGCGCGGGCAAGGCCGGGCGAGTGCCGAAACACCTGCGCGATGCGCACTACCCGGGGGCGAAGCGGCTCGGGCACGGCAAGGGCTACCGGTATCCGCACGACGACGCGATCGGCGTCGTCGCGCAGGAGTACCTGCCCGACACCCTGCGCGGCGCGGTCTACTACGAGCCGACCGAGCACGGCAACGAGCGCGAGGTCTCCGCACGCCTCGCGAAGATCCGGCGCATCGTGCGCGGCGAGCGCTGACTCGGGGCGCCGGCGGGCGTCGCGAGACGGCAGCGCCCTCGAGGTCGGCGCGCCCCGGCGTGATACGATGGTCGCTGGCCTGAAGCCAGATCCTCGAGCGCGGCTGCGAGAGGGTCACCGGCGAGTGGGTGCGATCTGTAGCCGATCCACCCCTGGCGAATCCCTCTGACACAGATCTGCGGCGCACGAACGCGCCGCGGGTTTCACTTGAGATTCTTCCGAAAGGACATTCGTGTCGAACCGTTCCCGCAGCAAGACCCGCCTCTCCCGTGCGCTCGGCGTGGCCCTCACCCCGAAGGCCGCCCGCTACATGGAGAAGCGCCCCTACGCTCCCGGTGAGCACGGCCGCACCAAGCGCAAGGCCGACAGCGACTTCGCGGTCCGTCTGCGCGAGAAGCAGCGCCTGCGCGCCCAGTACGGCATCCGCGAGAAGCAGCTGAAGATCGCCTACGTCGAGGCCAAGCGCACCGCCGGCCAGACGGGTGAGAACCTGGTCGAGCTGCTCGAGATGCGCCTCGACGCGCTCGTGCTGCGCGCCGGCTTCGCCCGCACCATCTCGCAGGCCCGCCAGTTCGTGGTGCACCGCCACATCCTCGTCGACGGCCAGCTCGTCGACCGCCCGTCGTTCCGCGTGAAGCCCGGCCAGCTCGTGCACGTGAAGACCCGCAGCGAGGGCACCGAGCCGTTCCAGGTCGCCGCCGCCGGCGGTCACGCCGACGTGCTCCCCAAGGTTCCGGGCTACCTCGAGGTCGAGCTCGACAAGCTCCAGGCCAAGCTCGTCCGTCGCCCGAAGCGCGCCGAGGTCCCCGTGACCTGTGACGTCCAGCTCGTCGTCGAGTACTACGCGGCTCGCTGACGCAGGCTGCACCGAACAGGGGTCGCGGGGTTTCCCGCGGCCCCTGTTCCGCATTCGGCGGGCGGCCCGGCCCGCGCCACTAGACTGATCCGAGGCGTGCCGAGCGCCATGGCGTCGGCGAGAGATCGAACAGGGAGCACCCGTGAAGAGCATTCTGTGGTTCACCGTCGGCGTCGCGGCCGGATTCGTGGTCGCGCACCAGGTCAACCAGACCAAGCAGGGCCGCGACTTCTTCGAGTCGATCGACGCGAAGGCCCGAGCGTTCGGCCACGCGATCGCCGAGGGCTACCACGCCCGCGACGCCGAGCTGCGCGCCGAGGCGGGCCCCGCCGCCGAGCGCTGAGCCACCACCCCATCTCCTTCCGGCCCGGGCGACCCCGGGCTCGACCCCAGAACGGAACCATGCAGACTGCCGACATCCGCCAGCGCTGGCTGGACTTCTTCGCCGAGCGCGGCCACACCGTCGTGCCCTCGGCCTCGCTCGTCTCCGACGACCCGACGCTGCTCTTCACGGTCGCCGGCATGGTGCCGTTCGTGCCGTACCTGACCGGGCTGGTGCCCGCTCCGTACCCGCGTGCCACGAGCGTGCAGAAGTGCATCAGGACGAACGACATCGAAGAGGTCGGCAAGACGCCGCGTCACGGCACGTTCTTCCAGATGAACGGCAACTTCTCGTTCGGCGACTACTTCAAGGAAGGCGCCATCTCGATGGCGTGGGAACTGCTCACCACGCCCGAGGACGGCGGCGGCTACGGCTTCGACCCGAACGACCTCTGGGTGACCGTCTACGAAGACGACGACGAGGCGATCGAGATCTGGAAGCGCGTCGCGGGCCTGCCCGACGAGCGCATCCAGCGCCTCGGCAAGGACACGAACTACTGGCACACCGGGCAGCCCGGCCCCGCGGGACCCTGCTCCGAGATCTTCTTCGACCGCGGCCCCGAGTACGGCATCGACGGCGGTCCCGCGACCGACGACGACCGCTACGTCGAGATCTGGAACCTCGTGTTCATGCAGTACCTCATCGACGACGTGGTGTCGAAGACCGACTTCCGCATCGTCAAGGAACTGCCGAAGAAGAACATCGACACCGGCATGGGGCTCGAGCGCGTCGCCTTCATCAAGCAGGGCGTCGACAACATGTACGAGATCGACCAGGTGCGTCCGGTGCTCGACAAGGCCGCCGAGCTCTCCGGGCGCCGGTACGGCGCCGACCACGAGGACGACGTGCGGATGCGCGTCATCGCCGATCACATCCGCTCTGCGCTGATGCTCATGAGCGACGGGGTGAGCCCGTCGAACGAGGGGCGCGGCTACATCCTGCGACGGCTCCTCCGCCGCAGCATCCGGGCCATGCGGCTGCTCGGCGTCGAGGGCCCGACGTTCCGCGAGCTGTTCGCGGCATCGCGCGACGCGATGAAGTCGGCCTACCCCGAGGTCGCGCGCGACTACGCGCACATCGAGCAGCTCGCCCTCGGCGAGGAGGAGACGTTCCTCCGCACACTGTCGGCCGGAACGTCGATCCTGGACCTCGCCGTCGAGAAGACGAAGGACGCCGGGCGCGCGCAGCTCGCCGGCGACACGGCGTTCCTCCTTCACGACACGTACGGCTTCCCGATCGAGCTCACGCTCGAGATGGCCGACGAGGCCGGCCTCGCGGTCGACCGTGCCGCGTTCGACGAACTCATGACGGCGCAGCGCACCCGTGCGAAGGCCGACGCGAAGTCGAAGAAGAAGGTGCTCGCCGATCTCTCGGTGTACGCCGACTTCCGGGCCAAGGGCGAGACGGTCTTCACGGGCTACACCGAACTGGCGACCGAGTCGAGCGTGCTCGGCCTGCTCGTCGACGGCCGGCCGGCGCAGCGCGCCGTCGCCGGACAGACGGCCGAGGTCATCCTCGCCGAGACGGCGCTCTACGCGGAGTCCGGCGGACAGGCGCCCGACCAGGGGCGCATCGTCGGCGACGGCTACGAGCTCGAGGTGCTCGACGTGCAGAAGCCCGTCAAGGGCCTCATCAGCCACACGGTCAAGGTCGTCTCGGGCGAGGTCGGCGTCGGGGAGCGGGCGACGAGCCTCGTCGATGAGGACTACCGGCGAGGGGCGACCCAGGCGCACTCGGGGACGCACATCGTGCACGCCGCGCTGCGTCAGGTGCTCGGTCCGAACGCGCACCAGTCGGGCTCGTTCAACAAGGCCGGCTACCTGCGCCTCGACTACGGCTGGAACTCGGCGCTCTCGGCTGAGACGCGCAGCGAGATCGAGGAGATCTCGAACTCGGCGATTCGCGACAACCTGCAGGTCGTCACGCGCGAGCTCCCGCTCGACGAGGCGAAGGCGCTCGGGGCGATGGCGCTCTTCGGCGAGAAGTACGGCGACGTCGTGCGCGTCGTCGACATCGGCGGTCCCTGGTCGCGCGAGCTCTGCGCGGGCACCCACGTGTCGACGAGCTCCGAGATCGGCATGATCAACATCGTCGGCGAGTCGTCGGTGGGTGCGTCGAATCGCCGTGTGGAGTCCCTCGTCGGTCTCGAGGCGTTCCGGCGATTCGCTGCCGAGCGCGCACTCGTCACGGAGCTCACCTCGACGCTGAAGACGCGACCCGAGCAGCTCGTCGACCGCGTCGGCGAACTGGTGACCAGCCTCAAGGCCGCGGAGAAGCGCATTCAGGCGTTCGAGGCGAAGGCGCTGAACGACCGCGTCCCGGCGCTGGCCGCGAAGGCCACGCGTGTCGGCGACGTGCTGCTCGTGGCCGAGCCGGCCGGAGAACTGGGCTCGGGCGACGAGCTGCGCTCGCTCGCGCTCTCGGTGCGCGCACAGCTCGGCGACGTCGACGCGGTCGTCGCCCTCGCGGGCGAGGTCGGCGGCAAGCCGCTCACGATCGTCGCGACGACGCCGGGTGCGCGCGAGCACGGTGCGAACGCGGGCGCCCTCGCGAAGGCGGCCGCGGCCGCGCTCGGCGGCGGTGGCGGCGGCAAGCCCGATCTCGCGCAGGGCGGCGGCAGCGACCTCTCGGCGATCCCCGCGGCCCTCGAGGCCGTGCGCCGCGGGCTCGGCGGGTAGACGAGCGATGCGATCCGGGGCGAGGCTCGGCATCGACGTCGGGCGCGCCCGGATCGGCGTGTCGCGATGCGACAGCGGCGGGCTGCTCGCGGTACCGGTCGAGACGGTGCCGCGCTCGGCCGAGGGCGACGCCGACGTGCGACGCATCCTCGCCATCGCCGACGAGTACGAGGCGATCGAGCTCGTCGTCGGCAACCCGCTGTCGCTCTCGGGCGCGCCGACGCCGTCGACGGACGATGCCGTCGAGTTCGCGGGCCGGCTCGCGGGCGCGAGCCCCGGACGTCAGGTGCGCCTCGTCGATGAGCGACTGTCGACCGTGAGCGCGCAGCAGGCGCTGCGCGCGACCGGGAAGAAGGCGAAGCAGCAGCGTCCCATCGTCGACCAAGTCGCAGCCGTTATCATTCTGCAACATGCGATCGACGCCGAGCGCGCCTCCGGGCACGCTCCGGGTCGAACCCTCGACACCGATGAAGGGCCCTGACCCCTGTGACCCAGCTCCCCCCAGAGCACCCAGAGGCTGACGCGCTCATGCGCGACTGGCAGGCGATGCTCGCCGGCCAGCAGCCGACGACGACGAAGCCCTCGCCGGTCATGCCGCTCCCCACGGCTCCGCCGGCGCAGTCGACCTCGCCCGGCGCGCAGGCGGCACCGCCGGCGTCTCCCCGGCAGCCCGTCCGACCCGCTGCGGACCGGCCGGTTGCACCCGTCGAGCCCGCACCGGGATCCGCGGCCCCCGACGGACCTCCCGAGGGTCGGCAGATGACCCGTCGAGAAGCCCGCGAGGCCGAACAGCGCCGGGCGGCCGTCGAAGCCGCGACATCGAACGGCGCCGCGCCGGTCGCCCCCTCGACCGGTCCCACCCCGGCGGCGCCCTGGACGGGCCCCGCCCCCGCCGCAGCACCGACCGGCGCCGGAACGGCCGCGCCGTGGGACGGGCCCACGGCGACCGGTCCCGCGCCGACCACGCCGCCGACCGGACCGGCCCCGACGAGTCAGGGCCTCTCGGCCGTGGCCGAGCAGTTCGCGGCGCCGGTCTCCGCCGCCGCAGCGGCGTCGGGCCCGGTGCCGTCGATCGCCCCGGTCTCGGCACCCGGCGCGTCGCAGACCGACGCCACCGCGCTCGCGCCCGACGCTCCGGCCGCCGCCTTCGCGGCGCTGCTCGGCGGGCCCGAGACCGGCGACGGACCCGAGCCGCCGCGGCGCAAGCCCACCCGCGCCGAACGCCGCGCCGCGGCATCCTTCGACCATCACGAACCCGATGGGCACGAGAAGCCCCGTCGCCGCGGAGGCTGGGGCTGCCTCATCGGCCTCCTCGTGGTCGCGGGTCTCGGCGTCGGCGCCTTCTTCTTCCTGCAGGGCCCGATCAACGCCGTCATCGAGCGGTTCCAGCCCGCCGCCGACTACGAAGGCCAGGGCACGGGCGAGGTCGTCTTCATGATCCACGAGGGCGACACGGGCGAGTCGATCGCCACGAACCTCGTCGCCGAGAAGGTCGTCGCGAGCGAGGACGCCTTCCTCGAGGCGGTCGCCGACGCCGACCCGTCGCCGATCTTCTACCCGGGCGCATACAAGCTCGCCGAGAAGATGAGCGCCCAGGCCGCGCTCGACGCCCTCGAAGACCCGGCGAGCAAGCTCGAGAACACCTTCGTGATCCCCGAGGGCACCGCGACCGTCGACGCCCTGCCGAGGATCGCAGAGGGCACCGGCATCCCGCTCGAGGAGCTCGAGGCCGCTGCGGCCGAGTCGCCGCAGTCGTACGGGCTGCCCGCCGAGGCGAAGAGCCTCGAAGGATTCCTCTTCCCGGCGACGTACACGCTCGACCCCGACGCCGACGCCCGTGCCGTGCTGCAGACGCTCGTCGACCGGCAGTTCCAGGCGCTCGACGAGGCGGGGGTCGCCCCCGAGGACCGCTGGAAGACGATCGTGCTCGCCGCCCTCGTGCAGCGCGAGGCGGGCCTCAAGGACGACTACTACAAGGTGTCCCGCGTCTTCCTCAACCGGCTCGACCCGGCGAAGTGGGAGAGCGGGCTGCTGCAGTCCGACGCGACCGTCGCCTACGGCACCGGCAACACGCACCTCGTCACGACGACCGACGCCGAGCGCGAGGACGCGTCGAACCCGTACAACACGTACGTGCACCCCGGCCTGCCGGTCGGCCCCATCTCGAACCCCGGCGACCTCGCCATCGATGCGGCGGTCCATCCCGCCGACGGACCGTGGCTGTTCTTCGTGACGTGGAACCTCGACACGGGGGAGACGATCTTCTCCTCGACCGTCGAGGAGCACGATGCCGCCGTCGAGAAGTGGCTCGCCTGGATGGAGGACCACCCCGAGTATGGCTGAGCCGCTGCCTTCTCGACCGGGCGCTCGCCTCGCGGTGCTCGGGTCGCCGATCGCGCACTCGAAGAGTCCGGCGCTGCATCGCGCCGCCTACTCGCGGCTCGGCCTGGACTGGGAGTACACGGCGGTCGAGATGACCGGTGAGCGACTGCCGGGCTTCATCGACGGGCTGGATGACTCGTGGCGCGGCCTGTCGCTCACGATGCCGCTCAAGCAGGACGTGCTGGCGCTCGTCGACGAGGTCGACGAGCTCGTACGGCTGACGGGGGCGGCCAACACCGTCGTCTTCGACGACGGTGTGCGGCGGGGCTTCAACACCGACGTCGGCGGGATCGTGCGTGCGCTGGGGGAGTCGGGCGTCGGCCGGGTCCGCACGGGTGCGCTCATCGGCGCGGGTGCGACGGCGGCATCGGCACTCATCGCGATGGCCGAGCTCGGCGCCCGTGAGGTGCGGGTGCTCGTGCGCCGACCGGGTTCGGCCGCGGCGCTCGGCGACCTCGGGCGGCGTGCAGGGGTCGTCGTCGACGAGCTTCCGATCGACGCGCTCGCGGAGCTCGGCGCCGGTGATGCCGAGCTCGTGATCGCGACCGTGCCGGGCGGCTCCGACCTCGGGGTCGCGCCGTCGGCGGTACTCGTCGACGGCAGCGTACTGCTCGACGTGGCCTACGACCCGTGGCCGAGCACCCTCGGCGCGGCCTGGCTCGCGCGATCGGGGCGAGTGGTGCACGGACTCGGCATGCTGCTGCACCAGGCGCTGCTGCAGGTGCGCGTGTTCGTGCACGGCGACCCGTTCACCGAGCTGCCCGACGAGGATGACGTGCTCCGCGTCATGCGCGAAGCCGTGCGCTGACGCTGTGGAAGTATAGAAGGCATGCTCCGTTGGCTCACTGCCGGAGAGTCGCACGGCCCTGAGCTCGTCGCGATCCTCGAGGGTCTTCCCGCCGGCACCCCCGTCTCACTCGATCTCATCCGCGACGATCTCGCGCGCCGCAAGCTCGGCTACGGCCGCGGCGCCCGCATGAAGTTCGAGCAGGACGAGCTGGCGATCTCGGGCGGCGTGCGTCACGGGCTCAGCCTCGGCAGCCCCATCGCGCTGCGCGTCGGCAACACGGAGTGGCCGAAGTGGCAGGAGGTCATGAGCCCCGAGCCCATCGACCCGGCGAAGCTCGGTCGTGGCCGCGGAGCACCGCTCACCCGCCCGCGCCCCGGACACGCCGATCTCGTCGGCATGCAGAAGTACGGCTTCGACGAGGCGCGCCCCGTGCTCGAGCGGGCGAGCGCGCGTGAGACCGCCGCCCGGGTCGCCCTCGGCGCGGTGGCGAAGTCGTTCCTCGCCGAGCTCGGCATCACGACCATCGCCCACACGCTCTCGATCGGCCCGGTGCGCGTGCCCGACGACGCGGCGCTGCCCCTGCCGGCCGACCTCGCGGCGGTCGATGCCGACCCGCTGCGCTGCTTCGACGCCGACACGAGCGCCCGCATGGTCGCCGAGGTCGACGACGCGCACAAGTCGGGTGACACGCTCGGCGGCGTCGTCGAGGTGCTGGCCTACGGTGTGCCGCCCGGACTCGGGTCGCACGTGCACTGGGACCGTCGGCTCGACGCCCAGCTCGCGGCCGCACTCATGGGCATCCAGGCGATCAAGGGCGTCGAGGTCGGCGACGGATTCGAGACCACGCGTCGTCGCGGGTCGGCCGCGCACGACGAACTGCACCTCGCCGACGGGCGGATCGAACGTGCCAGCGATCGGGCCGGCGGCACCGAGGGCGGCATGTCGACCGGCACCGTCCTGCGTGTACGTGCCGGTATGAAGCCCATCGCGACCGTGCCCCACGCCCTGCCCACGATCGACGTCGCGACGGGGGAGCCCGCTCCTGCGCACCACCAGCGCTCCGACGTCTGCGCGGTTCCGGCGGCCGGCGTCGTCGCCGAGGCGATGGTCGCGCTCGTCCTCGCGAACGCCGTCCTCGAGAAGTTCGGCGGTGACTCCGTCGTCGAGACGCGCCGCAACCTCGAGTCGTACCTCGCCGCCATCCCCGAAGCACTCCGCACCCAGGGCGCGACCGGTGCGACGGTCGCCGGTGTCTGAGCGCGCACGCCTCGCGCTGCCGATCGTGCTCGTCGGGCCGATGGGCGCCGGCAAGTCGCGCGTCGGACAGCGGCTCGCGAACGACGCCGGGGCGCCGTTCGTCGACACCGACGTGCGCATCGCCGAGCGCTACGGCCCGATCGACGAGATCTTCGACCGCGAGGGCGAGGAGTACTTCCGCATCGTCGAGCGCGAGGTCGTCGCCGAGGCGCTCCGCGAGGAGGCGGTCGTGTCGCTCGGAGGCGGCGCCGTGCTGCACGCCGACACCCGCGACGATCTCGCGTCGCTGCCGGTCGTGTGGCTGCAGGTCTCGCGCGAGGCGGTGACGCCGCGGCTCACCGGGGGCAACCGGCCGCTGATCGCGGCCGGCGGCATCGACGCCTGGGCGGCGATCCTCGAGGCGCGCCGACCGCTCTACGAGGCGGTCGCCGACCTCGCCATCGACACCTCGCGCCGCTCGGTCGCGCGGATCGTCGACGACATCACCGAGCGTTTCGGAGGAGCACGATGACCGCAGGCGACGAGCGCACGAGCATCCGGGTCGGCGGCGAGTCCGGTTACGACGTGATCGTCGGACGGGGCGTCACCGCCGGCATCGGCGACGCACTCGGATCGGCGGTCAAGAAGGTGCTCGTCGTGCACCCGGCGACGCTCGGCGCGCGCGCCGCCGAACTGCGTGAATCGCTCTCCGACCGGTTCGAGGTGCTGCTCGCCGAGGTGCCCGACGCCGAGGCCGGAAAGCGCATCGAGGTCGCGGCCTTCTGCTGGCAGGTGCTCGGCCAGGCCGACTTCACGCGCAGCGATGCCATCGTCGGCTTCGGGGGTGGAGCGATCACCGACCTCGCGGGCTTCGTCGCCGGCACGTGGCTGCGCGGCGTGCGCGTCGTGCAGGTGCCGACCACCGTCCTCGGCATGGTCGACGCCGCCGTCGGCGGCAAGACGGGCATCAACACGAACGAGGGCAAGAACCTCGTCGGCGTCTTCCACGCCCCCGCCGAGGTGATCTGCGACCTCGACCTGCTCGACACCCTGCCGAAGAACGAGATCCTCGCCGGGTTCGCCGAGATCGTGAAGGCCGGCTTCATCCGCTACCCCGAGATCCTCGACACGATCGAGGCCGACCCCGAGCGGGCCACCGACCCGTCGACGCCCGAGTTCCGTCGCGTGATCGAGTTGTCGATCCGCATGAAGGCCGACGTGGTCTCCGAGGACTTCACCGAGCAGGGCCTGCGCGAGATCCTGAACTACGGGCACACGCTCGGCCACGCGGTCGAACATGCCGAGCGCTACCAGTGGCGGCACGGCGCGGCGGTGTCGGTCGGACTCGCGTTCGCCGCGGAGCTCGGACGGCTCTCGGGCCGCCTCTCCGACGAGGTCGCCGACCGCCACAAGCGAGTGCTCGACCTGCTCAGCCTGCCGACGAGCTACCCGGCCGGGCGATGGAACACGCTGCTCGCGACCATGCAGCGCGACAAGAAGGCACGAGCCGGCCAGCTTCGGTTCATCGTGCTCGACGACCTCGCGAAGCCCACCGTCATGCTGGCGCCCGACCAGTCGCTGCTCTTCGCCGCCTATCAGGAGATCGCGAGCTGAACGCCCCGCCGCGATTCACAGAGATCGCGTGATGCCGGCCCCGTGACGTCGGTGCCAGACTGGCGCCCGCGCAGGGGCGCCCGAGGGGGAACGGCATGAGCAGCACGATGAAGAAGACGGCCACGGGCGCGACACTCGTCACGCTCATCCTCGTGGCGGCGGTCGCGAACCTGCCGCTCGCCGTGGCGAACGTGGCGCTGCCCGACATCGGCAAGGCGTTCGACGCATCCCAGACGGAGCTCAACCTCGTCGCGGTGGGCTACTCGCTCGGCCTCGCCGCGTCGGTGCTGTGGCTCGGCGCGGTCGGCGACCGCTACGGCCGGAAGTCGATGCTGCTCATCGGCGTGCTGCTCTCGCTGCCGGCCTGCCTCGTCGCGGCGTTCGCGCCGACGATCGAGGTGCTCATCATCGCCCGCATCGTCGGCGGCCTCGCCGCGGGCATGGCGTACCCGACGACCCTCGCGCTCATCACGGCCCTGTGGTCGGGTGCCGAACGCACCAGGTCGATCGCGCTGTGGTCGGCGATCGGCGGCGCCATCTCCGCGCTCGGGCCGCTCATCTCCGGGTTCCTGCTGGAGATCTTCTCCTGGGGGTCGGTCTTCCTCGTGACGCTGCCCCTGATCGTCGTCGCGGTGCCGATGGTGCTGAAGTTCGTGCCCGCGCACGTGAACGAGTCGACCGAGCGGGTCGACAACCTCGGCGGCCTGCTCTCGGCCCTCATGGTCGGCGGCCTCATCCTGGCGATCAACTTCGCGGCAGTACCGAACTCGGGCACCCTCGTGCTCGGCCTGTCGATCATCGGCGCGGCGGCGCTCATCGGCTTCGTCATCCGCCAGCGCCTCGCCAAGAACCCGCTGTACGATCTGGCGATCGCGGCTCGCCCGATCTTCTGGGTTGCGGCCTGTGCGGGGATCATCGTGTTCGGTTCGCTCATGGGCGCCATGTTCATCGGCCAGCAGTACCTGCAGAACGTGCTCGGGTACACGACCGTCGAATCGGGCTTCGCGATCCTGCCGGCCGCGATCTTCATGGTCCTGCTCGCACCCCGGTCGGCGAAGCTCGTCGAGACGCGGGGCGCCCGCTTCACGCTGCTGCTCGGCTACACGGGCGTGCTCCTCGGATTCCTGACGATGCTGCTGCTCTGGCGCGAGGGCGCGCAGTACTGGGTGGTCGGCCTCGGTTACGCGTTCGTCGGCGCCGGCGTCGGGCTCGCCGGCACGCCGGCGTCGCGGTCGCTCACCGGTGCCGTGCCGGTGCGACGTGCGGGCATGGCCTCGGGCACCGCCGACCTGCAGCGCGACCTCGGCGGCGCGATCATGCAGTCGATCCTCGGTGCGCTGCTCACCGCGGGCTACGCCGCGTCGGCGACCGCGCTCATGAAGGGCTCGCCCGACGCCGACCAGATCACGAGCTCGGTGCAGAGCCAGCTGACGAAGTCGTTCGCGAGCGCGACCGACATCGCCGAGCAGTACCCGAAGTACTCCGATGCCATCATCCAGGGGGCGAAGCAGTCGTTCGAGCAGGGGCAGGACTGGGCGTACCTCGCGGGCATCATCGCGGTGCTGATCGGCGCGGTGCTCGTCATCTGGAAGTTCCCGAACGCCCAGCGGGAGCGCGAACTGCTCGCGCAGTACCACGCTGAGGATCAGGGGGAGCCGCAGCCCGCGGAGTGAGGTGGTGCGCGAGTCGGTGAGCATCGGCGGGCCGCGGGGCAGAACGGGCCGACGCGCGCGGCAGCGGTAGGCTGCCCGGATGACGAACACCACTGCCCCGAAGGGACCCGCGGCATGACCGGGCGTCGGCTCCTGCTCGTCAACGGACCCAACCTGAACCTGCTCGGCACCCGCGAGCCCGAGGTCTACGGCACCGAGACGCTCGCCGATGTCGAGCGGCTGGTCGAGGATTCGGCGGCAGTGCTCGGCTTCGACGTCCGGGCCGTGCAGAGCAACCACGAGGGCGTGCTCATCGACGCCATCCACGATGCGCGCGCCGACTGCGCCGGCATCGTGATCAACCCGGGCGGGTTGACGCACACGTCGGTCGTGCTCCGCGACGCACTCGCGGGCGTCGCACTGCCCGTCGCCGAGGTGCACATCTCCGATGTCATGCAGCGCGAGCCGTTCCGCCACCACTCGTACGTCGCCGACGTGGCCGTGGTGCACGTCGTCGGCGAGGGGGTCGCCGGCTACGCGACCGCGGTGCGCCGGCTCATCGCTGCGATCGAGGGCCAGGCCGACGGCTGACCCGATGCCGGCCGGCCGGCCGTCGCTCAGCCGCCCCGAGCGAAGTCGAGGCTCTCGACGACGATCGCCACGACGACCGCGAGTTCGGCCTCGTCGCGCGGACCGTAGACCATGAACTCCGTCCCGTGGTCCTCGTACTGGTGGGGTTCGGCCCACCCCAGCTCGGTCAACCGAGCCCCGCGCCAGGCGGGCAGCACCAGGTGCATCGAGGTGTCGGAGACTCCGTGCAGGTGCACGGGCTCGAGCCGGCCGTCGGGGAACAGCGAGGTCTCGGGGGAGCCTGCGGTCTCGACCTCGGTGAGGAACACCGCGCGCGACGACATCGGCGACACCTGGCTGTGGCCCTCGACGACGCCGTCGAGGGCGAACACGGCCGCGACGAGCCGCCCCCACATCTCGGGCGGAGCCTGCTGGGTGAGCTGGCGCTGCGGGCCCTCGGTGGAGACCTGCGGCCGGGGGCCGCGTCGGGGAGGTGCGATCATCCCGTCAGCGTAGGTCATCGGCGCAGGCCCCGGCACGAGGCATCCGCCTGCGGCCCGCGCGCGTTGGCGCTGCCGGAGCCGAGCGACTAAACTCGACCGACTGAACTCTCTCGGGCCGATCTCCGGCCGAGCCTCTTCGCAACCGAACGGATCGTATACGCATGGCAAGCACCGCTGACATCAAGAACGGCGTCGTCCTCTCGATCGACGGCCAGCTCTGGAGCGTCATCGAGTTCCAGCACGTCAAGCCCGGCAAGGGCGGTGCCTTCGTGCGCACCAAGCTGAAGAACGTCGTCAGCGGCAAGACCGTCGACCGCACCTACAACGCCGGCGCGAAGGTCGACATCGAGAACGTCGACCGCCGCGACTTCACCTACCTCTACAACGACGGCGACGGCTTCGTGTTCATGGACGCGACCGACTACGACCAGATCACCGTGCCCGCGACGGTCGTCGGCGACGCCGCGAACTTCATGCTCGAGAACCAGGCCGTCACCATCGCCCTGAACAACGGCAACCCGCTCTACGTCGACCTTCCCGCGTCGGTCGTGCTCGAGATCACCTACACCGAGCCCGGCCTGCAGGGCGACCGCTCGACGGGTGGCACGAAGCCCGCGACCGTCGAGACCGGCTACGAGATCCAGGTGCCGCTCTTCCTGGAGACGGGCACCAAGGTCAAGGTCGACACCCGCACGGGTGACTACCTCGGCCGCGTGAACGACTAGTGAGCGCACGCACGAAGGCGCGCAAGCGCGCGCTCGACATGCTGTACTCGGCCGACATGCGCCAGGTGCCGGTCGAGCAGATGCTCGTCGTCGAGGCGGAGAAGGCCGCGAACGAGCCCGAGCGGGCCGCCTCGTGGCTCTACGCGCGCGAGATCGTCGACGGCATCGTCGACCATCGCACCGAGATCGACGAGCTCATCGAGACCCACTCGCGCGGGTGGACGCTCGAGCGCATGCCGGCGGTCGACCGCGCCCTGCTGCGCATCGGCGTCTGGGAGATCGTCTACAACGACGAGGTGCCCGACCCGGTCGCGATCGCCGAGGCGGTCGAGGCCGCAACGGTGCTGTCGACCGACGACTCCGCCGGCTTCGTCAACGGGCTGCTCGCCGCGGTCTCGCACGCCAAGGCCTGATCTCCACCGCCGCCATACCGCACTCGGCGGCTCGATCGCCGCTCACGCCCGCGGGTCGCTGACGCCCCGAGGCATCCGCATCGTGTGCTCGACGACCTCGCGAGGGGCGTCGTGCGTCCTGAGCGACCGACCGATCGCACGCGCGTTCACCCGGTACGCGGGGTCCCGTGCGAGCCGGCGAACCGCGCGGGCGACCGCTCGCGCCGTCGGCCGCCTCGTGTGCAGGTCGACGCCGGCGCCCGCCCATGCGACGCGGGCGGCACCTCGTGCCACCAATCCGGCCGCTCGAGGTCGTCGTCGCCCGGTCGGGCCAGCCGGCCGACGAAACGAAGGCGACCGGATGCCTCGGGGCGGGGGTTCTCGAGCTCGGCGACGCCGTTCGCGCAGACGAGCTGCGGTGAGTAGCACGCCTCGTCGAACGTCGTCGCGGTCGGCGGGAGTCCCGCCGCGAGCCGCTGCTCGGCGTACGCCCGCTGGATGGGCCTCGTCACGAGCCGGGCGACCCGGTGCAGCAGGCGGTCGCGCGCGCGGCCCGGGCCACCGCGAGCGGGCCGAAGGGCGAGCCCCGGAGGCGGCAGCGCGATGCTCGGCGACGTGAGCGGCGTGAGTGCGACCGTCGCCCACGGGGTGCCCGTCGACTCGGCCACGAGTGCCGCCCCGAGGCTCGTGGACTCCGCGACGATGACGTCCCATGGGCGCACGGCGAAGGCCGCGCGCAGGTCGTCGAACTGCCCCGAACCGGTGCGCACGAAGAGGTGCTCGACGTTGAGGAGCAGTTGCCGGGGACCCTTCCGGCCGGCGAGCGCGGGGAACGTCGCCGCGAGGTCGTGCTCGTCGAAGTCCGGCGCCGTCCGCCACCGCAGCACCTCCGCGCCGACCGCCTCGAATCGGGCCGCATACGCCTCGCCGGTGTCGACGCGAACCGAGTGGCCGGCCTCGACGAACGCCGCGGCGACCGCGGCCATCGGAGCGGCGTGACCGTGGAACGGCGTCACGGCGATCATCACGTCGGCCATGCACGATTCCACCACCGACGGTGCCACGGCCGCGGCCCGTGAACGGGGGGAGTGCGAGGCCGACCCCGAGCGCGGGCTCGGTGTCCGCCCCGAGCGGGATTCAGCGGTACTCCGGGCGACGGCGACCCGAGCCCGCGATGGGATGGGGAACCGTCGCCCCCTCGGCGTGCATCCCATCACCCAGAACCGAAAGGCTCCGTCATGTCCTCCACCACTCTCGGCACCGGTCGCACCGCACCGACCGCCGGCCTCGACCACGTCCTCGAGCGCGCCGACGCGGCCCAGGCCGTGCTGCAGCGCTTCTTCGCCCGCACCGGAGCGCCGGCCCTGCGGATCGCGCTCGGACTCGTGTTCGCCGTCTTCGGCGCACTCAAGTTCATCCCCGGCGCGAGCCCCGTCGACGAACTCGTGACGCGCACGTGGAACGCGCTCTCGTTCGGCATCGTCGACGGCTACGCGGCGATGGCCCTCACGGCCGCGCTCGAGGTGTTCGTCGGCCTCACCTTCATCACCGGCTGGTTCCTGCGCATCGGCCTGCTGGCCCTCGCGGCGACGTTCGTCGGCATCTTCTCGCCGCTCGTCTTCTTCACCGGCGAGCTCTTCAGCACCGCCGGGCCGACGCTCACGGCCCAGTACATCCTCAAGGACGTCGTGCTCGTGGCCGCGGCGATGGTCGTGGCCGCTGGTGCGCTCACGCGCCCGATCCGCCGCCGTTGAGCGTACGGGCCGTACCGCCCCGGCCGACATCGCCCGAGCCCGAACGGCTCCCGCCCCGTGCGGGAGCCGTTCCGGCGTCGGCATCGTCGGCACGCTCGCCCCAGGCCGCGAGGGCGGCGGCGACGAGGCCGAGGCCGACCAGGCTGCCGTGCGGCCAGTACGTGAGCAGCACCGTCGAGCCGACGATGATCGGCAGCGTCGCGGCGAGCAGCAGCCGCTCCCAGAGCGGTGCACCGCGGCCGTTCGCCAGGGCGACGACGATCGCCCAGACGCCGATCGCGAGGAGGGCGAACAGCTCCGCGCCCCAGATCGCGTGCCACGGGGCGTCCAGCGGATGGTTCGCGTACGAGAGCGCGGTGATCGGAGCAGTGGCCAGTACGAGCCAGCCGAGCACCCGTCCGGTCCAGCCGAGCGCCGCGAAGGCCGGGCCCGTGGCGAGCCACACGAGCACGAACGACAGGGCCGAGGCGGCGCCGAACACGAGGTAGAAGTCGCCCCATCCCATCGAGGCGAGCGCCGACCGCAGCGCGTCGTAGACGGCGGAGTCGTCGAGTGCCGCGAGCCAGTCGGGCGAATCCGCGCCCGACCACACCGCCTGCTGCGGTGGAAGCAGGAAGAAGGCCCATGCCGCCGCCGCGAGGGCGGCGACCACGCACCAGGGTCTCGAAGGGTGCCGTCGCATGCCCGAACCCTAGCGCCGACCGTCGCACCGCGACAGTCCGGCGCACCGCGGTGCGGCCGCGCCGCGACATGCTGCGTGCGGCCGACCCGGTAGACTGGCTGGACTTGGCAACCTTTAAGGCCGTCCTGAGAGGCGGAGAAGGGAGTCGGTTGATGGCACGTGCTGTGCTCAGTCAGGCTGACATCCAGCGGGCGTTGACCCGCATCTCGCACGAGATCCTCGAATCGAATCGCGGGAGCCGCGATCTCGTCCTCCTCGGCATTCCGACGCGCGGCGTGTTCCTCGCCCGCCGCATCGCCGAGACCATCGCGCGCATCGAACCCGATGCGCCGGAGCCCGCGGTGCTCGCCGGCGCCGTCGACGTCACGATGTACCGTGACGATCTCGGCCGCACCCGCACCCGCACGCCCTCGCCGACGCAGCTGCCCCCGGGCGGCATCGACGGCAAGACGGTCGTGCTCGTCGACGACGTGCTCTACTCGGGTCGCACCATCCGCGCCGCCTTCGACGCGCTCGCCGACCTCGGCCGGGCGCGCGCGGTGCGCCTCGCCGTGCTCGTCGACCGTGGGCACCGCGAGTTCCCGATCCGCGCCGACTTCGTCGGCAAGAACCTCCCGAGCTCGACGCGCGAGCGCATCAACGTGCGCCTCGTCGAGACCGACGGCGACGACGCCGTCACGATCGAGGGGGGCGACGAATGAAGCACCTGCTCGGCACGCGCGACCTCGCACGCGACGAGGCGATCGCCCTGCTCGACATCGCGGAGGACATGGCCGCCGTGCAGGAGCGCGAGGTCAAGAAGCTCCCGACGCTGCGCGGCAAGACCGTCGTGAACCTCTTCTTCGAGGACTCGACCCGCACCCGCATCTCGTTCGAGGCCGCCGCGAAGCGGCTCTCGGCCGACGTGATCAACTTCAGCGCGAAGGGCTCGAGCGTCTCGAAGGGCGAGAGCCTCAAGGACACCGCCCAGACCCTCCAGGCGATGGGCGCCGACGGCGTCGTCATCCGGCACCACGCGTCGGGCGCCCCGCACACGCTCGCGACGAGCGGCTGGATCGACGCGGGCGTCGTCAACGCCGGCGACGGCACGCACGAGCATCCGACTCAGGCCCTGCTCGACGCCTTCACCATGCGCCGGCGCCTGCACGGCATCGCGTCGCGCGGGAAGGGGCTCGACGGCGTGCACGTCGTCATCGTCGGCGACATCCTGCACTCGCGGGTCGCCCGCTCGAACGTGTGGCTGCTCGACACCCTCGGTGCAGAGGTCCAACTCGTCGCGCCGCCGACGCTCGTTCCCGTCGCGACGGGCTCCTGGCCCGCCGTGGTCGGCTACGACCTCGACGCCGCCCTCGCGAGCTCGCCCGACGTCGTCATGATGCTGCGCATCCAGGCCGAGCGCATGCACGCCGCGTTCTTCCCGAACAGCCGCGAGTACACCCGCACGTGGGGGCTCGACGACGCCCGGTTCGACGCGCTGCCGCCGACTACGATGGTCATGCACCCCGGCCCCATGAACCGCGGGCTCGAGATCTCGGCCCGTGCGGCGGATTCGCCGCGGTCGACGGTGCGAGAACAGGTCGCGAACGGAGTATCAGTGAGAATGGCCGCGCTCTATCTGCTGCTGTCGGGCGAACGGGGTGAGGTCTGATGGGCGAGCGCCACCTCATCACCGGCGCCACGCTGCCGAGCGGCGAACGCGCCGACATCCTGCTGTCGGACGGCGTCATCGCCGAGGTCGGCACCATCACGGATGCCTCGGGCGCGACGGTCCACGACGCCGACGGCCTCGTGGCACTGCCCGGACTCGTCGACCTGCACACGCACCTCCGTGAGCCCGGCTACGAGCAGAGCGAGACCGTGCTGACCGGCACCCAGGCCGCCGCCGTCGGCGGGTTCACCGCCGTGTTCGCGATGGCGAACACCTTCCCCGTCGCCGACACCGCCGGTGTCGTCGAGCAGGAGGCGAGCCTCGGTCGTGCCGCCGGCTTCGCGACGGTGCAGCCGATCGGCGCGGTGACCGTCGGGCTCAAGGGCGCGGAACTCGCCGAGCTCGGGGCGATGGCGCGGTCGCGTGCGAACGTGCGGGTGTTCAGCGACGACGGCTTCTGCGTCTTCGACCCGCTGCTCATGCGCCGCGCGCTCGAGTATGTGAAGGCGTTCGACGGCGTCATCGCCCAGCACGCCCAGGAGCCGAGGCTCACCGAGGGCGCGCAGATGAACGAGGGTCCGCTCTCGGCGGAGCTCGGGCTCACCGGCTGGCCGGCCGTCGCCGAGGAGTCGATCATCGCGCGCGACGTGCTGCTCGCCGAACACGTCGGCAGCCGCCTGCACGTCTGCCATGTCTCGACCGCCGGCTCGGTCGAGGTGATCCGCTGGGCGAAGGCCCGCGGCATCGACGTCACCGCCGAGGTCACGCCGCACCACCTGCTCCTCACCGACGACCTCGTCGCCGGGTACGACCCGCGCTTCAAGGTGAACCCCCCGCTGCGCCGCACCGAGGACACGCTGGCGCTGCGCGAGGCCCTGGCCGACGGCACGATCGACATCGTGGCCACCGACCACGCCCCGCATCCGGTGGAGGCGAAGGAGAGCGAGTGGGACGCCGCGGCCAACGGCATGGTCGGGCTCGAGTCGGCGCTGCCGGTCGTGCACGCGGCGATGGTCGAGACCGGCCTCATCGGCTGGGCCGACGTCGCCCGGGTGCTGTCGCAGGCGCCCGCCCGCATCGGCCGGCTTCGCGGGCACGGCGAGGCGATCGCCGCCGGCGCCGCGGCCGAGCTCACGCTCTACGACCCGCAGTCGAGCGGCGTGTTCGACCTCGACCGGCTCGCCGGCCGCAGCGTGAACTCGCCCTACCTCGGCCGCACCCTGCCCGGTCGCGTGGTCGCGACCTTCCATGCGGGCTACGCGACCTGCCTCGATGGACGTGCGCGTCCGGCCGACGAGGTCGCGCGACTCGCGGCCGAGGCCGCAGGAGGCGCGCATGGATAAGGTGATCGGCGCGATCGTCGCCGTCGCGGTCATCGCGCTCGTCGCCTGGCTCGTGCTCCGATCGTGGCGCCGACGAACGCGACGCGACGCGACGCTGTCGGCGCACCCGGTGCCCGCCGACCTCGGCGTCGCGACCCTCGAGTCCGAGGTGCTCTACGTCGCCACGACTCCGGCGGGCGAGCCGCTCGAGCGGCTCGCGATCCCCGGCCTCGCGTTCCGCGGGTCGGGACGTGTCGAGATCGTGCCGGAGGGGCTGGTCCTCCGCATCGCGGGGGAGCCGGTCACCTTCATCCCGGCCGACAAGCTGATCGGAGCGTCCACGGCGACGTACGCGATCGACCGTGCGGTCGAACCCGAGGGCCTCATCGCCGTCGGCTGGATCGCCGCCCTCGACGACGCGGAGGCCGAACCTCCCCGCGTCGACAGCTACCTCCGCGCCCGGTACCCGGGCGACCAGGCCCGGATCATCCGGGCCATCGACGACATCGCCGCCGCGCCCGACGCGCCGCGGCCGGAACACGAGAGCGAGGCCTCGGATGACTGAGACCGCCACCCCAATGTCAGAGCCGGCCGTGCTCGTCCTCGAGGACGGCACCCGCTACGAGGGCCGTGCCTACGGCGCCCGCGGGCGCACCGTCGGCGAGGCCGTCTTCGCCACCGGCATGACCGGCTACCAGGAGACGCTGACCGACCCGTCGTACGCCGGGCAGATCGTCATGATGACGGCGCCGCACATCGGCAACACGGGCATGAACGACGACGACGAGGAATCGAACCGCATCTGGGTGGCCGGCTTCATCGTCCGCGATCCCTCCCGGGTCGTGTCGAACTTCCGCTCGCAGCGGAGCCTCGACGACGACCTCGTTCGCTCCGGCGTGGTGGGCATCTCGGGCATCGACACCCGCGCGCTCACCCGGCACCTTCGTTCGGCCGGCGCCATGCGGGCGGGCATCTTCTCCGGTGACGATGCGCGCCTGAGCGCCGGCGAGCAGCTCGCCGTCGTGCAGTCGGGTGCCGAGATGGCGGGGCAGAACCTGTCGGCCGCCGTCTCGACCGCGGAGCCCTACACCCTGCCGGCGGAGGGCGAGCGCGTCGGCTCGGTCGCCGTGCTCGACCTGGGCGTGAAGACGTCGACCCTGCACTACCTCGCCGAGCGCGGGTTCGACGTGCACGTGCTCCCGCAGACGGCGACCGCCGACGAGATCCTCGCGATGCAGCCCGACGCGCTCTTCTACTCGAACGGCCCCGGCGACCCCGCGGCGTCCGACCAGCACGTCGAGATCCTGCGCACCGCGCTGCGCGCCGGCGTGCCGTACTTCGGCATCTGCTTCGGCAACCAGCTGCTCGGCCGGGCGCTCGGCTTCGGCACCTACAAGCTGACCTTCGGGCATCGCGGCATCAACCAGCCGGTCCTCGACCGCGCGACGGGTCGCGTCGAGATCACCGCCCACAACCACGGCTTCGCCGTGGATGCGCCGATCGACGCGGTGAGCGAGTCGAGCGAGGGCTTCGGGCGCGTCGAGGTCAGCCACATCGGCCTCAACGACAACGTCGTCGAGGGACTCAACTGCCTCGACATCCCCGCATTCAGCGTGCAGTACCACCCCGAGTCGGCGGCCGGCCCGCACGACGCGAACTACCTCTTCGACCGGTTCCGCGACATGGTCGTCCTTCGACAGGCCCAGGGCGAGTCGCCAACCACCGAGACCAGCCAGGAGGCAGGCAACTAATGCCCAAGCGCGACGACATCAACTCCGTCCTCGTCATCGGCTCCGGACCGATCGTCATCGGCCAGGCGGCCGAGTTCGACTACTCCGGCACCCAGGCGTGCCGGGTGCTCCGTGCCGAGGGCGTCCGCGTCATCCTCGTGAACCCGAACCCGGCCACGATCATGACCGACCCCGACTTCGCCGACGCGACCTACATCGAGCCGATCACGCCCGAGATCATCGAGCAGATCATCATCAAGGAGCGCCCCGACGCGGTGCTCCCGACGCTCGGCGGGCAGACCGCGCTCAATGCCGCGATCGCGCTGCACGACGCCGGCATCCTCGAGAAGCACGGCGTCGAGCTCATCGGCGCGAAGGTCGAGGCCATCCGCAAGGGCGAGGACCGCCAGCTCTTCAAGGACCTCGTGATCGAGGCGGGCGCCGACGTCGCCCGCTCGCACGTCGCCAAGACGCTCGACGAGGCGAAGGCGTTCGCCGAAGACCTGGGGTACCCGCTGGTCGTGCGCCCGTCGTTCACGATGGGCGGCCTCGGCTCGGGCTTCGCCTACACCGAGGACGACCTCGTCCGCATCGTCACGCAGGGCCTGCACGACTCGCCCACGACCGAGGTGCTCCTCGAGGAGTCGATCCTCGGCTGGAAGGAGTACGAGCTCGAGCTCATGCGCGACACCCACGACAACACCGTCGTGGTCTGCTCGATCGAGAACGTCGACCCCGTCGGCGTGCACACGGGCGACTCGATCACCGTCGCCCCGGCGCTCACGCTCACCGACCGCGAGTACCAGAAGCTCCGCGACATCGGCATCGACATCATCCGCGCCGTCGGCGTCGACACCGGCGGCTGCAACATCCAGTTCGCGGTCGACCCGGCCGACGGCCGCATCATCGTCATCGAGATGAACCCGCGAGTGTCGCGTTCGAGCGCGCTCGCGTCGAAGGCGACCGGCTTCCCGATCGCGAAGATCGCCGCGAAGCTCGCGATCGGCTACCGGCTCGACGAGATCCCCAACGACATCACCCGCGTGACGCCCGCGAGCTTCGAGCCGACGCTGGACTACGTCGTCGTCAAGGTGCCGCGGTTCGCGTTCGAGAAGTTCCCGGCCGCCGACCCGACCCTCACGACGACCATGAAGTCGGTCGGCGAGGCGATGGCGATCGGCCGCAACTTCTCGACGGCGCTGCAGAAGGCCCTGCGTTCCCTCGAGAAGCGCGGCTCGTCCTTCCACTGGGGTGAGGAGGAGCGCTCGGCCGACGAGCTGCTCGAGCTCGCGTCGGTCCCCACCGACGGGCGCATCGTCCTCGTGCAGCAGGCGCTCCGCAAGGGCGCCACGATCGAGCAGGCCTTCGAGTCGACGAAGATCGACCCCTGGTTCCTCGACCAGATCGTGCTCATCAACGAGGTCGCGGCGCACGTGGCGGCCGCCGAGGCGCTCGATCACGACACGCTGCTGCTCGCGAAGGACCACGGGTTCTCCGACGCGCAGATCGCCGAGCTCCGCGGCTTCGGCAGCGAGGCGGACGCACGAGAGGTGCGCCACATCCTCGGCATCCGACCGGTGTACAAGACGGTCGACACCTGCGCGGGCGAGTTCCCGGCGCTCACCCCGTACCACTACTCGAGCTACGACGTCGAGACCGAGGTCGAGCCGAGCGAGCGTCGCAAGGTCGTCATCCTGGGCTCCGGTCCGAACCGCATCGGCCAGGGCGTCGAGTTCGACTACTCGTGCGTGCACGCGTCCTTCGCGCTCTCGGCCGCGGGCTTCGAGACGATCATGATCAACTGCAACCCCGAGACGGTCTCGACGGACTACGACACGAGCGACCGCCTCTACTTCGAGCCGCTCACGCTCGAGGACGTGCTCGAGGTCATCCACGCCGAGTCGCAGACGGGCGAGCTCGTCGGCGTGGTCGTGCAGCTCGGCGGCCAGACGGCGCTCGGCCTCGCCAAGGGCCTCGAGGCGGCCGGCGTGCCGATCCTCGGCACGACTCCCGACGCGATCGACCTCGCCGAGGAGCGCGGGCTGTTCTCCGGCATCCTCGAGAGCGCCGGGCTGCTCGCGCCGCGCAACGGCACCGCGATCGATCTCGCCGGTGCCCAGCAGGTCGCCGAGGGCATCGGCTACCCGGTGCTCGTGCGTCCGAGCTACGTGCTCGGCGGACGCGGCATGGAGATCGTCTACGACACGGCCTCGCTCGCCGACTACTTCGTTCGCATCGAGGGTCAGGGCATCGTCGGGCCGAGCCATCCGCTCCTCGTCGACCGCTTCCTCGACGACGCGATCGAGATCGACGTCGACGCGCTCTACGACGGCACCGATCTCTACATCGGCGGGGTCATGGAGCACATCGAGGAGGCCGGGATCCACTCCGGCGACTCGAGCTGCACCCTGCCGCCCGTGACCCTCGGCCGCGCCGAGGTCGACCGCGTGCGCGAGGCGACGCGCGCGATCGCCGAGGGCGTCGGCGTGAAGGGCCTGCTCAACGTGCAGTTCGCGATCGGCGCGGGCGTGCTCTACGTGCTCGAGGCGAACCCGCGCGCGAGTCGCACGGTGCCGTTCGTGTCGAAGGCGCTCGGCATTCCGCTCGCGAAGGCCGCGAGCCGCATCATGGTCGGCGCGACCGTCGCCGAGCTCATCGCAGAGGGCATGCTGCCCGCGTCCGACGGGTCGCGCGTCCCGCTCGACGCACCGGTCGCCGTGAAGGAGGCCGTGCTGCCCTTCCACCGGTTCCGCACCCGCGAGGGCATCATGGTCGACTCGGTCCTCGGCCCCGAGATGCGCTCGACCGGCGAGGTCATGGGCATCGATCGCGACTTCCCGCGTGCCTTCGCGAAGAGCCAGCTCGCGGCCTACGGCGGCATGCCAGACTCGGGCACGGTCTTCGTCTCGGTCTCCGATCGCGACAAGCGCGCGATCATCCTGCCGGTGCTCCGCCTGCAGCAGCTCGGCTACGAGATCACCGCGACCGAGGGCACCGCCGAGGTGCTGCGTCGCAACGGCATCCGGGCGAGCGAAGTGCTGAAGTTCCACGACAAGCCCACCGCGGACGCGACGAGCGTGGTCGAGCTCATCCACCTCGGAGAGGTCGACGTCGTCGTGAACACGCCGAGCGGTCGCAGCTCGCGCGCCGACGGCTACGAGATCCGTGCCGCGGCCGTGGCCGCCGACATCCCCCTCTTCACGACCATCGCCGAACTGTCGGCCGCCGTGGCGTCGCTCGACGCGAAGGACGGCGGCTTCGAGGTGACGAGCCTGCAAGACTACGCCCGCAAGCGGGAGGAGACGGCGTGACCGACGAGCTCATCCCGTTCGGCGAGCGGCTCGGCGCCGTCTTCGCGGCCTACGGTCGGCTCTGCGTCGGCATCGACCCGCACGCCTCGCTCCTGTCGGCGTGGGGCTACGACGACTCGGCAGCAGGCGTCCGCGAATTCGGGCTGCGCGCCGTGGATGCCGCGGCCGGACGCGCCGGCATCGTCAAGCCGCAGGTCGCCTTCTTCGAACGGCACGGCGCCGCCGGCTACGCGGCCCTCGAGCGCGTGCTCGCCGAGGCGCGCGACGCCGGGCTCCTCGTGATCGCCGACGCGAAGCGCGGCGACATCGGGACGAGCGTCGACGCCTACGGCGAGGCGTGGCTGCGGCCCGGCTCGTCGCTCGAGGCCGATGCCATGACGATCAGCGCCTTCCAGGGCCTCGGGTCGATCGAATCGGTCATGGGCGCGGCCGAGCGATGGGGCAAGGGGCTCTTCGTCCTCGCGGCGACCTCCAACCCCGAGGCGGCCGCCATCCAGCGCGCCGTGCTCACCCAGTCGAGCCGCGAGGGGTCGACGGTCGCCGGCGCGATCGCCTCGGGCGTGACGAGCTGGAACCAGGGTCGTCCCGACGCGGCGGAGCGCGAGTTCGCCTCGATCGGCCTCGTGCTCGGCGCGACCGTCGACCTCTCGGCAGCGGGGATCGACGTGCACGGCGACGTGCCCCGGCCGGGTCTCCCGGTCCTCGCTCCCGGGTTCGGCCACCAGGGCGGCGAAGTCCGCGACCTGCGCGCGATCTTCGGCGCCCTCTCGGCAGGCGTCATCGTGAGCGAGTCGCGGTCGCTGCTCTCGGCCGGTCCCGACGGCCTCGCCGACGCCGTCGCGCGCCGCATCGACGAGATCGGCGCCATCGATGTCTGATCGTCCCGTCACCGCCGCCAACCCGCCCGAGGTCGACCGCGTCGCCGCCTCGCGCGCCGCCGTCGCCGCGCGACGGGCGCGCGCGGGCGTCAAGGCCGAGGTCGCCGCCTCGCGAAGGAGCCCGCTCGATGTCCTCCGCGTCGCCTACGAAGAGCCGGAGGGCGTCGAGGGGCGACTCCGGGTCACCGAGTTCCTGACGTCGATCCCCGCGATCGGCGCGACGAAGTCGGCCCGCATCATGCAGGACCTCGAGATCTCGACGTCGAAGCGTCTCGGCGGCCTCGGCCGCCTGCAGCGACGTCGGTTGCGCGAGTTCATCGCCGAGTGGGTCGCCGCCCACGGCGGCACCGGCGATCGTCTCGTGGTGCTCGCGGGGCCGACCGCGGTCGGCAAGGGCACCGTCGCCGGGTACATCCGCCAGCACCACCCCGAGGTCCGGCTCTCGGTCTCGGCGACCACGCGCGCGCCGCGGCCGGGCGAGGTCGAGGGCGAGAGCTACTACTTCGTCGACGACGCCGAGTTCGACCGCATGGTCGAGGCGGGCGAACTGCTCGAGTGGGCGACCGTGCACAACGCGTACCGCTACGGCACCCCTCGCAAGCCGGTGGAGCAGGCGATCGCCGCCGGCCAGAGCGTACTGCTCGAGATCGACATCCAGGGCGCACGCTCGGTACGACGTGCGATGCCCGACGCGACCCTCGTGTTCCTGCTGCCCCCGAGCTGGGACGAGCTGGTGCGCCGGCTCGTCGGCCGGGGCACCGAGACGGCCGCCGAGCAGCAGCGTCGACTCGAGACGGCGAAGGTCGAACTGGCCGCCGTCGACGAGTTCGACCACCAGGTCGTCAACCACGACGTCGGCGAGGCCGCCCAGAAGGTCGTAGACTTGATGCGACCTCGCAAGGGCCGACGCTGAGCCGTTCCCGGTTCGGCCTCCCTCGCCACGAGCTTTCGAGCGCCACGAGCGCATCCCACGATCAAGGAGTCATTCCATGGCTGAGAAGCAGTCCGGCATCATCGACCCGCCCATCGACGACCTGCTCTCGAAGGTCGACTCGAAGTACCAGCTGGTCATCTTCGCGTCGAAGCGCGCGCGCCAGATCAACGACTACTACGCCGACCTGCACGAGGGCAGCCTGTTCGACAACGTCGGCCCGCTCGTCGACTCGTCGATCGACGACAAGCCGCTCTCGGTCGCCATGCACGAGATCAACGAAGACAAGCTGCGGCTCCGCCCCCTCGGCGAGTGACGCCGAGGGCCGCATGACCCTCAACATCGTCGTCGGCATCACCGGCGGCATCGCGGCGTACAAGGCCGTCGGCGTCGTGCGGGCCCTCGTGCTCGCCGGGCACGACGTCCACGTCGTGCCGACCGAGGGAGCCCTGCGCTTCGTCGGCCGCCCGACGCTCGAGGCGATCTCGCGCAACCCGGTGCACACCGATCTCTACGAGGGTGTCGCCGAAGTGCGCCATGTCGCGATCGGCCAGGCGGCCGACCTCATCGTGATCGCGCCGGCGACGGCGAACACGATCGCGAAGCTCGCCGCCGGCCTCGCCGACGACCTGCTCGGCAACACGGTCCTCGCGAGCGAGGCGCCGGTCGTGATCGCGCCGGCGATGCACACCGAGATGTGGCGGAACCCGGCGACCCGGGCGAACATCGCGACCCTCGAGGCGCGCGGCGTCACCGTCGTCGGCCCGGCGGTCGGCCAGCTCACGGGCGCCGACAGCGGACCGGGCCGGATGGAGGAGCCCGAGGTCATCGTCGCGGCGGCGCTCGAGCGCGCGGCATCCCCGTCAGAGGGCGACCTCGCCGGACGCCGCATCGTCGTGACGGCCGGCGGTACGCGCGAACCGCTCGACCCCGTGCGCTTCCTCGGCAACCGATCGAGCGGCAAGCAGGGCGTCGCGATCGCCGAGGCGGCACGGGCCCGCGGGGCCCGCGTCACGCTCGTCGCCGCGAACCTCGAGATCGCCGAACCCGACGGCTGCGACGTACGCCGCGTGTCGAGCGCCCTCGAACTGCAGGCGGCGGTGACCGAGGCGGCGCAGGGCGCCGACGCGGTCGTCATGGCCGCGGCGGTCGCCGACTACCGGCCCGCGAGCGTCAGCGAGTCGAAGATCAAGAAGGATGCCTCGAACGACGGCCTCACTCTCGAGCTCGTCCGCAATCCCGACATCCTGGCCGGCCTCGGCGCGGCACCGCACGACGGCACGCTGCTCGTCGGCTTCGCCGCAGAGACCGAGCCCGACGACGACCGGCTGCTCGAACTCGGCCGGGCCAAGCGCCGGGCCAAGGGCGCCGACCTGCTCGTCGTGAACCGGGTCGGCTGGAGCGAGGGCTTCGCGACCGACGAGAACGCGGTCGTCGTCATCGACGGCGACGACTCGATCGTCACACGGCTTCACGGAACGAAGGCGTCGGTGGCCGGTGGCATCCTCGACGTGGTTGTCTCGAAGCTGACGAGCACTGCCGAACGCACGAAAGAAGCCGACCCCGCATGAGCGCCCTCCGACTGTTCACCTCCGAGTCCGTGACCGAGGGGCATCCCGACAAGATCTGCGACCAGATCTCCGACTCGATCCTCGACGCACTGCTGGCGGTCGACCCGCACAGCCGCGTCGCGGTCGAGACGCTCGTGACGACCGGCCTCGTGCACGTCGCGGGCGAGGTCACGACCTCGGGCTACGTCGAGATCCCCGCGATCGTCCGCGAGCGGGTCACGTCGATCGGGTACGACTCCTCGGACGTGTGGTTCGACGGTCGCTCCTGCGGCGTCTCGGTGTCGATCGGCGGCCAGTCGCCCGACATCGCGCAGGGGGTCGACCACGCCTTCGAGGCGCGCGAGCGTTCGAGCGAAGACGCGCTCGACCGGCAGGGCGCCGGCGACCAGGGCATCATGTTCGGCTACGCGACCCGCGAGACGCCCGAGCTCATGCCGGTGCCCATCTGGCTCGCGCACCGCCTCGCCGAGCGGCTCGCGCAGGTGCGCAAGGCCGGCGAGCTCGACTACCTGCGCCCCGACGGCAAGACCCAGGTCACCGTCGGCTACGACGGCCAGGTGCCGAAGACGATCGAGACCGTCGTGCTCTCGACGCAGCACTCGCCGGCGGTCTCCAACGAGCAGTTGCGCGCAGAGGTCGAAGAGCTCGTCATCCGCCCGGTGCTCGACACCGTCGAACTGGCCCGCCCCGAGCTCGCGGTGCTCATCAACCCGACCGGCCGCTTCGAGATCGGCGGGCCGCAGGGCGACGCGGGTCTCACCGGCCGCAAGATCATCATCGACACCTACGGCGGCGCGAGCCGGCACGGCGGCGGCGCCTTCAGCGGCAAGGACCCGTCGAAGGTCGACCGATCGGCGGCGTACGCGATGCGCTGGGTCGCGAAGAACGCCGTCGCGGCGGGGCTCGCGGACCGACTCGAGCTGCAGGTCGCCTACGCGATCGGCAAGGCCTCGCCGGTCGGTCTCTACGTCGAGACGTTCGGCACCGGTGCGCTGCCCGACGAGCAGATCATCGCGGCGATCCGCGAGGTGTTCGACCTGCGCCCGGCCGCGATCATCCGCGACCTCGACCTGCTCCGCCCGATCTACGCGCAGACCGCCGCCTACGGCCACTTCGGCCGTGAGCTGCCCGACTTCACGTGGGAGCGGCTCGACCGCGTCGCCGATCTCCGCACGGCCGCCGGGCTCTGAGGTGACGGGCGGCCCGGTCGCCAGGGTGCTCGTCGACTCGCCGCTGCCGCAGCTCGACCAGCTCTTCGACTACCGCGTGCCCGATCGCCTCGCCGAGGCCGCCCGGCCCGGCGTCCGGGTCCGGGTTCCGCTGCGTTCCGGGGGGCGGATCGCCGACGGCTGGCTCGTCGAGCTCGCCGCGTCGAGCGAGTACGAGGGCCGTCTCTCCGACGTCGACGACGTCGTGTCCGAGGTGCCGCTGCTGACGCCCGACGTCTGGAGGCTCGCCCGCGCGGCAGCCGACCGTGCCGCGGGCAATGCGAGCGACATCCTGCGCCTCGCGATCCCGAGCCGGTATGTGCGGGTCGAGCGCGCGTGGCGTGCCGCCGAACCCGATGCCGGCCCGTTGCCTTCCGAGGCCGTCGCCGTCGGCGGCTTCGAACCCGGTGCCGTCGAGGCGGGCATCGCTGCCGGGGAGCGCTTGTCACTCGCCGCCGACCCGCGACCGGTGCGACTGCCGAACGGCGAGTGGGTCGGGGCATGGGCGGTCACGCTCGCGCAGGCTGCCGCGCGCACGCTCGCGGGCGACCGGTCGAGCCTCGTCATCGTGCCCGACTACCGCGACCAGGAGCAGCTCGAGGCGGCGCTGGCCGCCGTCGTCGACCCGAGACGGGTGCTGCGCACCGACGCCAGGCAATCGGGCGGCGCGCGCTTCCGGGCCTTCCTCGACGCGACCGGCGACGCGGCTCGCATCATCATCGGCAACCGGTCGACGGTGTACGCACCTGCCGCGCGCCTCGGGCTCATCGCGATGTGGGACGACGGCGACGCGCTCCAGCACGAGCCGCTGTCACCGGGGGTCCACCCGCGCGACGCGGCGCTCATCCGCCAGGAGCAGTCGGGTGCCGCGCTGATCTTCCTCGGCCACACGCGAAGCGTCGAAGTCGAACGGCTCGTCGAGATCGGCTGGGTGCGCCACGTCGCGTCGCACCGGCACACCCGGCCCCGAGTCATCCTGACCGAGCAGCAGTCGAGCCCCGAGCCGGGGTCGGCGCGCATCCCGTCGACCGCGTGGCGTCAGGCGCAGGAGGCCGTGCGGGAGGGCCCCGTCCTCGTGCAGGTCGCCCGTCCCGGGCACACGCCGATGCTCGTGTGCGACCGCTGCCGCGAACCCGCCCGGTGCGCCGCCTGCGGCGGCGGCCTCGCCGTGCCGCGGTCGGGCGGTGTCCCGCGCTGCACGCTCTGCGGCGCGAGCGCCGCCTCCTGGACGTGTCCCGTCTGCGAGTCGACGAAGCTCCGCGCCGCGACCGTCGGAGCCACCCGCACCGCCGACGAGCTCGGGCGAGCCTTCCCTCGGGCGAAGGTCGTGCTCTCCGACGGCGAGCGCCCCGTGCTGCGGGTCGGTCCAGAACCGGCACTCGTCGTCGCGACCCGCGGGGCCGAACCCATCGCCGACGGTGGATATCGTGCGGTGCTGCTCCTCGACGGCGAGCGGATGCTGCTGCGCGAATCGCTCCGCGTCGCGGAGGACTGCCTGCGCTGGTGGTCGAACGCCGCGGCCCTCGCCGCGCCGGGCGCACCAGTCTTCCTCGTCGGCGTCGCGGGCGCGCTCGCGCAGACGCTCGCCGGCTGGCGCCAGCTGGAGTGGGCCGGCACCGAGCTCGCCGCCCGCCGGGCGCTGCGATTCCCGCCCGCGGTGCGGGTGGCGAGCGTCACCGCCCCGCACGCGGGCGTCGAGCGGGCGATCACCGCGTCGAAGGCGGCCGCCCCCGGCGTCGACGTGCTCGGTCCGACCCCCGCCGAAGAAGACCTCGAGCGGGCGATCGTCCGCTTCGACTACGGTGCGGGCAACGCCGTCGCGAAGGCGCTGCGGGCCGAGATGATCACGGTCGCGACCGAACGGCGCCGACCGGTGGGTGGTCGCCCGCCCCGCCGGCCCCGGGTGCTGCGCGTCCGCTTCGACGATCCCGACGTGCCGTAGCCGCACGTCGCCGAGCGAGCCCGTCGTCGGGATCCGGAAGAATGGCCGGGTGAACACCCTGCGCCTCGTCTTCGCCGGAACGCCCGCCCCGGCCGTGCCCAGCCTCGAACGCCTCGCCGCGGGCCCCCACGAGATCGTCGGCGTCGTCACGCGGCCCGACGCCCCGCTCGGCCGCAAGCGAGTGCTCACGCCGTCGCCGGTGGCGGCCGCGGCCGAGCGGCTGGGGCTTCCCGTCGTGAAGGCCGCCCGGCTCGACGACGCGGCGACGGCCGGCATCGAGGCGCTCCGTCCCGATCTGGGCGTCATCGTCGCGTACGGCGGTCTCGTGCGCGAGCCGCTGCTCTCGCTGCCGCGACACGGGTGGATCAACCTGCATTTCTCGGCGCTTCCCGCCTGGCGCGGGGCCGCTCCCGTGCAGCACTCGATCATCGCCCGCGACGCCGAGCTCGCGGCATCCGTCTTCCAGCTGGTGCCCGAGCTCGACGCGGGCGACGTCTTCGCGGTGCACCGGCGTCCGGCCGCCGACGGGCTGACCGCCGGCGGCGCCCTCGAGCTGCTCGCCGACGAGGGGGCCGAGGTGCTCGCCGCGGTGGTCGACGGCATCGCCGGCGGCACGGCGGTCGCGGTGCCGCAGGCGGGCGAGCCGAGCTTCGCGCCGAAGCTCACGATCGACGACGGCCGCCTCGACTGGACGGGTGACGCACGCGCGGTGCTCGCGAGGTACCGCGGGGTGACCCCCGAACCGGGTGCGTGGACGACGATCGGCGGCGAACGGCTCAAGGTGCTCGAGGCGCGGCCGGTCGATTTCGGTCAGGCGGGGGAGCAGGGCGTGCTCGCCCCCGGCGAGCTGCGCCCCGAGCGCCGGCGCGTGCTCGTCGGCACCGCGACCGAGCCCGTCGAGCTCGTGCGCGTGCAGCCCGCCGGCAAGGGCGCGATGGCCGGGGCCGATTGGGCACGCGGACTCGCGCCGGAGACGCGCAAGCTCGAGTAGCGGCGCATCGCCGGGCCGCGCGGCGCCGCGTACAGTTGACGGGTGAACGACGAACGCCGCTCCCGCAGGCCCGACCGCAGACGAGCACCCGCGCAGGTCAGGGTGTCGCCGCCGCGCATCGTCGCATTCGAGGTGCTCGAGGCCGTCCGCGACGACGAGGCGTACGCCAACCTGCTGCTGCCGAATCGCATCGAGCGCTCCCGTCTGACCGAGGCCGACGCCGCGCTCGCGACCGAGCTCACGTACGGGACCCTCCGGATGCTGGGCTTCTACGACGCGGTCATCGCGATCGCCGCGGGCCGTCCCGTCGACCGCATCGACCCGCCCGTGCTCGACGTGCTCCGCCTCGGCGTGCACCAGCTGCTCTCGACTCGGGTGCCCACGCACGCGGCCGTCAACGAGCAGGTCGTCATCGCGAAGCGCGTCGCGCCGACGGCGAGCGGGTTCGTGAACGGCGTGCTCCGCACGATCTCGCGCACGAGCGCCGAGGAGTGGCGCGAGGCGGTCGCCGCCGAGTACGACGGCGACGCCCGCACGGCCGTGCTCGCCTCCCACCCCGAGTGGGTCGTGCGCGCCCTGCGCGCCGCGCTCGACGGCGAAGGTCGCGCCGACGAACTCGATGACCTGCTCGAGGCCGACAACGCCGCTCCGCGGGTGAACCTCGTCGCCCTGCCGGGTCTCGGCGACGAGGATGCCGCGGCGCTCGGCACCCCGAACCGTTTCTCGCCGATCGGCTTCACGGCCGACCGGCCGCTCGCCCTCGTCGCCGCGCACGAGGGCCGCGTCCGCGTGCAGGACGAAGGGTCGCAGCTCGCAGCACTCGCCCTCACGAGGGCGGCGCCGGTCCGTCCGGGGGAGCGTTGGCTCGATCTCTGCGCCGGCCCCGGGGGCAAGACCGCGATCCTCGCGGCGGAGGCGCTCGCCGCCGATGCGACGCTCGTCGCCAACGAACTCGTGCCCGCCCGGGCAGAACTCGTGCGCCGCGCGATCGCCGGCGTCCCGCTCGAGGTCCACGTCGCCGTCGGCGACGGACGCGAGACCGCAGCCGTCGCACTCGGTGCGGAGGGCGGCTTCGATCGCATCCTGCTCGATGCGCCGTGCACCGGACTCGGCGCGCTCCGGCGCCGGCCGGAAGCACGCTGGCGCAAGCAGCCCGCCGACGTGCCCGAGCTCACGAGGCTCCAGGGCGAGCTGTTCGACCATGCCGTGCGCCTGCTCGCACCCGGCGGCGTCCTCGCCTACGTCACCTGCTCGCCGCACACCGCCGAGACGCGCGGCACCCTCCGCGCGGGGCTGCAGCGCCACCCCGAGCTCGAGCAGCTCGACACGCGCGCGGTGCTGCAGTCGGTCGCGCGCGAGCAGCTCGATCTCGCCGGCGACGCCGAGACCGTGCAGCTGTGGCCGCACCGGCACGGCACCGACGCCATGTTCATCGCGCTCGTCCGCCGCAGCGCCTGAGGGCGGCACCACGCGGCCGAGGTCGGCGCCGGCACGAGGCATCCCGCCGCTGGCTAGGCTGCTGCCCATGACGACGCGCATCAACCCGAGCATCCTGGCCGCCGACTTCGCGAACATCGAGCACGAGCTCACCCGCATCGCGACCGCCGACCTGGTGCACGTCGACGTCATGGACAACCACTTCGTGCCGAACCTCACGTTCGGTCCGCAGATGGTCGAGCGCATCCAGGCGACGAGCCCGATCCCGCTCGACGTGCACCTCATGATCGACGATCCCGACCGCTGGGCGCCCGGCTACGCGGAGCTGGGCGCTGCGAGTGTGACGTTCCATGTCGAGGCCGCAAGCGATCCCGTCGCCGTCGCTCGCCGCCTGCGCGAGATCGGGGCCCGAGCCGGCATCGCACTGAAGCCCGGGACCGAGGCCGAGCCTCTCCTCGAGGTCCTGCACGAGTTCGACCAGGTGCTCGTGATGACGGTCGAGCCGGGGTTCGGCGGGCAGTCGTTCATGCCCGAGACCATGCCGAAGCTGCGGCGCGTGGCCGACGCCGTTCGCGCTCGCGGCCTCGACGTGTGGCTGCAGGTCGACGGCGGCGTCACGGTCGACACGATCGGCATCGCGGCCGAGGCGGGGGCCGACACGTTCGTCGCCGGCTCGGCGGTGTTCCGCGGCATCCCCGAGGACCAGATCGCCGCCCTGCGGGCCGCCGCAGCGACCCACGCGCACTGACCCCTCGCCGCCACCGGTAGTCTGTGAGCGTGAAGACCTTCGACGAACTCTTCGTCGAGCTGAGCGACAAGGCCCGCACCCGCCCAGAGGGTTCCGGCACCGTGCGCGAGCTCGACGCCGGCGTGCACGCCATCGGCAAGAAGATCGTCGAAGAGGCCGCCGAGGTGTGGATGGCCGCCGAGTACCAGAGCGACGCCGAGACGGCCGAAGAGATCTCGCAGCTGCTCTACCACCTGCAGGTGCTCATGCTCGCGAAGGGGCTCTCGCCGGCCGACGTGTACCGACATCTCTGATCGCGCCATGCCCGATCAGTTCCGTCGACACGAAAGCTCAGACATGCTCAGAATCGCCGTGCCCAACAAGGGTTCGCTCGCCGAGACCGCCGCGCAGATGCTGTGGGAGGCCGGGTACACCGGTCGCCGGGACCAGCGCGACCTGCACACCGCCGACCCGCGGAACGGGGTGGAGTTCTTCTACCTGCGGCCGCGCGACATCGCGACCTACGTCGGGTCGGGCGCGCTCGACGTCGGCATCACCGGTCGCGACCTCCTGCTCGACTCCGGGTCGGATGCCTCGGAGATCGCCCCGCTCGGTTTCGGCGACTCGACCTTCCGGTTCGCAGGCCCGGCCGGCCGGTTCGCCGAGCTCGGCGACCTCGAGGGCGTCCGCGTCGCGACGAGCTATCCCGGCCTCGTCGGCGCCTTCCTCACGGGCCGGGGCGTCACCCCGTCGAAGCTCGTGAAGCTCGACGGCGCGGTCGAGTCGGCCGTGCGGCTCGGCGTGGCCGACGCGGTCGCCGACGTCGTGTCGACGGGTGCGACCCTGCGTCAGGCCGGGCTCGAGATCTTCGGGCCCGTCATCCTCGAGTCCGAGGCGGTGCTCATCGGCTCGGGCGTCGACAAGCCCGGCGCGGCGACGCTGCTGCGGCGCCTCCAGGGCGTCCTCGTCGCCCGGCAGTACGTGCTCCTCGACTACGACGTGCCGGTCGAGCACCTCGAGCAGGCGACCGCTGCGGCGCCCGGCTTCGAGTCGCCGACGGTGTCGCCCCTGCACGACCCCGAGTGGGTCGCCGTGCGCGTCATGATCCCGCGCGTCGACATGAACCACGTGATGGACGAGCTCTACGCCCTCGGCGCTCGTGCGATCCTCGTGAGCGCCATCCACGCGGCACGGTTGTGAGGTGAGCGCATGAGCCTCGCCGTCCGCGTGATCCCGTGCCTCGACGTCGCCGCCGGCCGCGTCGTGAAGGGCGTCAACTTCCAGAACCTGCGCGATGCCGGAGACCCCGTCGAGCTCGCCGCCCGCTATGCCGAACAGGGCGCCGACGAGCTGACGTTCCTCGACGTGACCGCGACGGTCGACGACCGGTCGACGACCTACGACATGGTGCAACGCGTCGCCGAGCAGGTGTTCATCCCGCTCACCGTCGGCGGCGGCGTGCGCTCGACCGACGACGTCGCGAGGCTGCTCGGCCACGGCGCCGACAAGATCGGCGTGAACAGCGCGGCGATCGCCCGGCCCGCGCTCGTGGCCGAGATCGCCGACCGCTTCGGCGCGCAGGTCTGCGTGCTGTCGCTCGACGTCAAGCGATCCGACCGCACCGAGTCGGGCTTCGTCGTGACGACCCACGGCGGCCGCACCGAGACCGACCTCGACGCGCTCGAGTGGGCCCGGCGTGCGATCGGGCTCGGCGCCGGCGAGCTGCTCGTGAACTCGATCGACGCCGACGGCACGAAGCAGGGCTTCGACCTCGAGCTCACCGCCCTCATGCACGAGCTGTCGACGGTGCCCGTCATCGCCTCCGGCGGCGCGGGTCGCGTCGCCGACTTCCCGCCCGCGATCGCAGCGGGCGCCGACGCGGTGCTCGCGGCCTCGGTCTTCCACAACGGCGAGCTGACGATCGGCGAGGTCAAGCAGGCGCTCGCGGCCGACGGAAGGATCGTGCGATGAACGAGAACCCGTCGACCGCGGAGCAGGCGCTCGAACGTGCCGTCTTCAATGATCAGGGGCTCCTGCCCGCCGTGATCCAGCAGTGGGACAGCGGCGAGATGCTCATGCTCGGCTGGATGGACCGCGAGGCGCTGCGCCGCACGCTCACGGAGGGCCGGGTCACGTTCTGGTCGCGCTCGCGCCAGGAGTACTGGCGCAAGGGCGATACGTCGGGCCACGCCCAGTACGTGCGCTCGGCCGCGCTCGACTGCGACGCAGACACCCTGCTCGTGAAGGTCGAGCAGATCGGTGCGGCCTGCCACACGGGCACCCGCACCTGCTTCGACGGCGACCCGATCGACGTCGTGCAGGGGCGGCTTCCCGATGATCCGGCGCCTGTCGGCTGACGGACCGGCCACCCCGACCGACACACGCGACGAGGAGACACGATGACCGCCACGACGACCTTCGACGAGTTCTCGGGCCTGCTCGCCGGCCGTCGGGTGGTGCCCGTCGTGCGCGAGCTCTTCGCCGACGGCGAGACCCCGGTCGGCATCTACCGCAAGCTCGCCGAGGGGCGCCCGGGCACCTTCCTGCTCGAGTCCGCGGAGCAGGGCGGCATCTGGTCGCGCTACTCGTTCGTCGGCGTCTCGTCGTACGGCGTCATCACCGAGCACGACGACCGCGTCGAATGGCACGACCACGGGCTGTCGGCGGAGCGGGCGCTCGGCGAGGCATCCCGGCTGCCGCCGCTCGCGGCGCTCGAGGCGCTGTTCGAGCGCTGGCGCACGGAGGACGTGCCGGGCGCGCCGCCGCTGACCGGCGGCCTCGTCGGCTTCATCGGCTGGGAGGCGGTGCGCCAGATCGAGCACCTGCCCGACCGGCCGCCGGCCGAGTCCTCGATCCCTGGGCAGGCGTTCGCGTTCGTCGCCGAGCTCGTGGTCATCGACCACCGCACGGGCACCGTGCAGCTCATCGCCTCGGTGCTGAACGACACCGGCGCCGACGCCCGCGAGCTGTGGGACGACGCGCAGGAGCGCCTCGACCGCATGCAGCGGGGCCTCGCCACCCCGGCGGAGGCGTGGCTGGCCGAGATCGACCTCGCCCGGGCCGCGACGCCGACGCATCGCACCGCAGAGGCCGACTTCCTGGCGGCGGTGGACCGGTCGAAGGACTTCATCCGCGACGGCGACGTCTTCCAGGTCGTCATCTCCCAGCGATTCGAGCACGAGGCGACCGCGCCGGCGCTCGACGTCTACCGGGTGCTGCGCAGCCTCAACCCGAGCCCCTACATGTACTACCTCCACCTCGAGGATGCAGCGGGCGAGCCCTACTGGATCGTCGGGTCGTCGCCCGAGGCCCTCGTCAAGGTGCAGCACGGACGCGTCTTCACGCACCCGATCGCGGGATCCAAGCCCCGCGGTGCGACCCCCGAGGAGGACGCCGACCTCGAGGCGGCGCTCGTCGCCGACCCGAAGGAGCAGGCCGAGCACCTCATGCTCGTCGACCTCGCGCGCAACGACCTCGCGAAGGTCTGCGCAGCCGGCTCGGTCGAGGTGACCGAGTTCATGCGGGTCGAGCGGTTCAGCCACATCATGCACCTCGTGTCCTCGGTGGAGGGCGACCTCGAGCCCGGTGTGAACGCGATCGAGGTGTTCCGGGCGACGTTCCCCGCCGGCACCCTCTCCGGCGCGCCGAAGCCGCGGGCGCTCGAGATCATCGACGAGCTCGAACCCGCCCAGCGCGGACTGTACGGGGGAGTGGTCGGGTACTTCGGATTCGGCGGCGACGCCGACCTCGCGATCGCGATCCGCACGGCGGCGATCTCGGGGGGTGTCGCCCGCGTGCAGGCGGGTGCGGGCCTCGTCGCGGACTCCGACCCCGCGAGCGAGTTCGAGGAGTCGCGCAACAAGGCGGCCGCGCCGCTTCGGGCCGTCGCCGTCGCCAACGCGATGCGGAGGGTGGAGTCGTGAGCCGCGCCCGCATGAAGCTCCCCGCGATCATCGCCTCCGTGGTCGGATCGGGCCTCGCCCTGCTGGCGTGGAGCCAGACCTGGTTCGGCCTCGTCCTCGCGAGCGGCACCGGCGCGCACGTGAACGCCGAGGTCATCGCGGTACCCGGCAGCGTCGCCTCCCCGGCGCTGGCCGCGCTCGGCCTCGCCGGCCTCGCCCTCGCCGCGGCGCTCGCCCTCGCCGGTCCCGCGATCAGGGTCGTGCTCGGCGTGCTCGAGATCGTGCTGGGCGGATGCCTCGTGCTCGCCGCCTGGCTCGCACTCGCCGACCCCGTGGCCGCCGTCTCGGCGTCGGTCACCGAGGCGACGGGCGTCGCCGGCGACGGACCGACGGCCGAGCTCGTGGGCGCCGCCGTGGCGACCGCCTGGCCCGCCGTCGCCCTCGTCGGCGGCGTGCTCGTCGCCGCCGCCGGAGGACTCGTGCTCGCCACAGGGACCCGCTGGCCCGGATCCTCCCGCCGCTACCGCAGCGGCCTCGAACCCGCCGACGGCGCACCCGCCGTCGAGCGCGGCGCGGCCGAGCGCGCCGTCGACGACTGGGACGAGCTCAGCCGGGGCGACGACCCGACCGATGACACGACCGGCCCCGAACCGACCCGCTAGACTTGCGGGCGAAAACCCCCGCACGAAGGAGCATCATGAGCATTGAGACCGCAGATCCCGGCCACGGACACTCGCCCGCGGCGTGGACCTCCGTCACCATCATGCTCATCGCGTTCGTGATCGGCACGGTCGCGTTCTTCCTCGACGTGCAGTGGCTCGTCTGGGCGTCGGCAGGACTCCTCGTCGTCGGCCTCATCGTCGGCTGGGTGCTTGCCCGTGCCGGCTACGGTGTCGGCGGCGCGAAGGTCGCTGAGAAGGCGCACTAGGTGCTGGCCGAGCTGACGGCGAACGCGGTCGCCGACGCGCTCGCGCGCCGTGAGACGCGTCCGCTCGACGAGGTCGAGGCCGCCGCCATGGCTCGCCCGGCCGCACTCGACGCCCTGGCCGCCCTCCGGCCGGCGTCGCACGTCAAGGTCATCGCCGAGATCAAGCGCTCGAGCCCCTCGCGCGGCTCGCTCGCCGCGATCGCCGACCCTGCTGCGCTCGCGCGCAGCTACGAGCTCGGTGGCGCGAGCGCGATCAGCGTGCTCACGGAGCAGCGCAAGTTCGGCGGATCGCTCGCCGACCTCGAGGCCGTGCGCGCCGCGGTCGCGCTCCCGGTGCTGCGGAAGGACTTCATCGCGACGCCGTATCAGGTGTTCGAGGCTCGCGCCGCCGGTGCGGACCTCGTGCTGCTGATCGTGGCCGCGCTCGACGACCGGGTGCTGCGCGAGCTCTTCGACCTCATCGTCGAGCTCGGCATGACGCCGCTCGTCGAGACGCACTCGGCCGACGAGCTCGATCGGGCCGCCGCGCTCGGCGCACGCCTGATCGGCGTGAACGCCCGCGACCTCTCGACCTTCGAACTCGATCGCGACCTGTTCGGCCGACTGGCCGACCGATTCCCGGCCGACGCGATCCGTGTCGCAGAGTCGGCGGTGCTCTCACCGGCCGACGTCGCGCACTACCGCTCTTCGGGCGCCGACGTCGTGCTCGTGGGTGAGGCGCTCGTCACGGGCGACCCGATTGCCAATCTCTCAGCATTCCTGGCGGTGTGACATGGCGCTCAGAGCGCAGACCGGTCCGTACTTCGGCGACTTCGGCGGGCGCTTCGTGCCCGAGTCCCTCGTGGCCGCCCTCGACGAACTGGGTGAGGCGTACGACCTCGCGAAGCTCGATCCGGCGTTCGGCGCCGAACTCGCGGAGCTCGGCCGGAGCTACACGGGCCGGCCGTCGATCATCACCGAGGTGCCGCGGTTCGCGAAGCACGCCGGTGGTGCGCGCATCATCCTGAAGCGCGAAGACCTGAACCACACGGGCTCGCACAAGATCAACAACGTGCTCGGGCAGGCGCTGCTCACGAAGCGCATCGGCAAGCAGCGCGTGATCGCCGAGACCGGTGCCGGCCAGCACGGCGTCGCGACGGCGACGGCGGCGGCCCTCTTCGGGCTCGACTGCACCATCTACATGGGCGAGGTCGACACCGAGCGGCAGGCCCTCAACGTGGCCCGCATGCGCCTGCTCGGCGCCGAGGTCGTCGCGGTCACGGCGGGCTCGCGCACGCTGAAGGACGCGATCAACGAGGCGATGCGAGACTGGGTCACGAACGTCGAGACGACGAACTACATCTTCGGCACGGTCGCTGGCCCCCACCCGTTCCCCGAGATGGTGCGCGACTTCCAGAAGATCATCGGCGAGGAGGCCCGCCAGCAGGTGCTCGACCTCACGGGTTCGCTGCCGACGGCGGTGGCGGCGTGCGTCGGCGGCGGCTCGAACGCGATCGGGATCTTCCACGCCTTCCTCGACGACGAGGGCGTCGGCCTCTACGGCTTCGAGGCCGGCGGCGAGGGCGTCGACACCGAGCGGCACGCGGCCACCATCACGATGGGCCGGCCCGGTGTGCTGCACGGCGCCCGCAGCTACCTCCTGCAGGACGAAGACGGCCAGACGATCGAATCGCACTCGATCTCGGCAGGACTCGACTACCCCGGCGTCGGACCCGAGCACTCCTGGCTCGCCGCCATCGGGCGGGCCGAGTACCGCCCGGTCACCGACGACGCCGCGATGCAGGCGCTGCGCCTGCTCACCCGCACCGAGGGCATCATCCCGGCCATCGAGTCGTCGCACGCGCTCGCGGGCGCACTCGAGCTCGGTCGCGAGCTCGGCGACGGCGCGACGATCCTCGTGAACCTCTCCGGCCGCGGCGACAAGGACATGGACACCGCGGCGCGGTACTTCGAGCTCTACGACGAGGAGGCCGGCGAATGAGCGCCCGCAGCACGGTCGGCCCGGTCATCGCTCGGCGCAACGTCGAGGCATCCGGAGCCCTCATCGGGTACCTCCCGGTCGGATTCCCGACACTCGACGAGAGCGTCGAGGCCGCCGTCGCCCTCGTCGAGAACGGCGTCGACGCGCTCGAACTGGGCCTGCCGTACTCCGATCCCGTGATGGACGGCCCGGTGATCCAGGCGGCGACCCAGCAGGCGCTCGCGAACGGCTTCCGCCTCGCCGACGGCTTCGAGGCCGTCCGGCGCATCACCGAGCGGGTCGACGCTCCGGTGCTCGTCATGACGTACTGGAATCCCGTCGTGCAGTACGGCGTCGAGCGGTTCGCCGACGACCTCGCCGCCGCCGGGGGAGCAGGCCTCATCACGCCCGACCTGATCCCCGACGAAGGCGCCGACTGGATCGCCGCATCCGAGCGAACCGGGCTCGACCGGGTCTTCCTCGCGGCACCGACGTCGACCGATGCGCGCATCGCGCGCGTGGTGGAGGCGAGCCGGGGCTTCGTGTACGCCGTGTCGACCATGGGCATCACCGGTGCGCGCGCCGATGTCGACCGTGCGGCGCGTGGCGTCGTCGAGCGCCTGCAGGCCGCCGGTGCGCCCGCCAGCTGCGTGGGCGTCGGCATCTCGACGGCCGCGCAGGTCGCCGAGGTGCTCGAGTACGCCGAGGGCGCGATCGTGGGCTCGGCGCTCGTGAAGGCCCTCGCCGACGGCGGGGTCCGCGGGGCGGGCGACCTCGCCGCGGAGCTCGCACGCGGCACGGTCGCGAGTTGAAGTACGCTGACTGAGGCCCACGCGGCCGACGTCGCTTCCGAGGAAAGGCAAGATCCCGAGTGATCGCCCCGATCAGCATCCCGAGCCCCGATTACGACTGGCGCACGATCGAGATCCCCGTGCCGTGGGGCATCATCCCGATCCAGACGTACGCGCTGTGCATCCTCGCCGGCATCATCCTGGCCGTGATCATCACCTCGCGGCGTCTCACGAAGCGCGGGGCCGAGCCCGGCGTCGTGCTCGACATCGCACTGTGGGCGGTGCCGCTCGGCATCATCGGCGCCCGTGCGTATCACGTGTTCACGCACCCGGCCGACTACTTCGCCGGGCAGGAGCCGTGGAAGGTCCTCGCGATCTGGGAGGGCGGCAACGCCATCTACGGTGCGCTCATCGGTGGCGCGATCGGTGTGATCATCGGCTGCCGGTTCACCGGACTCCGATTCTGGTCGTTCGCCGACGCGCTCGCGCCGGGCCTGTTGGTCGCCCAGGCCGTGGGCCGGCTCGGCAACTGGTTCAACCACGAGCTGTACGGCGCCCCCACCGACCTGCCGTGGGGTCTCGAGATCGAGTTCGGCAACCCGGCCTGGCCGCAGGGACTCGTCGAGGGGACGCTCTTCCACCCAACGTTCCTCTACGAGCTCATCTGGAACCTCCTCGGCGCTGCCGTGATCGTGATGCTCGAGCGCCGCATCAACCTGCGCTGGGGCAAGGCGTTCGCGATCTACCTCATCTGGTACGGGCTCGGTCGTTCGTTCTTCGAGTCGATCCGCGTCGACCCGAGCGAGATGTTCCTCGGCATCCGCGTGAACGTCTGGACCTCGTTCGCCGCGATCGTGCTCGGCATCGTGCTGTACCTCGTGCAGCGCCGTCGCCACACGGGTGACGAGCCCAGCCCGTACGTTCCCGGACGTGAATGGAAGGGCCCCGACGCTGAGGTAGACTCAGACGAAATCGAGTCCGACTCAGACTCTCTCGACGACGGCGTCGAGGGCGAGAACGACCCCCAGGGCGAGACGGCGGCCACAAGCCCGAGCCGTACCACCTCGTAGGCAGGCCGCCCCACCCGTTCTCCGAAGCGACGCCGCACCATGCGTCGTGCATCCCCGTGTAGGGCCGATGGCGTCCCCGCTTCCCCTTAGTTGATGAGGACGGTTCCCTGTGTCGCTCACTCCTCCCTTCTCGCGGTTCGGAACCGTTCCGCCTGCCCAGGGCATGTACGACCCCGCCGCGGAGAAAGACGCGTGCGGCCTCGCGATGGTCGCCACGCTCCGCGGCACCGCGGGGCATGACATCATCACCGCGGCGCTCGACGCGCTGCGGCATCTCGAACACCGCGGTGCGGTCGGCTCCGACGCCGGCACCGGCGACGGAGCGGGCATCATCACCCAGATCCCCGACGAATTCCTGCGCGCGGTGAGCTCGTTCCCGCTGCCCGAGGCGGGGGCCTACGCCGTCGGCAACGCGTTCCTGCCGGTCGACCCGACGACGCGCAGCCGCGTGAAGCAGCAGCTCGCCGAGCTCGCGGCCTCCGAGGGCCTCGAGGTGCTCGGCTGGCGCGAGGTCCCGGTGCGCCCCGACGAGCTCGGCACGCTCGCTCGCGCCGCCATGCCGGCGGTGCAGCAGCTCTTCGTGCGATCGTCCGCGACGACGTCGACGGGCGCGCGGCTCTCCGGCATCGCGCTCGACCGGCTGACCTTCCGGTTCCGCAAGCGGGCCGAGCGCGAGCTCGAGCTCTACTTCGCGTCCCTCTCGTGCCGAACCATGGTCTACAAGGGCATGGTGACGACGCTCCAGCTCGAGCCGTTCTACCCCGACCTGTCCGACGAGCGGTTCGCCTCGAAGCTGGCGCTCGTGCACTCGCGGTACTCCACGAACACGTTCCCGTCGTGGCCGCTCGCTCAGCCGTTCCGCATGATCGCGCACAACGGCGAGATCAACACCATCCAGGGCAACCGCAACTGGATGCGCGCCCGCCAGTCGCAGCTCGAGTCCGAGGTGCTCGGCGACCTCGACCCGATCCTGCCGATCGTCACGCCCGGCGCCAGCGACTCGGCCTCGTTCGACGAGGTCGTCGAACTGCTCACGCTCGCCGGCCGCAGCCTGCCGCACGCCATCATGATGATGGTCCCCGAGGCGTGGGAGAACCAGGCCGAGCTGAGCCCCGAGCGCCGCGCGTTCTACGAGTACCACTCGATGCTCATGGAACCGTGGGACGGCCCGGCCGCGATCGTCTTCACCGACGGCACGCTCGTCGGTGCGACGCTCGACCGCAACGGCCTCCGCCCCGGTCGCTACATCGTCACCGACGACGGCCTCGTCGTTCTCGCGAGCGAGATCGGCGTGCTCGACCTCGAGCAGTCGCGCATCGTCCGCAAGGGCCGGCTGCAGCCGGGGCGCATGTTCCTCGTCGACACCGAGCACGGCCGCCTGATCGAGGACGACGAGGTCAAGTCCGAGCTCGAGCAGGCATCGCCCTGGGGCGAGTGGCTCGAAGAGGGGCGCATCCGCCTCGCCGACCTGCCCGAGCGCGAGCACATCGTGCATCCGCCCGCCTCGGTCAACCGCCGCCAGCGCACCTTCGGCTACACCGAAGAAGAGGTGAAGATCCTGCTCACGCCGATGGCGAAGACGGGGCAGGAGCCGCTCGGCGCCATGGGGTCGGACACGCCCATCGCGGTCCTCTCCAAGCGCCCGCGCCTGCTCTTCGACTACTTCACGCAGCAGTTCGCGCAGGTGACGAACCCGCCGCTCGACTCGATCCGCGAAGCGGTCGTGACCTCGCTCGGCACCTCGCTCGGGCCCGAGCGCAACCTGTTGAGCGCCGGCCCCGAGCACGCACGGCAGGTCTCGTTGACCTTCCCGGTCATCGACAACGACGAGCTCGCGAAGATCGTGCACATCGACCCGATGCCCGGTCGTCGCACGACGGTCACGATCCGTGGCCTCTACCGGTTCGACGAGGGCCCCGACGCGATGCGCGACCGGCTCGCGGCGATGTGCGCCGAGGTCGACGAGGCGATCGAGGAGGGCGCGAAGTTCGTCGTGCTCTCCGACCGTGACTCGAACAAGGACCTCGCGCCGATCCCGTCGCTGCTCATGCTGTCGGCCGTGCACCACCACCTGATCCGGTCGGAGAACCGCATGAAGGTGGGGCTCGTGGTCGAGGCCGGTGACGTGCGCGAGGTGCACCACGTGGCACTCCTCGTCGGCTACGGCGCTTCTGCCGTCAACCCGTACCTCGCGATGGAGACCTGCGAGGACCTCGTTCGAGCCGGCATCATCAGCGGGGTCTCGCCGGAGCAGGCCGTGCACAACGTGATCAAGGCGCTCGGCAAGGGCGTGCTCAAGATCATGTCGAAGATGGGCGTGTCGACGATCTCGTCCTACGCCGGAGCCCAGGCGTTCGAGGCTGTCGGCCTGTCGCAGGCGCTCATCGACGAGTACTTCACCGGCACGACGTCGAAGCTCGGCGGAGTCGGCATCGACGTCATCGCAGCCGAGAACCTCGACCGCCACACCCGGGCCTATCCGCAGGACCAAGCGGTCCGTGCCCACGAGCGGCTCGCCACCGGCGGCGAGTATCAGTGGCGTCGCGACGGTTCGCCGCACCTGTTCAACCCCGAGACCGTGTTCCGGCTCCAGCACTCGACGCGCAACCGCCGATACGACGTGTTCCGCGAGTACACCTCGCTCGTCGACTCGCAGGCCGAGGAGCTGCTCACGCTGCGCGGCATGTTCGCGCTGCGCACCGGCACCCGGCCCGCGGTGCCCATCGACGAGGTCGAGCCGGTCTCGTCGATCGTCAAGCGGTTCTCCACCGGCGCGATGAGCTACGGCTCGATCTCGAAGGAGGCGCACGAGACCCTCGCGATCGCGATGAACCGCCTCGGCGCCAAGTCGAACACCGGTGAGGGCGGCGAGGACCTGGACCGCCTGCTCGACCCCGAGCGCCGCAGCGCGATCAAGCAGGTCGCGTCCGGTCGATTCGGCGTCACGAGCATGTACCTCACGCACGCCGACGACATCCAGATCAAGCTCGCGCAGGGCGCGAAGCCCGGCGAGGGCGGCCAGCTGCCACCGACGAAGGTGTACCCGTGGGTCGCCCGCACGCGGCACGCGACCGCGGGCGTCGGGCTCATCTCGCCCCCGCCGCACCACGACATCTACTCGATCGAAGACCTCAAGCAGCTCATCTTCGACCTCAAGCGCGCGAACCCGAAGGCTCGCATCCACGTGAAGCTCGTCAGCCAGTCGGGCATCGGCGCGGTCGCGGCGGGCACCGCCAAGGCCCTCGCCGACGTCATCCTCGTCTCGGGGCACGACGGCGGCACGGGAGCGAGCCCGCTCAACTCGCTCAAGCACGCGGGCACCCCGTGGGAGCTCGGCCTCGCCGAGACGCAGCAGACGCTCATGCTCAACGGCATGCGCGACCGCGTCGTCGTGCAGGTCGACGGCCAGCTGAAGACGGGTCGCGACGTCGTGATCGGCGCGCTGCTCGGCGCCGAGGAGTTCGGCTTCGCGACGGCGCCGCTCGTCGTCGAGGGCTGCGTCATGATGCGGGTCTGCCACCTCGACACCTGCCCGGTCGGCGTCGCCACGCAGAACCCCGAGCTCCGCAAGCGATTCAGCGGCAAGCCCGAGTTCGTCGTCAACTTCTTCGAGTTCATCGCCCAGGAGGTGCGCGAGTACCTCGCCGAGCTCGGCTACCGCTCGATCGACGAGATCATCGGCCGCCGCGAGCTGCTCGACGTCGACCGCGCGGTCGACCACTGGAAGGCGTCGGGGCTCGACCTCACGCCCGTGCTCGTCGGTCCCGACTTCTCCGAGGCCGACGCCCGCCGAAACGCCCGCGCTCAGGACCACGAGCTCGACGAGCACTTCGACAACGAGCTCATCCGCCGGGCCGGCATCGTCCTGGAGGAGGGCGGGTCGGTCTCGATCGAGCTGCCGATCAAGAACACCGAGCGCGCGGTCGGCACGATGCTCGGCCACGAGGTCACCTCGCGGCACGGCGAGCAGGGGCTGCCGACGGGCTCGATCGAGGTCACGCTCAGCGGATCGGCCGGCCAGTCGCTCGGCGCCTTCCTGCCCGGCGGCATCACGATCCGGCTCGAGGGCGACTCGAACGACTACGTCGGCAAGGGCCTCTCGGGCGGGCGGATCGTGGTGCGACCCGCCCGCGACAGCGGGTTCGTCGCCGAGCGCAACGTCATCGCAGGCAACGTCATCGGGTACGGCGCGACGAGCGGCAGCATGTTCATCCGCGGCATCGTGGGCGAGCGGTTCCTCGTCCGCAACTCCGGCGCGACTGCGGTCGTCGAGGGCGTGGGCGACCACGCGCTCGAGTACATGACCGGCGGGCTGGCGCTCATCCTCGGCGAGACCGGGCGCAATCTCGGGGCCGGCATGTCGGGCGGCACCGCCTACGTGCTCGACCTGCGCGAGGGACGGGTCAACCGCGAGTCGCTCGCGGCCGGCGAGCTCGAACTCCTCCCGCTCGGCAGCGCCGACGGCGAGATCGTGCGCGACCTGCTCGAGCAGCACGTCGCCGAGACCGACTCCGCGGTGGCCGCGGCGCTCCTCGCCGAGGGCGACGCCGCGTTCGACCGCTTCACCAAGGTGCTGCCGCGCGACTACGCGGCAGTGCTCCGTACCCGCCAGAGCGCGGTCGACGAGGGGCTCGACCCCGACGGCGACGTCGTCTGGGGCCGAATTCTGGAGGTGACCAATGGCTGAGATCCTTCAGACGCTGGGAACGGCTGCGCACATGAACTGCCTGGAGGTGACCAATGGCTGACCCCAAGGGCTTCCTGAAGGTCACCGAGCGGGAGCTGCCGAAGCGGCGGCCCGTACCGGTGCGCATCATGGACTGGAAAGAGGTCTACGAGCAGGGCGACCCGGCCCAGCTCCGTCGGCAGGCGGGACGCTGCATGGACTGCGGCATCCCGTTCTGCCACCAGGGCTGCCCGCTCGGCAACCTCATCCCCGAGTGGAACGACCTCATGTACCGCGGCGAGGGCCGCGCGGCGATCGAGCGGCTGCACGCGACGAACAACTTCCCCGAGTTCACGGGCCGGCTCTGCCCGGCACCCTGCGAGTCGGCGTGCGTGCTCGGCATCAACCAGCCCGCCGTCACGATCAAGCAGGTCGAGGTGTCGATCATCGACCAGGCGTTCGGCAACGGCTGGGTGCAGCCGCAGCCGCCAGGGCGTCTCACCGGCAAGACGGTCGCCGTGGTCGGCTCAGGGCCCGCCGGGCTCGCCGCGGCGCAGCAGCTCACCCGCGCCGGTCACACCGTCGCGGTCTTCGAGCGCGACGACCGCATCGGGGGCCTGCTCCGCTACGGCATCCCCGACTTCAAGATGGAGAAGAAGCACCTCGAGGCCCGTCTCGCCCAGATGACCGCCGAGGGCACCCGCTTCCGGGCGGGCATGAACATCGGCGTCGACATCACGTGGGACCAGCTCCGCGAGCGCTACGACGCCGTCGTGATCGCGACCGGCGCCATGGTCCCGCGCGACCTGCCCGTTCCCGGCCGCGACCTGCCGGGCGTGCACTTCGCGATGGAGTACCTCACGCAGTCGAACCGGCACATCGCGGGCGACGAGGTCTTCGACCAGCTCACGGCCGAGGGCAAGCACGTCGTCGTCCTCGGCGGCGGCGACACGGGCGCCGACTGCATCGGCACCGCGCACCGTCAGGGCGCGCTGTCGGTGACGAACCTCGCGATCGGCAAGCAGCCGGGGCAGGAGCGGCCCGACCACCAGCCGTGGCCGATGCACCCGACCGTCTTCGAGGTGCAGAGCGCCCACGAAGAGGGCGGCCGTCGCGAGTTCCTCGCCTCCACGGTCGAGTTCCTCGCGAACGAGGCGGGCGAGGTCCGAGCCATCCGGGTCGCCGAGACCGAGTACCTCGACGGCCGCCGCGTGCCCAAGGCGGGCACCGAGCGCGAGATCCCCGCCGACCTCGTGCTGCTCGCCCTCGGATTCACCGGTCCCGAGACGAACGAGCTCGACGAGCAGCTGCAGCTCGCGGTCACCGACCGCGGCAACCTCTCGCGCGACGCGGCGTACGCCACGGCCGAGCCGGGCGTCTTCGTGGCTGGCGACGCGGGCCGCGGCCAGTCGCTCATCGTCTGGGCGATCGCCGAGGGCCGTGCTGCGGCCGCCGCAGTAGACCGGTACCTTGAAGGCGAGACCTCGCTGCCGAGCCCCATCGCGGCGACGGCGCGCGCCATCGCCGTCTGAACCCCAGGCGCGCCGCTCGGCGCGTCGTCCGAACCACGATCAGCGCCTCGGCGCGGAACACCGGGAGTAACACCACATGAGACGAGCGAAGATCGTCGCCACCCTCGGGCCGGCGACATCGAGCTACGAGCAGATCCGGGCGATCATCGATGCGGGCGTCGACGTCGCCCGCATGAACCTCAGCCACGGCACGTACGACGTCCACGAGGGCGTCTACCAGAACGTGCGCAAGGCGGCGGCCGACTCCGGCCGTGCGGTCGCCGTCCTCGTCGACCTGCAGGGGCCGAAGATCCGCCTCGGCAAGTTCGCCGACGGGCCGCACGAGCTCGCCGAGGGCGACATCTTCAAGATCACCACTGAAGACATCCTCGGCACGAAGGAGATCGTCGGCACGACGTTCAAGGGGCTGCCGCAGGACGTGAAGCCCGGCGACTTCCTGCTCATCGACGACGGCAAGGTTCGGGTCGAGGTGCTCGAGACCGACGGCACGGTCGTCACGACCAAGGTCATCGTCGCGGGTCCCGTCTCGAACAACAAGGGCATCAACCTGCCCGGCGTCGCGGTCAACGTCCCGGCCCTCTCCGACAAGGACGAGGCCGACCTGCGCTGGGGCCTGGAGCTCGGCGCCGACCTCATCGCGCTGTCGTTCGTGCGCAACGCCGCCGACATCACCCGCGTGCACGAGATCATGGACGAGGTCGGCCGCCGCGTGCCCGTCGTCGCGAAGGTCGAGAAGCCGCAGGCGGTCGACGCGCTCGAGGAGATCACCGAGGCGTTCGACGCGGTCATGGTCGCGCGCGGCGACCTCGGCGTCGAGCTGCCGCTCGAGGCCGTGCCGATCGTGCAGAAGCGCGCCGTCGAGATCGCCCGCCGCCTCGCGAAGCCGGTCATCGTCGCGACGCAGATGCTCGAGTCGATGATCCACAGCCCCGTGCCGACGCGCGCCGAGACCTCCGACGTCGCGAACGCCGTCCTCGACGGCGCCGACGCGGTCATGCTCTCGGGCGAGACGAGCGTGGGGGAGTACCCCGTGATCACGGTGCAGACCATGGCCCGCATCATCGAGTCGACCGAACAGCACGGGCTCGACCGGATCGCCCCGCTCGGCACGAAGCCGCGCACCCAGTCGGGCGCCATCACCGCCGCCGCGGTCGAGGTCGCCGACTTCGTCGAGGCGAAGTACCTCTGCGTGTTCACCGAGTCGGGCGAGACGGTGCGCCGCATGACGCGCCTGCGCTCGAAGATCCCGATCCTGGCGTTCACGCCCGACCCCGCGATCCGACGCCGCATGGCGCTCAACTGGGGCGTCGAGTCGTTCGTGGTCTCGCGCGTCACCCACACCGACCAGATGGTCGGGCAGGTCGACGAGGCGCTCGCGAAGACCGGCAAGGCGGTCAACGGCGAGAAGGTCGTCATCATCTCGGGTTCGCCTCCCGGCATTCCGGGCACCACGAACGACGTGCGCGTGCACGTCGTCGGCGAGGTGCTCTAGCGGTTCCTCGGTGAAGGGTCGGTCAGGAATGACCGGCCCTTCACCGTCTTCCGGGCACCGCGGCGGGATGCCTCGGTCGCGCGTCGTGGCAGAATCCGATCGTGGTCGTGAGATTCGAGTGCCGGACGGTCCTCGCCCTGAGCCCGTCGGAGGCGTTCGAGCGCTCGCTCGACATCGACCTGCACATGGCGTCGATGGCACGCTCCCGCGAGCGCGCCGTCGCCGGGGTGACGTCGGGCAGGATCGGGCCCGGCGAGCAGGTGACCTGGCGCGCGTGGCACTTCGGCGTTCCGCTCAGCATGACGAGCCGCATCACCGCGTACGACGAACCGCGATGCTTCATCGACGAACAGGTGCGCGGCCCGTTCCGGTCGTTCCGTCATGTGCACCGGTTCGAACCGACCGCCGACGGCACCGGCGCGATCATGACCGACGAGGTCGAGTTCGACGCGCCGTTCGGCCCGCTCGGTCGGATCGCGGAGGTCGTGCTCGGGCCCTATCTGCGGCATCTCATCGAGGCTCGGAACGCCCACCTCGCGGAGCGCGGGACGGGCTGATCCGCGAACGCCGCGCGGGCGATGGTGCCGGTGGTGGGGGTCGAACCCACACGCCCTTTCGGGCAAAGCATTTTGAGTGCTCCGCGTCTGCCATTCCGCCACACCGGCCAGAGGCCTCGCCCAGAATACCGTAGGCTTTCCTGCGTGACTGACACCGAATCAACTCAGCCGGCAGCTCCGCGCCGCGTGGTCGTGGCAGAAGATGAGTCGCTCATCCGCCTCGACATCGTCGAGATTCTGCGCGACAACGGCTACGAGGTCGTCGGCGAGGCGGGCGACGGCGAGACCGCCGTGGCGCTTGCGACCGAACTGCGCCCCGATCTCGTCATCATGGACGTCAAGATGCCGCAGCTCGACGGCATCTCCGCGGCCGAGCGCCTCTCGAAGGGCCACATCGCCCCGGTCGTGCTGCTGACCGCCTTCAGCCAGAAGGAGCTGGTCGAGCGCGCGAGCGAGGCCGGTGCACTGGCCTACGTCGTGAAGCCCTTCACCCCGAACGACCTGCTGCCGGCGATCGAGATCGCCCTGGCCCGCCACGCGCAGATCATCGCCCTCGAGGCCGAGGTCGGCGACCTCGTCGAGCGCTTCGAGACCCGCAAGCTCGTCGACCGGGCGAAGGGCCTCCTCAACGAGAAGATGGGCCTCTCCGAGCCCGAGGCGTTCCGCTGGATCCAGAAGGCGTCGATGGATCGCCGCCTCACGATGAAGGACGTCTCGCAGGCGATCATCGAACAGCTCGCGCCCAAGAAGTAGGGCCCGCAGAACATCGAACGGCGGATGCCTCGACGAGCACGGTCTCGTCGAGGCATCCGCCGTTCGTGATCGCGGCACGTGGGCCGGGGCCGGGAGCCGGCCGGACGTCCGGCGGTGTCGGCGGCCGCTTGTAGGCTGGTGCGGTGACGGACGCAGACAAGCCCACCCTCCTCGTCGTCGATGGCCACTCGCTGGCCTTCCGAGCCTTCTACGCCCTTCCGGTCGACAGCTTCACGACGCGCGACGGCCAGCACACGAACGCCATCCACGGCTTCCTCTCGATGCTGCTGCTCCTGCTCCAGAACGAGAAGCCCACGCACCTCGCGGTCGCGTTCGACGTGTCGCGGCACTCCTTCCGCACGCGCGAGTACGCCGAGTACAAGGGCACCCGGGGCGAGACCCCGCCCGAGTTCAAGGGCCAGGTGCCGCTGCTGCAAGAGGCCTTGCAGGCGATGGGGATCCAGGTCCTCGAGAAAGAGGACTTCGAGGCCGACGACATCCTCGCGACCCTGGCGGCGCGCGGGCGCACCGAGGGCTATCGCGTGCTGCTCGTCTCGGGCGACCGCGACACCATCCAGCTGGTGAACGACGACGTCACGCTGCTCTACCCGAACGCCCAGGGCGTCTCGCAGCTCAAGCGGTACGACCCCGAGGCGGTCGTCGAGCGGTACGGCATCCGCCCCGAGCAGTACCCCGACGTCGCGGCACTCGTCGGCGAGACGAGCGACAACCTGACCGGCATCACGAAGGTGGGCGAGAAGACCGCGGTCAAGTGGCTCGGGCTCTACGGCGACCTCGACGGCATCCTCGCCCACGCCGACGAGATCAAGGGCGTCGTCGGGCAGAACCTGCGCGACGAGAAAGAGAACGCGATCCGCAATCGCAAGCTCAACCGTCTCGTCGACGACGTCGAACTCGACGTCGTGATCCCCGAGCTCGCCGCGCGTCCGATCGACATCGAAGCGGTCCGCCCGCTCTTCGAGCGGCTCGAGTTCCGCACGCTCTTCGAGCGCCTGCGCAAGCTCGCGGCGGGCGAGACGAACGGCAACGGCAACGGGGCGGCGCCCGCGGCCGAGCCGGCACCGCTCATCGCCGCGCCGACGATGCCGACCTCGCAGAGCCTCGCCGGCGCCGAACTCGCGGCGTGGCTCGAGCGCGCCGTCGCCGCAGAGCCCGCGGGGCTCGGCCTCAGCCTCGAGGTCATCGACGGCCTCGTGGTGGGTGCCGGCATTGCGACGGCGACCGAGACGGTGCACCTCGCCTGGCGATCCGGCGCGGCCGAAGCAGGGCCGTTCGAGGCGTGGCTCGCCTCCGACTCCCCGAAGATCATGACCGATGCGAAGCCGCAGCTCGAGGCACTCGCGCGATCCGGTCTCGCCCTCGACGGGCTCGTCCTCGACACGCTCGTGGCCGGCTGGCTCGTGCGACCGAACCTGGTCGAGAAGACCCTGCCCGACCTCGTCGACCGCTACCTCGGCGAGACGGTGCCGCAGGCCGATCCCGCGCAGCTCGTCCCCGAAGAGGGCACCGACGCCGGCGCGCCGGAGTACGCGTGGTTCACGGTGCGCGTGGCGCCCGCCGTTCTGCGTGCCCTGCCCGAGCGGTCGCGTCAGCTGCTCGCCGACATCGAGATGCCGCTCGTCCCCGTGCTGGCCGCGATGGAGTTGCGCGGCGTGACCGTCGACCACGCCGAGCTCGCAGCGCTGTCCGCCGAACTCGGCGAGCGGGCCGCCGGCCTCGCCGAGGCCGCGTACGCGGAGATCGGTCGCGAGGTGAACCTCGGCTCGCCGAAGCAGTTGCAGGAGGTGCTGTTCGACCAGCTCGGCATGCCGAAGACGCGCGCCACGAAGACCGGCTACACGACCGATGCGAGTGCGCTGGCCGACCTCCAGGAGTCCAGCCCGCACCCGTTCCTCGGCTACCTGCTCGAGCACCGCGATGCGACCAAGCTGCGCCAGATCGTCGATTCGCTCGACAAGTCGATCGCGGCCGACGGCCGCATCCACACGAACTACGGCCAGATCGGCGCGGCGACCGGGCGCATGTCGTCGAACGATCCGAACCTGCAGAACATCCCGATCCGCACCGAAGACGGGCGACGCATCCGAAAGGCGTTCCGCCACGGTGCCGGGTACGCAGAACTCCTGACGGCCGACTATTCGCAGATCGAGATGCGCATCATGGCGCACCTCTCCGGCGACCCCGGGCTCATCGAGGCGTTCAACGCGGGCGAAGACCTGCACCGGTTCGTGGGTGCGCGCGTGTTCGCGGTCGACCCCGCCGACGTCACGCCGCTCATGCGCACGAAGGTCAAGGCGATGTCGTACGGCCTCGCCTACGGCTTGAGCGCGTTCGGCCTCTCGAAGCAGCTGCGCATCGATCGCGCTGAGGCGCAGCAGCTCATGCGCGAGTACTTCGAGCGCTTCGGAGCGGTGCGCGACTACCTGCGCGGCGTGGTCGAGCAGGCGAAGATCGACGGCTACACGGAGACGATCTTCGGCCGGCGCCGTCCGTTCCCCGACCTCAACAGCCCGAACCGCGTGCACCGCGAGAACGCGGAGCGCGCCGCGCTCAATTCGCCGATCCAGGGTTCGGCCGCCGACATCATGAAGATCGCGATGGTCGGCGTCGAGCGCGAGATCCGTGCGCAGGGGCTCGAGAGCCGCATGCTGCTCACCGTCCACGACGAGCTCATCTTCGAGGTGGCGGGCGGCGAATCCGAGGCGCTCGAGGCGCTCGTGCGCGACAAGATGGCGAACGCGGCCGAACTCAAGGTGCCGCTCGACGTACAGGTCGGGCGGGGCAGCGACTGGGAGGACGCGGCGCACTGATCGAGGGATCCTCGACGTCGACACGGGCGGGTTCGCTGTCCTAGGTTCGGAGGATGGCATCGAGTGAGCGCACCCCGACCGACGTCGACCGCATCGCCGAAGGCTGGGTCGACACGCTGGTCGACCTCGACCCGAGCATCGGCACCTACATCGGCCGGACGAGCCACGACGACCGGCTCGCCGACTACTCGCCGGCCGGGCACGAGCGGCGGGTCGCCGCGATCCGCGAGGCGGCCGCCGCGCTTCGGGCCGCCGACCCGGCCGACGACGTCGACCGCATCACGGTCGCGGACCTCGGCTCCGAGCTGGAGCTCGAGCTCGCCCGGCACGACGCCGGGCTCCACCTCCGGGACCTCAACGTGATCGCGAGCCCGACGCAGGAGATCCGCGACGTGTTCGACCTCATGCCGACCGCCGAGGTCGACGACTGGTCGCGCATCGCGAATCGCCTCGGAGCGGTCCCGGGCGCGCTCGACGGCTACATCGAGACCCTGCGCGCGGGCGTCGGGGCGGGCATCGTCCCCGCGGTCCGGCAGGTGCACGAGGTCGCGGCGCAGGCGCGGCGCATCGCGAAGGCCGACGGCTTCTTCGCGACGTTCGCCGCGAGCGCGAAGGCGGGGGAGTCCGAGCTCCCCGACGCGCTTCGGCGCGACCTCGAGGCGGGCGCCGGCACGGCGAGCGAGGCGTACGACCGGCTCGCCGAGTTCCTCGAGTCCGAGCTCGCGCCGGTAGCGGGCGACGCCGATGCCGTCGGCCGCGACATCTACGCCCTCGAGTCGCGGCGCTTCCTCGGCGCCGTGATCGACCTCGACGAGACCTACGAATGGGGCATCGAAGAACTCGCGCGCATGGTCGCCGAGCAGGAGTCGATCGCGAACGAGATCAAGCCCGGGGCATCCGTTGCCGAGGCCATCGCGTTCCTCGACGACGATCCGAGCCGCAAGCTGCACGGCACCGACGCACTCCAACGGTGGATGCAGGAGACCAGCGACCGCGCGGTCGCGGAGCTCGCCGGCACTCAGTTCGACATCCCCGCCGAGATCCGCACCCTCGAGTGCATGATCGCCCCCACCCAGGAGGGCGGCATCTACTACACGGGCCCGAGCGACGACTTCTCACGGCCAGGTCGCATGTGGTGGTCGGTGCCGGAGGGCGTCACCGAGTTCGACACCTGGCGCGAACTCACCACGGTCTACCACGAGGGGGTCCCGGGTCACCACCTCCAGATCGGCCAGGCGGTCGTCAACCGCGGCCAGCTCAACACCTGGCGCCGGCAGCTCGCCGGCACGTCGGGTCACGCCGAGGGATGGGCGCTCTACGCAGAGCGTCTGATGCAGGGGCTCGGCTACCTCGACGATCCGGCCGACCGGCTCGGCATGCTCGACGGCCAGCGCATGCGCGCCGCCCGCGTCGTGCTCGACATCGGCGTGCACCTCGGCAAGCAGCGCCCCGACGGGCAGGGAGTCTGGACGGGCGACTACGCCTTCGAGTTCCTCGGGCAGAACGTCAACATGAACGAGGGCTTCGTGCGCTTCGAGGTGCACCGCTACCTCGGCTGGCCGGGGCAGGCACCCTCGTACAAGGTGGGCCAGCGCATCTGGGAGCAGCTGCGCGACGAGGTCGCCCGCCGGGAGGGCTCCGGCTTCGACATCCGCGACTTCCACCGGCGCGCGCTGGCGCTCGGCGGCGTCGGACTCGACACACTGCGCTCCGCGCTGCTCGGCTGAGTCCCGGGCGCGACGTGGCGCGTATCGTCATCGCAGGCGCGTCCGGGTTCATCGGCGCGCACCTCGTGCACCGCTACCGCGTCGCGGGCGATTCGGTGGCGACGATCGGCCGGTCCGGCGGGGACGCCTCGTGGTCCGATCCTCACGCGATCCGCCGGCTGCTCGACGGCGCCGACGTGCTCGTCAACCTCGCCGGGCGGAGCGTGAACTGCAGGTACACGCCTGCGAACCGTGAGGCGATCATGCAGTCGCGGCTGACGACGACCGCCGAACTGCGCGAGGCGGTCGCCGACGTCGACGAGCCGCCGGCCGTCTGGTTCAACTCCTCGACCGCGACGATCTACCGGCACGCCGACGACCGGCCGATGACCGAGTCGAGCGGTGAGCTCGGCACGGGGTTCTCGGTCGCCGTCGCGAAGGCGTGGGAGCGGGAGTTCTTCGACGGGGAGCTGCCGATGACCCGGCGGGTCGCGCTGCGGATCGCGATCGTGCTCGGCGACGGCAGTGCGCTGCGCCCGCTCGCGATGCTCGCCCGGCTCGGGCTCGGCGGCGCGCACCTCGACGGCCGGTGGCCGTCGTCGCGGGCGCGCCGCGGGGCCGGCACGCAGCACGTGTTCCGCACGCCCCGCGGCCGGCAGCGCTTCAGCTGGGTGCATGTCGAGGATGTCGCGCGCGCGATCGACTTCCTCCGCGACCGCGCCGACCTCAGCGGTCCGGTGAACGTCAGCTCGCCGAACCCGAGCGATGACCGCACCCTCATGCGCACCATCCGTCGACTCGTCGGTGCGCCGGTCGGCCTGCCCACGACGCGATGGATGCTCGAGCTCGGGTCGGCGGTCATCGGCACCGAGACCGAGCTCCTGCTCAAGAGCCGGTGGGTGCTGCCGCAGCGGTTGCTCGACGCCGGCTTCGAGTTCAGGTACCCCGAGCTGGAACCGGCGCTCGCGAGCATCCTCCGACCGACGGAGGGTGCCGTCGCCGCCGGCCCGGCTCGGCTCGGATGAGCCCCGGAGCCGTGCGGTTGCCGCGCACGCAGCGGTTCCGTTAGGATGGAGCGTCACTCGTGTGACATCCCTGTCCGCATGCCCATCGCGGAAACACATAACGCTCTACCGCGCGATGGGCTCGATATTGTCCTTTACGGAGCATTCACTACATGACAACCGCAACGACCAAGGCGCCCAAGCAGGTCGCGATCAACGACATCGGATCTGCTGACGATTTCCTCGCCGCGGTCGAGAAGACTTTGAAGTTCTTCAACGACGGCGACCTCATCGAGGGCACCGTCGTGAAGATCGACCGCGACGAGGTCCTCCTCGACGTCGGCTACAAGACCGAGGGCGTCATCCCCTCGCGCGAGCTTTCCATCAAGCACGACGTCGACCCCAGCGAGGTCGTCGGCGTCGGCGACACCGTCGAGGCCCTCGTTCTCCAGAAGGAGGACAAGGAAGGCCGCCTCATCCTGTCGAAGAAGCGTGCGCAGTACGAGCGCGCGTGGGGCGACGTGGAGAAGATCAAGGAGGCCGACGGCGTCGTGACCGGTTCGGTCATCGAGGTCGTCAAGGGCGGCCTGATCGTCGACATCGGCCTCCGCGGCTTCCTCCCGGCGTCGCTCATCGAGCTCCGCCGCGTGCGCGACCTCACGCCGTACCTCGGCCAGGAGATCGAGGCGAAGATCCTCGAGCTCGACAAGAACCGCAACAACGTGGTGCTCTCGCGCCGCGCGCTGCTCGAGCAGACGCAGTCCGAGTCGCGTTCGACGTTCCTCGCGAACCTGCACCCGGGCCAGATCCGCAAGGGTGTCATCTCGTCGATCGTCAACTTCGGTGCGTTCGTCGACCTCGGCGGCGTGGACGGCCTCGTGCACGTCTCCGAGCTGTCGTGGAAGCACATCGAGCACGCCAGCGAGGTCGTCGAGGTCGGCCAGGAGGTCACCGTCGAGGTGCTCTCCGTCGAGCTCGACCGCGAGCGCGTCTCGCTGTCGCTCAAGGCGACGCAGGAGGACCCGTGGCAGGTCTTCGCCCGGACCCACGCGATCGGCCAGGTCGCTCCGGGCAAGGTCACCAAGCTCGTGCCGTTCGGTGCGTTCGTTCGCGTCGCCGACGGCATCGAGGGCCTCGTGCACATCTCGGAGCTGTCGGGCAAGCACGTCGAGCTCGCCGAGCAGGTCGTGTCGGTCGGCGAAGAGGTCTTCGTCAAGGTCATCGACATCGACCTCGAGCGTCGCCGCATCTCGCTCTCGCTGAAGCAGGCGAACGAGGGCGTCGACCCCGAGGGCACCGAGTTCGACCCGGCGCTCTACGGCATGCTCACCGAGTACGACGAGCAGGGCAACTACAAGTACCCCGAGGGCTTCGACCCCGAGACCAACGAGTGGCGCGAGGGCTTCGAGGCCCAGCGCGAGAAGTGGGAGCAGGACTACGCTGCCGCCCAGGCTCGCTGGGAGGCGCACAAGAAGCAGGTTGCTGCTTCGCTCGCCGCCCAGGCTGCCGACGACTCGTTCTCGGCCGGCAGTGCCTCCTACTCGAGCGACTCGGCCGGCACGGGCACCCTTGCCGACGACGCCTCGCTCGCGGCGCTGCGCGAGAAGCTCTCGAGCAACAACTGATCGCACCTGCGACACGACTGAAGGCCGGTTCCCTCGGGAACCGGCCTTCGGCCGTTTCAGGGCGTCGTCGCGGGATGCCTCGCGGCTGCCTCGCGGCGGGCGCGACGACGCCGCACGACGAACACGAGCGCGATCACGAGCGCCACGATGCCGAAGACCACGAGCACGGGCGCCAGCACTGCGGCGAACGCGAGCGCGAAGCTCCCGGCGTCTTCCGCGGCACTCACGACCGGGCCGCCGAATCCGAGTGTCGCTGTGTTGACGACCGGCCGGGCGGCGGCCTTCGCCACGTGCACGAGCAGCGCGAGGCCGACGCCGATCGCGACGGGAACCCAGGCGTTCGAGCTGAAGAACGACCCGGGATCGGTCACGACGGCGGTCGTCGAGTCGATCCCGGTGCCGAAGACGATTCCGCCGGCGGTCGGCCTGACGACCGTCTGCACGACATCGTTCGCCGAGTCGAGACCCGGCACCTTGTCGGCGATGAACTCGACCGCGAGCAGGAGGGCCAGCACGAGCAGGACCCACTCGTTCGAGAGCCACGCCCACGCGGGCGGCAGTTCGACGAGGGTCGTGAAGCGATCGAGCGCACCGAGCACGACGAGCGGGATCCAGGCGTTGAGACCGGCCGCGAGCGCGAGCCCGGTGCCGGTGAGCAGCTCGAGCATCCGCGCCTCCTCGTGGGTCGAGTCGAGTGTCGCACGATTAGAGTGGTGTCGTGTATCTGATCGGGCTCACTGGTGGTATCGCCTCGGGGAAGTCGACCGTCGCGCGCAGGCTGTACGAACACGGGGCGGTTCACATCGATGCCGACGACCTCGCCCGGCGGGTCGTCGCACCGGGCACCCCCGGGCTCGCGGCGGTCATCGCGGAGTTCGGCGAGAGCGTCCTCCGACCCGACGGCTCACTCGACCGCGCGAAGCTCGGCGAGATCGTCTTCAAGGACGACGCCGCGCGGGCCCGCCTGAACTCCATCGTCCACCCCGCGGTGCGGGAGCTGTCGTCGCGGCTCATCGCCCGCGCCGAGGCCGATGACCCCGATGCCGTCGTCGTGTACGACGTGCCGCTCCTCGTCGAGGCATCCGTCGATCACCCGTTCGACCTCGTCGTCGTGACGAACGCGCCGCGCCGCACCCAGGTGAAGCGGCTCGTCGAGGAGCGCGGCCTCGACCTGATGCAGGCCGAGGCGCGAGTCGACGCGCAGGTCGACAACACTCGGCGGCTCGCGATCGCCGACGTGGTCATCGACACCGACGGCTCGCTCGCGCACACGATGAGCCAGACCGACGCCCTGTGGGCGCGGGTCGTGGCCGAGCGCTCCGGACGCGATGTCGGAGGCCGCTCCTAGACTTGGAGCATGCAGGCCACGCGCTCAGTTCGCCCGTTCGAGGTCATCAGCGAGTATCGACCGAGCGGTGACCAGCCGCAGGCGATCGCCGAACTCGCCGGCCGCATCAACGCGGGTGAGACCGACGTCGTGCTGCTCGGAGCGACCGGTACCGGCAAGTCGGCGACGACGGCCTGGCTCATCGAGCAGGTCCAGCGTCCGACCCTCGTGCTGGCCCACAACAAGACCCTCGCCGCGCAGCTCGCGAACGAGTTCCGCGAGCTGCTGCCGAACAACGCGGTCGAGTACTTCGTCTCCTACTACGACTACTACCAGCCAGAGGCCTACGTCCCGCAGACCGATACGTTCATCGAGAAAGACAGTTCGATCAACGCCGAGGTCGAGCGGCTGCGCCACTCGACGACGAACTCCCTGCTCAGCCGGCGCGACGTCGTCGTGGTGTCGACCGTGTCCTGCATCTACGGCCTCGGCACGCCCGAGGAGTACCTCGGGGCGATGATGCCGCTGCAGGTCGGCCAACGGGTCGACCGCGACTGGCTCATCCGCAAGTTCGTCTCGATGCAGTACCAGCGCAACGACGTCGACTTCTCGCGGGGCACGTTCCGCGTGCGCGGCGACACGATCGAGATCATCCCCGTCTACGAAGAGCTGGCGATCCGCATCGAGATGTTCGGCGACGAGATCGAGGCGCTCTACAGCCTGCATCCGCTCACGGGGCAGATCGTCCGCCAGCTCGACGCGGTTCCCGTCTTCCCGGGATCGCACTACGTCGCATCGACCGACGTGATGCAGCGCGCCATCGGAACCATCCGCGACGAGCTCGACGAGCGCCTCGCCGAGCTCGAACGCGAGGGCAAGCTGCTCGAGGCGCAGCGGCTGCGCATGCGCACGACCTTCGACCTGGAGATGATGGAGCAGATCGGGTTCTGCTCGGGCATCGAGAACTACTCGCGGCACATCGACGGGCGCGCGCCCGGCGAAGCGCCGCACTGCCTGCTCGACTACTTCGCCGACGACTTCCTCGTCGTGATCGACGAGTCGCACGTGACGGTGCCGCAGATCGGTGCCATGTACGAGGGCGACTCGTCGCGCAAGCGCACCCTCGTCGAACACGGGTTCCGGCTGCCGAGCGCCCTCGACAACCGCCCCCTCAAGTGGGACGAGTTCAAGGCGCGCGTCGGCCAGACCGTGTACCTCTCCGCGACGCCGGGCCGATACGAGATGGGCATCGCCGACGGCGTCGTCGAGCAGATCATCCGGCCGACCGGCCTCGTCGATCCGCAGATCGTCGTGAAGCCGTCGAAGGGGCAGATCGACGACCTGCTCGAAGAGATCCGCAAGCGTGCCGAGCGCGACGAGCGAGTCCTCGTCACCACCCTCACGAAGAAGATGGCCGAAGAGCTCACCGACTTCCTCACCGAGGCCGGGGTCAGGGTGCGCTACCTGCACTCCGACGTCGACACGCTCCGGCGGGTCGAACTGCTCACCGAGCTTCGCGCAGGCGTCTACGACGTGCTCGTCGGCATCAACCTGCTGCGCGAGGGTCTCGACCTCCCCGAGGTGTCGCTCGTCGCGATCCTCGACGCCGACAAAGAGGGGTTCCTCCGGTCGTCGACCTCGCTCATCCAGACGATCGGGCGCGCCGCGCGCAACGTCTCGGGCGAGGTGCACATGTACGCCGACGTGCTCACCGACTCGATGAAGCAGGCGATCGACGAGACGACGCGTCGGCGCGACCGGCAGCTCGAGTACAACCGCGTCAACGGCATCGATCCCCAGCCACTGCGCAAGCGCATCGCCGACATCACCGAGGTGCTCGCGCGCGAAGAGGCCGACACCGCTGCGCTGCTCGCGGGCCGCGACGGCCGTAAGAAGTCGCCGGTGCCGAACCTCCGTACCGAAGGCATCGCCGCCGAGGGCGCGAACGACCTCGAAGAGCTCATCCGCGACCTCAACGACCAGATGCTCGAGGCGGCCGGCGAGCTCAAGTTCGAACTCGCCGCGCGACTGCGCGACGAGGTGTCCGAGCTCAAGCGCGAGCTCCGGCAGATGGAGAAGGCGGGGCACCTGGGCTGACGGGCACGGCGGGCGCGCTGCAGTCTCGACGGGGGCGCCCGCCGGTCCGATTCGAACATCTGTTCGCCGACAGCGCATCGGTCGAGGCATCCGTGTCGGTGGGTCTCTCTAGACTCGAAGGGTGCCAGTTTCACGTCTCGATGCCCATTCGCGCCTGAGTGTCCGCGGTGCCCGCGTGCACAACCTGCACAACGTCGACGTCGAGATCCCGCGCGACGCGATGGTCGTGTTCACAGGCCTCTCGGGTTCGGGCAAGTCGTCGCTCGCGTTCGACACGATCTTCGCCGAGGGGCAACGACGCTACGTCGAGTCGCTGTCGGCATACGCCCGGCAGTTCCTCGGGCAGGTCGACCGGCCCGACGTCGACTTCATCGAGGGCCTGAGCCCCGCCGTGTCGATCGACCAGAAGTCGACGAACCGCAACCCCCGCTCGACGGTCGGCACGATCACCGAGATCTACGACTACATGCGACTGCTGTGGGCGCGCATCGGCGTGCCGCACTGCCCGGTCTGCGGCGAGAAGATCCAGCGGCAGACGGTGCAGCAGATCGCCGACCGGCTGATGGAGCTCGAGGAGGGCACCCGGTTCCAGGTGCTGAGCCCCGTGGTGTCGAAGAAGAAGGGCGAGTTCGTCGACCTCTTCCGCGAACTGGCGGCGCAGGGCTATTCGCGTGCCGTCGTCGACGGCGAACTCATCCGCCTCGACGAGCCGCCGAAGCTCAAGAAGCAGATCAAGCACGACATCTCCGTCGTCGTCGACCGGCTCGTCGCCGGGCCCGACGTGCTGGGCCGGCTCACCGACTCGCTCGAGACGGCGCTCCGGCTCACCGACGGCCTGGTGCAGGTCAACTTCGTCGACGAGTCGGGTCCCGACGCCTGGCACACCTTCTCCGAGAAGCTCTCGTGCCCGAACCAGCACCCGATCCAGCTCACCGAGATCGAGCCGCGCACCTTCTCGTTCAACGCGCCGTTCGGCGCCTGTCCCGAGTGCTCCGGCCTCGGCACGCGCATGTCGGTCGACGAAGAGCTGCTGCTCGGCGACCCGGCCCTCTCGATCACCGACGGCGTCATCCTCCCGTGGACCTCGCAGGGCAAGAGCCTCTACAACTACTACGAGAAGCTGCTCGACGGGCTCGCCCGCGACCTCGGCTTCTCCCTCGACACGCCGTGGGCCGAGCTCCCCGACGAGGCACGGCAGGCGGTCCTGCGCGGGCAGAACTTCGAGGTCAAGGTGCGCTGGCGCAACCGGTACGGCCGTGAGATGAGCTACACCTCGGGCTTCGAGGGCGTCGTGCCGTACATCGAGCGGCAGTACCTCCAGGCCGAGACCGACGTGCAACGGGCGCGGTGGGCCGAGTACCTGCGCGAGGTGCCCTGCCCCGTGTGCGACGGCAAGCGGCTGAAGCCCGAGGTGCTGTCCGTGCTGATCCACGATCACAGCATCGCCGACGTCGGCCTGCTGAGCCTCACCGATGCGCGCGCATTCATGGACCGCCTCGAGCTCACCGATCGCGAGCAGGCCATCGGCGCCCAGGTGCTGCGCGAGATCAAGGTCCGCCTCGACTTCCTCATCCGGGTCGGCCTCAGCTACCTCGACCTCGCGCGCGCCGCCGGCACCCTCTCCGGCGGCGAGGCGCAGCGCATCCGCCTCGCCACGCAGATCGGCTCGGGCCTCACGGGCGTGCTGTACGTGCTCGACGAGCCGAGCATCGGCCTGCACCAGCGCGACAACCGGCGTCTCATCGACACCCTCGTCGCGTTGCGCGACCTGGGCAACACGCTCATCGTCGTCGAACACGACGAAGACACCATCCGCACGGCCGACTGGATCGTCGACATCGGCCCCGGGGCCGGTGTCAACGGCGGTACCGTCGTGCACTCCGGCAGCTACGACGACCTGCTGAGGAACACGCGCTCGCTCACTGGCGACTACCTGTCCGGCCGCAAAGAGATCGCGACCCCGGCGCGACGCCGGCCGATCGACCGCGACCGCATGATCTCGGTGCAGGGCGCCGCGGCGAACAACCTCCGCGGCATCGACGTCGAGTTCCCGCTCGGAACGTTCACGGCGGTGACCGGCGTGAGCGGCTCGGGCAAGTCGTCGCTCGTCAACGACATCCTCTACCGCGTTCTCGCGAACAAGCTCAACGGCGCGCGCAAGGTCCCGGGCAAGCACCGCCGGGTGACCGGCCTCGAGCAGCTCGACAAGGTCGTGCACGTCGACCAGGCGCCGATCGGGCGCACACCGCGATCGAACCCCGCGACCTACACGGGCGTGTTCGACCGCATCCGCACGCTCTTCTCCGAGACGACCGAGGCCAAGGCCCGAGGCTACCTTCCGGGGCGGTTCAGCTTCAACGTCAAGGGCGGGCGCTGCGAGGCGTGCTCGGGCGACGGCACGATCAAGATCGAGATGAACTTCCTGCCCGACGTCTACGTCGCGTGCGAGGTGTGCGGCGGCAAGCGGTACAACCGCGAGACGCTGCAGGTGCACTACAAGGGCAAGAACATCGCCGAGGTGCTCGAGATGCCGATCTCCGAGGCGGCCGAGTTCTTCGAGCCGATCTCGGCGATCCACCGCTATCTCAAGACGCTCGTCGACGTCGGACTCGGCTACGTGCAGCTCGGACAGAGCGCGACGACGCTCTCGGGCGGCGAGGCGCAGCGCGTGAAGCTGGCGACCGAGCTGCAGCGACGGTCGAACGGCCGCAGCGTCTACGTGCTCGACGAGCCGACGACCGGCCTGCACTTCGAAGACGTGCAGAAGCTCCTCCGGGTGCTCGGCAAGCTTGTCGAGAAGGGCAACACCGTGATCGTCATCGAGCACTCGCTCGACGTCATCAAGTCGGCCGACTGGATCATCGACCTCGGGCCGGAGGGCGGCTCGGGCGGAGGCCAGGTCGTCGCCACCGGCACTCCCGAGCATGTCGCGACGGTCGCCGAGAGCCACACGGGCTACTTCCTCCGCGAGATCTTCGACGCCGCCGCCGAGCGCGCCGACGTCGCCAGCTGAGCCGATGGTGAGCGCGCGACCGAGCTCCGACACGGTTCCGTACCGCCCGAAGCCGGGCGAGATCCCGACGAGTCCCGGCGTGTACCGCTTCCGCGACGCCGACAGGCGGGTGCTCTACGTCGGCAAGGCGAAGAACCTGCGGGCGAGGCTCTCGAACTACTTCGCTCCGCTGAGGAGCCTCCACGAGCGCACCCGGCGCATGGTCACGAGCGCCTCGTCGGTCGAGTGGACGGTCGTCGGCAGCGAGGTCGAGGCGCTCCAGCTCGAGATCACGTGGATCAACGAGTTCCATCCCCCGTTCAATGTCCGCTTCAAGGACGACAAGTCGTACCCGTACCTCGCCGTGACGATGGCCGACGAGGCGCCGCGAGCCTTCGTCACGCGCAATCGCAAGATCCGCGGCGCCCGCTACTTCGGGCCGTACCCGAAGGTGTGGGCGATCAACGAGACGCTCGAGATCCTGCTGAAGCTCTTCCCGATCCGCACGTGCAAAGACAGCGACTACCGGCGGGCGATGGCGAGCGGCAAGCCGTGCTTCGCCGGTCAGATCGGTCGCTGCTTCGGGCCGTGCTCAGGGCTCGTCACCATCGAGGAGCACCGCGAGAACGTCGACCGCTTCGTCGGGTTCATGCAGAATCAGGACCGGCGCATCGTCGGCGAGCTGACCGATCGCATGCAGGCCGCCGCCGCCGCGCAGGAGTACGAGGCAGCCGCCCGCTACCGCGACCGCCTGCAGGCGGCGAACGCCTTCTTCGAGAAGAGCGCGGTCGTGCTCGGCGACAAGGTCGACCTCGACGTCTTCGGCGTCGACCACGACGAGCTCGCCGCCGCCGTCCAGCTGTTCATCGTCCGGGGCGGTCGAGTGCGCGGCGTGCACTCGTGGACCGTCGACAAGGAGCTCGACGTGCCGCTCGGCGACCTCGTCGACTCGATCGTGCAGAACGCCTACGCCGATGGGCTGACTCCGCCGGCCGAGGTCGTCGTTCCCGAGCTCCCCGACGACGCTGCGGCGCTCGAGGACTGGCTGGGCGCGACCGCCGGACGGAAGGTGCGCCTGCGGGTGGCGCAGCGCGGCGACAAGGCCTCGCTCCTGCAGACCGCGACGCAGAACGCACGCCAGACGCTCATGCTCTACAAGACCCGTCGTAGCGCCGACTTCACGACGCGCTCGCGTGCCCTCGAAGACATCCAGGAGGCGCTCGGCATGGCCGATGCGCCGCTCCGGATCGAGTGCTACGACGTCTCGCACCTGAGCGGCACCAACATCGTGGCATCCATGGTGGTCTTCGAAGACGGCCTGCCGCGCAAAGACGAGTACCGCCGGTTCACGATCCCGCAGTCGAGCGACGACACCGACTCGATCCATCAGGTGCTCACCCGACGGTTGGCGTACCTCGCGAACGCGCACGAGGCTGCGGCCGAGCGCGAGGGAGACGCCGGCGACGCTCCCGAGCGGCGCAAGAAGTTCGCCTACCCGCCGAACCTGCTCGTCGTCGACGGCGGGCAGCCGCAGGTCGCGGCCGCGGAGCGCGCCCTGCGGGAGTCGGGAGTCCAGGGCATCTACCTCTGCGGCATCGCGAAGCGTCTCGAGGAGATCTGGACGCCCGAGAGCGACTTCCCGGTCATCCTGCCGCGCAACAGCGACGCGCTCTTCCTGTTCCAGCGGGTGCGCGACGAGGCCCATCGGTTCGCGATCACGCACCAGCGGCAGCGTCGCAAGCGCGACATCGGGTCGGTGCTCGCCGAGATCCCGGGCCTGGGCCCCGCCCGGGTGAAGGAGTTGCTGCGCCATTTCGGCTCGGTCGCGCGGTTGCGTGCGGCCGACGAGCACGCCATCGCCGAAGTGAAGGGCATCGGCCCGACGCTCGCGGCGACCGTCCACGCGCAGCTGCACGCCGATCCCGCGCCCGCACCCCGCTAGGCTGGTGTGTCGGTACGAGAAGGGGGCTGGCATGGCGGCGGGGGAGCCCGAGCGGCAGGAGATGCTCATCGTCACGGGGATGTCCGGTGCCGGACGATCGACCGTGGGCAATGCGCTCGAGGACCTCGGCTGGTACGTCGTCGACAACCTGCCGCCGCAGATGCTGCGCCCGCTCGTCGAGCTCGTCGAACGAGCCGGCACGTCTCTGCCGCGCATCGCGGCGGTCGTCGACATCCGCGGCCGTGACTTCTTCGCCGAGCTCCAGGACATCATCCAGGCGCTGCGCACCGGCGTGAACGTCCGCGTCGTCTTCCTCGACGCGAACGACGCGGTGCTCGTGCGGCGTTTCGAGGCGGTCCGCAGGCCGCACCCCCTGCAGGGCAACGGCACCCTCCTCGACGGGATCGGCGCCGAACGTGCTCGCCTCGCGACCCTTCGCGAGGCGAGCGACTTCGTCGTCGACACCTCCGACCTCAACATCCACCAACTCGCCAACCTCATCACCGAGACGTTCGCCGACGCCGACCATGCGGGCCTCCGGGTGACGATGCAGAGCTTCGGCTTCAAGTACGGTGCTCCGACCGACGCCGACCTCATCGCCGACGCCAGGTTCCTGCCCAATCCGTTCTGGAATCCCGAACTGCGACACCTCACGGGCGAAGACGCCCCGGTGCGCGACTTCGTGCTCGGCCAGCCGGGCGCCATGGAGTTCATCGACGCCTACGCCAAGGCGCTCGAACCCGTCCTCGCCGGCTACCAGCGAGAGAACAAGCGGCACGCGACGATCGCGATCGGCTGCACGGGCGGCAAGCACCGCTCGGTGGCGATGGTCCGAGAGCTGAGCGAGCGCGTCGCGAACATGCCCGGCGTCGTCGTGAGCGTGAAGCATCGCGACCTCGGTCGCGAATGACGCCGGGCCCGCAACACAGATTGGAACACAGGTGCCATTGACCGCTGATGTGAAAGAGGAGCTCGCCCGCGTCGAGGTCTCCAAGACGAGCGTACGAGTCGCGGAACTCGCGTCCGTGCTGCGCTTCGCCGGCGGACTCCACATCATCCAGAACCGCATCGCGATCGAAGCGGAGCTCGACTCGAAGACGGTCGCCAAGCGCGTCACCCGCGATCTCGGCGAGATCTACGGTGTTCGTCCCGACGTCTCGGTGATCTCGCCGTCCGGTGTCCGCCGCACCAACCAGTACCTCATCCGCGTGCTCGACGGCGGCGAGACCCTCGCCCGTCAGACGGGGCTGCTCGATGCGCGTCGCCGGCAGGTGCGCGGCCTCCCGAACAAGCTGACGACGGGCTCGCGCGACGAGATCGCCGCGGTCTGGCGCGGCGCCTTCCTCGCGCAGGGGAGCCTCACCGATCCCGGCCGCTCGGCCGCGCTCGAGATCACCTGCCCCGGCAACGAGACGGCGATGGCGCTCGTCGGGGCGGCCGGGAGACTCGGCATCTCCGCCAAGGCGCGCGAGGTGCGGGGCGTGCACCGCGTCGTCATCCGCGACGGAGAGGCGATCAGCGCGATGCTCTCGGCCATGGGGGCGACCGGCACCGTCCGCAACTGGGAGGAGCTCCGCCAGCGCCGCGAGGTGCGGGCGACGGCCAACCGGCTGGTCAACTTCGACGACGCGAACCTGCGCCGGTCGGCCCAAGCCGCAGTCGCCGCGTGCGCGCGGGTCGAGCGGGCGATGGAACTGCTCGGCGACGACATCCCCGACCACCTGCGCTACGCCGGCGAGCTCCGGCTCGCGCACCGCGATGCGAGCCTCGACGAGCTCGGCCACCACGCCGACCCGCCGATGACGAAGGACGCCGTCGCCGGACGGATCCGGCGACTGCTCGCGATGGCCGACAAGCGTGCCGCCGACCTCGGCGTCCCGGGCACCGAGGCGAGCCTGCCTGCTGATCTCGACGAGGTCTGAGCCCCAGTCGTCCTTCCCGCCGTTGCCCCGCGTGACGAGCCCCGATGGCGGCGTCGGGGTCGGGCATAGACTCGGGAGAGCGGCCGTGGAGACCCGGGTGAGACGCCCGGGTGCCCCGGCGCGTCTGACAAGGAGAAGCAATGGCTGACTACACCCTCCCCGATCTCGCCTACGACTATTCGGCGCTCGAGCCGGCGATCAGCGGCACGATCATGGAGCTGCACCACTCGAAGCACCACCAGGCGTACGTGACCGGCGCGAACACCGCGCTCGCCCAGCTCGCCGAGGCGCGCGACTCGGGCAACCTCGCGAACGTCAACAAGCTCGAGAAGGACCTCGCGTTCAACCTCGGCGGCCACGTCAACCACTCGATCTTCTGGACGAACCTGTCGCCGAACGGCGGCGACAAGCCGACCGGAGAGCTCGCCGCCGCGATCGACGACCAGTTCGGCTCGTTCGACAAGTTCCAGGCCCACTTCACCGCGACGGCGCTCGGCGTGCAGGGCTCGGGCTGGGCCGTGCTGGCGTGGGACTCGCTCGGTCAGCGCCTGATCATCGTGCAGTTCTTCGACCAGCAGGGCAACCTGCCGGCCGGGATCGTTCCGCTCCTCATGCTCGACGTCTGGGAGCACGCGTACTACCTCGACTACAAGAACGTGCGCGCCGACTACGTCAAGGCGTTCTGGACGATCGTCGACTGGGAGAACGTCCAGCAGCGCTTCACCGCAGCTGGTGAGAAGACCTCAGGGCTGCTGCTACTGTCGTAAATCGGATGGTGTCCCCGGCATCGTCCGGGGACGCCGTCGTCCGATCCGTCCATCCGTGAAACGGCGCGATCCGCGCCACGTCAGGAGACATCCGTGTCTGTAAAGATCGGCATCAACGGCTTCGGCCGTATCGGCCGCAACTACTTCCGCGCGGCACTCGCCCAGGGCGCCGACCTCGAGATCGTCGCGGTGAACGACCTCACCGACAACAAGACGCTCGCCCACCTCCTGAAGTTCGACTCGGTCACGGGCCAGCTCGACGCCACCGTCGAGTACGACGACGAGCACATCATCGTCGACGGCACGCCGATCCGCGCCTTCGCGGAGCGCGACCCCGCGAACCTCCCGTGGGGCGACCTCGGCGTCGACATCGTCATCGAGTCGACGGGCTTCTTCACGAAGGCCGCCGACGCGCGCAAGCACCTCGAGGCCGGGGCGAAGAAGGTGCTGATCTCCGCACCCGCGACCGACGAGGACGCGACGTTCGTCATGGGCGTGAACGAAGACACGTACGTGCCCGAGCGCCACCACATCATCTCGAACGCCTCCTGCACCACGAACTGCCTTGCGCCGCTCGCCAAGGTGTTCAACGACGCGTTCGGCATCGAGCGCGGTCTCATGACCACGGTGCACGCCTACACCGCCGACCAGAACCTGCAGGACGGCCCGCACAAGGACCTGCGTCGCGCACGCGCCGCGGCGATCAACATCGTGCCGACCTCGACCGGCGCCGCCAAGGCGATCGGGCTCGTGCTGCCCGAGCTCGTCGGCAAGCTCGACGGCTTCGCCCTCCGCGTGCCCGTGCCGACCGGCTCGATCACCGACCTCACCGTGACGGCCTCGCGCCCCGTGACGGTCGACGAGATCAAGGCCGCCTACAGGGCCGCCGCCGAGGGGCCGCTGAAGGGCATCCTCAAGTACTCGGAGGACGAGCTCGTCTCCTCCGACATCGTCTCCGACCCGCACTCGTCGATCTTCGACGCCGGACTCGTGCGCGTGATCGGCGACCAGGTGAAGCTGTCCGCCTGGTACGACAACGAGTGGGGCTATTCCAACCGCCTCGTCGACCTGACCGAGTACGTGGCCGACCGGCTCTGAAAGCGAGAAACGTGACCCTGCGAACCATCTCCTCACTCGGCGACCTCGCGGGCAAGCGCGTCGTCGTCCGCTGCGACCTCAACGTTCCGTTGAACGACGGGGTCATCACGGACGACGGCCGCGTGCGCGCGTCCGTCCCGACGATCGACGCCCTGCGCTCGCAGGGCGCCCGTGTGATCGTCATCTCCCACCTCGGTCGCCCCGACGGCGCGCCCGACCCCAAGTACAGCCTGGCGCCCGTCGCCTCGCGGCTCGGCGAACTGCTCGGCGCCCCCGTGGCGTTCGCGACCGACACGGTCGGCGAGGATGCCTCGGCGAAGGCGGCGGCGCTCGGCGACGCCGACGTGCTCGTGCTCGAGAACCTGCGCTTCAACCCGGGGGAGACCTCGAAGAACGAGGCCGAGCGCACCGCGTTCGCCGGTGAGCTCGCGGCCTTCGCCGACGCGGTCGTCTCCGACGGCTTCGGCGTCGTGCATCGCAAGCAGGCGAGCGTGTACGAGCTCGCCGAGCTGCGCCCGAGCGCCGCGGGACTGCTGATCGCCGCCGAGCTCGACGTGCTCGACCGGCTCACCGAGAACCCCGAGCGCCCGTACACGGTCGTGCTCGGCGGTTCGAAGGTCTCCGACAAGCTCGGGGTCATCGCCCACCTGCTGCCCCGTGTCGATCGCCTCCTCATCGGTGGCGGCATGCTGTTCACGTTCCTCGCCGCCCAGGGGCACAAGGTCGCGTCGAGCCTGCTCGAGGCCGACCAGATCGACACCGTCAACGGCTACCTCGCCGAGGCCGCCGAGCGCGGGGTCGAACTCGTGCTGCCGACCGACGTCGTGGTCGCGGCATCGTTCTCGGCCGATGCGGAGCACGTCGTCACCCCGGCCGACGCGATCGAGGAGACGCCGTTCGGAGCCTCCGGGCTCGGCCTCGACATCGGTCCCGAGACGGCGGCGCGGTTCGCCGAGCTCGTGCGCGACTCGAAGACGGTGTTCTGGAACGGCCCGATGGGCGTCTTCGAACTCGCCCCGTTCGCCGCCGGCACCCGTGCGGTGGCCGAGGCGCTCACCGAGGTCGACGGCCTCAGCGTGGTCGGCGGAGGCGACTCGGCCGCTGCCGTGCGCGTGCTCGGCTTCGACGACGAACGATTCGGACACATCTCGACGGGCGGGGGCGCGAGCCTCGAATTCCTCGAGGGTAAGAAGCTCCCCGGACTGGAGGTCCTCGGATGGCAGTGAAGCGCACCCCGTTCATCGCAGGCAACTGGAAGATGAACCTCGACCACCTGCAGTCGATCGCGTTCGTGCAGAAGCTCGCGTGGGCGCTCGGCGACGCGAAGCACGACTTCGCCGACGCGGAGGTCGCGGTCTTCCCGCCGTTCACCGACCTGCGCAGCGTGCAGACGCTCGTCGCAGCCGACTCGCTGTCGATCGGCTATGGCGCGCAGGACCTGTCGAAGCACGACTCCGGCGCCTACACGGGTGAGATCTCGGGCGCGTTCCTGAAGCAGCTCGACTGTGGGTACGTCATCATCGGCCACTCCGAGCGGCGCACGCTGCACGGCGAGACCGACGACGACGTGAACGCGAAGGTCATCGCCGCCCACCGCCACGGCCTCGTGCCAGTGCTCTGCGTCGGTGAGACCGCGGACGACCTCGAGGCGCACGGTGCCAGCGCGGTGCCGGTCGCACAGCTGCGCGCGGCGCTCGAGGGCGTCGATGCGGCCAAGGGCCTCGTCATCGCCTACGAGCCGGTCTGGGCGATCGGATCGGGTCAGGCGGCGACGCCCGCCCAGGCCGAACAGGTCGCCGCCGCCCTGCGCGCGGTGCTCGCCGAGATCGCCGGCGACGAGATCGCCGCGTCGACCCGCATCCTCTACGGCGGATCGGTCAAGGCGGCCAACATCGCCGCGTTCCTGCGCGAGCCGAACGTCGACGGTGCGCTCGTGGGCGGTGCGAGCCTCGACATCGACGAGTTCTCGAGCATCGTCCGCTTCAAGAAGCACGTCGGCGCCTGACCCGCGTCGGGGGTCGGCGCGAGTCTCCGACCTCCGACGCCGCGCCCGGCTATACTCGATTGTCGGCATCGACCCCCTGCGTCGTGCCCGGAAAGGTTCACCGTGGAGATTCTCCAAGTCGTGCTCGAGGTGCTGCTCGGCCTCACGAGCCTGCTGCTGACGCTGCTCATCCTGCTGCACAAGGGTCGCGGCGGCGGTCTGTCCGACATGTTCGGCGGTGGCGTCACCTCGAGCCTGGGTGCGTCGGGCGTCGCCGAGCGCAACCTGAACCGCATCACGGTGGTGCTGGGCCTCGTCTGGATCACGTGCATCGTGATCCTCGGGCTCATCACGAAGTTCCAGACCGGCGCCTGACGAGGAGGAGACATGGCATCAGGCAACAGCGCCATCCGCGGCTCCCGCGTGGGAGCCGGACCGATGGGCGAGCAGGACCGCGGCTTCCACGCCGATCGCGTCGCGATCAGCTACTGGGACGCCCAGGGCAACGAGACCGTCCGGTACTTCGCGGCGAACCTGCCCGAAGAGGAGATCCCCGACGTCATCGACAGCCCGTCCACGGGGCTGCCGGCTGGTCGTGACCGTGAGAATCCTCCCGCGGTGACCAAGCTCGAACCGTACAAGACCCACCTCGCGTACGTGAAGGAGCGTCGTACCGAAGACGAGGCGGCCGCGCTGCTCGACGAGGCGCTCACCCAGCTCCGCACCCGGCGCGGGCAGCTTCCCAAAGACTGATTTCGCTCCCTGGGCGACGAGAACGGGGCGGGCCATCGGCCCGCCCCGTTCGTCGTGCGTGGGGTGATCCGCGTCAGTACTCCCGGGCGATGAGCGCCTCGGGCACCTCGGCCGCGGCGTCGCGGTCGACGAAGAACACGGTGCGCCGGCGTCCCTTGATGCCGGCGACCGGCACCTCGTCGCGGCTCGCGCCGGCGAGTGCGAGCCCGAGGGCGGAGGCCTTGTCGGCACCCGCGAGCACCATCCATACGCGCTGAGACGCGTTGAGCACCGGGCGGGTGAGGCTGAGGCGCTCGGGCGGCGGCTTCGGCGAATCGCGCACGGGGATGACCGTCTGGTCGGCGACCTCGATGCCCGACCGGTGCGGGAAGAGCGAGGCGATGTGTCCATCGGGTCCGACGCCGAGGAACGTGATGTCGAAGATCGGGTGCTCGGCGCCCTCGGCGGCATGGTCGGCCAGCTCGGCCGCGTACTCGACGGCGGCCTCGTCGAGCGTCAGTCCGGAGTCGGAAGCCGGGAACGGATGCACGTTCTCGTCGGGGAGGTCGAGATCGTCGAGGAGGGCGTCGCGCGACTGGCGATCGTTGCGATCGGCATCGCCGTGCGGAACCCACCGTTCGTCGCCCCACCAGAAGTGCACGCGCGACCAGTCGATCGACATGCGAGCGGGGGAGGCGGCCACGGCCTCGAGCACGGCCGAGCCCATCGACCCGCCCGTGAGCACGACGTGCACGACGGGCTGCGCGTCGAGCAGGTCGAGCGTCTTCGTGATGAATCGCGCGGCCACCGCGCCGGCGAGCGTCGCCTTGTCGGGGTGCACGAGCACCCGGCGTTCGTTCGTCACTCGATCTCCTCCGCACCGTCGTCGGCGAGGAGCCGGAGCCCCTTCGCGATGACTTCACCGTACAGCTCGTCGGGGTCGAGTCGGCGCAGCTCATCGGCGAGGCAGTCGCGAAGGCTGCGTCGGGGGAGCGCGACGTCGTGCAGCGGCTGGTCGGGCTGACGCAGCGTCGCAACTCCCGGCACGTCGCGCACGAGCTCGATGGGGCCGCTCGGGCGATCGAGCCGCACACCGTGGATGCCGTGCGACCCCTCGTCGACGCCGGTGAGCTCGACCTCGGTCGAGCAGCCGAGCTGCAGCCGCAGCCAGGCGCCGAGCAGGGTCGTCGACGGCGAGTCGATCGCGCCCGACACGTGCACCGCGGTGATCGGCTCGTAGGGCGGCTGGTCGAGCACGGCGGCGAGCTGGGCCCGCCAGAGCGTGAGCCTCGTCCACGAGAAGTCGGCGTCCCCGGGGGTGTAGCTCGCCGCGAGCGCATGCAGGGCCGCCTGCGGATCGGGCTGGGTCGAGGCATCCGTGATGCGTCGCTGCGCGATGCGCCCGAGCGGTGAGCGCCCGGGCACCGCCGGCGCGGCGCCGGGCCACCACGTGACCACCGGGGCGTCGGGCAGCAGCAGGGCCATCACGAGGCTCTCCTCGTAGCGCGCGGCGTCGCCGTGCGCGCGGAGGATGATGACCTCGCTCGCACCCGCGTCGCCGCCCACCCGGATCTCGGCGTCGAGTCGGGCTTCGATCGCGTCGGATTCGGTACCGGGCTCGATCGAGACCACGATGACGCGCATCGGATGCTCGCGCGAGGCGTCGTTGGCCGCCTCGATGGCCTCCTCCTCGGCGTCGGGCGTGGTGGCGATGACGAGCGTGAGCACCCGGCCGAGGGCGACGACGCCGCCGTCCTCCCGGATCTTCACGAGCGTCTTCGAGACCTGGCTCGTGGTCGTGTCGGGCAGTTCGACGATCATGGGCGTCTCCAAGTGCGTCCGTCGCGGGCGAGCAGCTCGTCGGCCGAGCTCGGCCCCCAGGTGCCGGGCCGGTACTGTTCGGGCTGACCCTGGGTCGCCCAGAACTCCTCGATCGGGTCGAGGATCTTCCAGCTGAGCTCGACCTCCTCCTGGCGGGGGAAGAGCGGCGGGTCGCCGAGCAGCACGTCGAGGATGAGCCGCTCGTACGCCTCGGGGCTCGCCTCGGTGAACGCGTGGCCGTATCCGAAGTCCATCGTGACGTCGCGCACCTGCATGCCGGCGCCCGGAACCTTCGAGCCGAACCGGATGGTGACGCCCTCGTCGGGCTGCACGCGGATGACGAGCGCGTTCTGGCCCAGCTCGGAGGTCTGGCTGTCGGCGAAGAGCTGCTGCGGCGCCCGCTTGAACACGACGGCGATCTCCGTGACGCGACGCCCGAGGCGCTTGCCGGCACGCAGGTAGAACGGTACGCCGGCCCAGCGCCGGGTTCCGATCGTGAGCTTCATCGCCGCGTAGGTCTCGGTCGTCGAGGCGGGGTTCATGCCGTCCTCCTCGAGGAAGCCGACGACGTGCTCGCCACCCTGCCAGCCGCCCGAGTACTGACCGCGCGCGGTGCCCGTCGCGAGGTCCTCGGGGATGCGCACGGCGGCAAGGATCTTCTCCTTCTCAGCGCGCAGGTCGGCGGCGTCGAACGAGATCGGCTCCTCCATCGCGGTGAGCGCGAGCAGCTGCAGCAGGTGGTTCTGGATGACGTCGCGGGCCGCGCCGATGCCGTCGTAGTAGCCGGCACGACCGCCGACCCCGATGTCCTCGGCCATCGTGATCTGCACGTGGTCGACGTAGTTGGTGTTCCAGATCGGCTCGTACAGCTGGTTGGCGAAGCGCAGGGCGAGGATGTTCTGCACCGTCTCCTTGCCGAGGTAGTGGTCGATGCGGAAGACCGAGTCGGGCGGGAACACGCTCGCCACGACGTCGTTGAGCTCGCGCGCCGACGCCAGGTCGCTGCCGAACGGCTTCTCGATCACGACCCGCCGCCACTGGCCGTCGCGCTGCTCGGTGAGGCCCGAGCGCTTGAGCTGCTCGGTGACGAGCGGGAACGACTTCGGCGGGATGGACAGGTAGAACGCGTGGTTGCCCATCGTGCCGCGTTCGCGGTCGAGCGTCGCGACGACGTCACGCAGGCGGTCGAACGCCGCGTCGTCGTCGAACGTCCCGGTGACGAACCGGATGCCTCGCGCGAGCTGCTGCCAGACGTCCTCGCGGAACTCGGTGCGGGCGTACTCCTTCACGGAGTCGTGCACGATCTGTGCGAAGTCCTCGTCCTCCCAGTCGCGGCGGGCGAACCCGACGAGCGCGAAGCCCGGGGGCAGGAGCCCGCGGTTCGCGAGGTCGTAGACCGCCGGCATCAGCTTCTTGCGCGAGAGGTCGCCCGTCACGCCGAAGATGATGAGGCTCGACGGCCCCGCGATGCGGTTGAGCCGGTAGTCCTTGGGAGATCGGAGGGGGTTGTGGTGCGCCGAGATCTCTGCCGAAACCACGTGCCGGTCCTTTCGTTCGGTCACCCGATGGCGTCGATGAGCGGGCCGAGGTTCGCGGCCGGGTCGGTGAGCGTCAGTGTGAGCACCGGGCGCCCGTGCTCGGCGAGCACGCTCGCGTCGCCGGAGGCCTGGGCTGCGATGAGCTGCCCGAAGGTGAACGGGCGCTCGGGGATGGCGAGGTCGTCGACCGGCGTCTGCGTGATCTGCAGGAACACGCCGACCGCGGGGCCGCCCTTGTGGAACTGGCCCGTCGAGTGGAGGAACCGCGGGCCCCATCCGAAGGTGACGGGGCGACCGGCTCGCGCCGCGATGAGGTCGCGCAGCTTCGCGACCTCGGGGTGGGCGACCCGGTCGACGTAGGCCTGGATCGACACGTAGCCGTTCGCCGGCAGCTCCTCCAGCAGGACGTCGACGGCCGAGACGAGGTCGCTCGCGGCGCCGATCACCTCAGGGGTGCCGCGCACCTCGATGCCGTCGGCGACGAACGCGGCGGGCTCGGGTGCCGGACGCGCGTCGAGGAGGCCGCGCGCGGCGACCTTCGCCGATTCGACGTCGGGCTGGTCGAACGGGTTGATGCCGAGGAGACGCCCCGCCACGGCGGTCGCGTACTCCCACACGAGCAACTGGGCGCCGAGCGTGCCCGACACGCGGATGTCGCCCGACCGGTCGTGGGTGAAGATCGAGTCTCCTGCGTCGTCGACGAGGCGCACGACCTGCAGGTCGGGGAGCGACTCGCCGAGCTCGGGGGCATCGGCGTCGAGCACGACGGGCAGGATGCCGGTGCCCTCCTTGCCCGTGGACTCGGCGATCAGCTGCTCGGCCCAGTCGGCGAACCCGACGATGTGGGTGCCGTCGGCGACGATCGCGAGCTTGTCGCGCAGCGGCGCGGTCGCGGCGATCGCGGCGCCGAGCACGAGTCCGGGGTTGTCGGGCGTATCGATCGCGAGCGAGAGCTCGATGGTCTCGGCCTCGTCGAGGATCTCCGCGATGTCGACGCCCGCGAGGCCCGAGGGCACGAGGCCGAAGGCCGTGAGCGCCGAGTAGCGGCCGCCGACGTTCGGGTCGGCGTTGAAGACGCGGTATCCGGCCGCGCGGGCCGACTCGTCGAGCGGCGAACCCGGGTCGGTCACGACGATGATGCGGTCGGTCGGATCGATGCCGGCGTCGCGGAACGCCTGCTCGTAGGCCCGGCGTTGGCTGTCGGTCTCGACGGTCGAGCCCGACTTCGACGAGACGACGAGGGCGGATGCCTCGAGCCGGTCGCCGAGCGCGGCGCGGACCTGCCCCGGCTCGGTGGAGTCGAGGACCGTGAGATCGACGCGTGCGGTGCGCGTGATCACCTCGGGTGCGAGCGATGAGCCGCCCATGCCGGCGAGCACGATGTGACGCACGCCGGCGGCCTCGAGTTCGTCGCGCAGGGCTTCGATCTCGGCAACGAGCGGGCGCGAGACCGCGACGGCCTCCGTCCAGCCGAGGCGCTTGCCGGCCTCGTCTTCGGCCGCGGGGCCCCAGAGCGCGGGGTCCTGCGCGGTGATGCCGCTCGCCACGAGGTCGGCGACGAGTGCCGGGACCGTGCGGCGCACCGCATCGGCGGCCGCGCCCGAGACGGAGATGCGGAAGCTCATCGGGCGGCCTCCAGCGCGGTGCGCACGGAGTCGAGCAGCTCGCCCCAGGAGACGTTGAACTTCTCGACGCCCTCGCGCTCGAGGAGTGCGGTGACGTCGTCGTAGTCGACGCCCACGGTCGCGAGCGCGTCGAGCACCTCGCCGGCGCCGGCGTAGTTGCCGGTGACGGTGTCGCCCTCGACGACGCCGTGGTCGAACGTCGCCTCGAGCGTCTTCTCGGGCATCGTGTTGACGACGCCGCGGGCGACGAGCTCGGTCACGTAGAGCGTGTCGGGCAGCGTCGGGTCCTTGACACCGGTCGAGGCCCAGAGCGGACGCTGGAGGTTCGCGCCGGCGGCGATCAGCGCCTGGGCGCGCTCGGTCGCGAACTGCTCCTCGAACAGCTCGTACGCGAGCCGGGCGTTCGCGACGCCCGCCTTGCTCTTGAGGGCCAGCGCCTCGGGCGTGCCGATGGCGACGAGCCGCTTGTCGATCTCGGTGTCGACGCGGGAGACGAAGAACGAGGCGACCGAGTGGATCTGCGACAGGTCGTGGCCCGCCGCCTTCGCCTGCTCGAGGCCGGAGAGGTAGGCCTCGATGACCTCGCGGTGGCGGTCGAGGCTGAAGATGAGCGTGACGTTGACGCTGATGCCGGCGCCGATCGTCTCGCGGATCGCGTCGAGGCCCTCGACGGTCGCGGGGATCTTGATCATCGCGTTCGGCCGGTCGACCTTCGCCCACAGGGCCTTCGCCTGGGCGACGGTGCCCTTGGTGTCGTGGGCGAGACCGGGCTCGACCTCGATCGAGACGCGGCCGTCGACGCCGCCGGTGCGGTCGTAGACGGGCCGCAGCACGTCGGCCGCCGCGCGCACGTCGTCGGTCGTGATGTCGAACACCGCGGTGTTGACGTCGGCGCCCGCGACGGCGAGCTCGTGCAGGTGCTCGGTGTAGCCGTTGCCCGCGGTGAGCGCGTTCGCGAAGATCGTGGGGTTCGTGGTGACGCCGACGACGTTGCGCTCGGCGATGAGGCGGGCGAGGTCGCCCGTCACGAGGCGCTCGCGCGAGAGGTCGTCGAGCCAGATGCTGACGCCGGCCTCCGAGAGGGCGGCGGTGGGGGAGCTGGTCATGGGGTGTCTCCTCTTCTGGCTCGCGTCAGGCCGACGCGAGCGATTCCTTCGCGGCGGCGACGACGGCCTCGGCCGTGATGCCGAACTCGCGGAACAGGGTCTTGTAGTCGGCGGACGCGCCGAAGTGCTCGATCGACACCGACCGGCCGCGGTCGCCGACGTACCGGTGCCAGGTGAGCGCGATGCCGGCCTCGACCGACACCCGTGCCGTCACCGACGCAGGCAGCACCGACTCGCGGTACGCGGCATCCTGCTCGTCGAACCACTCGAGGCTGGGGGCGGAGACGACGCGGGCGCCGATGCCCTCAGCGGCCAGCGTCTCGCGGGCGGCGAGTGCGAGCTGCACCTCGGAGCCCGTCGCGATGATGATCACGTCGGGTTCGCCCGACGCGGCGTCGGCCAGCACGTAGGCGCCCTTCGCGGTGTTCGCGGCGCTCGCGAGCACGTCGCCGGATGCCTCGCCGTCGCCCCGCTCGAACACCGGGATGTTCTGGCGGGTGAGGGCGATGCCGGCCGGTCCGCCGCGTCGCTTCAGGATCTCGAGCCACGCGTGGGCGACCTCGTTGGCGTCGGCGGGACGCACGACGTCGAGGCCCGGGATCGCGCGGAGCGTCGCGAGCTGCTCGATCGGCTGATGGGTCGGTCCGTCCTCGCCGAGGGCGACCGAGTCGTGGGTCCAGACGAAGATCGAGGGGACCTGCATGAGCGCGGCGAGCCGGACCGACGGCCGCATGTAGTCGCTGAAGATGAGGAACGTGCCGCCGAACGCACGGGTCGGGCCGTGCAGCACGATGCCGTTCACGATCGCGGCCATCGCGTGCTCGCGGATTCCGAAGTGCAGCACGCGGCCGTAGGGGTTGCCCGCCCACTCGTGCGTCGAGTGCTCCGTCGGCACGAACGAGCCGCCGCCGTTGATGGTCGTGAGGTTCGACTCGGCGAGGTCGGCCGAACCGCCCCAGAGCTCGGGCAGCTCCGCGGCGAGGGCGTTGATGACCTTGCCGGAAGCGGCACGCGTCGACACCTCGGTGCCGCCTTCGAAGACGGGCAGCGCGTCGGCGATGCCCTCGGGAAGCTCGCCCGCCTCGAGGCGATCGAGCAGCGCCTTGCGCTCGGGATTCGCCGCGGCCCACGCGTCGAACGTCTGCTGCCACTCGGCGTGCGCGGCAGCACCGCGCTCGCGCGCGGCGCGGGTGTGTGCGATCACATCCTCGGCGACGACGAAGCTCTCCTCGGGGTCGAAGCCGAGCACCTCCTTCGTCGCCGCGAGCTCGGCGCCGCCGAGGGCGGAACCGTGGATCTTGCCGGAGTTCTGCTTGCCGGGCGAGGGCCAGCCGATGATCGTCTTCAGAATGATGATCGAGGGCTTCGCCTGCTCGGCCTTCGCGGCATCGATCGCGCGGTGGAGCTCGTGGACGTCTTCGACGTACTCGCCGGTCTTCTTCCAGTCGACCGTCTGCACGTGCCAGCCGTACGACTCGTAGCGCTTCGCGACGTCCTCGGTGAAGGCGATGTTGGTGTCGTCCTCGATGGAGATCTGGTTCGAGTCGTAGATGACGACGAGGTTGCCGAGCTGCTGGTGGCCGGCGAGGCTCGACGCCTCCGAGGTGACGCCCTCCTGCAGGTCGCCGTCGCCCGCGATCACGTAGACGAAGTGGTCGAAGGGGCTCTCGCCGGCCGGGGCGTCGGGGTCGAAGAGGCCGCGCTCGTAGCGGGCGGCGTACGCGAAGCCGACGGCGGAGGCGAGGCCCTGGCCGAGCGGGCCGGTCGTGATCTCGACGCCGGCGGTGTGGCCGTACTCGGGGTGGCCGGGGGTCTTCGAGCCCCAGGTGCGGAGCGCCTTCAGGTCGTCGAGCTCGAGGCCGTCGCCGGCGAAGTAGAGCTGCACGTACTGGGTGAGCGACGAATGCCCCGCCGAGAGGATGAACCGGTCTCGGCCCAGCCAGGCGTGGTCGGCCGGGTCGCGGCGCATGACCTTCTGGAAGAGGAGGTAGGCGGCGGGGGCCAGGCTCATCGCGGTGCCGGGGTGGCCGTTGCCGACCTTCTCGACGGCGTCAGCCGCGAGCACCCGGGCGGTGTCCACCGCGCGATCGTCGATGGATTCCCAGTGCAGAGTTGCCACGAGGTGCAGTTCCTTCCGTTCGTGACGGCGACGGGGAACTCGTCCCCGACCCGCCGAGGACGTTGCGGCGCGGTACCGCCGGGCGCGTGAACCGGTTGGGATGCCTTGGGGGGAATCGTGGATCACGGCGCCAAGCGCGCATTCCTCAGTATATGGACTTCGTGACGCGCGATGACGGGGTATGACTCACACCGCGCAGTGTCTCGTGTGAGGGTTGCGGTGGCGCCGAACCGGGCCCGGCCGGCCGGATGGCCTAGAATCGTCGGGAGGCGGCGCGGCGCCCGGCACGAGCCTGCGCGCGCGCCTCGGAAGAGGAACGATGCAGGCAGCCGTAGACACCCGTGAAGCCCGACCGGCGATGACCGTTCGGCGCAAGCTCGCCGCCTATCTCGCGCTCACGAAGCCGCGCGTCATCGAGCTGCTGCTCGTCGTCACGGCGCCGACCATGATCCTCGCGCAGCAGGGGCTGCCGAGCCTGTGGCTGATGCTCGCGACCCTCATCGGCGGTGCCATGAGCGCCGGTTCCGCAGGGGCGTTCAACTGCTACATCGATCGCGACATCGACCGGGTCATGAAGCGCACCCAGGGGCGCCCGCTCGTCACCGGTGAACTCAGCGACCGCGAGGCGCTCGTCTTCGCGTACGCGCTGGGCGCGGCATCCATCGTCTGGCTGTGGGTCTTCACGAACTGGCTCGCCGCACTGCTCTCGCTCGCGGCGATCCTGCTCTACGTCGTCTTCTACAGCCTGATCCTCAAGCGCCGCACCGCGCAGAACATCGTCTGGGGCGGCATCGCGGGCTGCATGCCCGTGCTCATCGGCTGGGCGGCCGTCACCGGCAGCCTCGACTGGGCACCGTTCATCCTGTTCCTGATCATCTTCCTGTGGACCCCGCCGCACTACTGGCCGCTGTCGATGAAGTACAAGGACGACTACGCGGCGGCCGGTGTTCCGATGCTCGCCGTCGTGCGCGGTCGGGCGCAGGTCGGACTCCAGGTCATCCTCTACGCGTGGGCGACGGTCGCCTGCTCACTCCTGCTGATCCCCGTTGCCGACATGGGGCTGGTGTACTCGACCGTCGCGATCGTCACGGGCGTCTGGTTCATCTACGAGACGCACCGCCTGTACAACCTCGCGATCCGGCACGTCCAGGTCTCGCCGATGCGCGTGTTCCACGGCTCGATCGCGTACCTGTCGCTGCTGTTCCTCGCGGTCGGCGTCGACCCGCTGCTGCCCTTCTGAGTCGGGGTCTCACCTCCCTTCCGGGCGCAATTTGCGCCCGTCGCCTCTTCGGAGATCGCCACCGACTCGGAAGGGTGTCAGCCCGTGGCTCCGAAAGCTGGATTATCTCCGATCGGGCGGCGTCGGGCGGACTCTGGGTACTCGAGGACGACGGCGCGCACGTCGCGAAGGACGCGCACGGCGCCGTGCCGCCGCTCGCCGCACGAGTCCACTGGTCGAGACCGCTTGTGCCGCGGCATCCCGACGCGCTCCTCGACCCGATCGAGAACGTCCTTGCGCTCGTGGCTCGTTCTGCTCGGCTACCACGTCATCAGGGTGGGCTCTCACCACGTCGTCCACGACTGGCCGGGAGTGCAGGACCGCATCGCGCGGGCGGTCGCGCAGGGCCTGCACCGGCGCTGACTGCTGTCTTCGTCATGGCATCCGGATCGGGAGTGCGACAGAGATCGGGGATCGCCGTGAACGCGGAGCGATCGGGCTCCAGGTGCCCGAACCTGCGCTGATCTCCGAAATGGTGGCGCGGGTCAGGCGGATGCCGCGACCGGGGTACGCGACACCTCGGCAGCGATCGGGCGCTTCAGGTGCAGGATGACGAGGGTCATCGCGGCGGCCGAGAGGGCGGCGAGCACCATGTGCATCCCGACGGCGAGCGGCGGCAGGCCGTTGCGCGCCTGGTAGAGGCCGACCGCGATCTGCACGAGTTCGACGACGAGCAGCGCGGTCGCCCAGCGGCGGGTCGGCAGGCCGTCGCGCCATGCGGCGATGACGAGCACGAGGGTGAGTACGAACAGCAGGTAGCCGGGCCACGCGTGCACGTGCTCGAGGACCTCGGAGTCGAAGCCGGTGCGACCGGCTGCCGCGTCGCCCGAGTGGGGACCCGACCCGGTCGTGAGGACGCCGAAGACGATCGAGATCGCGAGCACCGCGCTCGTCGCATGCGTGAGTCCCGCGTACCAGGCGGGAACGGCCCGCTCACGAGGGCCTGCGGGTTCGTCGAGACGGGCGAGGAAAGCTGCGGTGACGCAGACGAGCACGAGCGAGGAGACGTAGTGGAAGCCGACGATGAACGGGTTGAGGCCTGTCCAGACGGTGATGCCGCCGACGATCGCCTGCGCGACGATGCCGATGCCGACGATCAGCGAGAGCACGAACAGGTCGCGCCGCTCGCGCCGGATGCGCCAGACGAGCAGGAACACGATGAGGGCGAGGACGCCCACGACTCCGGTCATCGTCCGATTGCCGAACTCGATCAGCGAGTGGTAGCTCAGCTCCTCGGTGGGCACGAGCGACTCCGGCGTGCACGTCGGCCAGGTCGGGCATCCGAGGCCCGAACCGGTGAGGCGCACCGCGCCGCCGGTCGCGATGATCGTCACCTGCGCGACGAAGGAGGCCCAGGCGAAGAAGCGGAGTGAACGGGGCACGCGGGTCGTTCCTGATCCGGGTCGCGCTGTGACGGGCTGGGAGTCCCAGGACCCACACGGCGGCGACCCTATAGACTTGAGTGGTTGGCGCAACTGTTGCGACGCGCGCAAGAGCGCGGCACGCAGGCACCAGCCATCTTAGGTTCGCACTGGAGCCACCCGCACATCATCACCCGCTCACCGAGTGCCTCGACTGGCGAGGGGGATGAGCCGGACTGATAGCCGGTCGCACGGGAGGAGAAGAGGGAGAGCATGACGGACGTACTGATCGACCGCCCCGAGCTCGAAGGGCTCGGCAATTACGAGTTCGGCTGGGCCGACTCCGACGCCGCGGGGGCCTCGGCCCGTCGCGGAATCTCGCCGGAGGTGGTCGCCGATATCTCGCGGTTGAAGGACGAGCCGGAGTGGATGCTCCAGCGCCGCCAGCGCGGCCTGCAGCTCTTCGAGCGCAAGCCCATGCCGACCTGGGGCGCCGACCTGTCGGAGATCGACTTCGACAACATCAAGTACTTCGTGCGCTCGACCGAGAAGCAGGCCCAGACCTGGGAGGACCTGCCCGACGACATCAAGAACACCTACGAGCGACTCGGCATCCCCGAGGCCGAGCGCCAGCGCCTCGTCGCGGGCGTCGCGGCCCAGTACGAGTCCGAGGTCGTCTACCACCAGATCAACGAAGAGCTCGAGCGCCAGGGCGTCATCTTCATGGACACCGACACGGCGCTGCGCGAGCACCCCGAGTTCTTCGAGGAGTACTTCGGCACCGTCATCCCCGCCGGCGACAACAAGTTCGCCGCGCTGAACACGGCGGTCTGGTCGGGCGGCTCGTTCGTCTACGTGCCGAAGGGCGTGCACGTCGAGATCCCGCTGCAGGCCTACTTCCGCATCAACACCGAGAACATGGGCCAGTTCGAGCGCACGCTCATCATCGCCGACGAAGGCTCGTACGTGCACTACATCGAGGGCTGCACCGCCCCGATCTACAAGAGCGACTCGCTGCACTCGGCCGTCGTCGAGATCATCGTGAAGAAGAACGCCCGCGTTCGCTACACGACGATCCAGAACTGGTCGAACAACGTCTACAACCTCGTCACGAAGCGCGCCACGGCTGCCGAGGGCGCCACCATGGAATGGGTCGACGGCAACATCGGCTCGAAGGTGACGATGAAGTACCCGTCGATCTTCCTCATGGGCGAGCACGCCAAGGGCGAGACCCTCTCGGTCGCCTTCGCCGGCCCGGGCCAGCACCAGGACGCGGGCGCGAAGATGATCCACATGGCGCCGTACACGCAGTCGTCGATCGTCTCGAAGTCGATCGCACGCGGCGGCGGCCGCGCCGGCTACCGCGGCGAGGTCCGCGTCGACGCGAACGCCCACCACGCGGCCAACACCGTGCGCTGCGACGCGCTGCTCGTCGACACGATCTCGCGCAGCGACACGTACCCGGCGATCGACATCCGGGTCGACGACGTGCAGCTCGGACACGAGGCCACGGTCTCGAAGGTCTCGGAGGAGCAGCTGTTCTACCTGATGGCCCGCGGCATCCCCGAGGACGAGGCCATGGCGATGATCGTGCGCGGCTTCATCGAGCCGATCGCGCGCGAGCTGCCGATGGAATACGCGATGGAACTCAACAAGCTCATCGAGATGGGCATGGAAGGATCGGTCGGCTAAGCGATGACCACCGCAATGCAGAGCACCGCTATGCCCACCGCAGAGCAGCACGGGCTCGTCGCGCACTCCGACGGCGCGTTCGTCCCGGTCCAGACCCGTTCCGAGCGCTTCCGCTCCGTGAACGTCGAGGACTTCGAGCCGGTCAACGGCCGCGAGCACGAGTGGAAGCTGTCGCCCGTCGCGGCGTTCGCCGACCTGACCTCGGGTGCGCTCGACGGCTCTCGTCCCGACGTCGAGGCCGATGAGGTCGACGGCGTCGCCGTCTCGTGGATCGCCCGCGACGACGCCCGCATCGGCACGGCCGGCACGCCGGAGGAGCGCGCGAGCGCCAACGCCTGGTCGAGCTTCGACGAGGCGCTCCTCATCTCCGTGACCGGTGAGGACGACAAGGTCGCGACCGTCAGCCGCTCGGGTCTCGGCGCCACGCCTCGCGCGGCCCACACGATCATCGAGATCGCGCCGAACAGCCGCGGCCTCGTCGTCCTCCGAGGCACCGGCGACGCCCGCCTGTCCGAGAACCTCGAGATCCTCGTGGGCGAGGGCGCTCAGCTCACCGTCGTCTCGCTGCAGGAGTGGAGCGACGACTCGGTGCACCTCGCGAGCCAGTTCGCGAAGGTCGGCCGCGACGCCTTCCTCAAGCACATCGTCGTCTCCCTCGGGGGCAAGGTCGTGCGGGTGAACCCCTCGACCCACCTCGCCGAGCAGGGCGCCGACGTCGAGGCGCTCGGCCTCTACTTCGCCGACGCCGGACAGCACCTCGAGCAGCAGGTCTACGTGCACCACGACGCGCCGCACACCAAGAGCCGCGTGACCTACAAGGGTGCCCTGCAGGGCGAGGGCGCGCGCACCGTCTGGATCGGCGACGTGCTCATCGGCCAGAAGGCGACCGGCACCGACAGCTACGAGCAGAACCGCAACCTCGTGCTCACCGAGGGCACGCGCGCCGACTCGGTGCCGAACCTCGAGATCGAGACCGGCGACATCGAGGGCGCCGGCCACGCGTCGGCGACCGGCCGGTTCGACGACGAGCAGCTCTTCTACCTGATGGCCCGCGGCATCCGCGAAGACGAGGCGCGTCGCCTCGTCGTGCGCGGCTTCCTCACCGAGGTCGTGCAGAAGATCGGCTCGCCCGAGCTCGAATCGCGGCTCACCGCCGCCATCGAAGCCGAACTGCAGGGGAACTGACGTGGCATCCGTTCGTGTCTGCGCCGTCGACGAGCTCGTCGAGAACCAGGCGTCGCGATTCGTTCTGGACGGCGTGCCGATCGCGGTCGTGAAGGACTCCGCGGGCGATGTCTTCGCGATCGGCGACACGTGCACCCACGGCGACATCTCGCTCGCCGAGGGCTTCGTCGAGGACGACACGCTCGAATGCTGGGCCCACGGCTCGAAGTTCTCGCTGAAGACCGGCAAGCCCCTCACCCTCCCGGCCTACGAGCCGGTTCCCGTCTACCGGGTCGAGATCGAGGGCGGCGACGTCCACATCGACCCCTCGGTCACGCTGACCGTCTGACCCACGCTGCTCCGGCCGCGGCCGGCTACCGAAAGAGAATTCCCAAGAACATGTCTGTGCTCGAGATCAAGAACCTGCACGTCAACGTCGAGACCGACCAGGGTACCCGCGAGATCCTCCGCGGCGTCGACCTCGTCATCAACGAGGGCGAGATCCACGCCATCATGGGCCCGAACGGATCGGGCAAGTCGACGCTCGCCTACACCATCGCCGGCCACCCCAAGTACACGGTCGTCGAGGGCGAGATCCTCCTCGACGGCGAGAACGTCCTCGAGATGTCGGTCGACGAGCGTGCTCGCGCGGGTCTCTTCCTCGCGATGCAGTACCCGGTCGAGATTCCCGGCGTCACCGTCACGAACTTCCTCCGCACGGCGAAGACGGCGATCGACGGCGAGGCGCCGAGCGTCCGCACGTGGGTGAAGGACGTCCGCGAGTCGATGTCGAACCTGAAGATGGACTCGGCCTTCGCCGAGCGCAACGTCAACGAGGGCTTCTCGGGCGGCGAGAAGAAGCGCAACGAGATCCTCCAGCTCGAGCTGCTGAAGCCGCGGTTCGCGGTCCTCGACGAGACCGACTCGGGCCTCGACGTCGATGCGCTCAAGATCGTCTCGGAGGGCGTCAACCGCGCCAAGGCGAACACGGGCCTCGGCATCCTGCTCATCACGCACTACACGCGCATCCTCCGCTACATCAAGCCCGACTTCGTGCACGTGTTCGTCGCCGGTCGCATCGCCGAGCAGGGTGGCCCCGAGCTCGCCGACCGCCTCGAGGACGAGGGCTACGACCGCTACCAGGTCGCCGAGCCGGCGTCCGCGGCCGCCGCCGAATAGTCCACGGGTAGAATCGCACCATGGTCACCTCACTCGCGCCCGAGCGCTACGACGAGGTCTCCGAGGCCCTGAAAGACGTCATGGACCCGGAGCTCGGGGTCAACATCGTCGACCTCGGCCTCATCTACGACCTGGGCTGGGACGACGAGAACGACGCGCTCGTCATCCACATGACGCTCACGAGCGCCGGCTGCCCGCTGACCGACGTCATCGAGGAGCAGACGGCCGAGGCCCTCGACGGGGTCGTCGAGGCGTTCCGCATCAACTGGGTGTGGATGCCGCCGTGGGGCCCCGAACGCATCACCGACGACGGCCGCGACATGATGCGGGCGCTCGGCTTCGCGATCTGACCCGGTCGCCCGAACCACGAGCACGGATGCCTCGTGCAGCAGTCGCTGCACGAGGCATCCGTCGTTTCAGGTCAGGCCGCGGCGAGCGAGCAGCGCGTCGATCCGCGGCTCGCGGCCGAGGAAGGCGCGCACGGACTCGCGCGGATCGCGCGAGCCGCCCGGGCCGAGGATCTCCGCCCGGAACCGGCCGCCGTTCTCGCGCGTCGCGCCGCCGTGCTCCTCGAACCAGGCCATGATGTCGGCGCCCGGCACCTCGCTCCAGACGTACGAGTAGTAGCCCGCGTCGTAGCCGCCCGCGAAGACGTGGGCGAAGTAGCCGCTCGAGTACCGCGGCGGCAGCAGCGGGTCGGCGAGCCCGGCGGCGTCGAGCGCCGCGCGCTCGAATTCCGCGACGTCGGCGGGCGCCAGTGCCGCGGCGGTCCCTGCGTCGAGCCGGTGCCAGGCCTGGTCGAGGATCGCAGCCGCGAGGTACTCGGTCGTCGAGAATCCCTCGCCGAACGTGCGCGACGCGAGGAGGCGCTCGACGAACTCGGGGGCGAGCCGTTCTCCCGTCTCGTGGTGCACCGCGTAGTTCCCGAGGACCTCGGGCCGCAGCATCCAGAGCTCGTTCACCTGGCTCGGCAGCTCGACGAAGTCGCGGAAGACGTTCGTGCCCGCGGCGCTCGGGAACCGCACGCGCGCGAGCAGCCCGTGCAGGGCGTGGCCGAACTCGTGGAAGAGCGTCTCGGCCTCGTCGAAGGTGAGGAGCGTCGGGTCGCCGTCGGCGGGCTTCTGCACGTTGAGGTGGTTGACGACGACGGGCAGGTCGCCCGTGAGCTCCGACTGCTCGACGAGGGAGCTCATCCAGGCGCCGCCGCGCTTCGAGGAGCGCGCGTAGAGGTCGAGCACGTACAGCCCGACGGCGGCGCCGTCCGCCTCGCTCACCTCGAACACCCGCGCGTCGGGGTGGTGGCCGACGAGGTCGGGCCGTTCGGCGAACCGGAGCCCGTAGAGCAGGGTCGCCGCGTGGAACACGCCGTCTCGGAGCACCCGGTCGGCCTCCAGGTACGGGCGCATCGCCGCGAGGTCGACGTCGTGGCGTTCGGCCCGTTCGCGCTGGGCGAGGTAGATCCAGTCGGATGCCTCGAACGGGCGCAGTCCGTCCCGCTCGGCCCGTCCGGCGAGGGCGGTCGCCTCTCGCTGCGCGTTCGCGATGGCGGTCGGCGCGAGCCTCCCGAACAGTTCGGCGACGGCCTCGGCCGTCCCGGCGGTCTCGTCGGCGGTGACCGCGCTCGCGTGGTCGGCGAAGCCCAGCAGCTTCGCCCGCTCGGCGCGGAGCGCGACGAGCGCGAGCAGGATCTGGCGGGTGTCGTGGTCGCCGCCCGAGGTGCCGCGACCCCGCGACGCGGCGAACAGCCGGTCGCGCGACGCTGGGGAGTCGAGCTCGGCGAGTGCGGGCTGTTGCGTCGACAGGACGAGGGGGAGGAGCCAGCCGTCGAGCCCGCGTGCCGCCGCCGCCGCACGAGCCGTCGCGCGGCGCCGGTCGTCGAGCCCCGCAAGGTCGTGTTCATCGGTGAGATGGAGCGCCCGCTCGTTGGTGTCGGCGAGGAGCGTCTGCTGGAAGGCGGTCGTGAGTCCGGCGATGCGTTCGTTGAGGCGTTCGAGCGCGGCGCGCCCGTCGGGGTCGAGGCGGGCGCCGGCGAGCACGGCCACGCGATGCCGGCGGCGCAGCAGGTATGACTCGTCGTCGGCGAGCTCCAACCCGCCGGCGTCGAGTCGCGCGACGAGCGCGTCGATTCGCGCGAACAGGCGGGGTTCGAGAAGCAGCGCGTCGCGGTGCGCGGCGAGCCTCGGCGCGAGTTCGGCCTCGATCGCGTCGACGGCCTCGTCGGCGTCGGCCGAGCTGCGGTTCTCGAAGACCGGGAGCACCCGGCGGAGCGTCGCGCCGGAGCGCTCGAGGGCGACGATCGTGTTCTCGAACGTCGGCAGGTCGGCGTCGCCGGCGATGCGGTCGAGCTCTTCGCGCTGCTCGCCCATGCCGAGTTCGAGCGCCTCCCGGAAGTCGGCGGGGGTGATGAGCTCGAACAGGGGCAACCGGTACGGGAGCGGACTCGGGTCGAGCAGCGGGTTGCGATGGGCGTCGTCCATCCGTCAACACTACGGGCGCGGCCGATCGGGGCGGCGGCGCGTGGATCCGTGTCGCCCGCCGCCGGGCTTCTCATCCGCGCGTCGCGCGCGCCATGATCGATCCATGACCGTTCGCATCAGCACCGTGCTCGTCCCGTTCGGCCCGGCGACCGCCCTCGAGCTGACCGATGCCCAGGTCGACGCGCTCGGCGGCGGAAAGCGCGCCGCGGTCGTCGTCGGCATCGCCGGCCGCACCGCGCGGGTGCGCCTGGCCGTGATGGACGGCCGCAACGTCATCGGGCTGTCGAAGGCGGTGCGCGCCGAGCTCGGCGTCGACATCGGTGATGCGGTCGAGGCGACCGTCGACCTCGACACCGCCGAGCGCGCGGTCGACGTGCCGGCCGACCTCGCGGCAGCCCTCGACGCCGAGCCGCCCGCGAGGAGGGCCTTCGAGGCGCTGTCGTACTCGCGGCGGAAGGAGCTCGCACGCGGCGTCGCCGAGGCGAAGCGCCCCGAGACGCGCGAGCGCCGGATCGCGGCCGCCGTCGAAACGCTGCGCGCGTAGGCTCGGGTCATGGAGAGCGAATCGCCGTCGACCCGCGACGCGTACACCCACGGCCATCACGCGAGCGTCCTGCGCATCCACGCGTGGCGCACCGTCGAGAACTCGGCGGCGTACCTCGCCCCGCATCTCGATGCCGGCGCCCGCATCCTCGACGTCGGCTGCGGCCCGGGCACGATCACCGTCGACCTCGCACGCCGCGTGCGCCCGGGAAGGGTCGTCGGCATCGACGCGTCTGAAGACGTCGTGGCGCAGGCCGCCGGCCTCGCAGCGAGCGAGGGGGTCGGCAACGTCGAGTTCCGCACGGGTGATGCCTACGCGCTCGACGTCGACGACGACGCCTTCGACGTCGTGCACGCCCACCAGGTGCTGCAGCATCTCGCCCGGCCCGTCGACGCGCTGCGCGAGTTCCGGCGCGTGCTCAGGCCCGGGGGACTGCTCGCCGTACGCGACGTCGACTACGGCGGGATCATCTGGAGCCCGGCCTCGGCGGGCCTCGATCGCTGGCTCGCGCTGTACCACGACGTGCACGACTGGAACGGCGGCGACGCTCACGCCGGCCGCCACCTCAAGCGGTGGGCGCGCGAGGCGGGATTCGCCGACGTGACCGCGTCGGGCTCCGTCTGGGTGTTCGCGAGCGACCTCGAGCGCGAGTGGTGGGGCGGTTCGTGGGCCGAGCGGGCGACCGAGTCGAGCTTCGCCGCACACGCGATCGAGTCGGGACACTCCAACCCCGACGAGCTCCGGCGGGTCGCGCAGGCGTGGCGCGACTGGGCGGCCGATCGTGACGGGTGGCTGCTCATGCCGCACGGCGAGGTGCTCGCCCGGGCCTGAGCGGGTACCGCCGGTCGAGGAGCGCTACCAGTCCTCGTCGGCGTCGAGCGCGTCGGCGATGACCTCGCGAACGACGGTGCCGTCGTCGAGCTCGGCGATCGGGCGTCCCTCGAGCCAGGTGAGGGTCCAGTGGCGACCAGCGGGATCGCCCTCGAACGCGGCCTCGGCTGCGGCGATGCGCGGACGGAGGTCGCCCGGCACCGAGGCTGGAGGCTCGTCGCCGAACGCCCACCTCGTGCCGAGTCGCATCAGGCCTCCATCTCGTAGGTCACCCAGCTCGTGCGCTTCGCGAGGCGGTCGTAGAGCTGCTGCGCGGTCTCGTTGTCGGCGGCCGTGATCCACGCCACGCCCCCGTGGCCGACCTCGGCGGCGCGAGCGTGCACGAACTCGATGAGCGCACGGCCGGTGCCCGTGCCGCGCTGCGACTCGGCCACGTAGAGGTCGTCGAGGTACATGCCGTAGGTGGCGCTCAGCGACTCGGGGACCTGGCGGAAGTGCGCGAGCCCGACGGGCGTGCCCTCCTCGTCGACGGCGAGCGCGGCCTGCAGCGGATTGTGCTCGTCGCGCAGCCAGTTCCAGACGATGAGCGCCTTCTGGTCGTCGAGCTCGGTCTCGTAGAACGTGCAGTACGCCTCGAAGAGCGGCAGCCAGCCGAAGAAGTCGTCGTCTCCGGCCATCCGGATCTCGTTGGTCATGGTTCCCCCTATTCGGACGGCGCCTCGAAGACGACGTCGCGGACGTCGAACTCGTCGGCCTCGGTGAAGGCGAGCTCGGCGATGCGCCCGACCGCGCGCAGGTCGGATGCCACGTGCTCGAGCAGCGCGGTCGTCGCGGCGGGCGCGGCGATCGTCGCGTGGGCGACGGGCGTCTTCTGCGAGGCCTTGACGTCGGTCTTCGCGCGCCGGATACCGGTGAGCGCGAGGCTCGCGAGCTCGAGCAGCTCGCCGCTCGCCTCGCCGCGGGCCGAGAGCTCGTCGGCGGTCGGCCAGGCGGCCCGGTGCACCGAGCCGTCGTGCGACCAGCTCCACGCCTCCTCGGTGGCGAACGGGATGACCGGGGCGAAGAGCCGCAGCAGCACGCCGAGCGCCGTCTTCAGCGCGGCGACGGCCGAGGCCTGCTCGGGGCTGGGCTCGCCGTACGCGCGCTCCTTGACGAGCTCGAGGTAGTCGTCGCAGAAGGTCCAGAAGAAGGTCTCCGCGACCTCGAGCGCACGAGCGTGGTCGTACGACTCGAGCGCGCGGGTGGCGCGGTCCACGACCGTGGCGAGCTCGGCGAGCATGCTGCGGTCGACGGGCACCGTCACCGGGGCGTCCGCCGAGCCCTCGAAGCCGAGGATGAACTTCGCGGCGTTGAGGACCTTGATCGCGAGCCGGCGCCCGATCTTCACCTGGGTCGGGTTCTGCGGGTCGAACGCGGCGTCGGTGCCGAGTCGGCTCGACGCGGCCCAGTAGCGCACGGCGTCGGAGCCGTGCTGCTCGAGCAGTCCGGCGGGCGTCACGACGTTGCCCTTCGACTTCGACATCTTCTTGCGGTCGGGATCGACGATGAAGCCCGAGATCGCCGCGTTCGCCCACGGCGCGACCCCGTGTTCGAGCTCGGCGCGCAGCGTCGTCGAGAAGAGCCAGGTGCGGATGATGTCCTGGCCCTGCGGGCGCAGCGAGTAGGGGAAGACGAGGCTCCAGAGCTCGGGATCGCGCTCCCAGCCGCCCGCGAGCTGCGGGGTGAGCGACGAGGTCGCCCACGTGTCCATCACGTCGTGCTCGCCGATGAAGCCGCCGGGCGCTCCGCGCTGCGCCTCGTCGTAGCCGGGCGCGGGTGCGGACGACGGGTCGACGGGCAGCATGTCCTGGGTGGCGACGATCGGTTCGTCGAACACGGGGTCGCCCTGCGCGTCGAGCGGGTACCAGACGGGGATGGGCACGCCGAAGAAGCGCTGGCGCGAAACGAGCCAGTCGCCCGAGAGGCCGCCGACCCAGTTGTCGTAGCGCACGCGCATGAAGTCGGGGTGCCAGTCCATCTCGCGGCCGTGCGCGAGGAGTCGCTCGCGCAGCGCCTCGTCGCGCGCGCCGTTCTTGATGTACCACTGGCGCGTCGACACGATCTCGAGCGGCTTGTCGCCCTTCTCGAAGAACTTCACCGGATGGGTGATCGACTTCGGGTCGGCGAGCAGGTCGCCCGAGTCGCGCAACTGCTGCACGACCGCCTGCTTCGCGCTGAACGTGGTCTTGCCGGCGAGCTCGGCGTACGCCGAGCGCCCCGCCTCGGAGGTGATCGCCTCGGGCGCCTCGGCGATGACCCGGCCGTCGAATCCGATGATCGCGCGGTTGGGCAGGTCGAGCTCGCGCCACCAGACGACGTCGGTCACGTCGCCGAAGGTGCAGATCATGGCGATGCCGGTGCCCTTGTCCTTCTGGGCGAGGTGGTGCGCGACGACCGGCACCTCGACGCCGAACACCGGCGTCGTCACCGTCGTGCCGAAGAGGGGCTGGTAGCGCTCGTCGTCGGGATGTGCCACGAGCGCGACGCACGCGGGGATGAGCTCGGGCCGGCTCGTCTCGATCTCGACGATGCCGCCGTCGGGGCGGTGGAACGACACCCGGTGGTAGTGCCCAGGCTGCTCGCGGTCTTCGAGCTCGGCCTGGGCGACGGCGGTGCGGAAGGTCACGTCCCACAGCGTCGGCGCGAGCGCCTGGTAGGCCTCGCCGCGCTCGACGTTGCGGACGAACGCGAGCTGCGAGGTGAACAGCGCCTCGTCGGCGATGGTGCGGTACGTCTGGGTCCAGTCGACCGAGAGGCCGAGCATGCGCCAGAGCGCCTCGAACTGCTGCTCGTCCTCGACGGTCAGTCGCTCGCAGAGCTCGATGAAGTTGCGGCGCGAGATCGGCACCTGGTCGGCGGCCTTCGTCGACTTGCCGTCGCCGCCCTCGAACGGCGGCACGAAGCCCTCGACGTAGGGGAGAGTCGGGTCGCAGCGCACGCCGTAGTAGTTCTGCACGCGGCGCTCGGTCGGCAGGCCGTTGTCGTCCCACCCCATCGGGTAGAACACGTGCTTGCCGCGCATGCGCTGGAAGCGGGCGACGACGTCCGTGTGGGTGTACGAGAAGACGTGGCCGATGTGCAGCGAACCCGAGGCCGTCGGCGGGGGAGTGTCGATCGAGTAGATGCACTCGCGCGTGGCCGATCCGCGGTCGAACCGGTAGGTGCCCTCACGCTCCCACGCGCCTCCCCAGACCGATTCGAGGCCTTCGAGAGCGGGCTTGTCGGGGATGCGCGAGGTGTCGGTCATGATGCTCCGGTTCGATATCTGCGGCACCGAGTCCGTGATGAGGTGCCTGAATGTGACGCTCAAGCCTAGCGGAGCGCACCGGGGAACGCCCCGTGAGGCGGGGTTGCGGCGCGGCGCGGTCAGTGCGCGAGGCGCGGTGCGTCGGCCAGCAGCCGCGCGGTGTAGGGATGCTCGGGCGCGACGAGCACCCGGTCGGCCGGCCCCTGTTCGACGATGGTGCCGGCCCGCATCACGGCGACGCGGTCGGCCATGTGGCCGACGACGCCGAGGTCGTGCGAGATGAAGAGCATCGCGAGCCCCTGTTCGCGTTGGAGCTCGTCGAGCAGGTCGAGGATCTGCGCCTGGATGGTCACGTCGAGTGCGGAGACCGGCTCGTCGCAGACGAGCAGATCGGGGCGAGCCGCGATCGCGCGAGCGATCGCCACGCGCTGCCGCTGGCCGCCCGAGAGCGTGAGCGGCTCGCGATGGGCGACACCGGAGGTGAGGCCGACCCGGTCGAGGAGCTCGGCGATGCGTCGGGCTCGGCCGGTGCGGACGGCGGTGCGGTCGGCGGTCGGGGATGCCGCGACCCCGTGCTGATCGGCATCGGAAGGCGCTTCCGCGTCGGCGTCGGCGTCGGCGAGGATGCGGCCGACGGTCCATCGAGGGTCGAACGAGCTCAGCGCGTCCTGGTAGATCGCCCCGACCCGCCGTCGCCGTGGTCGTCGTGCGCGCTCGTCGAGGGCCGACCACGGTTCGCCGTCGAAGGTGATCGTGCCGGTGTCGGGCGAAGTCAGCGCGAGCACCAGGCGCGCCAGCGTGGTCTTGCCCGATCCGGACTCGCCCACGAGCCCGACCGTCTCGCCCCGTGAGACGACGAGCGACACGTCGTCGACGGCGGCGAACCGCACTCGGCCGGGAAGGGTGAACGACTTGCCCACGCGATCGACGACGAGGAGCGGTGCGGCGCTCAGCGCCGCACCGCGGTGGTCGTCGCTCGGGGCGGCACCGACGACCGACGATCCGCGTGCCGGCTCGGTCGGACCGGTCGGCACGGCCGAGGTTCTCGGCTCGGTCGGATCGGATGCGGGCTTCGGGCCCGGTCCGCTGAGCGCGACACCGCGCGGCACGTCGGCGGGCACGGCGGCGATGAGCTGCCGCGTGTACGGGTCGCTCGGCGCACCGAGCACCGCGGCCGTCGCGCCCTGCTCGAGCACGCGCCCCTCGCGCATGACGAGCACGCGATCGGCGAGCCGCGACACCACCGCCAGGTCGTGGCTGATGAGCAGCAGCCCGGTGCCGCGATCGCGGATCGCAGCCAGCAGGTCGAGCACGCGCGCCTGCACCGTCGCGTCGAGCGCCGTCGTCGGCTCGTCGGCGATGAGCAGCGGTGGGTCGAGCGCCAGGGCCGAGGCGATGAGCGCGCGCTGGCGGAGTCCGCCCGAGAGCTCACCGGAGCGCCGGCGGGCGGCCGTGGCCGGGTCGGGCATGCCGACGGCGTCGAGGACCTCGCCCGCCCGGGCGCGGCGTTCGGCACGAGGCATCCGGTCGTGGATGCGCAGGGCGTCCTCGACCTCGCGGCCGACGGGGCGCAGCGGGTCGAGCGCGACGAGCGCATCCTGCAGCACGAGGCCCGCGGTGCGGCCGCGCACCGTGCGCCAGTCGTGTTCGGTCGCTCCGCGCAGGTCGCGGCCGTCGATGCGCAGGACGTCGGCGCGGACGCGGGCGCCGTCGCCGGCCATGCCGAGCAGGCTCCTGGCGGTGACCGACTTTCCCGAACCGGACTCGCCGACGAGGGCGACGCACTCGCCCGGCGCGATCGAGAGGCCGACGCCGTCGACGACGCGGGCGTCGCCGAAGTCGACCGAGAGGCCGTCGAGCTCGAGCACGGGACGGCGCGTCGTCGTGTTCATCGGACGCCCCGTTCCCGCCTGGCGAGCGCGCGGCCCAGCACCGTCGTCGCGATCGTCGTGCCGACGATCATGAGGCCGGGGAACACGGTCATCCACCACGCGGTGGCGAGGTAGGTGCGGCCGGCCGAGAGCATCGCGCCCCATTCGGCGGCCGGCGGTTCGGCGCCGAGTCCGAGGTAGCTGAGCGCCGCGGCCCAGACGATCGCCTGCCCGATGCCGAGCGTCGCGAGGACGACGAGCGGCAGGAGGGCGTTGGGCAGGATGTGCGCACCGAGGATGCGGGGCCTGGTGCGTCCGAGCACCGTGGCCGCCTCGACGTACGGCGCGGAGCGGATCGAGATCAGCTGACCGCGGATGATGCGTGCGTACCCGGGCGCCGTCGACAGGCCGACGGCGATCGTGGCGGTGACGGGCCCCGGCCCGGCGACGACGATGACGAGGAGCGCGAGGAGCAGGCCGGGGAACGCGAACAGCACCTCGACGAGCCGACCGACCCCGAAGTCGACGGCACGGCCGCCGAAGCTCGCCGCGACGCCCAGCACGAGCCCCAGCGCGAGCCCGATCGCAGTTGCGGCGACGCCGATCGCGAGCGAGGTCGCCGTACCCGCGATCACGCGGCTGTAGAGGTCGCGTCCAGATTCGTCGGTTCCGAACCAGTGCGCTGCCGACGGCGGCTGGAACGCGTCGGCCGGCGCGATCGCGTTCGGATCGTACGTCTCGAGCAGCCACGGGAAGCACGTGGCCACCAGCAGGAAGGCGACGAACGCCCCCGCGATGATCGTGCCGACTCGCGGGCGCCCGGTGGGCCTGGCCTCGGCCGCAGCAGCATCGACGGTCGCCTGCTGGAGTTCGAGATCGCTCATCGCGCCTCCCCGGCGAGGCGCGGATCCGCGACGCGCATCGCGAGATCCGTCACGACGGTCATGACGACGTAGACGAGCGCGACGAGCAGTACGACGCCGGTCACGACCGGGATGTCGCGGAGCGTCACCGCCTGCAGGAGGGTTCGGCCGAGCCCGGGCATCGCGAAGATCGTCTCCACGACGACGGCGCCCGAGAGCAGCCATCCGAGCGCCCAGCCCGACAGGCTGATGCCGGGCAGTGCGGCGTGGCGCAGCGTGTGCCGGAACCGCACGCCGAGCGCGCTCTCGCCGCGGGCGCGGGCCGAGACGACGAACGGCTGCCGCATCGCGTCGAGGAGGCTCTCGCGCATGACCTGGGCGAGGAAGCCGGCGAGGGGCACGGCGAGGGTCACGACCGGGAGGATCAAGCCGACCGGCGTGCCGGTCGCGACGGGGGGCAGCCAGCCGAGTCCGGAGCTGAAGACCGCGATGAGCACGGCGGCGAGGAAGAAGTGCGGCAAGGCCGCGGCGAAGAGCTCGATGCCCTGTCCGACGGCCGTGGCGATGCGCCCCCGGCCGGTCGACCAGAGCGACAGCGCCAGCGCGAGCACCCACGCGAGCGCGAGCGAGCAGACGGCGAGCAGCATCGTGCCGCCGACCTGGGCACCGAGAAGCTCGGCGACCGGCACCTTGAGCGCGTACGAGGTTCCGAGGTCGCCGGTGACGAGGCGGCCCAGCATCGCGAGGTACTGCGCCAGGAGCGGCTGGTCGAGCCCGTAGTCGAGGCGCACCTGGTCGAGGGCCTCCTGCGAGGCCTGCGAACCGGGCCCGCCGAGGATCGCCTGCGCCGGATCGCCCGGGATCAGGCGGATGGCGAAGAAGGTGAGGGTCGCGACCGCCCACATGACGAACACCGCCCCGCCGACGAGCAGCGCGACGTGGCGCACGGCCGGTCCGCTGCCGCGGGCGGCCCGGCGGCCGGTCGACGACGGGGATGACCCGCCGTCGACCGGCATCGTGTCAGTCGGCGATCCAGGCGTCATAGAAGGTGGGCGTCGACACGGTCGGCAGTGCACGCGCTCCGTGCACCGAGTTCGCCACGAGGAAGCTGTTCTGCTGGTCGTAGAGCGGCAGCAGGTAGTGCCCGCCGAGGATGAGCGCCTGGGCCCGTTCGTACAGGTCGGCCCGCTCGGCGGCGTCGCTCGTGGACGCGGCGTCCGTCAGCAGGGCATCGATCTCGGGGTCGTTCACCTGCGCGAGGTTCGCGAAGTAGCCGCTCGGCGCCGGCGTGATGCTGTCGGAGTGGTACAGGATGCGCAGCACGTCGGGGCCGACCTTCGTGTACGGCGCGCTCACGATCTCGTACTCGTGGGCGAAGAGCGCCCCGTACCAGCTCGACAGGTCGAGCAGGGAGATCTGCACGTCGAACCCGGCCTCCTTCGCCGTCGCCTGCACCTGCTCGAAGAGCGACTGCTCCGCGGGCACGGACTGGTTCGTGCTCACGGGGAACCGGACCACGAGGCGCTCGCCGTCCTTCACGCGGGTGCCGTCGTCGTCGCGCTCGGCCCAGCCGGCCTCGTCGAGCAGCGCGTTCGCGCGGTCGAGGTCGGTCTCGAACAGGTCGGGGTCGGAATAGGCGAGCGCCTCCGCCGAGGAGAGCGGCGAGTACGACCGCTCGGCGGTGCCGAAGTAGAGCGAGTCGATGCCGTCGTTGACGTCGACGGCGGCGATGAACGCCTCGCGGACCCGCTCGTCGTCGAAGGGCGCCTGGCCGGAATTGAGCTCGATGCGGTTCGATGCGCCGGGGCGGGGCGCATCGATCCATGTCGGGTCGCCCGACTTCTCCGCAGCCGCCGCCGTGTCGGGCTGCGGGTTGTCGATGACGTCGACCTGGCCGGCCTGCAGCGCGGCGTAGCGCGAGGCGGCGTCGGGGATGAACCGCCAGTCGATCGCCTCGAGGTACGCGGCCCCCTCGTGCTGGGCGTCGGCGGGAGGCGAGACGTAGTCGTCGTTGCGCACGAGCGAGACGCGCTCCTGCTTCTCCCAGCCGTCGACCACGAACGGGCCGGTGCCGATGGGCGCTTGGCAGTTCTCCTCCATGCCGCGGGCGAGGCCGGCCGGCGACTCGATCGCGAGCCAGGGCTGCGAGAGCGATTCGAGCAGGGCGCTGTCGGGCGCCGTCAGCACGAATCGGGCGACCTCGGGGGAGACGACCTCGACCCGGTCGACCTTGCCGAGCGCGAGGTAGCCGGTCGACGACTGGGTCGCCGGGTCCTTCAGGTGCTCGACGTTCGCCTTCACGGCTTCGGCGTCGAACGGCGTGCCGTCGGTGAACTCCACGTCGTCGCGGAGCGTGAACTCCCAGGTCAGCCCGTCGTCGGAGGCCTGCCACGACTCGGCGAGCCAGGGGATGATCTCGCCCGACTCGTCGAGCGAGACGAGCGACTCGAGGAACTGGGTCGCCACGAGGGCCTGCGGGTAGTTGCCGCCGACGTGCGGGTCGAGGCACGTCGGTTCGGCGTCGCCGGAGGCGTACCGCAGCGTGCCGCCGGCGACCGGCTCGTCGGAGGCGTCGGGTTCGGCCGCCTGGCAGCCGGCGAGCGCGACGGCGCCGACGAGTGCCGCGACGGCCAGGCCGAATGTGCGGGGGCGGCGGAGCGGGTGGAGTGCAGCGTGCATCGAGTCCTCGAAGGGGAGATGGGATGTGAGCGGGACGACGCCGGCCCTGGGCCATCCTGACACCGCGTTTCGGCCACGACAAGCAACTTGTTCGCATTGCAATAGAACAATTAGGATGTTTCGGTGCTGATCAGACTCGACGCCGCATCACCGACCCCACTGGCCGATCAGCTCGCGTCCGCGCTCAGGTCGTCGATCATCGACGGTCGGCTCACCGGCGGCGAGCGTCTGCCGGCGGCGCGCACGCTCGCGTCGGAGCTCGGGCTCAACGTGCACACGGTGCTGCGCGCCTACCACCGGCTCCGCGACGAGCAGCTCATCGAGGTGCACCGCGGACGGGGCGCGGTCGTCGCGGTGCGCATCGGCGGGCATGCGGCGCTCGCGGGCGCCGTGCACGACCTCGTCGAGGAGGCCCGCGAGCACGGGCTGCCCGAGGCGGCGCTGCTCGAACTCGTCCGCGCGGCCTACCGCTCGGCCCCGCAGATCGGCGTCGTGCGCCCGATGCGTCCCGCGGGCCCGCCGTCGACACGGTATTCTTGAGGCCAACGACGTCGATCCGGCCATCACCGGGGAGTCTTCGGAAGAACGCGGTCGTCATTCGCTGAGCCTGTCGAAGCGAGCGTCGAGCGTCAGTAGAACCGAACGGGGCGGCCCGTCACAGCCGGCAATGAGGGGTGAATCGGTGCCCGAGCCTGTCGAAGGGCCGATTCGCAAACGAGGTGGTACCGCGGTGGCGGCTCGATCGAGCGGCCGGCGTCCTCGTGAAGCATCCGTCCCACAAGGAGCGAGCGTGTACCCCCGCACCCCAGACGACCACGGTGTCGCCCCCTCACCCGACTTCCCCGCCGTCGAGCGCGAGGTGCTCGCCTTCTGGAAGGCCGACGGCACCTTCCAGGCCTCCATCGCCCAGCGCGAAGGCGCCCCCGAGTGGGTCTTCTACGACGGCCCCCCGTTCGCGAACGGCCTGCCGCACTACGGCCACCTCCTGACCGGCTACGCGAAGGACCTCTTCCCGCGCTTCCAGACGATGCGCGGCCACCAGGTGCACCGCCGCTTCGGCTGGGACACGCACGGCCTGCCCGCCGAGCTCGAAGCGGAGCGCCAGCTCGGCATCACCGACAAGAGCGAGATCGAGGAGATGGGCATCGCGGCGTTCAACCGCGCGGCCCGCGAGTCGGTGCTGCGCTACACGAAGGAGTGGGAGGAGTACGTCACCCGCCAGGCCCGCTGGGTCGACTTCGAGCACGACTACAAGACCCTCGATGTCACGTTCATGGAGAGCGTGATCTGGGCGTTCAAGACCCTCTACGACAAGGGTCTCGCGTACGAGGGATACCGGGTGCTGCCCTACTGCTGGCGCGACCAGACCCCGCTGTCGAATCACGAGCTGCGCATGGACGACGACGTCTACAAGATGCGCCAGGACCAGACGGTGACGGTCACCTTCCCGCTCACCGGCGCGAAGGCCGAGTCGCTCGGGCTCACCGCGGTCCGGGCGCTCGCGTGGACGACCACGCCCTGGACGCTGCCGACGAACTTCGCGCTCGCCGTCGGGCCCGACATCGAGTACGCGGTCGTGCCCGCCGGCCCCAACGGCACGCCCGACGCGACCGTTCTCCGCGAGCAGGCCGAGGGAACCGAGGCCCCCGAGGTGCTCGGCGGCGAGTACCTGCTCGCCGTCGACCTCGTCGGCGGCTACGCGAAGGAGCTCGGCTACGATTCCGCCGACGACGCCCGTGCGGCCGTTTCGCGCACGGTGCGCGGTGCCGACCTCGATGGCGTCACGTACGACCGCCTCTTCGACTACTACGCCGACGTCGAGGCGTACGGGCTGCAGAATGCCTGGCGCATCCTCGTCGCCGACTACGTCACGACGGAAGACGGCACGGGCATCGTGCACCAGGCACCTGCCTACGGTGAGGAGGACCAGAAGATCGGCGAAGCCGCAGGCATCCCGGTCGTCATCTCGCTCGACGAGGGCGGCAAGTTCCTGCCCGCCGTCACCGACGTCGCCGGGATGCTCTGGAGCGACGCGAACAAGCCGCTCACGCAGCTCCTGAAGGCCGAGGGGCGTCTGCTCCGCCAGGCGAGCTACGAACACTCGTACCCGCACTGCTGGCGGTGCCGCAACCCGCTCATCTACAAGGCCGTCTCGAGCTGGTTCATCAAGGTGCCCGAGTTCAAGGGCCGCATGGGCGAGCTCAACCAGGACATCAACTGGGTTCCCGACAACGTGAAGGACGGCCAGTTCGGCAAGTGGGTCGCGGGCGCTCGCGACTGGTCGATCAGCCGCAACCGCTACTGGGGCTCACCGATCCCGGTGTGGAAGAGCGACGACCCCGAGCACCCGCGCATCGACGTCTACGGCTCGCTCGAAGAGCTCGAGCGCGACTTCGGGCGGCTTCCGGTCGGTCCCGACGGCAAGCCCGACCTGCACCGTCCCTACATCGACGAGCTCACCCGGCCGAACCCCGACGACCCGACCGGGCGGTCGACGATGCGACGCATCACCGACATCTTCGACGTCTGGTTCGACTCGGGCTCGATGCCGTTCGCGCAGGTGCACTACCCGTTCGAGAACCGGGAGTGGTTCGACACGCACAACCCGGCCGACTTCATCGTCGAGTACATCGGGCAGACGCGCGGCTGGTTCTACGTCATGCACGTGCTCTCGACCGCGCTCTTCGACCGCCGGGCGTTCTCGAACGTCGTGAGCCACGGCATCGTGCTCGGCAGCGACGGGCAGAAGATGTCGAAGTCGCTGCGCAACTACCCCGACGTCTCGGAGGTGTTCGATCGCGACGGCTCCGACGCCATGCGCTGGTTCCTCATGTCGAGCTCGGTGCTGCGCGGCGGCAACCTCATCGTCACCGAGGAGGGCATCCGCGAGGGCGTCCGCCAGCTGATGCTGCCGCTCTGGAGCACCTGGTACTTCTTCTCCCTCTACGCCAACACGGCGAAGGACGGCGGGTACGAGGCATCCCGATCGACGACGTCCACCGACGTGCTCGACCGGTACCTGCTCGCGAAGCTGCGCGACCTCGTCGAAGCGGTCACGGCCGACCTCGACGACTTCGACTCGCCGCTCGCCGCGCAGAAGCTGCGCGACTTCGGCGACGTGCTCACGAACTGGTACGTGCGCCGCTCGCGCGACCGGTTCTGGCAGGGCGTGGCCGACGACGGCTCGGGCCGTGAGGCGTTCGACACCCTCCACACCGTGCTCGAGACGCTCACGCGCCTCGCAGCGCCGTTGCTGCCGCTCGTGAGCGAGAAGATCTGGCGCGGCCTCACCGGCGGACGCAGCGTGCACCTGACCGACTGGCCAGAGGCGAGCGAGTTCCCGGCCGACCCGGCGCTCGTCGCCGCGATGGACGCGGTGCGCGAGATCAGCTCCACCTCGCTCGCGCTGCGCAAGCAGGCCGGGCGCCGGGTGCGGCTTCCGCTCGCCCGGCTCACGGTCGTCGGTGCGGATGCCTCGGCCCTCTCGCCGTTCGAGGCCATCCTGCGCGACGAGCTCAACGTGAAGAACGTCGACCTGGTGCAGCTCGACGAACGGAGTGCCGAGACGTACGGCGTGACCAAGCGCCTCACGGTGAACGCACGCGCCGCGGGTCCCCGCCTCGGCAAGCAGGTGCAGCAGGCGATCCAGGCCGCGCGCTCGGGCGACTGGTCGCTCGACGGCGAGACCGTCGTCGCAGCCGGCATCGCCCTCGAGCCGCACGAGTACGACCTCGTGCTCGAAGCCGGATCGGGCGACGGCGAGCGCGCCCTCGGCCTGCTCGCCGACGGGGGCTTCGTGATCCTCGACACCACCACGACGCCCGAGCTCGAGGCCGAGGGCCTCGCGCGCGACGTCGTGCGAGCCGTGCAGGAGGCCCGCAAGGCCGCCGGCCTCGAGGTCGGCGACCGGATCGCCCTCACCCTCACGCTCGACCCCGTCGGCGCGCGCGCCGCCGAGACCCACCGCGAGCTCATCGCGGGCGAGACCCTCGCGACCTCGCTCGAGGTGCTCGCCTCGGCCGACCTCGACGGCGAGGCCAAGGCCGTCGGCGACGACTCGCGACTGACCATCGGATTGGAGCCCGCATGACCGGCCCCGACGACCTCGAGGCGCGCGACGCCGCCGACGCGGTGCACGCGTCGCTCATCGCGCGCGTCGGCGAGGGCGCACCGCGCCCCCGGCTCGAGCCCACCCGGCGCACCGTCGAGCTGCTCGGCGACCCGCACCGGTCGGCGCCCGTGATCCACATCACCGGGACCAACGGCAAGACGTCGACGAGTCGCATGATCGAGAGCCTGCTGCGCGCATCCGGCCTGCGCACGGGCCTGCTCACGAGCCCGCACCTCGTGCGGTTCACCGAGCGCATCCGCATCGACGGCGAGTCGATCACCGACGAGGCGGTCGCCCGCAACTGGGAGGAGATCCTCCCGTTCATCGCGATCGTCGACGCGGAGCTCGAACAGGCGGGGGAGCAGCCGCTCACCTACTTCGAGGCGCTCACGGTGCTCGCGTTCGCATGCTTCGCCGACGCGCCCGTCGACGTCGTGGTGCTCGAGGTGGGCATGGGCGGCGAGTGGGACTCCACGAACGTCGCCGACGGCCAGGTCGCGGTCTTCACCCCGATCGCGCTCGACCACCAGGCACGGCTCGGCTCGACCGTCGAGGCGATCGCGCGCACCAAGTCGGGCATCATCAAGCCTGCCGCGTCGGTCGTGACCGCGCGACAGTCCGACGAGGCGCTGCGCGTGCTCGAGGACGCCGCCGAGCTCACCGAGTCGACCCTCGCGGTCGAGGACGACGCCTTCGCGGTGATCTCGACCGCGGTCGCGATCGGCGGCCAGCTCGTGTCGATCCGCGGGCTCGCGGGGGAGTACCGCGATGTGCTGCTGCCCATGTTCGGAGCCCACCAGGCCGAGAACGCGGCCGTCGCGGTCGCCGCGGTCGAGGCTTTCATCGGCGGCGGTTCGATGCGGCTCGCCGACGAGGTCGTCGAGCGAGGCCTCGGCGAGGCGACCTCGCCCGGGCGCCTGCAGGTCGTCGGCACCGAGCCCACGATCATCGTGGATGCCGCGCACAACCCGCACGGCGCCCGCTCGCTCGTCACCGCCCTCGACGAGGTCTTCGACTTCGACGAGATCGCGGTCGTGTTCGGTGTCGTCGACGACAAGGACGCCGCCGGGATCGCCGGTGAACTCGCCGCGATCTCGGGGCCGTTCATCGTGACCTCACCCGATTCGGAGCGGGCGCTGCCGGCCGACGTGCTCGGCCCGATCGTCGCCGCTCGCGCAGGCGACCGGGTGGTCGTCGTCGACCGGCTCGAGGACGCGCTCGAGCAGGCCCGCGGCTGGGCGGCGGCCGGGCCGAAGCGCGCCGTGCTCGTCACCGGGTCGATCGTGCTCGTCGGCGAGGCGATGGCGTACGCCGAGGACCACGAGTGGGGGAGCGCATGAGCGGCGACGACGTGCAGGGCTTCGACGAGGTGGAGGGCTCCGAGCCCGACGCCTCGGCCGCGCCCGCCCGGCCGCCGCGCTCGATCCGCCAGAGCCTCGCCGCGATCGTGCTCGGCTTCGAGACGATCGTGGTCTTCCTCGCCGCGCTCGTCGTCTGGGGCCTCGCACAGGGCGATGCCGCACTGGGCGTCGAGTCGGCCCTGCCGCCGTGGGTGGCCCTCGTCGCGGGCGGCGTCATCATTCTCGGCCTGATCGCGACGATCGGACTGCTCCGCTTCGACTGGGCGTACACGCTCGGCTGGGTGCTGCAGGTGCTCATCGTCGCCTCGGGCTTCATCAACCCGGCGATGTTCGTCGTCGGGGCGCTCTTCGGCGGCATGTGGTGGTACTGCATGGTCGCCGGGAGCCGGATCGACCGACAGCGCGCGGAATTCACCGCGCCGGGGAAGGAACAGCAATGACCACTGCGATCGAAGAGACCCTCGTGCTCGTGAAGCCCGACGGCGTCGCGCGCAACCTGACCGGCGAGATCCTGCGCCGCATCGAGGCGAAGGGCTACTCGCTCGTCGACATCCGTCTCGTGCAGGCCGACCGCGAACTGCTCGCGAAGCACTACGCCGAGCACGAGGGCAAGCCGTTCTACGAGCCGCTCGTCGAGTTCATGGAGTCGGGTCCGGTCGTCGCGATCCGCGTCGCCGGCAACCGGGTCATCGAGGGCTTCCGCGTGCTCGCGGGCACGACCGACCCGACGACCGCCGCGCCAGGCACGATCCGCGGGGACTTCGGCCGCGACTGGGGGCTCAAGGTGCAGCAGAACCTCGTGCACGGTTCCGACTCGCCCGAGTCGGCCGAGCGCGAGCTCGCGCTCTGGTTCGCCTGACGTTTCGTCGTTCGAGGAGCGGGCGACGCCGGAGCACGCGTATCGAGACCGCCACGCGTGGTCTCGATACGCTCCTTCGTCGCTCCTCGACCGGCCGGATGCTCAGAGATTCTGCAGGTCGATCATGACGCGGGGGATCGCGTTCATCTGAGCCTGGGCGAGCACGATCACGATGGCGTAGCAGACCACCGTGATGAGCGGTACCCACTTCAGCCACGCCCCGGCGAGCCGGCGAACGCGTGCCGAGCCCGGAATATGCCCTTCGCGCAGGTTGTAGAGCGTGACCGCCCAGAAGGTCGGGATGGTGACCGCCCACGTGAGCATGCACCAGGGGCAGAGCACGTCGAGCACGTAGATGCTCTGGTAGATGAGCCAGCCGACGAACGCGAGCGCGCCGGCCACGCCGACGTTGAAGCCCACCCAGAACCATCGGGCGAACGTCGCGCCGGCGAGGATCGCGACGGCGATCGTGATGACGACCGGCCACGCCATGAGCCCGACGAACGGGTTGGGGAAGCCGAACACGGAGCCCTGCCACGAAGCGAGGTTCGTGCTGCATCCCACGAGCACGCCCACGTTGCAGTTCGGTACATGACTCGGATCCTCGAGGGTGAGCACCTTCTCGACCGAGAGTTCGAACGCGGCGAGCAGCCCGAGGGCGCCGGCGATGAGCAGGAAGATCGCGAGGGCGAGCGGCCGACGGCGCTCGAGGGTGTCGGGCATGCTCGGATTATGGCACGCCGATTCCCCACGTCGCTGTCAGAGCATGCGATAATCGAGGGAGTCGTCCGGGCCGCGCCCGGCACGGCGCCAATGAAGGCTTTGAGGGTGCGATGCATCCGAGTGGGCGGGAGAAACCCGCAAGACGTGGCGATCACGGCAACCGCCGATCGCAGAATTGATGGTTCAGCGGCACTGCGCGAAGCGCGGGGCCGCTCCAGAGGAGTACGGATCCACGGCGCGGCCGAGGCATCCGGTGTAGGAGTGCACCAGAGATGGTGGAAGGCAACGAGAAGAACAGCAACGAACCCGATTCGCGCGGTGGCGCCCCGAAGCGGCGAGGCGGCCTGTTCGGCGCCCGGCGGTCGCGTCGGGTCACGACGGAGCCGGTCGCCGAGCAGGTGACGGCCGAGGCCGCCCCCGACATCGACGGCGCGACCGAGGCGGCGTCGAGCACGGTTGCGTCGACCGAGTCCGCGGTCCCCGCCGAGGCCGAGCAGACGGCCGGCCTCGAGGCGACCGACGCCGCGGCACCGGTCGTCGAGGAGCCCGCGGCCGAGGCGTCCCCGTCCGAGCCCGCAGCGTCGCCGATCCCCGCGACGCTCACGACGACGTCGCTCATCTTCCACGCGCCGCCCGTGTTCGAGGTGCCCGAACGCGACGAGCCGCAGACGGAGGACGGCTCGAGCGTCCGCCGTCGTACCCGTCGCCGTTCGGGCGAAGAGGGCCGGCCGACCGGCGACGAGCCCGCGAACACCGTCGTCAAGGTGCGCAAGCCCCGCGAGCCCGAACTCATCACCGAGCCCCAGAAGGTCAAGGGCTCCACCCGGCTCGAGGCGAAGAAGCAGCGTCGCCGCGACGGCCGCGACGCCGGCCGCCGTCGCGCGGTCATCACCGAGGCCGAGTTCCTCGCCCGCCGCGAGTCGGTCGACCGCTCGATGGTCGTCCGCGAGAAGGGCGGCCGCATCCAGATCGGCGTCCTGGAGGACGGCGTGCTCGTCGAGCACTACGTCGCCCGCAACCAGGACGCATCCCTCATCGGGAATGTGTACCTCGGTCGGGTGCAGAACGTGCTGCCCAGCATGGAGGCCGCCTTCGTCGACATCGGCCGAGGCCGCAACGCCGTGCTCTACTCGGGCGAGGTCGACTGGGAGGCGGCCGCCGAGAACGGCGAGAAGAACCAGCCGCGTCGCATCGAGCTCGCGCTCAAGCCCGGCGACCGCGTGCTCGTCCAGGTCACGAAGGACCCGGTGGGCCACAAGGGCGCCCGCCTGACGAGCCAGGTGTCGCTGCCGGGCCGCTATCTCGTCTACGTGCCGAACGGCTCGATGAACGGCATCAGCCGCAAGCTCCCCGACACCGAGCGCGCGCGCCTCAAGAAGATCCTGAAAGAGGTGCTGCCCGAGAACCAGGGCGTCATCGTGCGCACCGCGGCCGAGGGTGCCACCGAAGAGCAGCTCACCCTCGATGTCAATCGCTTGATCGCCCAGTGGGCCGACATCCAGCAGACGCTCGAGAAGGTGCAGGCGCCCGCGCTCCTGCACTCCGAGCCCGACCTGCTCATCAAGATCGTCCGCGATGTCTTCAACGAGGACTTCCAGAAGCTCATCATCGAGGGCGACGCCGCGCGCCAGACGATCGAGCGGTACCTGCGCGCCGTCGCACCCGACCTGCTCGAGCGCGTCGAGGCGTACGCGGGCGACCGCGATTCGTTCGACGAGTTCCGCATCAGCGAGCAGATCGAGAAGGCGCTCGACCGCAAGGTCTGGCTGCCGTCGGGCGGCTCGCTCATCATCGACCGCACCGAGGCGATGACCGTCGTCGACGTCAACACCGGCAAGTTCGTCGGCTCGGGTGGAAACCTCGAAGAGACGGTCACGAAGAACAACCTCGAGGCGGCTGAAGAGATCGTCCGCCAGCTGCGCCTGCGCGACATCGGCGGCATCATCGTCGTCGACTTCATCGACATGGTGCTCGAGTCGAACCGCGACCTCGTGCTGCGACGCCTCGTGGAGTGCCTCTCGCGCGACCGCACGAAGCACCAGGTCGCCGAGGTCACCTCGCTCGGGCTCGTGCAGATGACCCGGAAGAAGCTCGGCCTCGGACTCCTCGAGTCGTTCAGCGAGCCGTGCGAGGTGTGCGCCGGCCGCGGCATCATCGTGCACCACGAGCCGATCCTGAAGCACCGCGCTCCGCAGCAGCCCGAGCGTCGTCGCAACCGGGGCGGGGGCGGCCAGTCGCAGCCGCAGCCGGCTGCGACGACCACAGCGCCGCACGCCGGCACGCATGCGATCACCGACGACGCGAAGCACGCGCTCGCCCAGATCGCGGCGTCGACGATTCCGCACACCGACGCGAAGGACGAGGAGTCCGTCGCGGAGGTTCCCGCCGAGGCTCCCTCGACGGCGCAGCCGGCCGCCGACGTCCCGACCGGTCGTCGGCGCGGCCGCCACCGTCGCGTCTCGCAGGAGGCCGGTCGGCCCGACACGGAGGCCGCGACGACGTCGGTCGCCGAGTCGGCGCCGACGACCCCGGCGACCGACGAGGCCGAGCCGGTGCTCCCGATCATCGACCTGCCCGTTCCGGCCGCCGATCGCAAGCGCCCGGTGCCGACCGCCGAGGCCGAGGTGCTCCTCGACTCGGTGCTCGACGCGCTGCCCGCGCCCAAGAAGGCGGGGGAGGGCCGGGCGCGCAGCCGCCGGGTCTCGACCGCGGCGCTCAGCACGGGCGGCTCGATCCCCGTGATCACCCGGCGTGACGGAGACGTCGACGCCGAGGCATCCGACGGCTCAGAATGACGTGCGGCCCGCGCGGTCGCGTCGCTCGCGCGGCGTGACCCGCAGGCCGCTCCCGCGCAGGCGACGTACGAGTTCGCGCGGGCTCACCGGCTCGGCTCCGGCCGCCACGAGCTCGTCGTACCGCTCGACGGGCACGTCGTAGTGGTCGAGGTCGAACGCACGCGGCGGCAGGTCGACCCGGCGGGCGAACGCCTGCAGCTCCTCGATCGACTCGTCGCTCACGAGGTGCGCCCATACCGTGCCGTGCTTCGGCCAGAGCGGCGTGTCGATGAGGACGGTCATGAGGGGATGCTACGCGCAACGCCGCGCGACGCGCCGTCGGCGCGCGTTTGACCCCCTCCGGGTCATCCGGTAAACTCGACCGTTGGTGCCGCTGCTTATCCCAGTGCGCGCCACTTCGCGGTTCACTCCGCAAGCAGGTCATTCTGCACGCAGGACAACCCGCACAGTGTTTTCTCGCAGTCACCACCCTTCTTCCCGCTGGGGCGACCGCGCAGTGACAATCCCTTCAGGCAGACGGGGCCGAGAGGCCCCCCAGAGATAGGTACGAGTAGTGGTTTACGCAGTAGTGCGCGCCGGCGGTCGGCAGGAGAAGGTCGAAGTCGGCACCATCGTGACGATGGACCGCATCAAGGCTGACAAGGACGGCAACGTCCAGCTCACCCCGGTGCTCCTCGTCGACGGTGACAAGATCACCTCCGACGCCAAGTCGCTCGCGAAGGTCACCGTCACGGCCGAGGTCCTGGGCGACCTCCGCGGCCCGAAGATCGTGATCCAGAAGTTCAAGAACAAGACCGGCTACAAGAAGCGCCAGGGCCACCGCCAGGAGCTCACGCGCGTCAAGGTCACCGGCATCAAGTAACCGCCGCGGCGTCCAAGGAGAATCAGACATGGCACACAAAAAGGGAGCGAGCTCCACTCGCAACGGTCGTGACTCGAACGCGCAGCGCCTCGGCGTGAAGCGCTTCGGCGGCCAGGTCGTCGGCGCCGGCGAGATCATCGTCCGCCAGCGCGGCACCCACTTCCACCCGGGTGCGGGCGTCGGTCGCGGTGGCGACGACACCCTGTTCGCGCTCGAGGCCGGCGCGGTGCAGTTCGGCAACAAGGGCGGCCGCAAGGTCGTCAACATCGTGGCGGTCGGCGAATAGCCGACCGACGACGGTCTTCGTGAGGGCGGGCTTCGGCTCGCCCTCACGCGTTTCATCACCCGGTTCAACGCTCAGGAGGGGTTCGGCATGGTCAGCTTCGTCGACGAGGTGACGCTGTATCTGCGCGCCGGACATGGCGGTAACGGCTGCGTCTCGGTACGCCGTGAGAAGTTCAAGCCGCTCGCCGGCCCCGATGGCGGCAACGGCGGGCACGGCGGCGACATCGTGCTCGTCGCCGACCCGCAGGTGACGACGCTGCTCGCGTACCACGGTCGTCCGCACCGCTCGTCGGCGAACGGACAGCCCGGCCAGGGCGACAACCGATCGGGTGCCGCCGGCGAGGACCTCGAGCTGCCGGTGCCCGTCGGCACCGTGGTGAAGGACGAGGAGGGCAACGAACTCGCCGACCTCGCCGAGCCCGGGCTCCGCTTCGTCGCGGCCGCCGGCGGCCTCGGCGGCCTGGGCAACGCGGCACTCGCGAGCACGAAGCGCAAGGCACCCGGCTTCGCCCTGCTCGGCACGGACGGCGACGAGCACGAGATCCGCCTCGAGCTGAAGACCATCGCCGACGTCGCCCTCGTCGGCTTCCCGAGCGCCGGCAAGTCGAGCCTCATCGCAGCCCTCTCGGCCGCTCGTCCGAAGATCGCCGACTACCCGTTCACGACGCTGCATCCGAACCTCGGGGTCGTGCAGGCGGGCGATCACCGCTTCACCGTCGCCGACGTGCCCGGGCTCATCGAGGGCGCGAGCGAGGGCAAGGGACTCGGGCTCGAGTTCCTGCGGCATGTCGAGCGGTGCGCGGCGCTCCTGCACGTGATCGACTGCGCGACCCTCGAGCCGGGTCGCGACCCGATCAGCGACCTCGACGTGATCCTCGCCGAGCTCGCCGCGTACCCGGTGCCCGAGGGCCAGATCCCGCTGCTCGAGCGGCCGCAGCTCGTCGCCCTCAACAAGGTCGACGTGCCCGAGGCCCGCGAGCTGGCCGACTTCGTGCGGCCCGAACTCGAGACGCGGGGGTACCGGGTGTTCGAGATCTCGACGGTGAGTCACGAGGGGCTCCGCCAGCTCGGGTTCGCCCTCGGCGAGCTCGTGGACCGCGCCCGTGCCGAGGCCGCGGCCGCACCCGAGCCCGAGCGCATCGTCATGCGTCCCAGGGCGGTCGACGAGGTCGGATTCACGGTTCGCGCCGAGGGCGGCAGCTACGGCACCATCTACCGGATCCTCGGCAAGAAGCCCGAGCGCTGGGTGCAGCAGACCGACTTCGCGAACGACGAGGCCGTGGGCTTCCTCGCCGACCGGCTTGCGAAGCTGGGCGTCGAGGACGAGCTCGTGCGCGCCGGCGCCGTGGCCGGTTCGACCGTCGTCATCGGAAAGGGCCAGGGCGTCGTCTTCGACTGGGAGCCGACGCTCACCTCGACCGCCGAACTCATCACCTCGCCGCGCGGCACCGACGTGCGACTCGACGAGAGCCGTCGTGCGACGCGCGCCGAGCGCAAGAGCGACTACCACGAGCGCATGGACGCGAAGGCCGAGGCCCGCGCCGAGCTCGAACGCGAACGCGAAGCCGGCATCTGGGGCGACGAGGGCGACGGCGAGGTCGGCCCCGACGGGGGCGATCGATGACCCTCCGTTCCCATGCAGACATCCCGACCGCGCGTCGGGTCGTCGTGAAGGTCGGCTCGTCGTCGATCAGCGGCGAGAACACCGGGCAGATCGCCCCCCTCGTGGAGGCGCTCGCCGCGGCGCACGCCCGAGGGACCGAGGTCGTGCTCGTGTCGTCGGGCGCGATCGCGACCGGCATGCCCTACCTGCGACTCGACTCGCGACCGAACGACCTCGCGACCCAGCAGGCGGCGGCCTCCGTCGGCCAGAACCTGCTCATGGTGCGCTATCAGGACGCGCTCGACCGCTACGACATCGTGGCGGGTCAGGTGCTGCTCACCGCGGGCGACCTCGAGAACGACACGCCGCGCGTGAATGCCCAGCGGGCGATCGATCGGCTGCTGGCACTGCGCATCATGCCGATCGTGAATGAGAACGACACCGTCGCCACGCACGAGATCCGGTTCGGCGACAACGACCGGCTCGCCGCGCTCGTGGCCGAGCTGATCGGTGCCGACCTGCTCGTGCTCCTCTCCGATGTCGACGCCCTGTACACGAAGCCGCCGCACCTGCCGGGTGCGGAGCGCATCGACCGGGTCGCGTTCGGCGACGGACTCGAGGGCGTCGAGATCGGCTCGATCGGCCGCGCGGGCGTCGGCACCGGCGGCGCCGAGACGAAGGTCTCGGCCGCGCGCGTCGCCGCCGAGGCGGGTGCTGCCGTGCTCATCACGGCGACCCCGCTCGTCGCCGAGGCGCTCTCGGGCGCCGACGTCGGCACGTGGTTCGAACCAGCCCGCTGACCGTCCGCATGCGGCCCCGTCATACGACGCCCCGCTCGCCTCGCCTCGCCTAGGCTGGGACCATGGCGAATCCCGACCTCGATCCCGACGTGCTCGACGAGCGGCTCGCCGCCGCGAAGACCGCTTCGCTTCGGCTCGCCCGGGCCTCGACTGCCGAGAAGGACGCCGCCCTCGCCGAGGTCGCCGGGATCCTGCGCGAGCGCGCCGCCGACATCGTCGCGGCCAACGCCCTCGACCTCGCGGCCGGTCGCGAGGAGGGCCTCTCGACGGGCCTGCTCGACCGGCTCGCCCTCGACGTTCGCCGGGTGAACGCCCTCGCCGACGCGGTGCTCGAGGTGATCGCACTGACCGATCCGATCGGCGAGACGGTCAGCGGCCGATCGCTGCCGAGCGGCGTGCGCATCGACCAGGTGCGGGTGCCCCTCGGCGTCGTCGGCGCGATCTACGAGGCCAGGCCGAACGTGACGATCGACATCGCGGTGCTCGCGCTCAAGAGCGGCAACGCCGTCGTGCTGCGCGGCGGCAGCGCGGCCGAGCAGACGAACGCGGTGCTCGTCGAGGTGCTGCGCGCCGCGCTCGAGCGCACCGGCCTCCCGGGCGACGCCGTGCAGACGGTCGACGACTTCGGGCGCGTCGGCGCACGGCACCTCATGCAGGCACGCGAATACGTCGACGTGCTGATCCCGCGGGGGAGCGCCGGGCTCATCCGCGCCGTCGTCGACGAGGCGCGCGTGCCCGTCATCGAGACGGGCGCGGGTGTCGTGCACATGTTCCTCGACGAGAGCGCGCCCGAGTCGTGGGCCGTCGAGCTCGTGCACAACGCGAAGGTGCAGCGGCCGAGCGTCTGCAACGCGCTCGAGACCCTGCTCGTCCACCGCGACGCCGCCGAGCGGCTCCTGCCCGCCGTCATCGACCGCCTCGAGGCATCCGGGGTGACCGTGCACGCCGACGAACGCGTGCGGGCGATCCGGCCCGAGACGGTGCCGGTGACCGACGACGACTGGGCGACCGAGCACATGAGTCTCGACCTCTCGGTCGGTGTCGTCGACTCCCTCGACGACGCACTCGCCCACATCCGCCGGTACTCGACGAAGCACACCGAGGCCATCGTGACGAACGACCTCGGCAACGCCGAGCGCTTCCTCAACGAGGTCGACGCCGCGGCCGTGATGGTGAACGCCTCCACGCGCTTCACCGACGGCGCGGAGTTCGGCTTCGGCGCCGAGGTCGGCATCTCGACGCAGAAGCTCCACGCACGCGGCCCGATGGGCCTGCCGCAGCTCACGAGCACGAAGTGGATCGTGCGCGGCGCAGGCCACGTGCGCGCCTGAGCGCGCCGCACCGCTCGACCTCGCTAGACTGGCGGGAGCGTTACCCGCAGGATTCGAAAGGAACGGCCGAATGAGCCTCACCACCGCAGCGTTGACCGGAACGGTGCTCACCGAGACGGTGCACGCGCGAGAGCTGCCGGTCGAGTCCTGGGTGTACGGGCTCATCGCCCTCATCATCTTCGCCATCCTCGGGTTCGTCGCCGCGTCGTACCGCGACGTCGCCAACCGCCATCGCGCCAAGGCCGAGGCGTACGCCGCCCGTCACTCGGGCGACGCGCACGGGCACGGTCACTGAGGCGAGTGGTCGCCCGGTGACGGTGCCGGGCCGCCGATCCCGCGTCGGGATCATGGGCGGCACGTTCGATCCGATCCACCACGGCCACCTCGTGGCCGCGAGCGAGGTCGCGCAGTCGCACGACCTCGACGAGGTGATCTTCGTGCCGACCGGCCAGCCGAGCTACAAGACGGTCGTGACCCCGGCGGAGCACCGCTACCTCATGACCGTCATCGCCACCGCGTCGAACCCCCGCTTCACGGTGAGCCGGGTCGACATCGACCGGCAGAAGGCGACGTTCACGATCGACACCCTCCGCGACATCCGTCGCGAGCGACCCGACGCCGACCTGTTCTTCATCACCGGCGCCGATGCCATCGCCCAGATCCTCTCGTGGAAGGACGTCGACGAGCTCTGGGAGCTGGCCCACTTCGTTGCTGTGAGTCGCCCGGGACATGTCCTGAGCGTTTCGGGTTTGCCGGAGCAAGACGTAAGCTTGCTTGAAGTTCCGGCTCTGGCGATTTCGTCGACCGATTGCCGGAGCAGGGTGCGCCGGGGTTTCCCGGTGTGGTACTTGGTCCCCGATGGGGTCGTCCAGTACATCTCCAAGCACCATCTCTACCGGAGTGTCGAATGACGTCGTCGAACGAACCGCCGCTCACGCGCCGTGAGTTGCGGGAACGAGAGCGCCTGCGCGAACAGCAGGCAGCTTCGACGACCCCCGACGCTCCTGCACAGCCGTTCGCCGCACCGCAGCCGCCCCCCGCTGCACCCCAGGCGCCGATTCCCGCACCGCAGCCGGCGGTCGCACCGGCATCCGCACCGCAGCCGGTGAATCCTCAGTTCGCGGCCCCCGTGGCCGCCGCCGCCCAGGCCGCGCCGAGCCCGAGCTACGCCCCGCCTCGTCCGGCGGGCGGATTCGATGCGGTCATCGCCGCCCCGCAGGCGCCGACCCCGACGCAACTGCCGCAGCAGAGCCCGTTCGCGCCGCGTCCGAGCGCTCCCGTTCCGGCGCAGCCCGCCGTACCGCCCCAGCCGCAGGCTCCTGCGCAGCAGCAGGCGGCGCCGATGCCAGCGGTTCCGGCGCCGGCGATTCCCGTGCCGGCCGAGCCCGCCCAGGCGGCCGTGCCCGCCCCCGGGCAGACGCCCGAGCGCACCCTGACGCGACGCGAGCTCCGCGCGATGCTCGAGGGCACCGCGCTCGACGACTTCGACGACGAGTTCGACGACGCCGCGCCGCCTGCTGCCGCAGCGCCGGTCGCGTCGGCCGCACCCCAGATCGTGAACCCGCAGACCGGGCAGCCGTTCGCCGCTCCCGCATCCGCCGCGCCGCGGCCGCAGCCGGCCCCGACGCAGCTGCCTGCCGCCCAGCCCGCTGCGCCGGCAGCACCGGCCCACTGGACCTCGCAGCTCAACGTGCCAGACGACCAGCCGTCCGGCCCGTTCGACCAGCTCCTTTCGCGCGGTTCGCTGAGTCACGGCGTGCCCACGACGACGAACGCGCTCATCCTGCCGTCCCTGCCCGACCAGGGCGCCTTCGGCGACACGCTCGCGCAGACCGGCGAGGTCATGGCGACCGGCTCGATCGACCTTCCCCGCAGCTACGGCGCGACCGGCGTGCACCCGAGCCAGATCGACTCGTCCGACGTCGACCGGCTGTTCGACAGCATCGAGGAGGTCGGCACCGGCGTCGCGCCGGTGGCCGCGACGAGCGCCATCAGCACGCAAGGCGCGGCGCGCACGATGATGGCCCCGCCGAAGAAGGAGGGCATGAACGTGCCCCTCGTGCTCGCAGTGACCGCCGGAGTACTCGCACTCGGCGTCGTCGGCACCCTCGTCATCGGCGCCATGTCGGGCCTGTTCTGATCCCCGGCGCCAACGCCGACCGTCTACCCGGAAGTGAGCGAATGACCGCATCCTCTGAAGCCCTCGACTCCCTGGCCCGTGCGGTGCGCGCGGCCGACGCGAAGGGCGGCGAAGATCTGGTCGCATTGGATGTCTCGGGGCCGCTCCCGTTCGCCGACGTGTTCCTGCTCGTCACCGGCAACTCCGAGCGCAACGTGGTGGCGATCGCCGACGCCATCGAAGAGGTCCTCGGCCGTGCCAGTCGCCGCGAGGGGCACGACGCGGGCCGTTGGGTGCTGCTCGACTTCGGTGACCTCGTCGTGCACGTGTTCCACCGCGAGGAGCGCATGTACTACGGTCTCGAACGCCTCTGGAACGACTGCCCGGCGCTTCCCGTCGAGCCGCTGCTCACGGCGAAATCCTGATCGCGGCGCGAATCGCCCGGGGTGCACCGCTCGATTTCGCACGGCGGCATCGCCTGGTGTAAGCTCGTCTCGTTGCCCGCGAGAGCGGGAAGCACCGAAACGGGTTCATCCCGAACGGGTCTGTGGCGCAGCTGGTAGCGCACCTGCATGGCATGCAGGGGGTCAGGGGTTCGAGTCCCCTCAGATCCACCAAGAACCCCTGACGAATCGCAAGATTTGTCAGGGGTTTTCTCGTTGAACAGGGCGAGAAGAGGGTCGTTGGGGCCTTTTTGGGGCCTTTTCGATTCGGGGGACAGGCTTCCACAGGATTCCACATGTGAAGTCCCCGGACAGCAAGCATTTCGGCGTGATGCGCACTCCCGAGGAGTATGACCACATCAACCGATCACACCGTTCCGGCGGCCCGGTTCGTCGACGAGCTCGGGGACTATCTGAGCGTCGACGAACTGGCGCAGTACTTGCAACTGTCCAAAGAGACGATCTACCACTGGCGTCTCGAAGGAACCGGCCCGAAGGCCACCAAGCTCGGCAAGCATCTGCGATACAGCCGCGAGAACGTTCAGGCCTGGTTGCAGGCCCGAACGGACCGACGGTGACGATGGTGATGGCTTCCTACCCTGCGAATACAGAGGGTGAGCATGATGCCACGCAGAAGAATGGAACCCGGCTCACGCGGGGAGATCACGTACCATGACCTGCCCGACGGTCGAGTTCGTGGCACCGTCGTCTTCCGTCGCATCGATGGGAGCTACGGCAAGGTCCGCACCCGCGCGACATCTCGGGCGCGAGCACGTCGCACGCTGGTCGCAGCGGTCGGCGATCAGTACGAAGCGGCCTACGGGGCGAATGACGGTCTCACGCCGGAGTCGCTCTTCATCGAGCTCACGCACGAGTACATGCAGCACGTCGCGTTCACCGGGGAACAGCGAGACACGACACGGCACGAGAACTCCCGCCTGATTGAGAAGAAGATCGCACCGCTGATGGGATCGCTCGCCCTACGGGAGGTCAAGGCGAGCACAGTTCTCCGGTCTACAAGGCAAACCATCGGCGCACGCCTCGACAAGCCGACACATGCAAGGCGCTGATCAGCCAGATCTGCTCGTATGCCGTGATGAATGACCTCATGGTCGCCAGTCCGGCGTGGGAGGTGAAGAGCGCTAAGCGGCGCCCGAAGCCCATCTACGCTCCCGACGCGGTGGAGTTGCAGAGTTTCCGGGCGATCATTCGCGACTACCAGAACCGCGCGGATCGGATGGGACCGCGGCCATCCGATCTGCTCGGCGATGTCGTGGATCTGATCCTCGCCACCGGCGCCCGCGTGAGCGAGGCAGTCCGACTCAAGTGGCAATTCGTGGATCTCGACTCGGACCGGCCGAGCATCACGATCGCCGGGAAGGTCATTGACTCCAAAGGCCTGCCCAAGCGCTATGAGGACTATCTGAAGACGGAGTCTGGATGACGGCGCATCTCAGTTCCGGACGAACTCCTACCGATGCTCCGCCGTCGCAAGATCGCATCGGGCGACAACGAGTTCGTCTTCCAAACCCGCACCGGGGCACCCAGCGGAACCAAGATGTGCACCGTTCCCTGCGGCGCGTCCGGGAATGGGCTGGGCTCGACGAGGCACTCGTGCCGCACGCGCTCCGCAAGTCCGCGGTGACCGCGGTTGCAGACGCACTCGGCATCGAAGGGGCCGCCCGGTTCGCCGGCCACAAACGGTCTAGGGTGACCGAGCAGTACTACGAAAAGCGCGCCGTTCAGGCTCCGGACACCTCGATAGTGCTCGGCAACCTTCAGCGATCTCGGCCTGTGGGACACGCAACCACGGCACCCGGCGAACGGGCGCCGTGGCCGCGTACTCATCTGCAATCGCGACTCACTCGCTCACACGAACGATCTCGGGCAGGCGCCACGTGTTGTCAAACCATGACTCGAGCGGGCCGTAGAGGCGCAGCAGGGGCCACCACGACTTGCCAGGCAGCGTAGGGATCCAATTGGACTCCTTGCCATCGGGGGCGGTCGGCGCGAACCACAGGACGTACGAACCGTCGGCTTCGGCCTGGAGGCCTTCGCCGAGGCTCGACAGAGCTGGGTAGAGCGTCGACTGCAACAGCGACCGGGTCTGGGTGTCATAGAGGTCGAACGCCCAGAAGTTCTTCGCCGGCGGGTTCGGAGGGATCGTCAGCGAGTACGTGGCGGCTCCATCGAGCAGCGCGCCGTCGGCGTCCTGCGCGGTGTAGATGTAGGCCGAGCCGGCACCAACCTGCGCGTGCGCCATCGCCGGCGTGATGACGGTCGCCGCGTAGTGGAACAGCGTGCGGGCGTCGAGATTGCGCGCACCGTCGCTCAGGAACTCGTAGCTGCCGCCGACGAACCCCTCCTTCCACGAGGATCCGTCCCAGCGGTACGACTCCGGGTTGCGAGGCCGGTAGAGGTTGGCGCGCGCCATCCCGGCACCAATGCGGGCGGCGGCGTCGAGCACGCCGCGCCGATGCTCATCGGGCGCGAAGGGCTTCCCGTGTGCGATGCCGAGGGCGGCCAGCGTCCCCGCGCGCTCGGGGTCGAGTGCCGCGGTGGGTTCTTCGGCGACGATCTCGGCGACCTCTTCGAAGAACGAGAAGTCGTTCGAGTGGATCGTGTTGAACACCTGGTCGGCGATGTTCACGAAGGTGTTCTCCGGCGGAGCGGCGGCATCGCTCAGTCGATAGATGCGGGACTGCTTGATGGCGGGCACGCCGCCCAGGGCGCGGATCACCACGAAGTTCGTGAACGTCGGGCTTTCGTAGGTGAAGTACCCGTCGGGCCGCTCGCCGTCGTATCCCGGAGGGAGGAAGAGGTACTTGCCGCCGGCGCCCTTGTCGGGGCCCGCGATTCCCATGTCGGCGACGTACCGGAACCAGAAGTCGTCGACGACGCCGAGCGCCTGCGGGGGTGCCTCGATGACCGTTGGACCCCACGCCCGCAGGTCAAGGAACGCAACTCCGTAGGTGGTCTCGGTGTTCGGCGTGAGCCACAGCGCACCAGAGTTGCACTTCGGATCGGTGAATGCGATCTTGTCGGGCGAGTCGACGCCGGCGACGCGCAGCCCGTGCCGCATGGCGACAAGCGACGCACCCGGGATCGTGTCGAGGAAAGCTGTGATGCCGCGGACGAGGTCGAGCCCGTCGAAGATGGTCTGAACCGATTCGGGCGTAGGCACGCCGTCGAAGAACTCGAAGTCACCGAACGGCGTCGACAAGCGGTCGGGCGTCGAAAGGCGCGTCACCTCCTCGGCCAACTGATCCCTCGTCAGCCCCGTCCTGGTGCTTGCTTCGATCGACATGCGCATTCCCCCTCGCTGGTCACGTCCCGTCATCATGACACCGGGCCCATGATGGTGCATCACCAAGATCGCACGACGGAGTCGGTGACTGCCGTCGGCCCGCTCGCCAAGAATCCGAGATCGATCGTCGGTGCGGGGATTTGCGGGTCGACATAGGGTCTGGTGAGGCACGGCGCATCGGCTCGCGAATCACCTTCAGTTTCCGCGGAGTGGGCCCGCGGGGGTGAATGAATGGCTGATCGAGCGGGCCCCGCTCGCTTCGAGAGTCCGTGGTCGATGCCTCGCTTGCGGCATGGGCTTGTGACGCCGGAGCTTGTCTCCGGCATGGTGCTCGTCAGCGTCGTCATCGCGGTGTCGGACGACAGTGGGCGTTCGTTGAACACCATGGGCGTCACCATCGTCAGCATGCTCGTCCTTTGGCTCTCGCAGATGTATATCGTTGCCATCGCCGTCCAGGGAGCTCGCGCGGAGGGTGAGCCGATCCGTGTGCGGGAGTCCATCCGGTTCGCATTTGGGCGATCGATTGGGTTGCTGTACGCGACGGTCCCGCCGTTGATCTCGCTCGCCCTCGGGGCTCTCGGAGTGTGCTGGGAGTGGAGGTCGCATCTTTGTCCACCCTCTGGATGGGTGTTCTCGTTCTGGCCATTCTCAGGTGGATCGCGTTCGCCAGCCGACGGGTCGTCTGGTACTGGCGATGGGCGGTGCGTGTGCCACCGCTGCGCTCGGGCTGCTGATCATTCTGTTGAGGATCTTCCTCAAGTGATCAGCGACCGCAACCGAGTGTCGGCAGGACGTCCGCAGTCCGAACTGATCAAGCCCGAGGAGCGGCGCACAATTGCATGGACGTCGCGGCGGTGCGCATTGGGCGTGTATGCGCCCAACCTCAGAGCGCGGCGAGAAGCGCTTCGGCGGCCGCGCGGGAGCGCGCGGCGCGCGTGGGGTCGGCGTCGAAATCGCCGAGAAACACCGAGCCGAGTGCGCAGGTCAACACGCCGTACGCCGCGGTCGTGCAGGTATCCGGCGATGCATCGGGATGGTCTGAGGCGACGAGGTCGGCGAGCTGCACCCGCGTGGCTGTATAGGCGCTGGTGAGCACCTGCGCGATTTCGGGGTCCGTGCGTGAGAGCTGTACGAACCCCAGCACGACCGCGTTCTCGCGGTCGGGTGAGTTGAACGCCGGGCCGAAGAGGTAGTCGAGCGCCGACTCGAGGTCGGACGTGCCGGCGGGCAGTATCGTGCCGACCTCGCCGGTCTGGTCGGCGAAGAGTGCGGTCGCTGTGTCGAGCAGGAGCTTGTCGCGGTTGCCGACGAAGTGGCGCACGTGGCCGCGCGACATGCCGGTCGCGGTGGCGATGCGGTCGAGCGTCGTGCCGTGGATGCCGTGCTCGGCGATGGTCGCCATGGTCGCGTCGAGGATCTGCTCGCGGCGCTCGGCGGCGACGGAGGGTCGTGCCATCGGCGGGTTTCTCCTCTCCTGCGATGCGGATGCCTCGCACTCGACTCTGCCGAGTGTAGCGGTTCTGCGATTCTTGTCTAGTCAGACTTGACTATTTAGACCCACGTCCGTAACGTGACCGTCACCGCGTCGCAGGACGCCCCGTCTCGAAGGAGTGACATGCCCGACATCCAGCGCATCCCCCCGGCGCCCGAGAGCCCGCTCTCGGTCCCCGCCCGGATCCGAATGCGCGACGGGGTGCTGCTCGCCGGCGACGTCTACCTTCCCGGCGCACCCGATGCCGCCGACACTGCACCCGGCGACACCATCCTGATCCGACTGCCGTACGACAAGTCCGGCGTCTACTGCTTCATCCCGCAGGTCGCCGAGTACCTCACCGGACACGGCTACCGGGTCGTCGCGCAGGACGTGCGCGGCAAGTTCCGGTCCGAGGGCGATGCGCTGCTCTTCGTGAACGAGGTCGACGACGGCTACGACACGATCGAGTGGATCACCTGTCAGCCGTGGTCGAACGGCCGCGTCGCGATGTGGGGCGACAGCTACTACGGCTACACGCAGTGGGCCGCCGCCGCGAGCGGGCACCCGGCGCTCAAGGCCATCGCCCCGCGCGTCACGGGCACCGGCCTTGGCGAGCCCGTGCACCGCGACCCCTCGCGACGCACGCGCGCGGTCGAGTGGGGGGTCACCTACATGTACCCGCTCACGCAGTTCTTCGACAACGACATGCTGCAGTGGGAGCCCGACTGGTCGCGCCGCGACTTCGCCGCCCAGGCCGAGGAGTTCATGAGCCAGGTCGGCGCGCGCGGGCTGAGCTACGACCAGTGGTACCCGAACCCCGTCCTGCTCAGGCGCTTCCCGAACGGCGACCCGTTCGCCGGGCGCTCGGTGCCCTCGCTGCACACGATCGGCTGGTGGGACAACTGCGCACCGCTCTCGTGGGCCGACGTCGAGCGGATCTCGCAGCGCCCGAACTGGGACGCGCACCACTACCTGCGCATCGAGTCGATCGACCACGAGAGCTACCAGCTGCACGAGGCCGACGGCGACCGGGTCGCCGATCGCAGCGACGCGCAGATCCGCGACNGGGTCGCCGATCGCAGCGACGCGCAGATCCGCGACCTGCTGCCGCGCACGCTCGACCCGGCGCTCGCGTTCTTCGAGGTCTTCGTGCGCGGCAACGGGGCGGCGGCCGAGCTGCCGCGCGTGACCTGGAGCCTCGCGGGCACCGGGGAGATGCGCGAGAGCCCGGTCTGGCCGCCCGAGGGTGCGCGTCGCGTCAGCCGGTACGCGACGGGCGACGGATGCCTCGCCGCCGCGCCCGCCCCGACCGAGTCGGTGCTCAGGTGGACTCACGACCCGGACGACCTCGTGCCCTCGAGTGTGCCCGATGCGTTCTCGTTCCTGCTCTTCGCCCCCGACGAGGCGGAGCTCGGCGACCGCGCCGACGTGCTGCGTTTCGAGTCGGACGAGGCCGTGGCCGACGTCGACCTCGCGGGCCCGGTCTCGGCGCGGCTCCGCATCGCGTCCGACGGCCCCGTCATGGACTGCTTCGTGCGGGTGCTCGACGTCGCACCCGACCGCACCGCGCTCCGCATCGCACGCGGCCAGGTGCAGCTGCTGGAGGCGAACGACGCCGACCCCGCGGTCATCGAGATCGACCTCGGCCAGGTCGGGTACCGGCTGCGGGCGGGGCACCGGTTACGTGTTCACGTCTCGAGCAGCGACTACCCCGAGTTCCTGCCGCAGACCGGCACGGGTGCCGATCCGTGGACGTGGGGGGCGACCCGCCCGAACACCCAGTCGCTCGTCGTCGGCGGAGCCGACGGATTCCAACTGCACTTCACCGTCCTCGAAGGAGAACTGCCGTGAACCCCATCGCTCCCACGTCGTGGCCGAACCTCGAGTACGTCTTCGAGATCCGCGCCACGATCGACCCCGACTTCCACATCGGCCGCGGCCCCGACGAGCAGCTCTCCTTCACGCCCGTCTCGGGCGGCAGCGTCACCGGGCCGCGGCTGAACGGCGAGGTGCTCGCCGGTGGCGGCGACTGGGCGGTCGAACGATTCGGCACCGCCCAGCTCGAGGCCCGCTACCTGATCCGCGCCGACGACGGCGCGGTGATCGACATCCTCAACCGCGGGTACTTCCGGGCGACCCCCGAGGTGCTCGAGCGGATGGACCGTGGCGAGCACGTGCCCGAGGACGACCCGGGCCTCTACTTCCGCACGGCGCCGGTCTTCCAGACCGACGCGCCCCAGCACCGCTGGCTCGCCGAGCACCAGTTTCTCGGCATCGCCCGCGACGAGGACGGCCAGGTCTGCATCCGCGTCTTCCTGCTCGCCTGAACACCGGCGGCGTCATCCCCATCACCCTCGCATCACCGACCGAACGGACCCCCACCATGAACCGACCCCGACTCGCGGCAGGCGCCGTCGCCTGCGCCGCGTTGCTCGCCCTGACCGCATGCACCCCGCGTGACGGCACCGATGTCGACGGAGACACCGGCGAGCTCACGATCGTCGACTCGCTGCCCGCCGGCACGAAGGCCGTCGACGAGGTCACGTGGGCGATCGCCGAGGGCGAGCCCGCGACCCTGAACCCGGCCGCCTCGGCGAACCTCATCATCCCGAACCTCTGCGACAACCTGCTCTCGCTGCAGCCCGACTTCTCGATCGAGCCGGGCATCGCGACGAGCGCGGAGTTCGTCGACCCGGTGACCTTCGTCATCGAGCTGCGCGACGACGTGACGTTCTGGGACGGCAGCCCCGTGACCGCTGACGACGTGGTCTACAGCCTCCAGCAGGGCACGAACCCCGAGTCGCAGTGGTACGGCGCCTTCGCGCTCGTCGTGCCCGACCCCGCCACGGGTATCGTCGCGACCGGCCCGAACGAGGTCACCGTGCACTTCGTCGCGCCCGACTCGACCTTCCGCGACGCGCTCGCCGGCCAGGCCGGCGCCGTCATGCAGAAGGCCTTCGGCGAGGCGGCGGGCGATGCGCTCGGCACGCCCGACGGCGGCCTCATGTGCACGGGTCCGTACGAGCTCGCCGCCGGCGGCTGGAAGCCCGGCAGCGAGATCACGACGACCGCGAACGCGGACTACTGGAACGGCGCACCCCTCGTCAAGACGCTCAAGTACACCTTCGTCAACGACGGGTCGACGCTCGCGACCGCCCTCACCCAGGGCGAGATCGACGGGGCCATCAACGTTTCGCCGAGCTCGCGAGCGGTCTTCGAGGGCGACGGCGCCGGCACGCTCACGATCGGCCACTCGACCGCGTCGTACAGCTTCGGCCCGACGACCGCCACGGGTCCGGCGGCGAACCCGAAGATCCGCCAGGCGCTGAGCCTCGCGATCGACCGCGACCAGTACCTGCAGACGGTCGTGAACGGCCTCGGCTACGTGCAGAAGACCCTCGTGCCCGAGTTCTCGTTCCAGTCGATGGCGGAGGCCGACGTCTACCAGGCCGGCTACGACGAACTCGCCGCACCCGAAGTCGACCTCGAGCAGGCGAAGCAGCTCGTCGCCGACAGCGGCGAGGACGTGAGCGAGCCGCTCGTTGTCGCGGTGCCCGCCGGCGCCAAGGAGTTCGAGCAGACCGCGACGATCATGCAGGCCGCGGGCGAGAAGATCGGCCTCGACCTCGAGATCGACGAGATGCAGGCCTCCGACTTCGGTGCGCTGTTCTACGACCCGACCAAGCGCGAGGGCGTCGACTTCGTCGCCACCCAGGGGTACCTCGAGACCCCGGGCGTGCTCGGCTACCCGTCGCTGTTCGTGCTCCCCGCCGAACAGGGCGGCATCTTCAACTGGAGCGGCTACGACGACGGCGAGGCGACTGCGCACATGATGGCCGCGCGCAACGCGACCGACGCGGAGGCGGCCGCGAACGAGTTCGTCGCCGCGCAGGCCGTCTATGCGCCCGACCAGCTGCAGGTCACGCTCGCGGGCACGTACCAGCTCACCTACCTGAACGACGACCTCACGGGCGTCACCACGTCGGTCGCCGCGTACAGCAGCCCCTGGGCGCTGCACCTCGGCGGCCAGTAGGCCGGCCGGCGCTTGCGCATGCGGGGCTGCGTCCGCGAACAGAGCACGAAGAGAGGAACGGTGCGGTGAACACCCTGACCCGGATGCTGCTGGGGCGGCTCGGCGGCCTGCTGCTGACGCTCTTCCTCGCGAGCATCGTCATCTACTCGGCGGTGCTGCTCACCGGAGACCCGATCGCGGCGCTCGCCGGGGGCGCGAAGCCGACGCCCGAGCTCATCGCCGAGATCCGGGCCGAGTACCACCTCGACGACCCGGTCTGGCAGCGGTACTGGGAGTGGCTCACGGGCGCGATCCAGGGCGACTTCGGGCGGTCGTTCGTCTACAAGACGGCGGTGACGACGCTCGTGGCGCCGCGGTTCGCCATCACCCTCCAGCTCGTGCTGCTGACGGTCGTGCTGATCCTCGTGTTCGGCGTGGGCTCCGGCATCCTGGCCGCGACCAGGGGCCGCGCGGTCGACGGTGCCGTGGCGACGGCGACGTCGCTGGGAATGGCGCTGCCGACGTTCGTCGTCGCGATCCTGCTGATCTGGGTCTTCGCGAAGAGCCTCGGCTGGTTCCCCGTGTACGGCGAGGGCGAGGGGGCCTGGGATCGCCTGTGGCACCTCGTGCTGCCGGCGATCTCGCTCGCGGTGCTGTTCATCGCCTACATCAGCCGGGTCACCCGCAGCGCGCTCGTCGCACAGCTCCACTCGGAGCACGTCGACACGGCGAGGGTGCGCGGTATCCCGCGTCGCCGGGTGTTCGGGGCGCACGTTTTCCGCAACGCGTCGCCGCAGATTCTCGCGATCGCGGGCACGACGATCGCCGGGCTCTTCGCGGCGTCCGCGATCGCCGAGGTGGCCTTCGGGCTCGGCGGCATCGGGTCGCTCCTCGTGCAGGCGGCGGCCCGCGCCGACCTGCCGGTCGTGCAGATCGTGTCGCTCCTGCTCGTGACGGTCTTCGTCGTGCTGAACGCGGTCGCCGACCTCGTGAGCGCGCTCATCGACCCGTCGAGCGTCGAAGGAGGTGCCCTCGCATGAGCGTCGCGCAGATCGCACAGGCGGCCGTGCCCGCCGCCGCCCGTCGCGCGGCGAAGCGCGACTGGACGTTCGTCGTCGCGCTCGCCGTGCTCGGGGTCGTCGTCATCGTCGCGCTCGCCGGCCCGTGGCTCGCGCCCTACGACCCGTACGAACTCTACGTCGGCCCGGTCAACGGGGCGCCGAGCGCCGAACACCTCTTCGGCACCGACGACCTCGGCCGCGACATCCTCTCGCGGGTGCTCGTCGGCGCCGGGGCGAGCGTGTTCGCGCCCGTGGTCGTGGTGCTGCTCTCGACTCTCCTCGGCGTGGCGCTCGCGCTCGCCGCGGCGTGGTTCGGCGGGTGGGTGTCGGGCGGCATCGCGCGTCTCGTCGACGTCATCTTCGCGATCCCCGGCCTCGTGATCGCGGTGCTCGCGGTGACGCTGTTCGGCAAAGGGCTCGTCGCCCCGGTCGTCGCGCTCGCGATCGCCTACGTCCCCGTCGTCGCCCGGCTGACCCATACCGCCGCCTCTCGCGAGCTCGGCAAGCCGTACATCGCGGCGCTCCGGGTGCAGGGCGTCTCGAGTCTCGCGATCTGCTTCCGCCACCTCGTGCCTGCGATGATCCCGATAGTCGCCGCGCAGATGGCGGTGGGCTTCGGGTACGCGATGCTCGACCTCGCCGCGATCTCGTTCCTGGGCCTCGGGCAGCAACCGCCCGCGCCCGACTGGGGATCGATGATCTCGAGCGGCCAGGCGAGCATCCTCGCGGGCGCCCCCGAGCAGTCCGTCTTCCCGGCGATCCTCGTCGTCGTCACCGTCCTCGCCGTCGGCATCGTCGGCGCGCGCGTCACCGTCTGGGCCGAGGAGAAGGAACGATGAACGCATCCGTGCTCGAGATCGAGGGTCTCGACGTGTTCGCGCCAGGCGCCGACGGGCCCCGTCAGCTCGTCTTCGGCAGCACGCTCGCGGTCGGACGCGGCGAGGCGGTCGGCCTCGTCGGCGAATCCGGCTCGGGCAAGACCCTCACCGTGCGCGCCGTCGCGGGCCTCCTGCCCGACGGGTTCACCACGAACGGCACGATCCGCGTCGACGGGCACGATCTCGGTGCGATGGGTACGCGCGCGCTGCGCGACCTGCGCGCCCGCCGTCTCGGCATGGTGTTCCAGACGCCGCGGGCGCACCTGAACCCGCTCCGCACGATCGGCGACTTCATGACCGAGGCGCTCGTGCACGTCGCCGACGTGAAGCCGGAGGCCGCCGCGAAGCGCGCAATGGACCTCCTCGACGAGGTCGGCATCACCGATCCCGCCCGGCGCATGCGGCAGCATCCCGCCGAGTTGTCGGGCGGCCTGCTGCAGCGCGTCATGATCGCCGCGACGCTCGCGATGGACCCCGACCTCCTGCTCGCCGACGAGATCACGACGGCGCTCGACGTGACCACGCAGGAGGAGGTCATGGCCGTCATCGCCGACCTGCGCGCCCATCGCGAGCTCTCGCTGCTGTTCATCACGCACGACCTCGCGCTCGCCGGGGCCGTCTGCGACCGGGTGAACGTCATGCAGCACGGGCGCATCGTCGAGACGCTGCGCGCCGCGACCATGCGGCAGGACGCGCGGGGGGACTACACGAGGGTGCTCATGTCGGCGTCGCTCGACGAGGCGCCCCCGATCGAGGCGGATGCCCCGGCGTCGCACCCGATGATGACGCTGGCGAACCTCCGCAAGGCGTACCAGCTGCGCGGTGCGAACGGCCGCCGGGAGACCCTCGTCGCCGTCGACGACGTGTCGATGGAGCTCGCACCAGGCGGCTCGCTCGGCATCGTGGGCGAGTCGGGGTCGGGCAAGTCGACCACCGCGCGCCTGCTGCTCGGGCTCGAGCGCGCCGACGGCGGCACGATCACGGTCGACGGCGAGGACTGGAGCGTGCCCGCGCGCCGCGGCGCCGAACGACGGCGCCGCGCGAAGATCGCGCAGATGGTGTTCCAGGACCCGTACCAGTCGCTCGACCGCCGCCAGACGGTGCGGCAGTGCCTCGTCGAGGCGGTGCGGGTACACCGACCGCGCGACGCGAAGGTCGCCGTCGAGGCCCGCGTCGCCGAGCTCATGTCGCAGGTGCGGCTCGACAAGAGCCTGCTCGACAGTCGGCCGCGCGCCCTCTCGGGCGGGCAGCGGCAGCGCGTCGCGATCGCCCGTGCGCTCGCGGCCGACCCCGTGCTGCTCGTGCTCGACGAGGCGGTGTCGGCGCTCGACGTGACGACGCAGGTCGAGATCCTGACGCTCCTCGACTCGATCCGTCGCGAGACGGGCGTCGCGCTGCTCATGATCACACACGACCTCACGGTCATCCGGCGCCTGTGCGACCAGGTCGTGGTCATGCGGCAGGGGCGCATCGAGGAGCGCGGCACCGCCGCGCAGATCCTCGACGATCCCTCGGCCGAGTACACCCGACTGCTGCTCGACTCGATCCCGCGCGAGGGCTGGACGCCCAGACGGCGCAGACTGGGTCGTACGCAGTCACTGCCGACCGTCACGCGCTCGAGCGCCATGGTCCCCGACGCCTGATCCCGCCTGATCCCCGAACGAAGGGAGCCACCACACCCATGTCGACCTCGCTGATGGAACCCGCCTTCGAGTACTGCTTCGAGCTGCGCTGCCAGGTCGACGA
>NZ_JARFNL010000007.1:0-157001 GCF_029167465.1 Agromyces chromiiresistens
GAGGCACCCGAGTATCATCCCGCGCGCCACCCACCCATTAGGAGACACGCCCTAGTGGTCCAGCTGTAGTCGTCGCCAACTCCCCAGGGTCAGCAGAGTCGCGAGCACCGGCCACCACAGGGCGATCGGCAGCGCGGCCGGGTTCGTCGCAGCTGGTGCCATCGCCCAGAGCGCTGGCACTGCAGGGGGGAACCACTCCCCGGCTCCGGAGAGCACCAAGATCTGAGCGCTCGCGACCAGGACGACGGTTGCCGCGATGCCGCCGAGTGGGCCGCGGGTGAGCGTTGCGATCCATGCCGCGGGGACGGCCATGAGCGCGGTGAGGGGCGTGAGAGCCGCCAACCGCCACAGTGCGCCGAGTTCCGCAGGCCCGAGCGTCCCGAACCCGGCGACGAGGCCGACCAGTGGGAGCGCAGCCGCGAGGAGCACCGAGGCGGCCAGAGCCCATGCCAGGTAGGCGGTGAGTTTCGCTCCCGCAATCGTGGTGCGGCGCACCGGCAAGGCGTAGAGGCCGGCGATCGTGCCGTCGGTGAACTCACGACCGTAGGCCCAGCTGGCGACGACACCGCAGGCGAGGAACCCGCCGGCGGAGGTCACTTGGGTCGCGGCGGAGAGATAGCCGGCCCATCCGCCCTGTGCGGCGAGTGGACCGAGCTTCGCAACCAGATCGGGTGACCCGCCGGCCGCGGCCAGCACCACCGAACTGGCGATCGCGGCCGCACCGACGACGACCATGGCTGCGGTCACCATGGGGAGTCGCGCAGAGAGGAATTTGCGAATCTCGATGCCCAGCGCCGCACCGAGCCCGGCAGGCCGGTTCATGCCGTGTCCCCGTCGCGGGCTCGCTCGCGATCGTCGTCCAGGACCATGCTGAAGAACGCGTGTTCGAGGTTCGGTTCGGTGGGATCGAGCGTGCCGACGAGGCGGCCGGCGTTCATGACTGTGATCCGATCGGCGATCCGGGCCACTTCATCCAGGTGGTGGCTCGAGATCAGCACCGCTGCCCCGGCGTGGGCCCGCTCGAGCAGGAGGTCGCGCAGCAGCAGGGTGCCCCTCGGATCCAACGCGTTCGTCGGCTCATCGAGGACCAGATAGTCGGGCCGATGCTGCAACGCGATCGCGAGCCCGAGTCGTTGACGATTCCCCAGTGACAGCGTGCGCGCCGGTGACCCGGAGTAGCGGGCGAGGTCCAGTGCGTCGATTCCGTAGCCGACGACGGCGTCCCGGTCCCGGCGGGGGATGCCGCGGAGCGCCGCCGCGGCGGCGAGGTTGCCGCGCACGGTCAACTCGCCATAGACGAGCGGAGCCTCGACGGCTTGCCCGAACCGCGACCACGCCCCCGGGCTGACGCGCTTCGAATCGGTGCCGGCGATACGGATCACCCCGCGCTCCGGACGCAGCATGCCGAGCAACAGCTTCATCAGTGTCGACTTCCCCGCACCGTTCAACCCGATCAGGGCATGCACTTCTCCGGGTTCGATCGTCATCACGAGATCCCGGACGCCGGCACCTCCTCGATATGAGCGCGTCACCCATTCCAGCGCCATCCCCTCGCTCAACGCGGGCCCCCCGCCACAACCTCGAACGCTTGCGCGAGCAGAGCTTCAAGGGTCTCACCATCGTCGGCGGCCCAGGCCAGCAGCGCCTGGGTGACCGCCGCCAGCACCGCGGCGGTGGCCATCCGCGCGACCGGCTCGGGCGTCCCATCCAGAACCAGCTGCTCGACGATCCCGTCCTCGGTGCGCTGCATGTTCGCCCACATGCCGGCCCTGAGCGACCGGGTGGAGCTCACGACCCGTACCCGGCGCCGCACCAGTTCGGCGTCGGGGAACGACATCGCCGACCATGCCTGGCGAAGCCCTTCGACCACTCGGCGCACCGGCGGGAGATCCAGCGGCTGAGCGGCAACCGCCCGAACGATCATCGGATCATACGGGTCATCGAACAGCACACCCTCCTTCGTGCCGAAGTGGCGAAAGAACGTCATCTCCGAGACGCCCGCCCTTGCGGCGATCAGCGCCGCCGTCGTCTGCTCGTACCCGCGCACCTCGAACAACTCGACCGCCGCCTCGGTCAGCCGCGCCCGCGTCGACGTCGCTCGCCCTGGTCTCGTGTCATCACCCACGTCACCAATGTTAGTCACTAACATAACCCGCGTGGCAGGCGTTGCGGCTGGCGCAACCTCGGCTCGCCGGCTGCTTCTCGCGTGTCGGTGCTCGGTGGCAGGCTGGTGGTGAACCCGGGCGGCATCGACCAGGAGGCATCCATGTGCGGCAGATTCGTGGTCTCGCAGAAGGTCGACGACCTCACGGCGGTGTTCGACGCCGAGAACGACTTCGACGACTGGCAGCCGAGCTTCAGCCTCGCGCCGACCGATACGGTGCCAATCGTCCGCGAACGCGCCGATCGCGAGACGGGCGAGTTCGTGCGGCGGCTCGAGCCGGCCGTGTGGAACTTCCACCCGTCGTTCATGAAAGATGCGAAGCGCCCGCAGTTCAACACCCGCATCGAGACGGTCGCCACCAACGGGTTGTGGAAGGGCGCGTTCGCCCAGGGCCGATGCATCGTGCCGATGCGCGGCTACTTCGAGTGGACGGGCGAGCCCGGCAAGAAGCACGCCCACTACCTGCACGGCGAGGGCGACGTGCTCGCGGCGGCCGGCATCTCGACCGCGCGCAAGCTGCCCGACGGCGAGTGGCAGGTGTCGACCTCGATCATCACGAGAGAGGCGCGCGACGCCTCGGGCGAGATCCACGACCGCATGCCGGTGTACCTGCCGCTCGACGAGATCGAGCGGTACCTCGACCCGGTGAAGCTCGACGCGGGCGGAATGCAGGCGATGGTCGACTTCCTGATCGAGGCGTCCGACCGCGTCGCGCCGACGATCACCGAGTACGAGGTCGACCCGCGCGTGAACAACCACCGCGCGATCGACCCCGGCGACCCCACGCTCATCGACCCGCTGTCCTCCGAGGTCTGAGCGACCTCGCCAGGCGAGCAGCGAGCCACGAAGGAGCCCGCCTGTCGAGACCCAGATCCGATCTCGCTGCGCTCCTGCGTCGCCGCTCGACCACGGGCCCGTGCCTACTCGACCGGCGCCGCCCCGAGCAGCGGATCGTCCTCGCGCCAGGTCGGGTCGTCGAGGTACCTGATGTTGCCCATGTGCGCGAGGATCAGCGTGCTCACGCGGGTCACGTCTCGCTGCGCGATCGCGTCGTAGAGCGCCTGGTGCTCTGCCGCGACCCGGTCGAGGTCCTCGTGCTGCACGAGCAACCACCGGATCCGGCTGCGCAGCAGCCCGTCGATCTCGAACAGCAGGTCGTTGCCCGCGATCGCCGTCACGGTCTCGTGGAAGTCGGCCGCAGCGCGGCGGGCACGCGCCGCGTCGCCGGCGCGCGCCGCGTCGAGCTCGGTCTCGAGTGCCGCGCGCAGCCGCTCGAGGCCCTCGCGCGTGCGCCGGTTGGCCGCGAGCCGGAAGGCCAGCACCTCGAGCGCCGAGCGCACCTCGTTGAGGTCGGCGACATCGGCAGGGGTGAACTCCCGCACGACCGCCCAGGTGCGCGGGCGCGGGGTCACGAGCCCCTCGGCGACGAGCGTCTTCAGCGCCTCCCGCACGGGGACCCGGCTGACGCCGAGCTCCTCGGCGAGGTCGCGCTCGACGAGCTTCGATCCGGGCAGTCGCACGCCGTCGAGGATCTCGTCGCGGATCCGCCGGGTGACCCGCACGGACTCCGGTTCGAACACGTCGGGCGCACTCATGCGCACCATTGTTCCATCCGCGTCCGCTCGTGCCGCGGCACGACGGGGGCGTGATGCGCCGTCAGACGCGATCGTCGACTCCGGCCCAGCGGGCGTGCAGCGCACGCAGCTCGTCGGCGAACTCGGGCGCGGGGCCGGCGACGTCGATGCCCGGTGCGATCTCGCCGATCGGCAGCGCGGCAACGGGCCCGTCGGGCAGCCCCCACGACCGTCGCCACGCGACGAGCTGCTCGGTGCTGCCCGCGTAGACGATGCGGCCGAGGCCGACCCACGCGTGCGCGGCCGAGCACATGGGGCAGTGCTCCCCCGACGTGTAGACGGTGCTCGCCGCGCGCTCGGCGGGCGTCAGGTGCTCGGCGGCCCAGCGCGCGATCTCGAACTCGGGATGCCTCGTCTGGTCGCCGCCCGCGACGCGGTTGCGGTCCTCGAACAGCAGGCGGCCCTCAGCGTCGACGATGAGCGAGCCGAACGGCTCGTCGCCGGAGTCGAGCGCCTCGCGTGCGAGGTCGACGCAGCGTCGCAGGTGCGCCACGTCGGCCGTGGTGGGCGGTCGGGGGTCTCGTCGGGTCATCCGTTCGTCTCCTCTGCCTGGCAACCCGTCCCTCGCGGGCTCTGCCTCGCGAGCGTAGCGATCACGCGGAGAATGCGCGATCACGCGACGCTGCTGCAACCCGGGAACCGAACGTCTCCGAATCGCAGCGCCCTCCGAATCCCCTCGGCCGGTCGCGTCCGCGCGATCCTCCGCGCGCCCATGATGGTATACCGATTAGGGCAGCCCGCGACGATGCCGTCGAATCGGCGAACACCTCAGAGCCGGGGCATCCGTGCCACCATGGACTCGTGCAGCTCAGACTCGCCGTCGACGCCGACGTGCCCGCCATCTCCGAGACCCTCTCCCTCGCCTTCGCGGACGATCCCGCGTGGGGCCCGATCCTGCGACTCGCCGACGGCGACGCGACCGCGCTCGAGCGGTTCTGGGCGCCTTTCGTGCGCGGCGCGCTCCGGTACGAGACCGTGTGGGTCGTCGACGACGGTGCCGCCGTGGCGGTGTGGCTGCCGTCGGGCGGCGACGAGATGACGCGCGAGCAGCTCGCCGACGTGCAGGCCTTCGTCGACGAGCGCCTCGACGACGAACAGCGCCGCGCGTTCGCGGAGATCTGGGAGGCGTTCGAGCACCACCACCCGGCCGAACCCCCGCACATGTACCTCAGCCTGCTCGCGACGCACCCGTCGCGACGCGGCGAGGGCCTCGCCCAGCAGATGCTCGCCGAGAACCTGCGCGCGTTCGCCGCGCAGGGGCTGCCGGCCTACCTCGAGTCGACGAACCCCGCGAACAACCGGCGCTACGAGCGAGCGGGCTTCCGCGAGGTCGGCGCCTTCACGGCCCCGATCGGCGGAGGCCGCGTCGCGACGATGTGGTGCGAGCTTCCGGGCTGAGCCGAAGCGGTGCGACGGCGGCCTGGCGACGGCCGCGACTCGACGGCGTGACGCGATCGAGGCCGGGGATCCGCAAGGATCACCCGGCCCCGAGTCGACGACGTCGCGTCAGCGTGCCGTGCCGGCACCCGCATCGCCGGCCACGTCGTCGACGAGCGGCTCGAGCGCGTCGAGGCGCTCGGCGACCGGGCCGACGGCCGCAGCGAGCTTGGCGCCGGCCGATGCGACCGCGGCACCGACGGCCGCACCGTCGTGGTCGGCGGCGCGAGCAGCCGCACCGCCCGCGGCCGCGCCGCCGATGATCGAGCCGAGCAGCTCCTTGAGCCCCACGCCCATGGTCGAGCTCAGCATCGCGTCGACCTCGGTGATGCCCGAGACGGCGTTCTTCGCGAGCTGCGAGGCGCCGTCGGTCGAGACGACGGTGAGCTGGTCGATGTTCGACATCGGTGCGGCGAGCTCGCGGGCGATGAGCGGCAGGGCGTCGATGACGCGCATCTGCAGCAGCGCCTCGGACTGCTGGGCGACGGCCTCGGCCGCGGCCTTCGTCGCGGCGGCCTCTGCGGCACCCTTCGCCTGGATCGCGTCGGCCTCGGCGAGGCCCTCGGCCTTGAGCGCCTCGGCCGAGGCCGTGCGGGCGATGCGATCGGCGTCGGCGGCGATGCGCACGGCCTCGGCTGCGGCCTCGGCCTCGACCTTCACCTTGTAGGCCTGCGCGTCGGCGACGGCCTTGACCTCGGAGTCGAGCTCCGCGGCGCGCAGTGCGGCCTTCTTCTGCGCGGTGATCTCCTGCTGGGCGACGACCTCCTGCTGCGAGAGCGCCTCGGCCAGCGGGCGGGCGGCGGCGGCCTCGGCCATCGCCTTGTCGGTCTCGCGCTGCAGCGCCGCCTTGCGCTGGGCGAGCTCGGCCTCGCGCTCGGCGACGGTCTGCTCGGCGGCGATCACGGCTTCGCGCGCCTCGCGCTGTGCGACGGCCTCGGCGATCTCTGCCTGCTTGCGCACCTTCGCCTGCTCGGCACGGCCGAGGTCGTCGATGTAGCCGTTGGTGTCGGAGATGCCCTTGATCTCGAACGAGTCGACGTCGAGGCCCTGGTTGACGAGCGATTCGCGGGCGACGCCGAGCACCGCGGCAGAGAGCTCGTCGCGGCGGTTGATGATCGTGAGCACGTCGGTCGCACCGATCGAGGCGCGCAGCGAACCCGAGAGCACCTCCTGGGCGAACATGTCGATGTTCTTGTCCTGCCCGAGGAACCGCTGCGCGGCGGCACGGATCGACGCGGCCGAGTCACCGACCTTCACGATCGCGACGGCGTCGACGTGCACGGTGATGCCGTTGTTCGTCTGCGCCTCGGCGCGGATCTCGATCGCGCGCGAGCGTAGCGAGATCTTGTGCGCCTTCTGGAAGAAGGGCATGATCCACACGCCCTGGCCGTGCACGACGCGCTGCCCCGACTCCTCGGTGTCGACGCCGTCGACGACGCGGCGACGCGAGCGCTTGCCGGTGACGACGATGGCCTCGTCGGGCGAGACGTTGCGGTACAGCACCTTCGCCCAGATCCACAGGGCGATCACGACGATGACGGCAAGGATGACGATGCCGATGATCGGGGCGGCGGCGAAGAACTCGAGCATTGGGTCCTCTCGGGCGGGTTCGGGTCGGGGGCCTCGGGTGGCCCTGCTCAAGAATGGCGGCCTGCGCCCAGTGGCGCAATGGGCAGGCCTGCCCGTTCGCCGAGCTCGGGCGGCTCAGCCCGCAGTGACGGCCTTCGCGTAGTGGCGACGTGCCTTCTCACGGTTGCCGCAGCTCTCCATCGAGTGCCACCGCCGCGCGTTGCCGCGACTCGTGTCGATGAAGAAGTGCTGGCAGTCGGGCGCGGCGCACGGCCGGATGCGCGACCCCGACGGGGACTGCAGCGCCGCCCACTCACGGATGGCGGAACCGCCGATGCGGCGGCCCGCCTCGTCGCGGTCGCGCCAGACGAGCCCTCCCTCGGCGGCGAGCTCGGGCCGGCGGGTCATCGCCACGAGCCAGGGCTCGAGCGCATCCGGCGAGCGGGTGCCGCGCAGCACCGCGACGAGCGCGTCGCGCACCGCTCGGGCGTCGTCGAGGTCGGATGCCTCGGCGGGGACTCCGTGGGCACGCAGCCAAGCCGCCCCCCGCTCGTCGTCGAGTTCGTCGTCGACCCGATCGTCGTAGACGAGTCGCGAGTTGACGAGGTCGAGCAGCAGCCCTGCGGTGGCGACGGGCTCGGTCATGACGGCTCCTCGGGGTTCATCCGGTGTTCCCCAATTCTAACTTGCATGGAATAGCGATGGGGTTATAGCGTTGCATCCACACCAGAACTAACCGGATTGAAACTGCAATCCAGTTATACCGGAAGGAACCCAGGAGGACCCCATGTCGTACATCACCGTCGGAACCGAGAACTCGCAGAACATCGACCTGTACTACGAGGACCACGGGTCCGGGCAGCCGGTCGTGCTGATCCACGGCTACCCGCTCAGCGGCGCATCGTGGGAGAAGCAGTCGGCCGCGCTGCTCGAGGCCGGCTACCGCGTGATCACCTACGATCGGCGAGGCTTCGGCAAGTCCAGCCAGCCCACCACCGGCTACGACTACGACACGTTCGCCCACGACCTGAAGGCGGTGCTCGAGACGCTCGACCTGCGCGACGTCGTGCTCGTCGGCTTCTCGATGGGCACGGGCGAGCTCGGCCGTTACCTCGGTGCGTACGGCGGCGAGCGCATCGCGAAGGCCGCCTTCCTCGCCTCGCTCGAGCCGTTCCTGCTGCAGACCGACGACAACCCGGCCGGCGTTCCCGCCGAGGTCTTCGCCGGCATCGAGCAGGCGGCGAAGGCCGACCGCTACGCCTGGTTCGACGAGTTCTTCCAGAACTTCTACAACCTCGACGAGACGCTCGGCAGCCGCATCAGCGATGCGGCCGTCCGCGCGAGCTGGAACACGGCGGCGGGCGCCTCCTGGTACGCCTCGTCGGCGGTCGTGCAGTCCTGGCTCACCGACTTCCGCGACGACATCGCGAAGGTCGAGGTGCCGAGCCTCATCCTGCACGGCACCGCCGACCGCATCCTCCCGATCGACTCGACCGCCCGCGAGTTCGTGAAGCGACTCCCCGCTGCCGACTACGTCGAGATCGAGGGCGCGCCGCACGGGCTGCTCTGGACGCACGGCGACGAGGTCACCGAGGCGCTGCTCGCCTTCCTCGCGAAGTAGACCCGGCCGAGGGAACCATCCTCGAACGACGAAGAGCCCCCGCGACCGCGGGGGCTCTTCTGTTCGTGCGCGAGGGGGGACTTGAACCCCCACACCCTTGCGAGTACTGGCACCTGAAGCCAGCGCGTCTGCCAATTCCGCCACTCGCGCATGTGCGGTCGCACCGTAGTGCGTCCAGCCACGAGAGCCTAACACCTCGCGGCCGACAACTCCATTCGAGACGCCTCCGCACCCCTTCGACCCGCCCGGAGCAGAACCCTTGGCATCCGCTCCGAGTCGCGCACCGGCCTCGCGCCCGTCGGCCGGCCGGGAATAGCATCGGAACCCCGGGTACCGGCGCCCACCGACCGATGCGACGAAAGGAGCGCCCCGTGACCCATCTCCCCACCTCCACCCCCGACGAGCGATCCGAACGCGCGACCCGGCCCCGCGACATCCGCGGCTGGCTCTTCGACCTCGACGGCGTGCTCACCCCGACCGCGATCGTGCACATGCACGCGTGGTCGCGCCTCTTCACCCCCTACCTCGAGGCGCACGGCGCCGCGCCGTACACCGACGCCGACTACTTCGCGTACATCGACGGAAAGCCGCGCTACGACGGGGTGCGGAGCCTGCTCGAGAGCCGAGGCATCCACGTGCCCGAGGGCACACCCGCCGATCCCCCCGAGGCCGACACCGTGTGCGGGCTCGGCAACCGCAAGAACGCCGCCTTTAACGAGACGCTGGCCGACGAGGGCGTCGCGCCGTATCCGGCGAGCGTCGCCTTCCTCGACGCGGTGCAGGCGGCCGGATGCCTCGTAGCCGTCGTCTCCAGCTCGAAGAACGCGCCGTCCGTGCTCGAGGCGGCGGGCATCGCCGACCGCTTCGAGGTCGTCGTCGACGGTGCCGTCGCGGCCCGCGAGGGACTGCCCGGCAAGCCCGCCCCCGACACGTACGAGCGCGCCGCCGAGCTGCTCGGCCTGCCGACCACCGCGTGCGCCGTCGTCGAAGACGCCGAGTCGGGCGTGAAGTCGGGCGCGGCGGGCGGCTTCGGGCTCGTCGTCGGCGTCGACCGCGGGGTCGGTCGCGACGTGCTCGAGCGTCTCGGCGCCGATGTCGTGGTCGACGAGCTCGACGAGCTGATCCCCGATCTCGATCCGAACCGGAAGGACACCACATGAGGTTCGCCGACGACGACCCCCTGAACCGCAGCAGGTTCCCGGTCGACGAGTGGGCGCTCGTCGAGACCGAGTTCGGCGAGTCCGACATGGGCCGCACCGAGACCCTCTTCGCCGTGGGCAACGGCTACCTGGGCCTCCGCGGCAACGTCGAAGAGGGCCGCGACGGCCACATGCACGGCACGTTCGTGAACGGCTTCCACGAGACGTGGCCGATCCGCCACGCGGAGGAGGCGTTCGGCTTCGCGCGGGTCGGGCAGACGATCGTGAACGCGCCCGACGCGAAGATCATCCGGCTCTACGTCGACGACGAGCCGCTCGTGCTCACCGAGGCCGAGCTGCTCTCGTACGAGCGGCGACTCGATTTCCGCCTCGGCGCGCTGAGCCGGTCGATCGAGTGGCGAACGCCGGCCGGAAAGCGCGTGCTCATCACGAGCCGTCGCATGACGAGCTTCACCGACCGGCACCTCGCGGTCGTCGACTACGAGGTCGAACTGCTCGACGCCGACGCCGCCGTGACGATCTCGAGCCAGATCCTCAACCGCCAGGACGGCCGCGACGAGTACCGCTCTGGCGTCCAGCAGGAGGCGCAGACCCCCGGCGCCTTCGATCCGCGCAAGGCCGAGCAGTTCAACGACCGGGTGCTGCAGCCGCGCGTCAAGCGCACCGAGGGCGGCCGCTACATGCTCGGCTACCAGTGCACGAACTCGAGCATGACCCTCGCCGTGGGCGCCGAGCACGCGATCACGACCGACAACCCGTTCACCGAGAGCGGCACGATCGGCGACGACCTCGCGAAGCACGTGTACCGGGTGCAGGCGAAGCAGGGCATGCCGATCCGCATCACGAAGACGATCAGCTACCACACGGCGCGCAAGGTGCCCGCGCGCGAGCTCGCCGACCGCTGCGATCGCACGCTCGACCGGGCCGCCGAGATCGGCACGGGCGAGCTGTTCGCGCAGCAGCGGTCGTGGCTCGACGACTTCTGGGCCCGCTCCGACGTCGAGATCGCGGGCCGGCCGATGCTGCAGCAGGCGACGCGCTGGAACCTGTTCCAGCTCGCGCAGGCCACGGCGCGCACCGACGGCGGCGGGGTCGCGGCCAAGGGCGTGTCGGGCTCCGGCTACGGCGGGCACTACTTCTGGGACTCGGAGATCTACGTCCTGCCGTTCCTCACGTACACGGCGCCGATCGTCGCCCGCAACGTGCTGCGCTTCCGGCAGCGCATGCTCGACGCCGCGCGCGCCCGGGCGCTCGAGCTCAACCAGCGCGGAGCACTCTTCCCGTGGCGCACGATCAACGGCCTCGAGTCGAGCGCGTACTACGCGGCGGGCACGGCGCAGTACCACATCGACGCCGACATCGCCTTCGCCCTGTGCCAGTACGTCGCCGCGACCGGCGACGACGACTTCCTCGGCCGGGGCGCGATCGACGTCCTCGTCGAGACCGCCCGCATGTGGGAGGACCTCGGCTTCTGGCGGTCGAACGCCGACGACGTGTTCCACATCCACGGCGTCACCGGTCCCGACGAGTACACGACCGTCGTGAACGACAACCTCTACACGAACGTCATGGCGCGCGCGAACCTCGCGGCCGCGGCGGGCGCGGTCGACAACCTGCAGGTGAACGATGCGGCGGCCTACCACCGGCTCGTCGATCGACTCGGCGTCACGCCGGCCGAGGTCGCGAGCTGGCGGCGCGCGGCGGCGCACATGCACATCCCCTACGACGAGCAGCTCGGCATCCACCCGCAGGATTCGGCGTTCCTGCAGAAGGAGCTGTGGGACCTCGAGAACACGCCCGACGACCGGCGTCCGCTGCTGCTGCACTACCACCCCCTCGTCATCTACCGCTTCCAGGTGCTCAAGCAGGCCGACGTGGTGCTCGCCCTCTACCTGCAGGGCGACCGATTCACGGCCGAGGCGAAGCGCGCGAACTTCGAGTACTACGACCCGCTGACGACGGGCGACTCGACGCTGTCGGCGGTCGTGCAGTCGATCGTCGCGGCCGAGGTCGGCTACCACGAGCTCGCGATGCGGTACTTCCGATCGGCCCTGTTCGTCGACCTCGCCGACCTGCACCACAACGCGGCCGACGGCGTGCACGTCGCCTCGACGGGCGGCGTGTGGTCGGCGCTCGTCTCGGGCTTCGGCGGATTCCGCGACCACGGCGGCCGGTTCACGTTCGACCCGCGCCTGCCCGACGGCTGGACGGGGCTCACCTTCAGGGTCACCGTGCTCGGCACCCGCGTCCGCGTCGAGCTGACCCCCGAGCAGATCGCGTTCACGGTCGAAGCCGGCACCGCCGCGACGCTCTCGGTGCGCGGCGTCGAGGTGACGGTGACGGCGGACGCGCCGGTGTCGGTGCCGCTCGACGGCCAGGGGCCGCGGCTCTACGGCTCGCCGACGATGCAGGATGTCGCGGGCACGCGCCGGGCCGACGGTACCCTGCTCACGGCGTCCATCCCGACCCTGTCGCTCGACGCCGACGACATCGAAACCGTCATCCCGATCGACTGATCCGGGGTGTTTCCAGCCGCTCGCGCTAACATGACGCGAAGTCAGACACCGGAATCGGGAGACCTGTGGGCCTACTGGACAACTTCGAGAAAGGTCTCGAGCGCGCCGTGAACGGCGCGTTCGCGAAGACCTTCCGTTCGGGGCTGCAACCGGTCGAGATCACCTCGGCGCTCAAGCGCGAGATCGACACGAAGGCGGCCGTGGTCTCGCGCGACCGCGTGCTCGTGCCGAACAACTTCGTCGTGCGCATGTCGCCGACCGACCACGAGCACATGTCGGGGCTCGGTCCCGCACTCATCGACGAGCTGGTCGACCTCGTGCAGAAGCACGCGGCGAGCCAGCACTTCCAGTTCGCCGGCGGCATCACGATCGCGCTCCGGTCCGACGAGGGCCTCAGCGTCGGCATGGTGCAGGTGGACTCGCAGAACGTGAAGGGCCAGGTGGCCTGGACCCCGGTGCTCGACGTCAACGGCAAGCGCTACCCGATCATCAAGGGCCGCACGGTCATCGGCCGCGGCTCGGAGGCCGACGTCACCCTCGACGACTCGGGCGCTTCGCGCCGCCACGCCGAGGTCCAGTGGGACGGATCGCGCGCCCGCGTGCGCGACCTCGGCTCGACCAACGGCACCCAGCTCGACGGCGCCCCCGTGAAGGAGGCCATCCTGCCACCCGACTCCGTCATCACGATCGGGCGATCGCGCATCGTGTTCCGCGTGCTCGCCCAGGCCGCCGGCGGCGGCGAGCCGCCGTCGGCCACCCGTCGTCACGACATGGGCGGATTCTGGGGGCCGACCGTATGAGCGAACTGACCCTCCTCGTCCTCCAGCTCGCGTTCCTGCTGCTCCTGTGGGTGTTCATCTTCGCGATCGTGTACGCGCTGCGCAGCGACCTGTTCGGCCAGCGCGTGCGCAAGCTCCAGCCCGACGCGGCGGCCGCGTCCGCACCGACGGCGAGTTCGTTCCCGAGCTCGCCGGTCGCATCCGCGCCGGCCGCGGCGGCCGCGCCGACTGAGGCGGTCACGACGCCGCCGTCCGGCGGCAACGGCGAGCTCGCCTCGAGCGACAACGCGCGGCGCCTGATCATCACGAACGGCGCGAAGTCGGGCACCGAGTTCCCGCTCGGCACCGACGAGATCACGATCGGCCGGTCGAGCGACTCGGCGATCATCATCCGCGACGACTACACCTCGACCCACCATGCCCGGCTCATGCTGTGGAACGGCCGGTGGATGATCCAGGACCTCGACTCGACGAACGGCACCTTCCTCAACGGCTCCCGAGTGACCGTGCCCACGCCCATCCCGCTCGGAGCCACCGTCAAGGTCGGCGCGACGACGTTCGAGCTGCGGCGGTAACCGATGCCGGCGGTCAAGGCGAGCGCAGCGGTCTCGCATGTCGGGCGCATCCGCTCGAACAACCAGGACTCCGGCTACGCCGGACGCCGGTTGTTCCTCGTCGCCGACGGCATGGGCGGTCACGCGGGCGGCGATGTCGCGAGCGCGATCGCGACGCGGCGCATCGCCGACGCCGACCTCGACTACGACAGCGCCCCCGAGGCCGCCGCCGCGCTCGAGGGCGCCCTGATCGCGGCGAACCGCCGACTCGCCGAGACCGTCGCCGAGCACTCCGAGCTCACCGGCATGGGCACGACCGTGAGCGCCATGCTGCACCTGGGCGACCGCATCGTGATCTCGCACATCGGCGACTCGCGCATCTACCTGCTCCGTTCGGGCGAGCTCAGCCAGATCTCGACCGACCACACCTTCGTGCAGCGGCTCGTCGACGCCGGCCGCATCACGGCCGAAGAGGCGATGGTGCACCCCCGTCGTTCGGTGCTCATGCGCGTGCTCGGCGATGTCGAGGCGTCGCCCGAGATCGACCAGATGGTGCTCGACACCCGCGAGGGCGACCGTTGGATGCTCTGCTCCGACGGACTCTCGGGCGTCGTCGCGTTCGACGACATCCACGAGCTCATGTCCTCCGAGGCGGGCGCCAAGCCGGTCGCCGACCGACTCGTCAAGGCTGCGCTCGACGGCGGCGCACCCGACAACGTCACGGTGGTCGTGGTCGACATCGGCGAGCCCGCCGCCCCGGCGACGCCGCCGCTCATCGTCGGCTCCGCCGCCGCCCCGCTCGCGTTCGGCGCCGCCGCCGAGCCCGTGAAGCCCCGGGGCATCCGCCTGACGCCGTTCCGGCCGCACCCGGTGCAGGAGACGCACTTCGAGCCCGACTCGGCCGACTACTTCGACGAGCTGATCGAGGAGGACGAGCGCCGGCGGCGCCGCCGCCGCATCGTGTGGGGCGTGTGGATCACGCTCTTCGTCGCCGCGATCGTCGCGGCCGTCGTGCTCGGCTACCAGTGGACGCAGACGCGCTACTACGTCGGCGAGTCGAACGGCCGGGTGGCCATCTACCAGGGCATCCAGCAGAATCTCGGCCCCATCTCGTTGCACGAGCTGCACCGCGAGACCGAGATCGACGTGTCCGAGCTGCGCACGTACGACCAGCAGCGCGTCGAGCAGACCATCAGCGCGGGCTCGCTCGCCGAGGCATCCCAGATCGTGGAGCGATTGGAGGCGTCCCTTGACTGACCGCTCCGACCTGCCCACGCAGGGCGTCGTGACCGCCGGCGACGGCGGCACGCCCGCCAAGCCGACGACCCCGCCCAGCGGGGTCCGCAGAATCCGGATGCCGCAGAAGCTGCGCAACCTCGAGTTCTGGCTGCTCGCCGTGGCCTGCGTCATCAACGCGTCCGCGATCGTGCTCGTGCAGCTCGGGGCGCTCGGCCGCGTCGACACCCAGCTCGTACTGCTCGGCGCCGGGCTCTCGCTGCTCGTGTTCGGCCTGCACTTCGCGATGCGGTTCGTCGCACGCGACGCCGACCCGTTCCTGCTGCCGATCGCGACCGTGCTCAACGGCCTCGGCATCGCGATGATCTACCGCATCGACATCGCGAACAACGAGGCGGGCTGGGAGAGCGCTGCGGTGCGCCAGATCGCGTGGAGCGCGATCGCGATCATCGCCGCGATCGTGGTGATCATGGTGATCCGCAACCACCGGGTCCTGTTCAAGTACATGTACGTCTCCGGGCTCGCGGCCATCGTGCTGCTGCTCCTTCCGCTCATCCCGGGTCTCGGCCGCGAGGTGTACGGCGCACGGGTGTGGATCGGCATCGGCGACATCGCCACCTTCCAGCCCGGTGAGATCGCGAAGATCGCCCTCGCGGTGTTCTTCGCCGGCTACCTCGTGCGCAACCGCGACTCCCTGTCGATGGTGGGCACGAAGTTCCTCGGCATGAAGTTCCCCCGGGCCCGCGACCTCGGCCCGCTGCTCGTCGTCTGGGCGCTCTCGATGGCGGTCATCGTGTTCCAGCGCGACCTCGGCACCGCCCTGCTCTACTTCGGGCTCTTCCTCGTCATGCTCTACGTCGCGACGAGCCGCATCTCGTGGGTCGTGCTCGGCCTCTCGCTCTTCTTCGCCGGCGCGATCATCGCGAGCCAGACGCTCGGCTACGTGGGCAACCGCTTCGCGAACTGGCTCGACCCGTTCGCCGACGACCGGTTCAGCGCCGAGATCGGCGGCAGCTACCAGCTCGTGCAGGGCCTGTTCGGGCTCGCGAACGGCGGACTCATCGGCACGGGCTGGGGCCAGGGCCGGCCCGACATCACCCCGGTCGCGCAGAGCGACTACATCATGGCCTCGCTCGGCGAGGAGCTCGGGCTGGCCGGCATCTTCGCGATCCTCTCGCTCTACCTGCTCTTCGTGGCCCGCGGCTTCCGCATCGGGTTCGCCGGGCAGGACGACTTCGGCAAGCTGCTCGGCGTCGGCCTCGCGTTCGTCGTCGCACTGCAGGTCTTCATCGTCGTGGGCGGCGTCACCCGCGTCATCCCGCTGACCGGCCTCACGACGCCGTTCCTCGCGGCCGGCGGCTCGTCGCTCGTCGCCAACTGGATGATCGTGGCCCTGCTGCTGCGCCTGTCCGATACGGTCCGCAACCATCCGAGGCTGGTGATCGACGGATGAACCGCGAACTCAAGCGGGTCTCGGTGCTCGCACTCGCCATGTTCCTGACGCTGCTGGTGTCGTCGACGATCATCCAGTTCGTCCAGGCCGACTCGCTCGCCGCCGACCCGCGCAACTCGCGCACACTGTACGAGAGCTATTCGGTCGAGCGAGGGCCCATCCTCGTGAAGGGCGACCCGATCGCCTTCTCGGAACCGTCGAACGACTTCTACCGGTTCCAGCGGGTCTACTCGAACGGGCCGCTGTACGCCCCGGTGACGGGGTACATCCCGGTCAACGGCGAGGCGACCGGCCTCGAGCGCTCGCTCAACGACTACCTCAGCGGCCAGTCGTCGAGCCAGTTCTTCGACCAGCTCAACCGCCTCATCTCCGGACAGGACCCGATGGGCGCCTCGGTCGAGGTCGCGATCGACGCGGTCGCGCAGCAGGCCGCGTGGGACGCGCTCGGCGACTACACGGGCGCCGTCATCGTCACCGAACCCTCGACCGGACGCATCCTCGCGATGGTCACGAAGCCGACCTACGACCCGAACGCCCTCGCGGTGCACGACGGCGAGCAGGTGCTCGAGACGTACAACGCGCTCGTCGAGGACCCCAGCGATCCGCTCTACAACCGCGCCACCGGCGGCGACATGAACCCGCCCGGCTCGGTGTTCAAGCTCGTCGTGACGGCGGCGGCGCTCGAGTCGGGCAAGTACACGCCCGAGTCGACCTTCCCGAACCCGGGCGAATACACCCTGCCCGGCTCGTCGTCGGTCGTGCGCAACTCGGGCGGCGGCACGTGCGGTCCGGGTGCCACGGTCACGCTCGCCGACGCGCTCCGGCTCTCGTGCAACATCCCGTTCGCGGAGCTCGGCGTGGAGCTCGGCGACAACGCGATCCGCGACCAGGCCGAGAAGTTCGGCTTCGACCACGAGTTCGCGATCCCGACGGAGACCGAGCCGAGCGTCTACCCGAAGGGCCTCGACGACGCGCAGACGGCGCTCAGCGCGTTCGGCCAGGGCAGCGTCCGCGCGACGCCCATGCAGATGGCGATGGTGTCGGCCGCGATCGCGAACGGCGGCATCGTGATGAACCCGAATCTCGTCGACCAGATCACGGCCCCCGACTTCCGCCCGCTGCAGGAGTTCCAGGCGACCGAGTTCGGCCGCGCGATCAGCGAGGAGACGGCGCGCACAATGGTGCAGATGATGGTCAACGGCGTCGAGAACGGGGCCGCGAGTAATGCAAGAATAGACGGCGTCAGCGTGGCCGGTAAGACCGGAACTGCGGAGAACGGCGAGGATGACCCGTATACCTTGTGGTTCACCGGATTCGCCCCCGCCGACGACCCTCAGTACGCGATCACGGTACTCGTGGAAGACGGCGGAGGAATGGGCCAGGAGGGGTACGGCAACCTGATTGCCGCACCTATTGCAAAGCAGGTACTAGAGGCGGTGCTGAACAAATGAGACCGAGCGCAGGGCTCACCTTCGGGGGGCGCTACGAACTGCAATCCCGCATCGCGATCGGCGGGATGGGCGAGGTGTGGCAGGCCACCGACCTCGTGATCGGCCGACAGGTCGCCATCAAGATCCTCAAGGACGAGTACCTCGGCGACCCCGGGTTCCTCGAGCGCTTCCGCGCCGAGGCCCGTCACGCCGCGCTCGTCAACCACGAGGGCATCGCGAACGTCTTCGACTACGGCGAGGAAGAGGGCAGCGCCTACCTCGTCATGGAGCTCGTGCCCGGCGAGGCGCTGTCGACGATCCTCGAGCGCGAGCACGTGCTCTCGACCGACAAGGTCCTCGACATCGTGGCGCAGACCGCGGCGGCGCTGCAGGCCGCGCACGCGGCGGGCCTCGTGCACCGCGACATCAAGCCCGGCAACCTGCTCATCACGCCCGACGGACGCGTGAAGATCACCGACTTCGGCATCGCGCGCATCGCCGACCAGGTGCCGCTCACCGCGACCGGCCAGGTCATGGGCACGGTGCAGTACCTCTCGCCCGAGCAGGCGTCGGGTCACCCGGCGTCGCCGACGACCGACATCTACTCGCTCGGCATCGTCGCGTACGAGGCGCTCGCGGGTCGCCGTCCGTTCACCGGTGAGTCGCAGGTCGCGATCGCGATGGCGCAGATCAACGAGACGCCGCCCGACCTCCCCGTCACGGTGTCCGAGCCGGTGCGCAATCTCGTCTACTCGTGCATCGCGAAGAACCCGGCCGACCGTCCGCAGTCGGCCGCGCACCTCGCGCGGGCGGCGACCGCCCTGCGTCGCGGCGACGTGCAGGGCGCGGCGGCGGCGGTGCCCGCCGTGCTCGGCGCGGCCGGCCTCACGGCGGCCACGATGCTCCTGCCGCAGGCCGGTGCGACCGCCGCGACGACGGTGCTGCCCACAGCTGCGCCCGACGGCGAGCTCGAGGGCGAAGAAGAGGGCGAGAAGAAGAAGCGCAGCCCGTGGACGTGGCCGCTCATCGTGCTCATCGCGCTGCTCGCGATCGTGCTGATCGGCACGATCATCGCGCTCGCTCTGAACTCGGGCCAGAAGGACCCGGTGAAGACCTCGTCGACGAAGACGCCGGCGACCACGCAGTCGCAGACGCCGACCGACACACCCCCGCCCACCAGCGAGGCCCCGACGACGGCGCAGATCAACGCGGCCGACTTCGTCGGCCTCTCGAAGGACGATGCGAGCGCCAAGCTCGTCGACCTCGGTATGGTCGCGAACGCGCAGCCGGGCAACGCTGCGATGAAGGCCGACCAGGTCGGCCTTGTTTACGACGTCAACCCGACCGGTCCCGTACCGATCGGGTCCTCGGTGACGATCACCTACTACACCGATGTCGAGCAGCCGGCGGCCCCTGCGGCTCCGACGCTGCCCGAAACGGTCGCGCCCGGCGAAGAGTTCGCGGTCTCGTGGGACGCTGCGCAATGCCCAGCGGGACGAACCGTGTCGGGATACTCCCTCACTGTCGATGGCCCGGTCACCGCACCGCAACTACAGTTCCGCCCTGACGTCACCGACACCACCATGACGGCGAACGCCGATGCAGCCGACAAGTCGACGATCAAGGTCACGTACGTGTACTTCTGCGATGACCTCAGTTCGCCGGCATCGCCGGCAGGTTCGACGCAGGTCGCGGTTCCCGACGTCCAGGGCCCCGACACGACCGAGCTCGGCACCGGCGGCTGACGCCGCGCCGAGGCATCCGCAACCAGTAGCCAGTAGAGACGAACGGCCGAGCCGCCTGAAGGGAGCCGCACACCGTGAACGATGAAGGACGCGTCCTCGCCGGGCGTTACCGCGTGGGCGCGCTCATCGGGCGCGGCGGCATGTCCGACGTGCACGTCGGCACCGATACCCGGCTCGGCCGCCAGGTCGCCGTCAAGCTGCTGAAGCCCCAGCTCGCGACCGACCCGGCGTTCCGCATGCGGTTCCGCCAGGAGGCGCAGTCGGCCGCTCGCATGGCGCACCCCACGATCGTGCGGGTGTTCGACGCCGGCGAAGAGACGGTGGTCGATGCCTCCGGCCACGAGGTGCAGCTGCCGTTCATCGTGATGGAGTTCGTCGAGGGGCGCCTGCTCAAGGACATCATCCACGACGGCCCGCTCGAGCCGGCCGCGGCCGTGAGGGTCATCGACGGCGTGCTCACGGCGCTCGAGTACTCGCACCGGGCGGGCGTCGTGCACCGCGACATCAAGCCGGGCAACATCATGATCACGACGACCGGCCAGGTCAAGGTCATGGACTTCGGCATCGCCCGGGCGGTCTCGGACTCGTCGACGACGGTCGCCCAGACGACGGCGATCCTCGGAACGGCGTCGTACTTCTCACCCGAGCAGGCGAAGGGCGAGACGGTCGATGCCCGCACCGACCTCTACTCGACGGGCGTCGTGCTCTTCGAGCTGCTCACCGGGCGGCCGCCGTTCCGCGGTGACACGCCCGTCGCGGTCGCCTACCAGCACGTGAGCGAGCGGCCGGTCAAGCCGAGCGTGATCAACCCGAAGGTCTCGCCGGCGCTCGACGCGGTCGTCATGCGAGCCCTTGCGAAGAACCGCGACCAGCGCTACCAGACGGCGGTGGAGTTCCGCGCGGACGTCGACACCGCGGCATCCGGTCGGGTGCCGGTGCATCGTGAGCCCGACCAGGCAACGATGCTGTTCGGCGCGCCGACCGCGTCGCTCTCGAGCTCGGAGCTCGCCCTGCGGCAGCTCACCGAGGACGAGACCATGTCGCGCACCCAGCGTCGCCCTCCGGCGATCTGGATCTGGTCGGGCATCATCGGCGTCATCGTCATCGTCATCGCGGTGATGTACTGGGCGTTCAATCTGCAGCCGACCGAGGAGATCCCCTCGAGCGCGCGCAAGGTGCCTGCCGTCGCGGGCATGACCTACGAGCAGGCGGTCGAGGAGCTGCAGAAGCTCGGGCTGCCCGCGACCGAGGTCGACCAGACGGACGAGACCGTCCCGGCCGACCAGGTGATCGGCACCGAGCCCGCTGAGGGTGAGATCGTCAACGCGGGGCAGGCGATCACCGTCTACGTCTCGACGGGACGCGAAGCCGTGAAGGTGCCCGACACCGTCAACATGTCGCTCGAGGAGGCGAAGAAGGCGCTCGAAGCGGCCGGGCTGAAGCCCGGCAAGGAGACGCGCGTCAACTCGGCGACCGTCGCGGCCGACGTCGTGCTCTCCACGATTCCCGAGGCCGGAAAGGCGGTCGAACAGGGTTCGACCGTCGAGTTCACGCTGTCGAACGGCAAGGTCGAGATGGTCGACGTGATCGGCGTCTCCCTCGACGCCGCGGTCGGCCTGCTCACCGCCGACGACCGCCAACTGAACGTCACCCCGGTCCAGGACACGTCGTGCCCCACCGAGCCCGGCTCCCCCATCACGCATCAGTCGCTCGCGCCGGGCGAGGTGCCGCAGGGCTCGGAGGTCGAGCTGACCTACTGCGCGGGCTGAGCCTCGGCTGAGCGGTAGCAGCGAGCCTTCGGCGAACTCACCTGCCGGAGCGTGGTGGGTGCCGGCCCGGGCGCGCCTCGCCGTCAGGCGCTCGCGCGCACCAGCGGGCTCAGGTGCTCGGCGCGAGCTCGCGCCTCGGGCAGGCCCGCGACCGCGAGCCAGTTGCCGAGCATGCGGTACCCACCCTCGGTGAGCACCGACTCGGGGTGGAACTGCACGCCGAAGATGGGCGCCTCGACGTGGCGGAGCCCCATGATCACGCCGCCCTGCGTGCGACTCGTGACGACGAGCGACGGCGGAAGCGTGCCGTCGACCACGGCGAGCGAGTGATAGCGCGTCGCCGTGAACGGCTGCGGCACGCCCTCGTAGAACGGGCTGCCGTCGTGCTCGATCCGCGAGGTCTTGCCGTGCATGAGCTCTTCGGCGTTGGTGACGACACCGCCGAACGCCTCGGCGATCGCCTGATGGCCGAGGCAGACGCCCAGCAGCGGCCGACCGCCCGCGAGCGCGGCTTCGACGACCGCGATCGACACGCCCGCGTCGGACGGCTTGCCCGGGCCGGGCGAGACGAGCACGCCGTCGTAGTCGGCGATGCGAGCGGGCACCTCGGCGGCGCCGAAGTCGTCGTTGCGCACGACCTCGGTCTCCGCGCCGAGCTCGCGCAGGTAGCCGTTGAGCGTGTAGACGAAGCTGTCGTAGTTGTCGATGACGAGGATGCGGGTCATTCTTCCACCGTGACGTTGATCGGGTTGAGGATCGAGTCGACCCAGGGGAACACCCACGTGAAGAGCGCGTAGACGACCGCTGCGGCGAGGACCAGCAGCAGGATGACTCGCAGCCACGCCGGTCCGGGAAGGATGCGCCAGAGCGCGCCGTACATGCTCAGTTCCCCCATTCGGCGACGACCGAGGCGATCTCGGCGGGCGGGTTGTCGGCGCCCGGCTGCCACGACTCGAGCACGCCGTACGCGATGATGCGCTCGGCCGTCGAGTAGAGCGGGTTGCAGCTCGTGAGCGTGATGATGCGGTCGGTCGGCTGAAGCTCGGGATGGTGCGGCACTGCGGCCAGCACCCCGGTGGTGGCCGGCGTGACGTACTCGAAGTCGCGGAACCGGTACGTGTACCAGCCGTCCTTCGTCTGGATGTAGATCGCGTCGCCGAGCTGCAGCTGCTCGATCTCGTGCATGCCGCCCCCGTACGCGCTGCGGTGCGACGCGATCGCGAAGTTGCCGACCTCGCCGGGCATCTGGGTGCCGGGGTAGTGGCCGATGCCGAGGTCGAAGCTGTTGAGCACGTCGAGCCCGTAGCCCTCCGCGATGTTGCGCACCGAGTCGTGCGTGCCCTCGCTGTCGAAGCGCGGCACGTACATGACCGCGAACGCCTCGCCGTTGCCGTACTCCGTGGTGTCGACGACGGGCTCGCCGGGGTCGGGCGTCGCCGGGGGCGGCGTTCCTCCGCGCTCGGCCTTCGACGCTTCGGCCCATTCGGCGCTCTGCTCACCGGCCGCCTGCGACTGCTGGGTGTTCATGATCGCGTCGTTCCACCACAGCTGCCAGCCGAGGAACAGCAGGATCAGCACGCCCGCCGTGAGCAGCAGCTCGCCGAGCACGCCGACCACGCTGACGCGGTGCCGATCGCGCGTCGCGCGTCGCGCGGCACGCCGGCCGTCGGGCTGCGACTCAGACATAACGGCGATTCTATTCCGCCAGGACGTGAGCTCGCTGCGAGCATGCATGCGCCTCGGCTAGAATCAGCCCATGGCACGTACGAAATCAACGAAGCCGGCGCGCGCCGAGGCCGCGGCGAACGGCGAGGAGGCACCGAACCCGGTGTGGTTCAAGCCCGTCATGTTCGGCTTCATGCTGCTCGGGCTCGCCTGGATCATCGTGTTCTACGTCAGCCAGGGCCGCTTCCCCATCGCCGATCTCGGCTCGTGGAACATCCTCATCGGCTTCGGCATCGCCTTCGTCGGCTTCCTCATGACCACCCGCTGGCGCTGACGCCGGCTCGCTTCGACCGGAAAGGGCGGATGCTTCGGCATCCGCCCTTTCCGCATGTCGGTGCGGCCCCGGGGCGCTGCGGCGCCAGTCAGGAGCGACTCCGCGTGGTGGGCCGTTTCCCACATGCCGTCCACCGCTCATCCTCAGCACTGTCCACAGGTTTCCCACGGTTATCCACAGATGTGGAGATCTCCGAAGTCCGCCCGTCCACTGAAGTGCGGACAATTACACACGTGTAACTCTCAACAGCTGTGGAGAGAATTGTGGATAACCGCGAGGGGGTTCAACGCGAGCGCGGCACGAAGACCGCGGCGTCGAGTCAGAAGACCGGGAAGAAGACGTAACGCAGGCTGAGCACGAGCAGCACGACGACGAGCGCGATCAGCAGCCACACCTGCAGCGTCTGCTGCGACCGCTTGCGCGTCTCCACGTAGATGAGGCCGACGAGGGCGCCGGTCACGAGTCCGCCGAGGTGGGCCTGCCAGGCGACGTTGAATCCGGGCACGAACCCGATCACGAGGTTGATGCCGAGCAGGATGAACAGCTGCGTCGTCTGCCCGCCGAGCCGGCGCTGGATGACCAGGAACGCGCCCATGAGCCCGAAGATGGCGCCGGAGGCGCCGACGACGCCGACGCGCGGGTCGGAGAGCCAGAGCACGCCGACCGAGCCGCCGAGCCCGGCGATCAGGTAGAGGGCGAGGAACCGCCAGCGGCCGAGCAACCCCTCGAGCAACTGGCCGAAGATCCACAACGTGTACATGTTCAGCAGCACGTGGAAGATGAGCCCGGTCGAGTGCACGAAGACCGAGGTCAGCATGCGCCAGGGCTCGAGGTTGCCGGGTATCGAGTACACGCCGGCGTAGAGCAGCCGCTCAGTGACGGCGAGCCCCGGAATGAGCTGCAGCACGTAGACGGCGAGCGTGATGCCGATGAGGGCATACGTCACGATGGGCGCTCCGCGGCCCGCCGCAGCACGGGCGCGCGTGAGCACGGCCGGCTTGGTGCGGGGCGCGCTCGCGCGCTGCTCGCGCATGCACTCGGGGCAGATGACGCCGACGGCGCCCTGCGTCATGCATTCGGGGCAGATGGTGCGACCGCAGCGCTGGCACAGCACGTAGCTCTGCCGATCGGGGTGCCGATAGCAGAAGTTCGACCGATCGGCCGCCCCGGAGCCGGCCGAAGGCACGGTGCTCACCGCTGGATCAGACCTGTTCGACGGTGATGTTCTCGATGACGACGTCGTCGAGGGGCTTGTCGCGGCCGTCGGTGGCGACCGAGGCGAGCTTGTCGACGACGGCCTGGCTGGCCGCGTCGGTCACCTTGCCGAAGATGGTGTGCTTGCCCTGCAGCCAGGTGGTCGGGCCGACGGTGATGAAGAACTGCGAGCCGTTGGTGCCGCCGCCCGTGATGCGGTCGCGGCCGGCGTTCGCCATGGCGAGCACGTAGGGCTCGGTGAAGTCGAGCTCGGGGTTGATCTCGTCGTCGAACTGGTAGCCGGGGCCGCCGACGCCCTGACCGAGCGGGTCGCCGCCCTGGATCATGAAGCCGGGGATGATGCGGTGGAAGATGACCCCGTCGTAGAGCGGGTCGGTCGTCTTCTGGCCGGTGGCCGGATGCGTCCACTCGATCTCACCCGTGGCGAGGCCGACGAAGTTCTTGACGGTCTTCGGGGCGTGGTCTCCGTAGAGGTCGACCTTGATGGGGCCGTGGTTGGTGTTGATCGTCGCGACGGCGGTGTGAATCGGCATCCTCATATTCTGTCATGCGCAGGTTCGTCAAGCGGCATGCCGTATTGCGACTCCCACCCCGTTTCCAGCCGGTTCGGTGGCAAGATGGAAACGTTCGCTGTACTGACGATGGAGGTCGAGATGAGCCTGTCACGCAAGCGCCGGAAGGAACTCAAGCGGCTGCGCAGCAGTGCGGAGGAACTCTGGGGGAACCAGCAGCACGTGCTCGAGCACGCCAATGCCGTCGCTCGCGAGGCCAGCCGACAGCTCGGGCACCTGACCCGCGAAGAGGTCGTTCCGCGGGTGCGCACCGGGTACGAGAGCTACGTCCGACCCGGAGTCCAGCAGGCGGGCCGCTACGCCAGGTCGGCCGGCGACTCGGTCGAGCGCGGGCTCGGCACCGCCCTGGGCTCGGTCCTGTCGATCGGCGACATCGCCAACGACGCTCGCGTGCGACGCGCCCTCGAGCGCGTCTCGCCGCGGGCGGCCGTCGTGGTCGAGCAGAAGAAGGGCCCTGGCGTCGGCACCTGGCTCGCGATCGGCGCCGGCGTGGTGGCCGCCGCGGGCGTCGCCTATGCCGTCTGGCAGACCTTCCGCGCCGACGACGAGCTCTGGGTCGCCGACGACGAGCCGAGCGGTCCCACGAGCCAGGGCTGAGCCCGGCATCGCACGACGAAACGGCCCCGCACGAGCGGGGCCGTTTCGCATGACGGGGGCGGGTCACCACGGTGACCGACCGCAAGAGATCAGGCGGATGCCTCGGCGCGTCGCGGCTCCGGCGCCCATTCGGGCTTCGGCACCGAGTCGATGAGCAGCTGCGTGTAGGGGTGCTGCGGTGCGGCGAGGAGTTCGACGGTGCTGCCGCGCTCGACGATCTCTCCGTAGCGCATGACGACGGTCTCTTCGCAGACTCGGCGTACGACGGCGAGGTCGTGGCTGATGAACAGCAGCGTGAGGCCGCGCTCCTCGCGGATGCGTGCGACGAGGTCGAGCACCTGCGCCTGCACCGACACGTCGAGCGCGCTCGTCGCCTCGTCCATGACGAGCACGTCGGGCTCGATCGCGAGCGCGCGCGCGATCGCCACGCGCTGGCGCTGGCCGCCCGAGAGCGTGCGCGGACGCGCCTGCGCGTGCTGCGCCCCGAGACCCACCTGCTCCAGCAGTTCGACCACCCGGGCACGGGCGCCGGTCGTCGACAGCTCGGTGTGCAGCCGCAGCGCGTCTTCGATGGCGCGGCCCGCCGTGATCCGCGGATCCAACGAGAGGTACGGGTCCTGGAACACCATCTGCACGCTGCGCGCGTGCGCGATGCGCTCCTGCCGCGACTTCGGCACGATCGTGCGGTCGCGACCGGCGACCCTGATCTCACCGGTGTCGGGCTCTTCGAGGCCGACGATCATGCGCGCGAGCGTCGACTTGCCCGAGCCCGACTCGCCGACGACCGCGAGCGCTCGCCCGCGGGCGAGTCGCAGGTCGGTCGACGCGACCGCGTGCACCGGCGGCTTGCCCCGCAGGTCGTACGTCTTCGAGACCCCCGCCACGGCGAGCATCGGCTCGTCGTCCGCTGGCGCCGCAGCCACAGTGATGGCGGATGCCTCGTCCGGGCGCTCGAGCGGCGTCGGAGCCGCGACCGGCTCGGGAACCGGACCTGCCGCGTCACCCCCGGGGGCGTCGACGGGCGAGGTCGCGGGCGCCGAGGCATCCCGGATCTCGATGACCGGCCCGGCGGACCCGGTGACCGTGGGGGTCGCGGCGACGAGCCGCTTCGTGTAGTCCGCCTGCGGTGCGCTGAACACCCGTCGCGCGTCACCCGTCTCCTCGACGCGACCCTTGCTCATGACGACGACACGATCGCAGATCGACGCCGCGAGGTTCAGGTCGTGGGTGATGAAGAGCATGCCCATGCCCCGGCTCGCCCGCTGCTCGACGAGCACGCGGATGATCTCGGCCTGCGTGGTCACGTCGAGGGCGGTGGTCGGCTCGTCGCACACGAGCAGCTTCGGCGAGCTCGTGAGCGCACCGGCGATCATGACGCGCTGCAGCATGCCGCCCGAGAACTCGTGCGGGTACTGCTTGAGGTGGTCCTCGGGGCGAGGCAGTCGCACGGCGGCGAGCAGCTCGATCGCGCGCGCCCTCGCCTCCGACTCGGACTTGCCCTCGCACAGGCGAAGCGTCTCGGTCATGTGGTCGCCGATGGTGCGCATCGGGTTGATGCCGGCGCGGGGGTCCTGGAAGATCATCGCAGCCGCGTGGCGGCGCACGTCGAGCACGTCGCGCCTGCCGGCGGCCACGAGGTCGCGGCCGTCGACGAGCACGCGCCCGCCGAGGGCCGACCCGTCGGGGGTCAGGCCGAGCACGGTGCGCGCCGTGAGCGACTTGCCCGAGCCCGACTCGCCCACGAGGCCGACGGTCTCACCGGCTTCGACGCCGAGCGAGATCCCGTCGAGCAGCCTGGTGCCGTTCGGCAGGTCGAGCGTCAGGTCGGAGATGTCGAGCAGGCTCATGCGGGGATCTCGCCTCCGATGCGGTCGGAGAGCTCTTCTCCGATGATGTTGAACGCCACGACGACGAGCACGACGCAGACGGCCGGCTCGAGCGCGGGCAGGAAGTGGCCGCCGACGATGCCCGCCTGGGCCTCGTTGATCATGGCGCCCCAGTCGGGTGTCGGCGGTTGCACGCCGAGGCCGAGGAACGACAGGCCGGCGAGCTCGGCGAGCACGTACCCGAAGTTCAGGGTCGACTGCGCGCCCACGATCGGGGTCACGTTCGGCAGCACGCGGCGCAGCGCGATCCAGGGGCCGCTGAAGCCCTGCACGCGGTAGGCCGCGACGTAGGGTCGGGTGCGCTCGGCCTTGATGAGCGCACGCGTGAGCCGGGCGACGAACGGTGCATACGCGATGCTCATCGCGATGACCGGGGCGACGAGGCCCTTGCCGAAGAGCGCCACCGCCACGATCGCGAGCAGCAGCGACGGGAAGGCGAAGAGCACGTCGAAGACGCGGCCGAGCACCGCGTCGATCCAACCGCCGCGCCATCCGGCGATGAGGCCGAGCAGCATGCCGACGACGGTCGACCCGATGACGACGAGCAGCGGGCCGAGCAGCGCGGTGCGAGCGCCGAAGATGAGCCGGCTCAGGAGGTCACGGCCGAGGCCGTCGGTGCCGAGCCAGTGCTCGGGGCTCGGCGGCGCGTTGACCGCGGCGAAGTCGAGCTGGTCGGGCGGGTACGGCGCGATGAACGGCGCGAAGATCGCGGCGAGGGTCATCACCGAGATGACGCCGATGGCGATGCCGAAGGTCGCGTTCGCGGGCTTCAGCTTCGGGGCCCGCATCACCTCGACGGCGAGGGTGTTGTTCGAGACGGTCATCTGGCACTGGCTCCTGCCGCGGATCGCGGGTCGATGAGGGGTTCGGCGATGTCGATGATCGCGTTCACGACGACGAAGGTGGTCACGACGAGCATCACGATCGCCTGCACGACCGGGAAGTCGAGGCGGTCGACCGAGGCCACGAGCAGGGAACCGATGCCGGCGATGCCGAACGCCGCCTCGACGATCGTCGAGGCCACGATCAGGCCGGCGACGAGGATGCCGCTCACGGTGAGGATCGGTCCGAGCGAGTTGCGGAAGACGTGCCGGCGGATGACGGTTCCGCGCTTGAGCCCGCGGCTCGTGGCGACCTCGACGTGCTCGCGGCCGAGCTGCTCGACCATCGACGAACGGGTGACCTTGCCGACGAGCACGACGAAGACGATCGCGAGTGCGATCGAGGGCAGCACGAGGTGGTACACGGTGTCGGCGAACCCCTCGCCCGATCCGAACGTGGGGAACCATCCGAGCTGCACGGCGAACACCGCGATGAGCACGATCGAACCGACGAACGAGGGGATCGCGCTGAGCACGGTCAGGCCGATGAGCGTCGCCCGGTCGAGCACCCTGCCCTTGTTGAGCGACGCGACGATGCCGGCGCTGAGGCCCACGATCGCGATGAGGATGCCCGCCATGACGACGAGCATGAGCGTCACGGGCAGGCGCTCCCCGATCACGGTGGAGACGTCCTGGCGGTACTGCAGCGAACGCCCCCAGTCGCCCTGCAGGGCGCCGAACAGCCAGTTCAGGTACTGCTGCCACGGCGGCAGGTCGAGGCCGTACTGCGCCGTGACCTGGGCGATCGCCTCGGGGCTCGGCTTGCGGCCGCGAAGCAGGAAGCTCACCGGGTCGCCCGGCACGAGGAACCGCGAGAAGAACACGAGCAGCGACGCGAGGAAGAGCGTCAGCGCAAGGCTGCCGAGCTTGCCCGCGACGCGACGCACGGTGGCGGCGGCGTGGCCGCCGCGGTGGGGGCCGGCGGCCGCCGCGCGCTGCGCGGCGACCGCCTTGGTGGAACTATCGAGCGCCAATGGTCGCCGCCCACGGGTAGTACAGGAACGCGATCGACGGCGAGGCGCCGGTGATGCGGTCGCTCATGAACATCGTCATCGGTCCGGTGTAGAGCGGCAGCCACGGCAGCTGCTCGTTCGCGATGTGCTGCAGCTCGCTCGTGAGCTTCGCACGCTCCTCCGAGTCGAACGTGCCGACCGCCTGCGTGGCGATCTCGTCGTACTCGGGGTCGGACCAGTTGCCGTAGTTGCTGAACTCACCGGTGCGCAGCACGCCGTACATCTCCAGCGGGTCGGGGCTCGAGAGGTACCAGACCGTGTAGAACATGTCGATGCCCTCGCGAGCGCTCGGGTCGCTGAAGAGCGCGGTGTAGGCGTTCGGCGTGACCGTCTCGATCTCGGCCTCGAGGCCGATCGACTGCGCCGCCGCGACCGTCGCCTGAGAGATCACATTGAAGTCGTTGCCGATCGGCGCAGTCGCGAAGGTGATCTTCTCACCGGTCGCCCCCGCCTCCTCGACGAGCTTCTTGGCGGCCTCGAGGTCGTTCGGGTACTCCTCGAGCCCACTGAACGCCTCGTCGCGAGTCGCGTCCGTCGCACCGGTCCAGACCGATTCGGTGGTCAGCGCATTCGTCACCTCGCCATAGCCCTTCGCCGCGGCATCCAGGATGCCCTCGCGGTCGAGCGCCATGAGCAGGGCCTGGCGCACGCGCTGGTCGCCGAGCGGTCCCTCGAGGTTCGAGACGATGAGGCTCGACACCGCCGAGGTGAGGCCGAAGTACACATCGCCGTTGTCGGAGTCGCGCAGCTGGTCGATCGCGTCGACCGGCAGCATGTAGCCGCCGTCGACATCGCCCGACTTGAGCGCGTTCGTGCGCGCGGTCGAGTCGTTCATGAAGACGATCTCGACCTCGCCGGCCTTCGCCTTCAGCGAGTCGTCCCAGTAGTCGTCGTAGCGGCTGAGCGTGATCGACTCGCCCGACTTCCACTCGCTGATCTCGAAGGGGCCCGTGCAGTTCACCAGGCCGGTCGAGTTGCCGTAGTCGGCGCCCTTCTCGCCGAGCGTCTTCGCCGATTCGATGACGCCGGCCGAGCCGCCGAGGCCCTGGTTGAACTGCGAGTCGGGAATCGTCGTCGTGACGGTGACCTCCATGTCGCCCGTCTGCTCGATCGATGCGACGTTCTGGTACACCGAGTACCACGACGAGCCGACCGCCGGGTCGATGATGCGGTTCATCGACGCGACGACGTCGGCCGCCGTCAGCGGGCTGCCGTCGTGGAAGGTGACGCCCTCACGGATCTTGTAGACCCACGTGAGGTCGCTCGTCTGCTCGTACGACTCGGCGAGGCCCGGCGAGAGCGTGTAGTCGGGGTTGAGCCGCAGCAGCGACTCGCAGACGTTCGACAGCACCTGGTTGTCGGCGTAGTCGAACGCGTAGGCGTAGTCGAGCGAGTACGGCTCGGCGTAGCTGGCCCAGCTGAACGAGTCGATGTCGCCCGACGGCGCCGGCGTCGTGTCGGTGATCTCCCAGTCGGCGCCGGTGGGCTCCTCGTCGGATGAGTCGGCGGTGCAGCCGGTCAGCGCCAGGAGCGCTGCCGCGGCGCCGGCGACGAGCGCGACGCTGCGCCGGCCGGCGGGGGTTCGGAAGTTGGACATCGGAGGGGCCTCCTCGGGGTCAGGCGGTGAGGGACGGTTCGGTGGAAGGGGTGGTGCCGGGCAGGGCATCGGCCTGTCGGGAGTAGACCGGTTCGCCCTCGATCCACGTCGAGGCCACCGTGGTGCGGTGGAGGTCCTCGGCGGGAACGGTGAAGGGATCGGGTTCGAGCACGACGAGGTTCGCGAGGTAGCCCTCGCGGATGTGCCCGGTGTCGTGGTCGCGGTGGTTCACGTACGCGGTCCCCGACGTGTACGCGGCCAGCGCGGTCGCGAGGTCGAGCCGTTGGTGCGCACCGCCGAGCGGTTCGGCGTCGATGCCGGGGGCGACGCGCGTGACGGCGATGTGGATCTCGGCCATCGGGTCGGCCGTCGACACGGGCCAGTCGCTGCCGCCCGCGAGTCGTGCCCCGCGCGCGACGAGCTCGCCGAACGGGTACTGGCGCGCCTCCTGGCCTTCCTGCAGGAAGGGCAGGGTGAGCTCGTCGATCTGGTCCTCGTGGGTCGCCCAGAGCGCCTGGATGTTCGCGATCGCGTCGAGCTCGGCGAACCGGGCGGTCTCTGCCTCGGCCACGATCTGCAGGTGCGCGAGGTGGTGCCGGCCGTCGCTCGGCCCGTTCGCTTGGCGTGCCGCCGCCACCGCGTCGAGCGCCTCGCGCACCGCACGGTCGCCGAGGGCGTGGAAGTGCACCTGCTGCCCGGCGGCGTCGAGCGCGGTGACGGCCTCGGCGAGCAGCTCCGGGTCGACGAACGAGAGCCCGTGGTTGTGCGTGTCGTGGCCGTGGCCGTCGCGGTAGGGCGTGAGCATCGCGGCGGTCTGGTTCTCGGCCACGCCGTCGACCATGATCTTCGTGGTGGCGAGCGAGAACCGCTCCTCGTGGCCGCGGGCGCGGATCTCCTCACGAAGGCGGATCATCTCGTCGACCTGCTCGATGCCGCGCGAGCGCTCCCACCACTGGGCGCCGACGACGTGCACCTTGAGCGTGCCTTCGTCGATCGCCCGCAGGTAGGCGTCGAGCGCGTCGGGCACGCCGCTCATCGTTCCGACGAGGGCGTCCTGCCAGCCGGTGATGCCGAGCGTGATGAGCTCGTCCTGCGCACGCAGGAGCCCCCGGTAGACGAGCTCGGGGTCGGTGCCCGGCCGGACGTCGGAGAACAGGTCGGCGGCACCTTCGTGGAAGGTGCCGGCAGGGTGCCCGTCGTTCTCGCGCTCGACCCGTCCGTCGACGGGGTCGGCGGTCTCGGCGTCGATCCCGGCGAGTCGCATGGCGAGGGTGTTCGCCCATGCGCTGTGGTGGTCGCGGCTGACGAGCAGCACGGGCCGGTCGGGCACGATCGCGTCGAGCAGCCCCCGCACGGGCGCGCCGCCCGGGAAGTGGTCCATCGACCAGCCGCCGCCGAGGATCCACGGCTCATCGGGGTTGGCCTCGGCGTAGGCGGCGATCGTCGCGACGGCCTCGTCGGCGCTCTCGGCCTCGGTCAGGTTGCACTGCAGCAGCTCGACGCCGCCGCCGACCGGGTGGATGTGCGCGTCCTGGAAGCCAGGGCTGAGCAGGGCACCGCCCAGCTCGACGACGCGCGTGCCCTCGCCGACGAGGGCGGATGCCTCGTTCTCGGGCACGATCGCGGCGATGCGGCCGCCCGTCACGGCGACGGCGTGCCCGTGCAGGGGCTCCCCCGTTCCGGTGAACACGGCTCCGCCGGTGAACAGCACGTCGGCAACAGGCAACTCGGCCCCTCGTTCCTCATCGAATGCGTCGGACGTGGTGACATTAGCCCGGGCTCCTTCGTGCTGTCAACAGTGTTGACAGCACGATTGATCCGATTGTTATGCTGGGCGGGCTGCCACGCTCGCGAGGTCTTCGCGACACAGGGGTCGCGGGCGTGGCAGCATGAATGGCACAGCAGCCGAAGGGAGCCCAGATGCCGACGAGCACCACGCGACGGCGCGACGCCTCCGGCTCGAGCGGCAAGACCAGGCTCGATCGCGATTCGATCATCGCGGCCGGTCTCGAACTCGCCGCCGCCTCGACGACCTCGCTCTCGGTGCGCGAGCTCGGAGCGCACCTCGGTGCCGACCCGACCGCCATCTACCGCCACTTCCGCAACAAAGACCAACTCATGCAGGCGCTGCTCGACGAACTCACCCGGCGCAGTCTCCTCGCGGTGACCGCCGACGCCGACGACTGGCGCGGCAGGCTCCGGCAGTTGGCGGCGAGCACGCTCGAGCAGATCGCCGGCCATCCTCCGGTCGGCGTCGAGGCGACCGTGCTCACGACGCACGGCACCGGCGAGCTCGACGCGATCGAGTTCATGCTCGACTGCTTCAGTCGTGCGGGGCTCACCGGCGACGACCTCGTTCGCCACTACGCGCTGCTCGCGTCGCACATGCTCTCGAGCGCCGCCGGCATCGCGCGGGCCCGCGGCGAGCAGCGCGAGCACGGCATCGCCGACGACGCGCCGAGTCCCTGGTTCGAAGGGCCGCTGCTCGCCGACCCGCGACGCTACCCGCTCATCACCTCGATCAACACGCGACTGCTCGACCTGGAAGACCGCGAGCTGTTCATGCTCGGTGTCGAGGCCGTGATCCAGTCGGCCGAGCGCACCGCCGCCGACCTCGCCTGACGCGACCCGGGCTCAGGGCCTGCACTGATTTCCGAGAAATCTGAGAAAACGCCTTGCGGTCGGCGTGAGTTCCCCGCTAGTGTCTGATCTCGGTGCGAATCGCACCGGAGACGAAGAGAGGAGTTGATCCCGATGATGAAGTACATCTTCACGCCAGCATTCACGGCCGGCCGCTCGGTGATCCTCCTCACCGCTCCGGCCTGCTAGTTCTCCGCCCCGGCGTCACGCGCTGAAGCGCGTTCGCCAGCCACCTTCGAGGTGCGAGCCGCGGCTTGTCCGCAGCATCCGTCATGCCCGACGCATCGGGCGACCGACGCTCGGATGCCTCGCCGCCATCTCGTCGGTCCGCGGCCTTCGCCGCCTCCCGGTGACCGGAACAGCGTTTCCGCCGTCGCCGCATCACCCCTCGACGACGTCGCCGCGACCGCGGCGACGCTCTCCGCACCGACCGGTGCACCCTCCCAACACCCTGAATGAAGGACACACCGTGAACACCAGTTCTCTCGCACTCGGCCAGTCGCAGCGACAGGCCACCGAGATGCGCGCCCAGGCGCGCCGACTCAACGAGCGCATCGCCCTGCGGGCCGGCCTCGCGCTCATCGCGTGGAGCCGCCGTCAGAGCGAGCGCCTCTCGCACGACGCCGTGTTGCTGCGACAGCAGAACACGCGCCTCGCGCACCGGGTCCGTGGCGGCGACCTCCAGCGGGTCGCCCTCATCGCCCCCCACCTGTGATCGGCCGATACCCATGGCCAGCACGATGATCACCCCAGCGGACGGCGCCGTCGCCCTCGCGGCGGCGCCGTCCCCCCATTCGCCCGGCCGGGATGCCTCAGCCGAGCGGTCCGGCACGCGCCGGCGCGTCACCGGCGGTTCGGCCTCGGCCGGAACGTCGATGTCGTGCCGGCGCGGCCGACGGCCTGACCCCCAGAGCCCTCCCGGACTGCGGGTGCCGGATCACGAGGTCGGCGGCACCCCGTCGGCGGGTTCGGCGTCGTTCAGGCGCAGCGCGATGTCGACGAGGCTCACGCGCTTGAGCCGTCGAATCTCGTCGAGTCGCACCCAGCGTGCCTCGTCGCTCGATCCGCCGACCTCGTTGCGCAACTCACCGCCGACGACGCGCCCTCGGTAGACGACGCGCATCGCGTAGAGCGGTACTGCGCCCGTGTGCCGCTTCGCCGCAGGAACGACCATCGTGTCGATGCCGAGCAGGCGATCGATGGATGCCTCGTAGCCGGTCTCCTCCGCCACCTCGCGCCGTGCGGCCACGACCGGGTGCTCGTCGCCCTCGATGCCGCCGCCGGGGAGGGCCCAGCCCGAGCGACCGTGCTCGTTCCAGTGCGAGAGCAGGATCTCGCCGTCGCGGATGATCACGGCGTACGCGGCGATGCGGATGTCCATTCGGTCACCCTACCCGGGCGGTCGGCGACGCGCTCGACCGGTGTCGCCGAGCCCGGCCTCAGCTCTGGATCATCGAGTCGTTCTGCACGGAGTCGAACGACGAGCGGCTGACGGTCGGATCGCCGCCCAGTCCCTGCGCCTTCGCGACCTCGGGAGTGACGCTCGCCTGCGAGACGTTGCCCCGGTCGTCGATGTACTCCTGCTCGAGTCCGCGCTTCGCCCGCTCACGCTGGGCGAGCCCGCGGCCACGGGCGATGACGTACACGAGTGCCGTGAGGAAGGGCACGAAGACGAGGAAGATCAGCCAGACCGCCTTCGCCCAGCCGGCGAGCTTCGGGTCACGGAAGAGGTCGAGGATGATGGTCAGCAGCACCGCGAGGTACGCCACGAAGACGAAGACGCCGAAGAGCCCGCTGAAGATGTCCCAGAAGTTGCTCCACATGTTCATCGCGGTCGCCTTTCGCTGTGATCGAGACGAGCCGGGATCGCCGATCTCGTTTGGCTCAAGGCTACCGGAGTCGGCGTCTTGACGGCGGGTGGAAATCACGCCGATTCGGCGGAGCGAGGGTGGAGCCTAGGAGAATCGAACTCCTGACATCCTGCTTGCAAAGCAGGCGCTCTACCAACTGAGCTAAGGCCCCCGGGCAGGTGCCGTACGGCACCTGCGATGTGGAGTTGTGGAGTGGGGATACGAGGACTTGAACCTCGGACCTCTTCGTTATCAGCGAAGCGCTCTAACCGCCTGAGCTATATCCCCGAATTTCGGCCGAAGGACAGACTACCCGACTCCGGGCGAAAGTCCGAATCGAGCCGAAGCCGGCTCAGTTGTTCGTGAAGCCGACCAGGATTCCGCCCGTGATCTTCACGCTGAGGTTGTAGAGCACCGCGAGAATCGCACCGAGGGCGGTCGTCACGACGAGGTTCAGGAGCGACGCGACGATCGCGAAGCCCATGACGTTGCCGAGCGACAGCACCGACGACAGGTCGCCGCCCGTGCCCGCCACGTCCTTCACGAGCTCGTTGAGCTTGTCGAAGACGTCGGTCGAGTTCAGCACCGTCCAGATGAGGAAGGTCGCCACGATCGACACGACCGCGAGGCACACGGCGACCAGGAACGACAGCTTCACCGCCGACCAGAAGTCGATGTAGACGAGCCGCAGGCGCACCTGCTTGGCCGGCGGGCGCTTGCTCGACTTGCGGGCCAGCTTCTCGGCGACGCTACTCATAGACGATTACTCCTCTCCCGCGGGCTCGGCCGCTTCGGACTCGGCGGCCTCCTCCACGAGATTCCGTTCGGAATTCTTCGCGATGGCGATGATCCGGTCGTCCATCGCGAACTTCGCGAAGACGACGCCCATCGTATCCCTGCCCTTGGCGGGGACCTCGGCGACATCGGAGCGTACCACCTTGCCGCTGGCAAGGACCACCAGCACCTCGTCGTCGGTTCCGACGATGAGGGCGCCGGCGAGGTCGCCGCGATCTTCGTTCAGCTTGGCGACCTTGATGCCCAGTCCGCCGCGGTTCTGCAGGCGATACTGGTCGACCGCGGTGCGCTTGGCGTAGCCGCCCTCGGTGACGACGAACACGTACTGGTCGCCGTCGGCCTCGGCCGAGGCATCCACCGTATTCTCGGCGGCTTCACGGGAATCGGGCACGGTGCCGGACTCGAGGCCGGAGCCGGGCACGACGTTGGCCGCGAGCAGGGCGTCACCGTCGCGGAACGCCATGCCCTTCACGCCCGAGGTCGAGCGACCCATGGGGCGCAGCGCCTCGTCCGTCGCCTCGAAGCGGAGCGACATGCCCTTCTTCGAGACGAGCAGGATCTCGTCGTGCTCGTCGGCGAGCATCGCCGACACGAGCTCGTCGCCGTCGCGCAGGTTGATCGCGATGACGCCGCGCGAGCGGTTGGTGTCGTACGCGGTCAGCTCGGTCTTCTTGACGAGCCCGCCGCGGGTCGCGAGCACGAGGTACTTCGCCGCCTCGTAGTCGCGGATGTCGAGGATCTCGGCGATCTCCTCGTCGGGCTGCATCTCGAGCAGGTTCGCGACGTGCTGGCCCTTCGCGTCGCGGCCGGCCTCCTGGATCTCGTACGCCTTCGCCCGGTAGACCCGGCCCATGTTCGTGAAGAACAGCAGCCAGTGGTGGGTCGTGGTCACGAAGAAGTGGTCGACCACGTCGTCGGCGCGCAGCTGCGCGCCCTTGACGCCCTTGCCGCCGCGGTGCTGCGACCGGTAGTTGTCGCTGCGGGTGCGCTTGACGTACCCGCCACGGGTCACCGTGACGACCATCTCCTCTTCGGGGATCAGGTCTTCGACCGACATGTCGCCGTCGAACCCGGGCATGATGTGCGTGCGTCGCTCGTCGCCGTACTTGTCGACGATCTCGGCGAGCTCCTCGGAGACGATCGTGCGCTGGCGCGCCGGCGTCGCGAGGATGTCGTTGTAGTCGGCGATCTTCGCCTCGAGCTCGTTCGCCTCGTCGATGATCTTCTGGCGCTCGAGCGCGGCGAGTCGGCGCAGCTGCATCGCGAGGATCGCGTCGGCCTGCAGGTCGTCGATGTCGAGCAGCTCTTTCAGGCCGTCTCGGGCGACGTCGACCGTGGCCGAGGCGCGAATGAGGGCGATGACCTCGTCGAGCGCGTCGAGCGCCTTGAGGTAGCCGCGCAGGATGTGCATGCGTGCCTCGGCCTCGCGCAGCAGGTACTGCGTGCGACGGACGATGACCTCGATCTGGTGGTCGACCCAGTGCGCGATGAAGCCGTCGATCGAGAGCGTGCGGGGCACGCCGTCGACGATCGCGAGCATGTTCGCGCCGAAGTTCTCCTGGAGCTGGGTGTGCTTGTACAGGTTGTTCAGCACGACCTTGGCGACCGCATCGCGCTTGAGCACGATGACGAGGCGCTGGCCGGTACGGCCGGAGGTCTCGTCGCGGATGTCGGCGATGCCCGAGACCTTGCCGTCCTTCACGAGGTCGGCGATCTTGATGGCGAGGTTGTCGGGGTTGACCTGGTACGGCAGCTCGGTGACGACGAGGCAGGTGCGGCCGTGGATCTCCTCCACGTCGACGACGGCGCGCATCGTGATCGAGCCGCGACCCGTGCGGTAGGCGTCGGTGATGCCCTTGACGCCGAGGATCTGCGCACCCGTCGGGAAGTCGGGTCCCTTGATGCGCTGCAGGAGCGCCTCCTGCAGCTCCTCGCGGGATGCCTCGGGGTTCTCGAGGTACCACTGGGCGCCCGACGCGACCTCGCGGAGGTTGTGCGGCGGGATGTTCGTCGCCATGCCGACCGCGATGCCGACGGAACCGTTGACGAGGAGGTTCGGGAACCGCGCCGGCAGGATCGACGGCTCCTGGGTGCGACCGTCGTAGTTGTCCTGGAAGTCGACGGTCTCCTTGTCGATGTCGCGCACCATCTCGAGCGCGAGCGGAGCCATCTTGGTCTCGGTGTATCGCGGAGCGGCGGCGCCGTCGTTGCCGGGCGAGCCGAAGTTGCCCTGGCCGAGCGCGAGCGGGTAGCGCAGGCTCCACGGCTGCACGAGGCGCACGAGCGCGTCGTAGATCGCGGTGTCGCCGTGGGGGTGGAACTGGCCCATGACGTCGCCCACGACGCGGGCGCACTTCGAGAACGCCTTGTCGGGACGGTACCCGCCGTCGTACATCGCGTAGATGACGCGGCGGTGCACGGGCTTCAGCCCGTCGCGCACGTCGGGCAGGGCACGGCCCACGATCACGCTCATCGCGTAGTCGAGGTACGAGCGCTGCATCTCGAGCTGCAGGTCGACCTGGTCGATCCTGCCGTGGATGCCGGGGCCCTCGCCGTTGTCGCCGGGTTCGATCACATCAGATGTCAAGGAAACGCACGTCCTTCGCGTTCTTCTGGATGAAGTTGCGGCGGCTCTCGACGTCTTCGCCCATCAGGGTCGAGAAGATCTCGTCGGCGGCGGCCGCGTCGTCCATGGTGACCTGCAGCAGCGTGCGGGTCTCGGGGTTCATCGTGGTCTCCCAGAGCTCCTGGTAGCTCATCTCGCCGAGACCCTTGTAGCGCTGGATCCCGTTGTCCTTCGGGATGCGCCACCCCTTCGCCTGCCCGTCGACGAGCAGGGCGTCACGCTCGCGATCGGAGTAGACGAACTGGTGGTCGGCGTTCGACCACTTCAGCCGGTAGAGCGGGGGCTGCGCGAGGTACACGTAGCCGAGCTCGATGAGCGGCCGCATGTAGCGGAAGAGCAGCGTCAGCAGCAGGGTGGTGATGTGCTGGCCGTCGACATCGGCGTCGGCCATGAGCACGATCTTGTGGTACCTGGCCTTCTCGGTGTTGAAGTCCTCGCCGATGCCGGCGCCGAACGCCGTGATCATCGCCTGGACCTCGTTGTTCGCGAGCGCTCGGTCGAGGCGGGCCTTTTCGACGTTGAGGATCTTGCCGCGCAGCGGCAGGATCGCCTGCGTCTCGGGGTTGCGCCCCTGCACGGCCGATCCGCCGGCCGAATCGCCCTCGACGATGAAGATCTCGCTGAGCGACGGGTCCTTCGACGAGCAGTCCTTCAGCTTGCCGGGCATGCCGCCCGACTCGAGCAGGCCCTTGCGCCGGGTCGCCTCGCGCGCCTTGCGCGCCGCGAGCCGGGCGGTCGCCGCCTGGATCGCCTTGCGGATGATGTCGCGAGCCTGCGTGGGGTTGCGCTCGAACCAGTCGCCGAGCTGGTCTCCGGTCACCTTCTGCACGAACGACTTGGCCTCGGTGTTGCCGAGCTTCGTCTTCGTCTGGCCCTCGAACTGCGGTTCGCCGAGCTTGACCGAGATCACCGCGGTGAGCCCCTCGCGCACGTCGTCGCCGGAGAGGTTGTCGTCCTTCTCCTTGAGGATGTTCTTCTCGCGGGCGTAGCGGTTGATCAGCGTCGTGAGCGCGGCCCGGAAGCCCTCTTCGTGGGTGCCGCCCTCGTGCGTGTTGATCGTGTTCGCGTAGGTGTGCACCGACTCGGTGTACGCCGTCGTCCACTGCATCGCGACCTCGAGCGCGATGTTGCGCTCGGTGTCCTCGGCCTCGAACGAGATGATCTCGTCGTTCACGAGCTCGGACCGCTTGGACTTGTTGAGGTACTCGACGTAGTCGCTGAGACCGCGTTCATAGAGGAACGTGTCGGTGCGCGGGCCGGACGACGCGGCGTCCGCCTCGACCTCTGCGGTGTCGTCGGGGTCGACGACCACGTGGCCGGCACGCAGGTCGGTCAGCGTGATGCGCAGGCCCTTGTTGAGGAACGCCATCTGCTGGAAGCGGGTGCGCAGCGTCTCGTAGTCGTACTCGACGGTCTCGAAGATCTCGGGGCTCGCCCAGAAGGTGGTCGTCGTGCCGGTCGCATCGCTCGCCTCGTCTTGCGAGAGCGGGGCCATCGGCACGCCGATCTCGTACGCCTGGCGCCACACGTGGCCCTGCCGGCGCACCTCGACCTCGAACCGGCTGGACAGTGCGTTCACGACCGATGCGCCGACGCCGTGCAGTCCGCCGGAGACGGCGTATCCGCCGCCGCCGAACTTGCCGCCGGCGTGCAGCACGGTGTGCACGACCTCGACGGTCGACCTGCCCTCGGTCTTGTGGACGTCGACGGGGATGCCTCGCCCGTTGTCGACGACGCGGACACCGCCGTCGGGCAGGATCGTCACGTCGATGTCGGTCGCATAGCCCGCGAGCGCCTCGTCGACGGAGTTGTCGACGATCTCGTAGACGAGGTGGTGGAGCCCTCGGGGCCCGGTCGATCCGATGTACATGCCGGGCCGCTTGCGTACCGCTTCGAGGCCCTCGAGAACCTGGATCGCGTCTGCGCCGTATTCGGGCGCGCTCTGGGCCTTCGTCGGTTCCGCTGTCATGGGTGAATCGGGCTCCAAACCGTCGTTCTGGCGACGTTCGATCCTATCAAACCAAGTGTCCCGACCGGCCGCCGACGGGCCTTCTCAGGGGATAACTCAGGTCGAGCGACCGTTTTCGCCTCTTCAGCCGTAGGTATCGCGAGGACCGCGCCCTGGAACCGATCTGGGACCCCTTTTCCAGGTGGGGGCGTCGGGTCCTTGAAAGCGGATGGTCTCGACCCCCGCGCCGGGGAACCTCGAGACGATCTCGGTGACGAGCTGCGTGCGCATCAGTCGAAGCTGCGTCGCCCACGCGGTCGACTCGCATTTGACCTGCAGCACGCCGCCCTCGATCGCGATCGCCTCGGAGTGCCGCGCGGTCTCGTCGCCGACGATCTCCGCCCACGACGCGAGCACGTCGTGCTGCGAGAGCGGGCCCGTCCAGCCGAGCTGCGAACTCAGTCCGTCGAGAGTCGCGGCGAGCGGCTTCGGGTCGCGACCGGGGGTGAACGGCTGGCTGCCGGACTCGTCGCGGGTACGGACTCGAGCGCGGCCGGGTCGCACACGCGGTTCACCGCCGAAGATCTCGCGGAAGTGCCGGTACACGCGGGCGGCCTCGGAGACGTCAGTCATCGGCGGCCCCCTCCTCGTGTTCGGCGACGGACACCGAGGCGTCGTCGGACTCGCCGCCGCGCTCACCCTGCTGCCCGAGCGTCGCCTCGCCGTCGACGATACGCCCGGCCTCGATGTGCACGATACGCGCCGTGAGCGGCGTCGGCACGTCTTCGAGCACGGCAGCGGTCACGAGCACCTGCTCGAATCCGCCGATCGCCTCGGCCAGGCGCTCCCGCCGGAGGCGGTCGAGCTCGGCGAAGACGTCGTCGAGCACGAGCACGGGATCGCCGGTCGACGAGTCGCGACGAAGCAGCTCGGCCGAGGCGAGCCGGATCGCGAGCGCGAACGACCACGATTCGCCATGGCTCGCATAGCCCTTCGCCGGCAGTCCGTTGAGCAGCAGCAGCACGTCGTCGCGGTGCGGCCCGACGAGCGTGACGCCGCGCTCGAGCTCCTTGCCGCGGAGCGCACGCAGCGCGGCGGCGAACCGGTCAGCGGTGGACCCCGCTGGTCGAGTGGCGCCCGACCGGTCTCGATGCGCGTCGTCGCTGTGCTCCGCCGCGACGACACCACCGGCTCCCCGATCGAGACCGGCCGCCCCGTCGCCGTCGACGTCGGCCCCGTCGACCGACAGCACCGGGCGCAGTTCCGGCCGGTGGTCGGCGTCGACGATCGACCGGTACGCCGCGGCGACGGGGTCGCCCAACTCGGCGACGAGTGCGATGCGCTGGTCGATGATCTCGGTGCCGAGCGCGACGAGCCGTTCGTCCCAGATGTCGAGGGTCGTGAGCTTGTCGGCCGCCAGTCCGCGGGCCCGCGCGCTCTTCAGGAGCGAGTTGCGCTGCCTGAGCACCCGGTCGTAGTCGGCCATGACCCCGGAGAGGCGAGGTGAGCGCTGCACCAGCAGCTCGTCGAGCATGCGACGACGGACCCCCGGCTCACCGCGCACGATCGCGAGGTCTTCAGGAGCGAACAGCACGCTGTGCGCGTAGCGCGGCAGTTCGCGCGTCTTCACCGGCGAGCGGTTGAGCTGCGCACGGTTCGCACCCTGCCGGTTGAGTTGGAGCTCGACGAGCACGCGCCGGTCGCCGTGCGCGAGCTGAGCTCGCACGATGGCCGCGTCGGCACCCGCCCGGATCAGGGCCTGGTCGCTCGAGACCCGGTGCGAGCCGAGCGTCGCGAGATAGCCGATCGCCTCGACGAGGTTGGTCTTGCCCTGCCCGTTGCGACCCACGAGCACCGTCGCACCGGGGCCGAGTTCGAGCTCGGCGCGGGCGTAGTTGCGGTAGTCGGTCAATGAGAGGCGTGCGACGTGCACGGGCACCACTCCTCTCGATCGACCACGACAACGCTACCCGCGGCCGCCGACACGCCGGCGCCGAGACATCCGCGCCGGTTGAAGGGCCGGTTGAAGGTGTGGCGCGCGCTCAGCGCAGCAGCAGGTTCGGCTGCAGCAGGTAGCGGTAGCTGTCGGAGCCGGCCTGCTCGCGCGAGGTCTGGCTCGTGATGAGCACGGGGCCCGGCTTGTTCGGGTTCTCGGTCTTCGTGAACGAGATGCGCACGTACTCGGAGTGGACGGCGCCGAGGCCGTCGAGCAGGAACTGCGGCTTCAGCGAGACGACCGTGTCGTCACCCGTGAGGATCGCGTCGATCGACTCGGAGGCCTGGGCCTGCTCCGAACCGATCGCCTCGAGGGTGAGCCCGTCGGCCGTGAAGCTGTATCGCAGCGCGGCCTCGCGCTCGAGCACGAGGGCGACGCGGCGAGTGGCCTCGATGAGGTCGGCCGTGTTCATGACGGCGTAGTTGTCGACCGTGTCGGGGAAGAGTCGGCGCACGGGCGGGAAGTTGCCCTTGATGAGCAGCGACGTGACGGTCTTCTTGTCGGCGCTGAAGGCGATGAGCTCGCGGTCGTCGCGGTTCGTGATGGCCACCGAGATGTTGCCGGAGTGGCCGAAGGTCTTGCCGACCTCCTGCAGGGTGCGCGCGGGGACGAGCGCGGTGACCGTGTCGCCATCGCCGCCGCCGACATTGCCGCCGTCCCAGTCGATCTCGCGCACGGCGACCCGGTAGCGGTCGGTCGCGACGAGTCCGAGACTGTTCTCGTGCACCTCGAGCTGCACCCCCGTGATGACCGGGGTGACGTCGTCGCGCGACGCGGCGACGGCGACCTGCGCGACGGCGGCCGCGAACTCCTCGGCCGGGACGAGACCCGACTGCTCGCCGATCTCGGGGATCGACGGGTACTCCTCGACCGGCATCGACAGGAGCGTGAAGCTCGCCGAGCCGCAGCTCACCGAGATGCGGCTCTCTTCGGTGGCGACGCGGACGGGCGCGTTCGGCAGGCGGCCGGCGATCTCGGCGAGGAGCCGGCCGGACACCAGGACGGTGCCCGGCTCTTCGACGTCGGCCTGGATCTCGGTCTGGGAGGACACCTCGTAGTCGAAGGAGGAGAGCACGAGGCCGTCGGCGTTCGCCTGGATCAGCACGCCCGAGAGGATCGGCAGCGTGGTGCGCTGCGGCAGCAGCTTGACGGCGAAGGAAACGGCCTCACTGAAGACGTCGCGATTGACCTGGAACTTCACGGTTCTCCCGTCGTGGATGTCGCTTGGTGGCTCCCATGCTATCCGCAGAGCCGATCGTGATGCCGGTGAATCCGGCTCACCCGTCCGATCGAACGGCGCAGCGCGGCATCCACCATCGACCGGGTCGCCCGGCGCTCGACGCACCTCGACCTCGAGGTTGTGGGAATCACCCCTTTAACCACTCTCTCTTAACGGTGTTAACCGTTGTGGAAACTGTGGATGGTGTTCGGAGACCCGCGGAACGGTGCCGATCGCAGCCGATCGCATCTGTGCACACCGTGTGGATTCGAGCGCGGATGCCTCGAGTGCGCGCAGAACGCCGAACGGTGTTCTGCACAGCCGACCGAACAGTGTCAACAGTCGTGACGCGGTTGCTCGTTAACAATCCACAGGTTCTCCACAACTGTGGGAACCGTTCGGAGATGGTCTGCAGGGGCGCTGCAGAAGGGTGGAAACGGACTCAGCGGTAGCGCGCGGTCTGCTTGATGCGCGCGGTGAGCTCGGTCACCTGGTTGTAGATCGAGCGGCGCTCCTTCATGAGCTCCGAGATCTTCTTGTTCGCGTACATCACCGTGGTGTGGTCGCGATTGCCGAAGAGCTGGCCGATCTTCGGCAGCGAGAGGTTCGTGAGCTCGCGGCAGAGGTACATCGCGATCTGCCGGGCGGTCGCGACGGCCTGCGAACGGCTCGAGCCGTACAGGTCGTCGACGGTGAGCTTGAAGTAGTCGGCCGTCGCCGTGATGATGTCGACCGGCGCGACCACGTTGTCGCTGTCGTCGGTGATGAGGTCCTTCAGCACGGTCTGCACGAGCGGCATGTCGACGGGCGTGCGGTTGAGGCTCGCGAAGGCGGTGACGCGGATGAGCGTGCCCTCGAGCTCGCGGATGTTCGACGAGACCTTCGACGCCATGTACTCGAGGATGTCGTCGGGCACCTGGAGGCGCTCGGACTGCGCCTTCTTGCGAAGGATCGCGATGCGCGTCTCGAGGTCGGGCGCCTGCACGTCGGTGATGAGGCCCCACTCGAAGCGGCTGCGCATGCGGTCCTCGAAGCCGGTGAGGTGCTTGGGCGGCACGTCGCTCGTGATCACGACCTGCTTGTTGTGGTCGTGCAGGGTGTTGAAGGTGTGGAAGAACGCCTCCTGCGTCTCCGCCTTGCCCTGCAGGAACTGGATGTCGTCGATCAGCAGGATGTCGATGTTGCGGTAGCGCTGCTGGAAGAGGGAGCCGCGGTTGTTCGCGATCGAGTTGATGAAGTCGTTCGTGAACTCCTCGGAGGAGACGTACCGCACGCGGATGCCCGGATACAGGCTCATCGCGTAGTGGCCGATGGCGTGCAGGAGGTGCGTCTTGCCGAGGCCGGAGTCGCCGTAGATGAAGAGGGGGTTGTAGGCCTTCGCCGGCGCCTCCGCGACGGCGACGGCCGCGGCATGCGCGAAGCGGTTCGACTGGCCGATGACGAAGCTGTCGAACGAGTACTTCGGGTTGAGGCGGGTGTCGCGCGGCGAGACCGGGCTCGTGTTCTCGAACACCGACTGCGGCGACGCCGGCAGCTCGACGGGGTCGGGTTCGTTCGCGTAGCCGGCCTGCTGCTCGGCGGCGGCCCTCACCTCTTCGAGCTCGGGGTTCACCACGACGTAGAAGGAGGTGACCGGCGACGGCGCCTCGACCGCGCTCATCGCAGAGAGGAGGGAGACGCGCATCCGCTGGTTGAGCATGCTCGCGGTGAAGTCGTTCGGCACCTCGAGGTAGAACGTGCCGGCCGCGATGCCCTTCGGCTCGACCAGGTTCAGGAAACCCTGGAGCATCGGGGTGATCGCGTCGTCGTCAGACAGTCGATCGAGGATCGTCGCCCACGTCTCGGAAATGGGCTGTTCTGTCATCGTTCCCCGCAATCAAGTTCGGTGCTCTCGTGTGCCGCTCATCGATCCCCCATCGACGAAGCGAGCGGCGCGAGGCGTGTGTTCACAGCGTTTTCCACTGCCTGTGGGGAGATTCGGGAACTCGCCCGGGATTCCGCGCACGAAGCTGGGGATAACTGGTGTCAAACGCTATCCGAGGATGCCGTCCCCGACAAATGCCGATCGGAGGATCCGACATCGCGGGCGTGTCGTTCCACAGGATGCATCGAGGTTCGAGCGATACTGTGGGGTTCGAATTGCGCGCTCGTGCGCTCCCGTCGGTTTGACCGGGGGCCGTCGAGGCCGTAGTTTTAATCAGTTGACCCCAGCCCTTTCGGGCACCCAGTTTTCCCGCCGCCGCGCTGCAGCACCTGTCGCAGCCACTTCCCGGCGAGGAGATTCGACAGCCGGAGAAGAAGAATGAGCAAGCGTACGTTCCAGCCGAACAACCGTCGTCGTGCCAAGAAGCACGGCTTCCGCCTTCGCATGCGCACCCGCGCGGGTCGTGCCATCCTGTCGGCGCGCCGCGCCAAGGGCCGCACCGAACTGTCCGCGTAATTCGTCGGTGCTCGCCAAAGCCAATCGCATCACGAGCGCCGACGACTACCGAGTCATCGTGCGCCGGGGTGCGAAGGTCGCCGGTGCCCACACCGTGAGCTACATGCGCTCACGGGAGTCGGGCACCGACGCGCGCTTCGGCTTCATCGTCTCGAAGAAGGTGGGCGGCGCCGTGCGTCGCAATCTCGTCCGCCGCCGCTTGAAGGCGGCGTGCCACGAGGTGCTCGGCGACGGCTTCGCGGGCACCGACGTCGTGGTGCGGGCACTCCCGTCGGCGGCCGAGGCCGACTGGGCCTCGCTCCGGGCCGACGTGATCCGCGCGATCGAGAAGCGCCGCGTGCGCACGTCGGTGCCGGCGCAACAGCAACAGGGCGAGTCGCATGCGTGACTTCGCCCTTTTCGTCGTACTCATCCCCCGCAACCTCGGGGTGCTCCTCATCCGCGGCTACCGCAAGCTGATCTCGCCCCTCTACGGCGACGTCTGCCGCTACTACCCGTCGTGCTCGGCGTACGGCCTCGGTTCGGTGCAGCAGCGAGGTCTCGTCATCGGGTCGCTGCTCACCGGCTGGCGCATCCTCCGCTGCAATCCGTGGTCGCCCGGCGGCATCGACGACGTGCGCCCGGCTCGCCACGACCGGTACCGCGTGACCCGCTTCGGCTGGGTGCTCCCCGCGGGCTACGTGAAGGCGGATGCCTCGGCTCCGGCCGCTCACGTGCACGGTGCGTCGCACACCGGCCACGAGGCATCCTTCGAATTCTCGGCGCAGCGGGTGCAGCCCGCCGCAGCCGCCATGATCTCCTCCCCCAGCCCGTCCCGAAAGGACTGACCGCCACCCATGGACCAACTCATCGGCCTGATCCTCTGGCCCATCAAGTGGGCCGTCGAGCTGATCCTCGTCGCCTTCCACTCGTTCTGGGACTTCATCGGGATGGACCCGAACGCCGGCGTCACCTGGGTGCTGTCGATCGTCGGCCTCGTGCTCGTCGTGCGTGCGGCCCTCATCCCGATCTTCGTGCGTCAGATCAAGAGCCAGCGCCGCATGCTCGAGGTCGCGCCGCAGCTCAAGAAGATCCAGGACAAGTACAAGGGCAAGAAGGATCAGCTCTCGCGCGAGGCCATGTCGCGCGAGACCATGGAGCTCTACAAGAAGACGGGCACCAACCCGCTGTCGTCGTGCCTGCCGCTGCTGCTGCAGATGCCGATCTTCTTCGCACTGTTCTCGGTGCTCAACGACGCGCAGCACGACAAGGCCGGTGTCGGCCTGCTCACCCAGGAGCTCGCGAACTCGTTCGCCAACTCCGAGTTCCTCGGTGCCCCGCTCAACTCGACCTTCATCGGCGAGTGGAACCTCATGGTCGCGGGCCAGCCGTTCAGCATCAACACGATGCTCATCGCCCTCGCGATGATCGTGCTCATGACGGCGTCGCAGTTCATCACGCAGCTGCAGATCGTGTCGAAGAACATGTCGCCCGAGACCAAGGCGAGCCCCATGTTCCGTCAGCAGCGCATCCTGCTGTACCTCCTCCCCCTCGTGTTCGCCTTCTCGGGCGTCGCGTTCCCGCTCGGCGTCATGTTCTACTGGCTCGTCTCGAACTTCTGGACCATGGGTCAGCAGTTCGTCGTCATCCGCAACATGCCGACTCCCGGCAGCGAGGCGGCGAAGGCGCGCGAGGCCCGCCTTGCCAAGAAGGGCAAGCTCGTCGTCGAGGACAAGGACGAGGGAACGACGATCGTCGTCGAAGAGAAGAAGACTCAGCGCCAGCAGCCGATGAGCAAGTCGCGCGCCAAGAAGCAGGGGAAGTAGACCATGACCGACGTGCAGCACGAGGCCGAAGAGCGTTCGACCGCCCAGCTCGAAGAAGAGGGCGACATCGCGGCCGACTACATCGAGGAACTGCTCGACATCACCGATCTCGACGGCGACATCGACATCGACGCCCGGAACGGCCGTGCGTACGTCTCGGTGAACGCCGGTGACGGTGCCAACCTGCGCCTGCTCTCGAAGCCCGAGACCGTGAGCGCACTCCAGGAGCTCACTCGCCTGGCGGTGCAGACGAAGACCGGCTCGTTCTCACGTCTGATCCTCGACATCGGCGGCTCGCGCGACGCGCGCCGCGACGAGCTCGCGACGCTCGTGACGCGCGCGGTCGAGCGGATCGAGGGCGGCGCGGCCGAGGCCTCGCTCCCCCCGATGTCGTCGTACGAGCGCAAGCTCGTGCACGACCTCGTCGCCGAGCAGGGTTTCCACTCGGAGTCGCGCGGCGAGGGCTCCGAGCGTCACACGGTCATCACCCGAGTCGGCTGACGCCGACGCCCGACGTTTCACGTGAAACGATGACCGACGGACTCGAACCCGAACCCGCAGCCGCCGCAGGCTTGTTCGGCGAGCATCTCGAGAAGGGCCGTGCGTTCACCGCCGCCCTTGCGCGCCATGGTGAAGAGCTCGGCCTGATCGGCCCGCTCGAACTTCCCCGGTTGTGGACCCGGCACATCGTCAACAGCGCCCTGGTGGCGCCGCTGCTGCGACCCGGCCGCGTCGGTGACGTCGGCTCCGGTGCCGGGCTGCCCGGCATCGTGCTCGCGATCACACGCCCCGATGTCGAATTCGTGCTGATCGAGCCGATGGAGCGTCGGGTGGCGTGGCTCGAGCGACAGGCGAGGGAACTCGACCTCTCGAACGTGACGGTCGTGCGCGCGCGAGCCGAGGAGTCGAAGCTGTTCGAGTCGCTCGACCAGGTGACCGCGCGAGCCGTGAGCGCACTGCGCACGCTGATTCCCGTGACCGCTCCCCTGGTTCGGCCCGGCGGCGAGCTCGTGCTGATGAAGGGCGCAGGCGTCGACGGCGAGATCGGCAAGGCCGAGAAGGTCATTCGCAAGTACCGGTTGCGCGACGTCGAGGTGCTTCTGCTGGGTGAGGGCGTCGTGCCCGACTCGGAAGTCACCCGCGTGTTCCGCGCCGTAGTCGACTGATCGGGTGAATCGAGCGGTCGGCTGCACCGCCGTGCTCTGCGGACCCTGTCGTTTCACGTGAAACGCGTGGCAGGTGCCGGCGAGCTGTCGAGCGCAGGGTTCTATCGCGGCCTCGGCTGGAGACTCGCCGCTTCCCGCGGTGTCGTGTAGTCCCCCAGGCGGCGGTCCTTCGGTGTCGTGTCGTGAGCAGTCGCGGGCATGTACGTTCGCGTCCGCTTCGCGTGCGCTTCGCGTGCGCGGGACCATATCGATCACCTTCCCGTGTCTGAGCGGTGACGCGTGCCACGCCCGTGCCGGACGGGACTGTGCCTGCCGCCGCCCATCGTCAGCGTGCCTGCACCCGTCGCCACACTGCGCTCCCCCGCGGCCAGGAGGAGTCGTCTGTGCCACCGGCGGCGAGACGATCTTCGGTCGTCCGTTCAAGGTGTCGATGATCACGGGCCTTGCGAGTGGCAGCGTGAGCCAGGCGCCGAGGACGCCGCGCGCGATCACGCGTGCGTTCGGGAGGGGTGTGCGGGCCGATGGGCTTCGCGACCTGAAGTCGACGCGTTCCCGCACCCGATCGAACAGCTCGGTCACCGCCGCGGCCACGAACCCGTGCAGCAGCGCTCGTATTGCGCGATCTCGGTCGAACGCGAGGATGCGCCAGCCCTGTTGGCGCAGTGCTGGGTCGACCAGCACAGCAGTGGGGCTTGGATGCCCGCTCCAGCACGGACCAATGCCGCCGGAGTCGTCGCGCCGAGCGCCCGGGGCGAACGTTCGCGACGAGTCCCACGGCACGGGTACTTCATGAACCTGATGGTGGCCGGCCGGTGGATGCTGCGTCGCCGGCGTGAGCAGAACGGGTTGGTCGTCCTGATGGGTCGCACATGTGCTTCACGTCAAACGGTGGCGTCGACGCGACCATCGCTCGGTCGCGCGGACGGCATCCGGGTGGGCGCAGCCGCGATGAGGCACATCAGGGAGGTCGAGACGTCAGGGGGACGTGGCACGGTGCTTGGCTGAACTGGCGGCCCAAAGGCCACGCGTGTCTGCCCCGGGAGTTCCTCCAGCCGGCCTCCGTTTCGTTGGAGCGGGTCGGTGAATTGGGGGGTGTGTGGGGCGAATCTTGAGTGTCGCGCGACACCGGGTTCCAAGGCGATCGAGTCCATCTCTGGACGGGCGACGGGCGCGTGGGAGAGCTGGGGAGTCCGGGTGCGTGATGGGAGCGATGTGGCTCTTCCCCGGTGCGACCCGTTCGGAGAGCGACTCGGCACGGTCGTTGGGTTGACTCCTTCGATGCGCCCCCCGATCCTTCGCTGCACCGTCGGTCGTGCCTGATTGGATCGCCGAGCGCGTCGTGGATGCACGGTGATCTGCACAGTGAGGCAGATCGAGTGCGCCGATCGTGGTTGCCGTTCGTTCAGGATGCGGCCGGTCAGGGCTTCGTACCGAGAGCGGACGTCGCAACTCGTGTGGGGAGGTCGCCGGATGCCGCTCGCTCTGCTGGGCGCGTTGCGGCCGCGCCGTCACCTTGGATGTCGGACCCTCGGGCCGTTCGGCCCAAAGCGGCGGCCCGAGTTGGGAGGCTCTGCGGCTGAAATGGCTCACATGGTCGGAACGGCTCGTGGCTCGACCGGGCCGCCGTGAGGCGGGTCAGCTTCGGGTGCGGCCGGTCTGACCGCCTCGTGAGAGCGACGGCGGGCACCTTGGGCGAGTGCCCCGCGGTTGGGGTCTGGCGCATCCCGAGCTGATCGGCCGCTCCCCCATGGCCGGCGGGTGGCCTCAGCCTTCGAGAGCCATCACGTGGCATTCAACCCTGCAGGGCAGAGCGCACTGCTGAACCTGACGCGAAGGGCTGGCCGCTGGGAGTGCTCGGCAGCGCCTGTGGGCCGATTGAGGCCGGGCTCGTCGGTCGACATCTCGATTCCAGCGGCAATTTGTGCGACCCCGTTCACGTCCACCGCCCCTCGGATCGATCAGCGAGCCGTTCGTGTCAGTCGGTTGGCGGAGTCTGTGACCGAGGATCGAATGCGTTCGTCGCCGAGCGCACACAGTCTCCCGACTCCGCCAGGTATTGTCTCCGTTGCGAGTGGCTGATGGTGAGCAGTTGGAGTTCGTTTCACGTGAAACGGCGAATGCGCCGTGGCCGGTGAGGTGCACGCAGTCACGGATTCGGCCGGCGTCGCCACATCGACGGGTGCGAGCGTGGAGAGCTCGCGTGCTCCGGCATCGATCGGCGTGATGCCATGACAGCCGGGGAGCTTCGGGAACTCGGGACGGTACTCGCGACGTTTCACGTGAAACATCAGGCGCCTGACATGCGAGTGCCACTCCCCCACGCGCATGCGCAGCGGCGCGATGGCCGGGCGCCGAACTGAGCTCCAGTCTGCGGCGAGGGTTCGGACTCCCCGTGGTTCCGACTCGCACGGCAGGGTCGATCCGTGTGACCGCGATCCCGTCATGACCTCCTGCCGACGAACCTGACCACGCGGCGACTGCACGATGATCGAGTCTGGACATCGTCTCCGCTCCGAAGAGCTCAACTCGGCGACCCGAGCCATCACGCTCGCTCGTGGCAGTGGTGGTCATTCCCCCGATCACTGAACGGCGAGCTCGCTCGGCCTGGTTCCGGGAGATCGGCGAACTCGCCTCCGCGCTCACCAGGACGGAGGTCGCGGGAGGACAGCACTCCTCGGGGCGGACTGCCCGCCCGGCGAACCGGCGCCGCGTGAGCCAATGGTCGAGCGCCTCACGCGAAGAGCCGAGCCTGATCCGGTTCGCGACATCGTGTTGGCACGCGGCGACTCACGGGCACGCCGACGTCGATGCCGCCCGGCCAGGCGGGATGACGATCGCCGCACTTGCCACTCGTCTTGGTGAGCCCTCGACACCGCTCCGCTCAAAGCCGCCGGCGGCGGGTGACTCGGGTGAGCGGGCCACGCGACCTGCCCCGGATCGAGGACTCCGAGCGTCGGCAGCTGAGGGACGATCTGGTGGCGTTTCACGTGAAACATTGAGCACCCAGTGCACCCGCCGCGCTGTTTCACGTGAAACGGCAGCACCGGTGAGCGCAGTCTTCTCTCGAACCGCGGTTTCGCGGGCGCTGGTCGGTCGGGACGGTTAAGCTTGACTCTCGGGTCGCGACATCCACTTGCGGCCGATCGGCGGCGGTTGGGAGACGACGGCATGACACCTGGTGGAGGACGAGGATGGTTCCATCGTCGACGTTCCCACCAGAATGAACCGCCTGTCGACCCGATCCCTGAGGGCAACGGTTCGAACAGCTCGACTCCCCCGGCTGACCTGCCGCCCGAACAGCAGACGTCCGGCATCGAACGACTCGCAGCGTCGGTGACCGAGCCGCCAATCAGTGCAGGTCCGCACCAGGCCGTTCCGGCGGCTCCCGAATCGCGTGTCGATGCGTACCCAGCGGATCCGCGGCCGTCAGCGGCGATCGATTGGGATGCCGCGACCGCGGCCGCGCTGACCGACGAGGGCGAGCGGACGGACGGCTCGAGCGGGCACCCTCTCGATGCCGATCACGGGCCCGACCGCCTGCTCGAGGACCTCATCCGCGAAATCGTCGGAGACGCCGCGGTCGACACCGCAACGGCGCTGCACGCTGACCCCAACGCCGAGCCTGTCGCGGTACGGGAAGAGAAGCCCGACGAGCGTTCGGCCGCTGCAAGTGCGCCATCGCCGGTCGCCGAGGCGGGCACCGACGACATCGAGCGTGCTCCCGCGAGCGACGGAACTGCACGAATCGGTGAGCAGCCGCTCGCCGAGGTCGAACTCACGGCGGCACCGATGTCGCAGGTCGCAGCGGCGACCGCGCTCGAGGAGCCCGCGCCCGAGGAAGAGGTGCCGGCCGTGGCGGTCGCGCCTGACGTGGCGCTCGCTGAGACCAGCGCTCCCGCCGAGCCGACCACTCCCGCCGAGGACGCGGCGCCCACCGAGTCATCCGCTCAGGCGCAAGCAGCGCCTGCTGCAACGCAGCCCAATGCCACCACCGATGTTTCACGTGAAACATCGATCGATCACGGAGGAACTCCCCTGGCCTACGAACTTGCCGACGAGACCCGTCGGCGCATCGCGCTCGAGGAGGCTGTGCTCCCCCGTCCGGCGCAGACTCGCGTGCTCACCATCTCGAATCAGAAGGGCGGCGTCGGCAAGACGACGACCGCGGTGAATCTCGCGGCCGCGCTTGCGCGTTCGGGAGCCCGAGTGCTCGTCATCGACCTCGACCCGCAGGGCAACGCGTCGACGGCCCTCGGCGTCGACCACCGCTCGGAGAAGAAGAGCGTGTACGAGGTGCTGGTCTCCGACCTTCCCCTCGCCGAGGTCATCCAGCCGTCGACCGAGCACGACGACCTCGACTGCGTGCCGGCGACCATCCACCTGGCCGGCGCCGAGATCGAGCTCGTCTCGCTCGTCGCCCGCGAACAGCGACTCCGCCGTGCGCTCGACGCCCACCTCGCCTCGATGGACGAGCCGTACCATTACGTCTTCATCGACTGCCCGCCGTCGCTCGGACTCCTGACGATCAACGCGTTCGTGGCAGCTCGTGAGGTGCTCATCCCGATCCAGTGCGAGTACTACGCACTCGAGGGGCTCTCGCAGCTGCTCAGCAACATCGAGCTCATCGAGAAGCACCTCAATCCCGAGCTGCGACTCTCGACGATCCTGCTCACGATGTACGACTCCCGCACCAACCTGGCACAGCAGGTGGCACAGGAGGTTCGCGACCACTTCCCCACCCAGACGCTCGAGACGATCATTCCCCGATCGGTTCGTGTGTCGGAGGCACCGAGCTACGGCCAGAGCGTGATCAGCTACGACTTCGCGTCGAGCGGGTCGCTCTCGTACCGTGAGGCGGCAGCCGAGATCGCCCGACGTGGCGCTGCGAAGACCGAGGAGTCGAACTGATGGCAAGCAAGCGAACCGGACTCGGGCGGGGCATCGGCGCGCTCATTCCGACAGTCGATGAGAGCACGAGGGCGAATCGCCCGGTCGATGTGTTCTTCCCCGACGCCGACTCGACGCCGGCCACGGCGGTGGCTGCGGTGGAGCAAGCGGCGTCCGCCGAAGAGCTGGTCACCGTTCCCGGTGCGCGGCTTGCGCGCCTCGACCCGAACGACATCGTGCCGAATGCCGTGCAGCCGCGGAGTGTCTTCGACCCCGACGATCTGGCCGAGCTCGTGCACAGCGTACGAGAGTTCGGCGTGCTGCAGCCGATCGTCGTGCGCCCGCACCCCGACCAGCCCGGCAAGTACGAGCTCGTCATGGGCGAGCGTCGGCTCCGTGCGACGAAGGCCGCCGGCCTCGACACCATCCCGGCGGTCGTCAAGGACACCGCCAACGAGGACATGTTGCGCGATGCGCTGCTCGAGAACCTGCATCGATCGCAGCTCAACCCGCTCGAAGAGGCGTCGGCCTACCAGCAGCTGCTGGCCGACTTCGGCATCACGCAGGAGGAACTGGCGAACCGCATCGGGCGTTCGCGTCCCCAGATCTCGAACACGCTTCGCCTGCTGAAGCTCCCCGAGCCCGTGCAGCTCCGCGTGGCAGCCGGCGTGCTCACCGCCGGGCACGCTCGCGCGATCCTCTCGGTCGGTGACGCCGCCGAGATGCAGCGCTTCGCCGACAAGATCGTGAACGAGGAGCTCTCGGTGCGCGCCGCCGAGTCGATCGCCTCGCAGGAGCCGAAGGCGGCCGCGCGAGTGAAGCCATCCGCCGGCAAGCGACAGGACTTCCTGGACGATCTGGCGACCCGACTCGGCGATCGGCTCAACACGCGGGTCAAGATCGCTTTGGGCGCCAGAAAAGGCCAGATCAGCATCGATTTCGCGACCGTTCAGGACCTTCGTCGAATTCTCACGGAGCTGGGCGAGGAACTCGACGGCGTGTGATCACGACTCGTCGGGAGAATGGCTCCTGACGAACTGAAAACCGTCGATTTCGAGGGCTCGTTCCAGTGGAACGGGCCCTCGTTCGTCACGCTCGCCGAGCCGCCTGACGCGTGTGCGCCGCCCGCACGAGTTCGCTGTACAACGTCGAGGCCGTCGATCCCGATGCCTCGATCGCGAGTGGAACGAGGGAGGTCTCGGTCAGCCCCGGAAGCACGTTCGCCTCGAGGAACCAGGGTGTGCCCGCGGCATCCACGATGAAGTCGACGCGCGAGAGGTCGCGGAGTCCGAGGGTCGAGTGTGCGGTGATCGCGGCCGCCGTCGCGTTCGCGAGTGCGTCGTCGCCGAGTCGCGACGGTGCGTAGAACGTGGTCTCCCCCGCGTTGTACCGCGCGTCGAATCCGTACACCCCGGCCGTCGGTTCGATCTCGACCGCGGGCAGCGTCGCCGGCCCGTCGCCGGTGTCGACGACCGTGATCGCGATCTCGGTGCCGACGATGCGGCGCTCGACGACGGCGATGTCGTCGTACGTGAAGGCTTCGACCATCGCGCGAGCGAGCGCGTCGGGGTGGTCGACGATCGAGACGCCCTGCGCCGATCCGCCGGAGCCGGGCTTCACGACCAGGTCGCCGTCGAGCCTTTCGCGCACGACCCGCAGCACGCTCGCCGCACCGAGTTCGCGGAAGGCCTCGTGCGAGAGCACGATCGACTCGGGGACCGCGACGTCGGCGCCCGCGACCAGTGAGCTCGCGACCGGCTTCGACCAGGCGCGCCGGGCGGCTGCACCGGTCGAGCCCACGGTCGCGAGGTCGAGCGCGGCGAGCAGGTCGAGCAGCGAGCCGTCCTCTCCGCTCGATCCATGCAGCGCGGGGAATACGACATCGGGACGCTCGGCCGCGAGGTACGGCAGGAGCCCGGCATCGGGATCGCGCAGGACCACGCGGTGCCCGGCCGCCGTGAGCGCATCGGCGACGCGTCGCCCGGAACGAAGTGAGACGTCGCGCTCATGCGAGATGCCGCCGGCGAGGACGACGACGAGAAGACCAGCAGATTCGCTCATGATCAGGGGTTTCTCCAGTGCTCGAATCGACGTGACGGTTTGGTTCGCGGGCTACTTGAGGTCGGATGGGGGCGCCTGTTCGACGCCTGGGGTCAGCGGCAGCTGCAGCGTGCCCGTTCCAGCGAAGGTGTCGAGCAGGTCGAGTTCGCCGTTGACGACCGTCGCGAGGCGGCGGACGCCGAGGCGGATGGCCTCGGGCGTCGGGTAGCAGAACGACAGGCGCATGGCGTGACGACCGCGGCCGTCGGCGAAGAATGCCGTTCCGGGTGTATACGCGACGAGTTCCTTGACCGCGCGCGGCAGCATCTGCTTCGAGTCGAGGACATCGGGCATCGTGACCCACACGTAGAACCCGCCGTTCGGGTTCGTCCACGACAACTGCGGCAGGTACTCCCCGAGCGCCTCGATCATCGCGTCCTTGCGTTCGCGGTACACGCCGCGGAAGGTGTCGATCTGGCCCCGCCAGTCGGCGGTGGCGAGGTACTCCGAGACGACGAGCTGGCTGAACGACGACGGTGACAGCACGGCCGACTCGGCCGCGAGGATGAGCTTCTCGCGGATCGCGTGCGGCGCGAGTGCCCAGCCGACACGGAACCCGGGCGCGAGCGTCTTCGAGAACGAACCCAGGTAGATGACCCCCTCGGGGTCGAGCGAACGGAGCGCGTTCGGTGCCGGCTCGTCGAAGTGCAGCAGCCCGTAGGGGTTGTCCTCGAGCACCAGGATCTCGTTCGCCCGGCAGATCTCGAGGATCTCGGGCCGGCGCTCGGCCGACAGCGTCACCCCGGCCGGGTTGTGGAAGTTCGGGATCGTGTACAGGAACTTGATGCGCCGACCCTGCCCGCGCAGGTGCGCGATGGTCTGGCGCAGCGCCTCGGGGATGAGCCCGTTCTCGTCCATCGCGACGTGCACCACCGACGCCTGGTAGGAGCGGAACACCCCCATCGCGCCGACGTACGACGGCGCCTCGGCGAGCACGACGTCGCCAGGATCGAGGAACAGCTTCGCGACGAAGTCGAGCGCCTGCTGCGACCCGGTCGACGTCACGACGTTGTCGACCGTGCCGTCGATGCCCTCGATCGCCATCACCTCGAGGATCTGCTCGCGGAGCACCGGGACGCCCGCTCCCCCGCCGTACTGGAGGGCGACGGGGCCCTGCTCGCGCATGACCTTGTCCATCGACGACGTGATCAGGTCCTGCGGCAGCGCCGAGACGAACGGCATGCCGCCGGCGAGCGAGACGACCTCGGGGCGCGAGGCGACGGCGAAGAGGGCCCGGACTTCTGAGGCGGCGAACCCGGCGGCTCGCTCGGCGTAATTCGCGTACCAGGGGTCGAGATTGTTGCCGGTCCGCTGGGGGACGCCGTCAGAGGTCACTGCGCTATCCGTTCTGCTCAGGAGTTCCATGCTAGTTGCCGGAGAACCGGCGGATCGACGGGTTACGGGAGCCCGTGTCCGAGCGCGGAGCACGCGGCACGAGGCATCCCGCTACGACGAAGGACCCGCCCGGCTGGTGCCGGACGGGTCCTTCGTACGATGCGACCGCCGACTACGAGATGTAGGCGGCGAGGTCGGCCTCGAGGGCCGGCTTGGGCTTGGCGCCGACGAAGCTCTTGACGACCTCGCCGCCCTGGAACACCTTGAACGCGGGGATCGCGGTGATCTGGTACTTCATGGCGAGGCTCGGGTGCTCGTCGACGTTGAGCTTGACGATGTCGATCTTGTCGGCGTGCTCGGTCGCGATCTGGTCGAGGATCGGGCTGACCGCGCGGCACGGGCCGCACCACTCGGCCCAGAAGTCGACGATCACGGGCTTGTCGTTCTTGAGCACCTCCTGCTCGAAGGTGGCCTCGGTCACAGCGCGTGCGCTCATTGCGTTCTCCTTGGTTGAAACGTCGTGATACCGGCTGATCCGGTGTCGATGGGATGCCGAGTGTCAGTCGACGACGGCGAACTCGCTCTCGAGCACGGCCTCGGCCGCGTTCTCGTTGCCGATCGAGGCGAGGTAGTGCTCGGCGTCGAGCGCGGCGGCCGCGCCCGAACCGGCGGCGGTGATCGCCTGGCGGTAGTGCGGGTCGATGACGTCGCCGGCGGCGAACACGCCCTCGATGCTCGTCTTGGAGCTGCGGCCGGCGACCGCGACCGTGCCTTCGGGCGTCAGGTCGAGCTTGCCGTGCACGAGGTGCGTGCGGGGGTCGTTGCCGATCGCGACGAACAGGCCGTCGAGCGGCAGGTCGCGCTCCGCGCCGGTCTCGGTGTCGCGCAGCGTGACACCGGTCACGGCGGTTTCACCGAGCAGGCGGGCGACCTCGGCATTCCAGATGAACTCGATCTTCTCGTTGTCGAAGGCCCGCTGCTGCATGATCTTCGACGCCTTGAGCGAGTCGCGGCGGTGGATCACGTAGACCTTGTCGGCGAAGCGGGTGAGGAACGTCGCCTCCTCCATCGCCGAGTCGCCGCCGCCGACGACCGCGATCGTCTTCTGGCGGAAGAAGAAGCCGTCGCAGGTCGCGCACCACGACAGGCCGTGGCCGGAGAGCACGTCTTCCTCGGGCAGGCCGAGCTTGCGATAGGCCGAGCCCGTGGCGTAGATGATCGTGCGCGCCTCTTCGACTCCGCCGTTGCCGAGCTTGACGCGCTTGACGGGACCCTCGAGCTCGAGCTCGACCACGTCGTCGTACACGACCTCGGTGCCGAAGCGCTCGGCCTGCTGCTGGAACGCCGTCATGAGGTCGGGGCCCATGATGCCCTCGGGGAAGCCGGGGTAGTTCTCGACCTCGGTGGTGTTCATGAGCTCGCCGCCGATCTCGACGGAACTCGCGATGAGCAGGGGTTTCAGCTGCGCGCGGGCCGCATAGATCGCGGCGGTGAACCCGGCCGGGCCCGAACCGATGATGATGATGTCGCGCAACGGGTGCTCCCTCTCGTGCAAGTGGCATCCGAGGCATCCGGATGTCACGCCATGGTCAACACAGTCTAGGCGTCGCGTATTCCGGCGGCCCGAACGCGACGCCCGTGTGACGGATGCCGCGGCCGACGCGCGATCCCGGACGTCAGCGTCGACGGAGTCGGGCGAGTGCCGGTTCGGCGAAGCCGCGGAACTCGGGCGAGCGCAGCAGCCAGAGGCCGCCGAAGTACAGCGCCGACATCACGGCACCGATGACGACCATCGAGACGATGGCGCCGAACCTGCCGGACACGGCGAAACCGCCTTGGCTGGTTCCGCCGAGCACGACGAGCAGCAGGAGGCCCGCGGCGACCGGGAGGACGAGCGCGATGAGCGAGCGGACGATCGCCACCCCGATCCGTCGACCGTCGAGGGTGGTCAGCCGACGACGCAGCAGCAGTGTCGCGAGGATGAACTGCGCGATGACGGCGACGGTGGTCGCGAGCGCGACGCCGACGCCGATCCAGGGGAGCGGCAGGATGAGGCAGGTGAACGCGGCGATCGTGAACACGACCACTTGGAAGAGCGTGAAGAAGAAGGGCGTGCGGGTGTCGTTGAGCGCGTAGAACGTGCGCTGCACGACGAACAGCAGGCTGAACGGCACGAGTCCGAGGGCGAAGGCGATGAGGATGTTGCCGATCGCGGATGCCGCGGCCAGTCCGGTCTGGAACACCGCGCCGAACGGGTACGCGACGACCATGAGTCCTGCTGCCGCGAGCATGAGGATGACGAGGACGCCGCGAATCGCACTGGAGAGATCGGAGCGGACCTCACCGAGATCGTCGCGGGCGGCGTGCTCGCTCATGCGCGTGAAGTAGGCGGTCGCGATCGAGACCGTGATGACCGAGTGCGGCAGCATGAAGACGAGCCAGGCGGTGTCGACTGCTGCGACCGATGCGCCGTAGCCGGACGCGATGGACAACACGCGCGACTGCACGATGCCGGCGAAGGTCGTGAGCAGCAGCATGCCGAAGGTCCAGCCGGCGAGCTTGCCGGCCGCGCGCAGGCCAGCGCCCCGCCAGGCGAAGTCGGGCCGGAAGCGGAGGCCCACGCGACGCCAGAACCAGAACAGCACGAGCGCCTGCACGGCGATGCCGAGCGTCGCAGAGCCGGCGAGCAGCGCGACCATGCCGCTCGTCCAGTCCGCGACCTCGCGCTGGCCGTCGGGGTCGAAGCCGTAGATCAGGCCGAAGACGAGGAGGCCGGCGATGGCCACCACGTTGTTGAGCACCGGTACCCAGGTGAACGGGCCGAAGCTGCGGCGGGCGTTGAGCACCTCGCCGAGCAGCGTGTAGAGGCCGTAGAAGAAGATCTGCGGCATGCACCACCACGCGAAGGCGATGGCAAGCGGCAGCATCGTCTTGTTCGTGCCGGCGTAGAGCGTGGTGAGCAGCGGGGCCAGTGCCGTGGCGACGACCGTCGCACCGAGCAGGATCACCATCGCGAGGGTCAGCAGCTTGTTGATGTAGCCGCTGCCGCCGTCGGCGTGTGCCGAAGCACGGACGATCTGCGGAACGAGCACGGCGCTCAGGACGCCGCCCGCGACGATGACGTAGACGGTGTTCGGCAGCCCGTTCGCCACGGCGAACGCATCACCGCTGACGGAGCTGACGACACCGATGGTGCCCGCGAGCACGATCGCCTTGACGAACCCGAGGATGCGGGAGACGAGCGTTCCCGAGGCCAGGAACAGGCTCGCCTTGCCGATATGGTCGTCAGTCACGCTTCGGGTCCTCGTCGTCCTGGGTCTCGTCGGCGCGCTCTGCGGTGTCGACACCGGCTCGGGCGGTTTCGCGTTCTCCGGCATCGTCGCCGGCTTCGACCGCAGCCGCGGCATCCGCAATCTCCGCCGCGTCGGCGGCACCGCCGGCCTCCGCCGACTTCGCTACCCCGCTCTCCGCAATCGCACTGCTCGCCTCGGCCGCGCGCTGCTTGCGCCGGCGGCGGATGTTGCGCCAGATGCCGAACCCGAAGAAGAGCACGACGGCGGTGGCCAGGATGACGGCGCCGAGGCCCTCCCAGTCGGCCTGGACGTTGCCGCTGATGTAGACGGTACGGCCGATGGCGACCCCGGTCGGGGAGGCCAGCGAGATCGCGATGGTGACCTCGCCGCGGCCGACGCCGGCGGCGATCGGGACCTGCACCGTGCTGCGCGACTCGGCGGGGATCGTCTCGGTGACGCTGTCCTCGACCACCAGGCGACCGTTCGACGGGTCGGCCGACACGACGACCGTCACCGGGTACGGCAGCGCGTTGAGCACGGTGATCGGCAACGGCGACTCGCGGGCGAAGATGTTGACGCTCGACGACGGCACGACCGAGACGCCCGCGAGCGTCGCTCGGCGGTCGGCCAGCCACTGGGCGGCCGCCGCGTCCCAGGCAGCGGGGTCGGCGAGCCAGGCGACGTCGAACAGCGCGAGCAGGTCGCGGCGCACCGGGCCGGTGAGGAGGCGCGGATCGTCGAGCACGGTCGAGAACTGGCCCACCTCGGCCTCGAGGTCGAGCATGCGCTGAGCGGTCGTCGTGCGCTGCGGGTCCTCCGGTTCGTCGACCAGCGTGCGCGCCACCGGCGGAGCCCCGATCGCTCCGGCGAGGCCGGTCGGCTGCACCGACGCGTCGTTCGTCAGCTGCCCGAGCGTCGCGGCCACCCGCACGGAGTGCTCGCCCGCATCGCGGTCGAAGGTCGCGAGCAGGGCCGGCCCGCCCGCGGCCGGCGCGACGGCGAACTCGGCGAGCAGCTGCCCCGTCGCCGAGCGCCACGCCGTGTCACTTCCGGCAGCGGATGCCTCGCGCAACGGCGCGGTGATCCTCGCGTCGGCGACGAGTGCCGTCGAGCCGTCGATCGAGGCCGTCGCGGAGACGGCCGAGTCGGTGGGCGCGACGTTGCCGGGAGCGAGGATCGTCGTCGTGAGACCGGCGGCGTCGAGTCGGCCGAGGTCGCCGGTGGCGACGGTGTCGTCGGCCGGCCAGGCGAGATCGGTGCGGGTGTACGGCCACTCGAGCAGCGCCTCGGTCGATGGCACCTCGCCGGGCACCGCCGGCGTCTCGGTCGGCGTCGGCGTCGGGGTGTCGGCAGGGCCGTCGGTGGGCGTCGTCGTCGCGGGGAGGGTGGCCGGCACGGTCGCGTCGGCCGTGGGCGTCGGTTCGTCGATCGGCGCCTGTTCGCCTTCATCCGTGCCGGGCTCGGGTTCGATCGGCGTCGTGAACGACGACGGGTCGAGCACGTCGCTGAAACTCGTGGGCGCGAGCATCGTGGTCAGTCCGAGCTGCGCCTGCAGCGCGACATCCGCGTCGGCGTAGGCCAGGGGGAAGATCTCGTTCGTGACCGTGCCCAGCCGTGCGAGCCACGCGGTCGCCGACTCGGGAGCGGCGCTGCCGAGCGCACGGATCGACGCGATGATGCGCGGGTCGATGCCGATGGCGACGGGCCGGTCGGCGACGGCGTCGAGCTGCCGGCTGAGGAGGCCGAGCGGCGCCGTCCACTCCTCGAGGGTCGCGGCGTCGATCATGCCCGTCGTCTGCTCGGGGATGGTGAGCGGATACGCGAACGCGACCGTGGTCTTCGCGCCGGCGGTGCCCGTGGGCGTCGCGAACGCGTCGGCGCCGGTCGCGACGACCGTGCCGTCGACGACGAGCTCCGCGCCGAGCCCGATGACGGGCGCCGTGGGGTCACCGAGCGCGCTCGACGGGACCGTGAACGTGACCGTGGTCGATCCGCCGGCACTCGTCGCGCGGGACTCGGCCGTGCCGAGCTCGACGGCGGACGGCGGCGTGCCGTCGCCGACCCCGAACCAGGCGTCGAGTTCGTCGGCGTCGTCGATCGGCTCCTCGGCCCGGGTCAGCCGCAGCGTGCCGGCGGCGAGCTGCTCGGCGGTGGCGTTGTCGAGCTCGACCTGCACGGTGAGCGGACTGCGGGGGTCGATCGTCGTCGACGTCGCGGGCGCGAGGTGCAGCCTGACGCCCTCCGCCTCGGCGGACGCAACGGCTTCGGCCTGCGCACGTGCCTGCGCTGAGGCGGCGTCGCCGATCCCGGCCGACGAGGCTCCGCCGGAGAGGGCGAGCGCGCCGAGGGGGGCGGCGATCACCGCGATCACCGAGGCGGCGGCGACGCCGAGCACGACGCCCCGACGGTGGGTGAGCCGATCGCCGCGCGCGCGCGCAGGGGTCGAGTCGGCTGCCATGCAGGCGATTCTACGGGTCGGGGGCGGGGCATCCGCTCGGAACGGCGGCGCACGACGCCCGCTTAACATAGGGGGCATGCAGAGTGTCGCGACAGCCCTCGACCGTTTGGCCGAGTCGGCGGCCTCGCCGACCGTCGCACCGCTCGCGGCCGCCTTCGAGCGCGCCGGACGGGAACTCGCGCTCGTCGGCGGGCCAGTGCGCGACGCCTTCCTCGGGCGGTCCACGAACGACCTCGACTTCACGACGGATGCGACGCCCGACGAGATCCTCGCGATCGTCAAGCCGATCGCCGAGGCTCACTGGGACATCGGCCGCCAGTTCGGCACGATCGGCGCGAAGATCGCCGGCGAGACCGTCGAGATCACGACGTACCGGGCCGACTCGTACGACGGCGAGTCGCGCAAGCCCGAGGTCGTCTTCGGCGACTCGCTCGAGGGCGACCTCACCCGCCGCGACTTCACCGTCAACTCGCTCGCGCTGCGCCTGCCCCGGCTCGAGCTCGTCGACCCGTCGGGCGGCATCGAAGACCTCCTCGCCGGGGTGCTGCGCACGCCCTCCGCGCCCGAGCAGTCGTTCGGCGACGACCCGCTCCGCATGATGCGCGCCGCACGGTTCGCCGCCCAGCTCGGCTTCGACGTCGAGGAGGGCACGCTCTCGGCGATGTCGGCGCTCGCACCCGAGATCGACCGCATCTCGGCCGAGCGCGTTCGCGACGAGCTGTCGAAACTGCTGTCGACGAGGTCGCCGGCCCGAGGCATCCGCCTGCTCGTCGACACCGGGCTCGCCGATCGCGTGCTGCCAGAGGTGCCGGCGCTGCGCCTCGAACGCGACGAGCACCACCGCCACAAGGACGTCTACGAGCACAGCCTCACCGTGCTCGAGCAGGCCATCGACTACGAGATCTCGCGCGGCGTGCTCGAATCGCCCGACCTCGTCGTCCGCCTCGCCGCGCTGCTGCACGACATCGGCAAGCCCGCCACCCGCCGGTACGAGTCGGGCGGGGCGGTGAGCTTCCACCACCACGACGTCGTCGGCTCGAAGCTCGCGAAGAAGCGCCTGCGGGCGCTGCGGTTCGACAACGACACCGTTGCGGCGGTCGGGCGGCTCGTCGAGCTGCACCTGCGATTCTTCGGCTACGCGGATGCCTCGTGGTCGGACTCGGCCGTGCGCCGCTACGTGCGCGACGCGGGGTCGGACGAGCAGCTCGAGCGCCTGCACATCCTGTCGCGGGCCGATGTGACGACCCGCAATCGCCGCAAGGCCGACCAGCTCGCATTCGCGTACGACGACCTCGAGGAGCGCATCGCCCGGCTCGCCGAGGAGGAGGAGCTTGCCTCGGTACGGCCCGAACTCGACGGCCAGCAGATCATGGCCGCGCTCGGCATCCGGCCGGGCCCGGTGGTCGGCGAGGCGTACAAGTACCTGCTCGACGTGCGGCTCGACGAGGGTCCGATCGGCGAGGAGGCCGCGCGCGAGCGCCTGCTCGCCTGGTGGGCCGCGCGCGAGCAGTAGCGCGCGCCGGGCGCGCAGCGCGCGCCGCGCGGCGGCCACGCGCCGCGACGCGCCGCGCGGCGGCCACGCGGATGTGACCGTTCCGACCGAGCGTGGCGGCGAGATCGGCAACCTTCGGTGGGCCCGGCAACGCTCGCCGCGCACGTTCTCGTCGTCACTGGTCCTCCACACCGGATGCTTCGGCCAGACGGTGCACGGAGCGCGTTCAGTCGCGGGCGGAGGTGGCGATTCGTGCCAGCGTTGCGGCGTGGATTCAACGGACCGGCGCCGGGCAGAGCTCGTCACGACGCGGGCGCTCGCGCTCGAAGGACGCGCCCCGCGAGCCAGTTCGGGCGAGCTCACGCGCCTGCGCCGCGGTGTCTTCGTGAACTCGGAGACGTGGCGGTCGGCGGGACACGACGAGCGATACCTGATGAGGGTGAGCGCCGTGCTCGAGACGCGGCGAGTCGATGCGGTGCTCTGCAATGTGTCGGCCGGCGTCGTCTGGGGCCTGCCGATCGTCGGCCCGCACCACGGCGCCGTCCATCTCGTCGCGCCGGAGCGCTCCGGGGTCCGCAGCAAGAACGGCGTCACGTGGCACCACGAGCCGGTCGCCGACGAGGAGACCGTCGAGCACGACGGGTTCCTCGTGACGAGCTTCCGGCGAACCGTCGTGGACCTCGTACGGGCGCTCCCGTTCGCCGCGGCGGTCGCGGTCGTCGACGTGGCGCTCGGCGCGGCGACGATGCATCCGCATCATCCGGCGCTCGCGGGCGTCTCGCGCGAGCACCTGCTCGAGGCGATCGAGGCGATTCCCGGGCGGCGCGGGGTGCGCTCGGCGCGCATCGCCGTGGCGTTCGGCGACCCCAGGTCGGGCTCGCCCGGTGAATCGGTCAGTCGCGCGAACATGCATCTGCTCGGCTACCCGGCACCCGAGCTGCAGGTCGCATTCCCACGACCGGGAGGCGGTCGCGACATCGTCGACTTCGACTGGCCGGAGTTCGGGGTGTTCGGCGAATTCGACGGACGCGGCAAGTACGTTCGGCCCGAGTACCTGAAGGGGCGCACGACGGCCGAGGCGGTGCTGCTCGAGAAGGAGCGTGAGAACCGCGTGCGTCATCATCGCCCGTTCGGAGCCCGTTGGGACTGGACGGCGGCCGTACGGCCCCCACTGCTCGACGCCGAACTCCGCCGTGCGGGGCTGCGCCCGCTCCGCGAGCGGCGGTGACGGTGTTGCTCTTCCGCTCGCACCGCACGAGTGTGGCCTTTCCAGCCGAGAAGTACCCCCCTCGCGGCGACGCTCGGTCGAAACGGGAACATTCGCGGGTGCGGGTGCGGGTGCGGGTGCGGGTGCGGGCTCGAATGGCGCGAGCGCGAGGCATCCGTTACCATTGACAGGTTGCCCGTGTGCCGCATTGCGCGGCCTCCACGACGCGACGTATGCACAACCCTCCTGCTGCAGAGATCCTGTAGCCGCTGAGTCCGAAGGAGGTGGGTTAGTCATGCACCAGTACGAGCTGATGGTCATCCTCGATCCCGAGATCGACGAGCGCACCGTTGCTCCCAGCCTTGACAAGTTCCTCAACGTCATCCGTAACGATGGCGGCACCGTCGACAAGGTCGACATCTGGGGACGTCGTCGCCTGGCCTACGAGATCAACAAGAAGTCCGAGGGCATCTACGCCGTCGTCGACTTCACCGCCGAGTCGGCGACCACCAACGAGCTCGACCGCCAGCTGAACCTCAGCGAGGCCGTCATGCGCACGAAGGTGCTCCGCGCCGAAGAGGCGATCGCCCAGGTCGCCGCGTACGCCAAGGCGCAGGAGGCGAAGGCCGCCAAGAAGGCCGCCGCCGCTGCGAAGAAGGACGCCTAGTCCCCATGGCCGGCGAGACCATCATCACCGTGGTGGGCAACCTCACTGCAGATCCCGAGCTGCGCTACACGCAGAACGGTCTGGCGGTTGCCAACTTCACCATCGCCTCCACTCCTCGTACGTTCGACCGTCAGGCGAACGAGTGGAAGGACGGTGAAGCGCTGTTCCTGCGCGCGAGCTGCTGGCGTGAATTCGCCGAGCACGTCGCCGGATCGCTCACCAAGGGTTCTCGGGTCATCGCTTCCGGGCGTCTCAAGCAGCGTTCCTACGAGACGAAGGAAGGCGAGAAGCGCACCACCATCGAGCTGGAGGTCGACGAGATCGGCCCCTCGCTCCGGTACGCGACCGCCCAGGTCACTCGAGCGCAGTCGAACCGCGGTGCGGTCGGCGGCGGCGGCTCCTTCGGGGGCGGCCAGTCCGACGACGCGTGGGCTCCCAGCGCGCCCGCTTCCGCCCCTCAGGGCGGCGGCGGCGACGTGTGGAACACCCCCGGCACCAACTACGGCGACGAGACGCCCTTCTAACACTCACGCGGGTGAGTGAGGCGGCCGGGCCGCCCACCGACACCCGCAACATCTAGACAGGATCAGAAATGGCTGGAAAGAGCAGCGGCGACCGCCGCAAGCCTCGCGGCGGCAAGGGCGCGAAGAACGCCGCCCCCGCGAAGTCCATCAAGGTCGGCGTCATCGACTACAAGGATGTCGCCACCCTTCGCAAGTTCATCTCGGAGCGCGGCAAGATCCGTGCCCGTCGCATCACCGGCGTCTCCGTGCAGGAACAGCGCCTCATCGCCCGCGCCGTGAAGAACGCGCGCGAGATGGCCCTCCTGCCCTACTCGGGCTCCGGCCGCTAAGGAGCACGACAATGGCAAAGGTTATTCTCACGCACGAGGTCACCGGCCTCGGCACGGCCGGCGACGTCGTCGAGGTCAAGAACGGCTACGCGCGCAACTACCTGGTTCCCCAGGGCTTCGCCACGCCGTGGACCCGCGGTGGCGAGAAGCAGGTCGAGCAGATCAAGGCGGCGCGTGCCGCTCGCGAGCTGCACTCGCTCGAAGACGCTCAGGCCCTCAAGGCCAAGCTCGAAGAGGGCAAGGTCCGGCTGGCCGTCAAGGCCGGCCTCGGCGGCCGTCTCTTCGGCTCGGTCAAGACGTCGGACGTCGCGGCTGCGGTCGAGGCCGCCGGCCTCGGCACGGTCGACAAGCGCAAGATCCAGATCCCGTCGCCGATCAAGTCGGTCGGCGACCACGAGGCGACGGTTCGTCTGCACGACGAGCTCACCGCGACGATCACCCTCCAGGTGGTCGCCGCGAAGTAGCCTTCGCAACGATCGCGAGCGGCGGTCGGGAGCTTCGGCTCCCGGCCGCCGCTTCGTCGTTTTCGGGGATGCCTCGGGCGGGCGCGGCACGGCGTCGGCGTCCCCCGTGGCGGGGCGCTCGGAGACCGTCGGAAGGGTCGCGTTTTCTACACCCGTTCGATGGTCGGCCGCAACCCCGCATGCGGGTTTCCTGAGATGGTTGTACACAGGTGGAGAACCGTGTGTGAAGATCTCGAAAAGAAGTTCTCCCCCACAGGTGTGGAATTCTTGAATCCCTGATCAAGTCAGAATTCAACCCGTGTAATTCACAAGAATTCCACAGTTGTCCACAGGCTGAGTGCACATGTTGGTCGGCGTTTCGCCCAGATTCTCCCCAGAGTTATCCACAGGCTGGCTTGTGCTGTGGACGAGCCTTCCATATCGTGAAGCAGCGTCCCTCGATCAGATGGTTCTCTCGCGGTCGCCGAGTCCATGTCAGTGGTCACGGCGAGGCTGAAGAGCGGGCGCGGGTCGCTCGCCCGCCCGAGCCGAATCGGAGGTCACCAAGTTGTCGATCGCGCACATCGGGCTCGCCGAACCGGTCGACGACGAGGGAGCCCGACGGGGCGAACGCGTTCCGCCGCACGACCTGCTCGCCGAACAGAGCGCGCTCGGCGGCATGATGCTCTCGAAAGACGCGGTCGCCGACGTCATCGAGACGATCCGCGGCGTCGACTTCTACGTGCCCAAGCACGAGGTCATCTTCAACGCCCTGCTGACGCTCTATTCGCACGGCGAGCCGACCGACGTCATCGCCGTGACCGACGAGCTCACGAAGACGGGCGACCTGCAGCGCGCCGGCGGCGTCGAGTACCTGCACAGGCTCACGAGCCTCGTGCCGACCGCGGCGAACGCCGGCTTCTACGCCTCGATCGTCGCCGAACGCGCGCTGCTGCGCCGCCTCGTCGAGGCGGGCACCCGCATCGTGCAGATGGGCTACCAGGGCGAGGGCGAGGTCGTCGACCTCGTCAACAACGCGCAGGCCGAGATCTACTCGGTCACCGGTTCGGTCGAGACCGAAGACTACGTGCCCCTCTCCGACGCGATCGGTGTCGCGATCGACGAGATCGAGGCCGCGAAGCACACCGACGGCAAGATGGTCGGCGTGCCGACCGGCTTCGCCGATCTCGACGACCTGACCAACGGCTTCCACCCCGGGCAGATGATCATCGTCGCCGCCCGACCCGCGATGGGAAAGTCGACGCTCGCGCTCGACTTCGCTCGGGCTGCGGCGATCACGAACGACCTGCCTGCCGTGTTCTTCTCCCTCGAGATGGGCAAGAGCGAGATCGCGATGCGCCTGCTGTCGGCCGAGGCATCCGTGCCGCTGCAGAACATGCGCAAGGGCACCGTCGACTCGCGCGACTGGACCACCATCGCCTCGACCCGCGGTCGCATCAACGATGCCCCGCTCTACATCGACGACTCGCCGAACATGACGCTCGTCGAGATCCGCGCGAAGTGCCGCAGGCTCAAGCAGCGCGTCGGACTCAAGATGGTGGTCATCGACTACCTGCAGCTCATGACGAGCGGCAAGCGCGTCGAGAGCCGCCAGCAAGAGGTGTCGGAGTTCTCGCGTGCGCTGAAGCTGCTCGCGAAGGAGTTGCAGGTGCCAGTCATCGCGCTGTCGCAGCTGAACCGTGGCCCCGAGCAGCGCGCCGACAAGATGCCCGCGATCAGCGACCTGCGCGAGTCGGGTTCGATCGAGCAGGACGCCGACATGGTCATCCTGCTGCACCGCGAGGCCGCCTACGAGCGAGACAGCCCCCGTGCCGGCGAGGCCGACCTGATCGTGGCGAAGCACCGAAACGGTCCGACGCGCACGATCACGGTCGCCTTCCACGGGCACTTCTCGCGGTTCGCCGACATGGTGCAGGTGTAGCCGGGCCGTTTCGCCGGTGTAGGTTCCGCGGGAAGATGTCATTTTCCGCGAGTACTTGTCACCTACCTGTCATTAGTGACAACTACCGCGGATTCCGGCCCGTCCTAGGGTTCCACACGAAGATGGCATTTCTGCCACCTTCCGTGGGTCCCATAGATGAGTCGACCGTGCCTTTGCAGTAGACGCATCTGTGCGGGCGTTTTCACCAGTCAGGGTGAACGGGCCCTCATTCTCCAGGGGCTTGAACGGCGGTGTGGCGGGCTGGCTGCGGGGTGATCGCGTTGAGTGTGCCCGAGCGCACCCTCGCCGGCGCGTGGCGCGTGCCCCTGCCTATCACGCGATCCTGTCCTCGGCGGCTACTCCTGTATGGCTGCGGGCGCGGCTCGTTTGCGAGCTGAGGTGGCGAGGATCCAGCCGAGGAGGGCGCCGACGATGGCGTTGACGATGGTCCACATGATGGTGTCGGCGATCGCGGAGACAAGGTCCATGGTTTTGAAGATCGCGTACTGGGTGAACAGGAAGTACACCTCAGTGAGGAATGCGACGACGGCGGCTGCGGTCGCACCGCGTAGCGGTGTGTAGAACTTGCCCCAGGTGATGACGGTCGCCAGCAATACGCCGTGAGCGAGGTTGGCGATGATGATCGCGACGATGTTGATGCTGTCTCTGGAGATCAGCTCCGTGGTTTCGGGGGATAGCTCGCTGAAACCTTCGAGGAAGTCCTGGAAGAAGGTTCCGTAGATGAGCAGGGTAAGCCCGAACACTGCGACTGCGCCGACCACGGATGCGAGGAGGAACGTAGCGGTCTTGTGTTTCATGTTTCCAGTCCGATCTGTTCGATGTGGGTGAGGGCGGTCTGCGGTGTCGAGGGAAATCGGAGTCAGATCTGTTGCTGCGGGTGCGGATCGCTCGGGTTTCGGGTGGTGTCATGGAGGAGCTGGACTGCAACGAAAAGTCGTGATTATCCTTCGATTCTCAGACCGACGCCGCGTGCTCTTCTAGTGAGTTGATGCTGACATCACCTCCTCGGGACGTGATCGATTGCGGAGCTGGTGGGGTGCTCGGGGTTTGCCGAGCACCCCATAGCGGCTATTCGTAGCGAAGTGAGTCGACGGGGTCGGCTTTCGCGGCCCGTGCGGCGGGCAGAGTGCCAGCGAGGAACGCGATCGCCATGACCAGCAGGATGATTCCCACGATCGATGCCGGGTCGAACGCGATCAGCGTGAGCCCTGGCAGGTCGGCGAGTAGTGTCTGCGAGAGTACGGAGCTGAGCCCGGTGCCGGCTGCGATCGCGATGACCGCGCCGATCGCGGAGCCGAGGAAGCCGATGAAGGTAGCTTCGAGGCTGAACAGGCCGAAGACCTTGCCGCTGCCCATGCCCATGGCTTTCATGAGTCCGATCTCCCGGGTCCGTTCCTGAACGGACATGTAGAGGGTGTTCACGATCCCGAACGCCGCGGCCAGCAGTGCGATGATCGCGAACGCGTTGAGGACGAGCACGATCCCGTCGATGACGGTGGTGATTGTGCCGAGCTGGTCATCGATGGTCGTGCCGGTGAAGCCGGCGTCGGCGAGTCGCTCCTTGAGCGCTTCGATGTCGTCCGCGCTTGCGTCTGGGTCGAACCAGACGGTCGCGGATGAGTACCGGTCCGCTTCGTCTGCGGGGATGCCGGTGGACTGTGCGTCGAACAGGGTGTCGGTGAGCGCGGTGTTGATGAGGATGCTGGAGCCCGTCGGGGACGCGAGGGCCTCTTCCGTGACACCGACGACGGTCGCGTCGATGGTGTGCTGGGTGCGCACCGCGTCGGTGATCGCGATCGTCACGGTCTGTCCGATCGCGTCAGCGTCACTGTCGAATCCGAGCGGTTCCACGTACGCCTGCGGCAACGCGACTTCGTACTCCGTCGCGTCGTCATCGGGTGCGGAGCCATCCGCGAGGACGGTGGTCTGCCCGGCAACGAGGGCGCCGACGCTCGCGACGTACTGAGTGCCGTCATCGAATTGGATGAAGTCAGGGTTGATGTTCCGCTGCGCGTCGACGGAAAGGACCCCGTCGATGCCCTCGATGGTTTCGATGTCGTCGGGGGTGAGGGCGGTGACGGTCATCCCAGGGATGCCGGCGGAGACGGCGTCGGGGTCGTATTCGGCCGGTTCGCCGCCTCCGGCGAGGGGGTCGCCAGCGTTTTCGGTGGTCTTCGTGACAGTCATCGCGTCGGAGGCTCCGACTCCGGAGATGGTGTCGTCGATGTAGTTGTTGATACCTGTGCCAAGGCCGCTGGTGATAGCCAGGGTGAATGCGCCGATGAAGATCGACAAAATCGTCAGGATGGTGCGGGTCTTGGATCGGAACGTGTTGGAGACCGCGGAGCCGATCAGGTCGAGGGCCTTCATGCCGCTACCTCCGTAGTGTCGTCGATGAGGAGGCCGTCGCGGATGCGCAGCTGCCGGTCGCAGCGGGCGGCGAGGTCTTCGTCGTGGGTGACGACGATGAGGGTGATGCCGTGTTCCCGGTTCAGCTCGAAGAGGATGTCTTCGACGACGGCTCCGGTCTTGGAGTCGAGGTTGCCGGTGGGTTCGTCGGCGAAGATGATCCGGGGGTTGTTCACCAGGGCGCGGGCGATCACGACGCGTTGCTTCTGCCCGCCCGATAGGTTGATGGCCTTGTTCTTGGCCTTGTCGGCGAGTTCCAATTGCTCGAGCGCTGCCATGCCGCGGCGCTTGCGTTCTGCCGCACCGACGCCGGCGATCTTCAGCGGCAGTGTGACGTTGTCGAGCACTGATGCGTTGGGGATGAGGAAGAACTGCTGGAACACGAACCCGAAGGTCTTGTTGCGGGTGCGGTTGAGCCGGCGGCCCTTCAAAGTACGGGTGTCGACGTTCTCGAGCTTGATGCGACCGCTGGACGGGGCGTCGAGGAGGGCCATGATGTGCATCAAGGTGGATTTCCCGGAGCCGGATTTGCCGAGGATCGCGATGGATTCACCTTCGGAGATGGCGAAGCTCACCCCCTTGAGGGCGTCGAAACGGGTTTGGCCGCGCCCGTACGACTTGTGCACGTCGTCGGCGAGGATGATCGGGATACTCATGAATCGCTCCTGTGATGCCCCGCGGGGCCGTCGGATGGTCTGGGTATCTCCAGCCTTCCGGGCACACCCGATACGCGCGTCACTCTGACGCGGACACTCTCATACCGCGGATGCGGTATTTCCGGATCCCCTGAGAAGGTGACGTCTGTGGGGTCTGGTCGCGCCACACTGGGAGGGTGACCAGAGATCCGGATCGCCCCGTGACGGTGGCGGAGGTGCCGGCTTCACCGCATCCGGCGATGCCGGCGTGGGCGGGGGATCTGATCGCCGCAGCGCTGATCGTCGCCGCCGCGTTCGCACCCTTCCCGGGTGATGAGTTCCAACCCGACAACTGGGCGGCGACGGTCTTGGTGATCCTGCCGGCGGTTGTGTTGCCATTCCGGCGTAGATGGCCACTCGCCGTGCTCATCGTGTGCCTCGTCTTGTACGGGACGGCGGCGTGGATCGGGCTGCTGTCGCCGGGCATTGGGCTGAGCGTGGCGATCGCGATGTTTGGAGTAGCGAACCGGTCCACCCGACGAGCCACGGTCCTCATCGGGGGGCTCACCGTGCTGGTGGTGTTCGTGTTGAGCATTCCGGCCGCCCCCGGGAGTGTCTTTGACCCGCGGGTGTTCCAGTTCGTGTTCGCGGTCGCGTTCGCCTCCGCCGCTGGAGACGGTGCCCGGTCACGTCGGGCATATATTGCGGCGATCACGGAGCGCGCCGAACGCGCCGAACAGACCCGGGATGCAGAGGCCCGCCGCCGCGTCACCGAGGAGCGGCTGCGCCTGGCCCGTGATCTGCATGACGCGGTCGCCCACCAGATCGCAGTCATCAGCCTGAACGCGGGAGTCGCTTCTTCCGCGCTGCGAGATGACCCCGCCCGGGCGGCAACGGCGCTCGGCACGATCCGCGGAGCCGCTCGGACCGTTCTCGGCGAGATCGGTAGTCTGCTCACTATGCTCCGTGCCGACGACCCGGCCGATGGCGTCCCGGCTCCTCAATACGGGCTCGAGCAGCTTCCCGACCTCCTAGACCAGTTCCGCAGCACCGGCCTGGAGGTGAACACTCGCATCGACGGAGCGACCACGCACGTCACTGGTGTTGTGGGACTTGTGGCGTATCGGGTGATTCAGGAAGCACTCACGAACGCCCACAAGCACGGCACCGAGCACCGTGCCCACCTGCTGTTGGAGGTTGGACCGGACAACCTGCGGATCGTGGTTACCAACCCCGCCGGCGACCAGCCCAGCGCCCCCTTGACCGGTACTGGAGTAGGGCTGATCGGGTTGCGGGAACGAGTCGCGTCGGTGCGCGGAACCGTTGAGGCCGGTCCCATACTCGGCGGCTGGAAGATCAGCGCTACTCTGCCGCTGAAGAAGGAGGACGCGACGTGATCGATGTGCTGATCGTCGATGACCAAGCCCTGATCCGGCAGGCCGTCACCGACATTCTCACGGGCCAAGACGGCATCACCGTCACCGGGCAGGCAGTGAACGGCGTCGATGCCGTCGACCAGGCCGCCCGGCTGCGGCCCGACGTGATCGTGATGGATATCCGGATGCCCGGCATGGACGGCATCGCCGCGACTGCCCAGATCTGCGCGAACCCCGACCTAGCCGACACCCGGGTGCTGATTCTCACCACGTTCGAGGAAGATGAGTACCTCGTCGCGGCGCTGCGCGCCGGCGCGAGCGGGTTCATCGGCAAAGGGTCAGAGCCCGACGACATCGTCCGGGCGGTTCTCGCCGTGCACGCGGGCGACGCGTTGCTGTCGCCGACCGCTACCCGTTCCCTGATCACGCGGTACGTGAATGTTCCAGCGCAGCCCAACCTTGAAACCATCCCAGAGCTGGCCGAACTGACCGATCGGGAACGCGAGGTGCTGCTGCTGGTCGCTCGGGGCCGGTCCAACCTCGAGATCGCGGAGGAGCTCTTCATCTCCCCGCACACTGCGAAGACTCATGTGAACCGAGTGATGACCAAGCTTCACGCTCATGATCGCGCCCAGTTGGTGATTATCGGTTACGAGACCGGTCTACTGACCCCGGGTGGATAGATACCCGCATACTGCGAACGCAGTACGTCAAGATGCCGCACCTGGGGGACGTGCACCCGAGAGCTCCGTCAGAGCATAGACGGGTGACTCACTCTTCCCGACCCGACGCGAACACTGTTGACCAGGCCGGCGGTTCCCGCCACATCCTCCCGATCTTCGCCGGCTTGCTGGTCGCGATGCTGCTGGCCTCCCTGGACCAGACCATCTTCTCTACCGCACTGCCGACCATCGTGGGTGAGCTCGGTGGAGTGAACCACATGCTGTGGGTGACCACCGCCTACTTAGTGGCGTCGACGATCATGATGCCGATCTACGGCAAACTGGGCGACCTCATCGGGCGTAAGGGCCTATTCATCGGGGCGCTATCGATCTTCCTGGTCGGGTCGATCGTTGGAGGCTTTGCCCAGGACATGACCTGGCTGATCATCGCCCGCGCGATCCAGGGCCTTGGCGGTGGCGGACTCATGATCCTCTCGCAGGCGATCATCGCCGACGTCGCTCCCGTCCGAGAGCGCTCCAAGTACATGGGCATCATGGGTGCCGTCTTCGGACTGTCCGCCGTTGTCGGCCCGCTCCTCGGCGGCTGGTTCACCGAGTCCGTCGGCTGGCGGTGGGCGTTCTGGATCAACATCCCCCTCGGCATCGCCGCCATCGCTCTCGCCGCATTCTTCCTGAAACTCCCTAAGCACGACTCCAAAGTCCGGTTCGATGTGTGGGGGGTGCTCACCATGGCCATCGCGGTCACCTCGATCATCCTCGTAGCGTCGTGGGGCGGCACCGAGTACGAGTGGAACTCTCCGATCATCATCTGGCTGATCGTGATCGCGACCGTGTTCTCGGCACTGTTCGTCCTCGCCGAGTACAAGGCCGAGGAACCGATCATTCCGCTCTCTCTGTTCAAGTCGCGCAACTTCGTTCTCGCCACCATCGCTGGTCTCTTCATCGGGATCGCCATGTTCGGGGCGATTGCCTACCTGCCCACCTACCTGCAGATGGTTACCGGGGTGAACGCAACGGTGTCCGGGTTGATGCTGATCCCGATGATTGTCGGTCTCATGGCCGGGGCGATCACCACCGGGCAGCTCGCGGCGAAGACCGGCCGGTACAAGTGGATGCCGATCGGCAGCATGGTCGGCCTCGGCATCGGGTTGTGGCTCCTCTCCACACTCACCGTCGACACACCGCTCTGGGTGCTGATGAGCTACCTGTTCGTCCTCGGACTCGGCGTCGGCCTGGGCATGCAGATCCTCGTCCTAATCGTCCAGAACTCCTTCCCAGACCGGCAGGTCGGAACCGCCACCGCCGCGAACAACTTCTTCCGCGAAATCGGCGCATCCCTCGGCGGCGCGATCGTCGGTGCCCTCTTCACCGCGAACCTGACGAACCTGCTCACCGAGAACATGCCTGCCGGCGGTGGCGATGCCGGAGACCTCAACTCCCTCACCCCCGCGGCCGTACGCGATCTCCCCGACCAGATCAGGGAGGTCATCGTCGGCTCCTACAACGACGCCCTCACCCCGGTGTTCGCCACGCTCATCCCGATGGTTCTCGTTGGCCTCGTGCTCGTGCTCTTCATCAAGGAAGTTCCGCTGCGCGCCTCACTCGATGAAGACGCTGACGCACACCCTGTGCGCGAAGCCGTCACCGGCGGGTTGGCCGCACCCGGCCTCGTCAGCGTCGACACCGATGCGCTCCACACCGGACCTACCGACGCAGGCAGCACGTCAAGGACAGGTCAGACCGGTACGGGCGACAAACGCGAATGACCCGGTCGATCGCGGTCTGTGGGATCCGGCTAAGCAGATTGCCTAGCCGGCGTCACTCGCTCCCTTTGAGGGATCCCCTGCGGGGCGCGGCGCAGATTTCGGTGTGTGTAGGAACTTGCCATCTTCCGTGGAATCCCACCCGCTCAGGCCCGGACAAATACCGTGGATTCTGCGCCTCGGCGACATCTTCGCGCGGAACCTACAGCCGGTTCTCGCGCAACCTGTCGTCGCGGCGTTGCCGGCCGCATCGACAATGGCAGCCCGATCCGACTCGCACGCCCGCAGATCGGCGTGCCGGCCGACCTTGTCGAACATCGCAGTCGTCGGCAGACTGGCACCACGACGCGAGGAGTCTGCCATGGCCGATCAGGACGTCCCGAGCGGAGGCACGCCAGCCATCTTCCGCGAGCGATGGCGAGTCTCGGATCGGCGGGCCGCCGCACGGGCCGAGACGTGTGGCGGGTGAGACGGGAGTGACGACGTCGCACGTGATCAAGCCGCTCACTCCCGAGACCTTCCCGGCGTGGTTGGCGCTCGCGCAGAAGCACAACGGGGTCTGGGGCGGGTGCTACTGCTCGTATTTCCACGGCGACACGGAGCGCACCGTCAAGGACGATTACGACCGGCCGACGTTCAAGCAGCGACTCGTGGCGGAGGGCGTCGCGCACGCCGCGCTCGTCTTCGACGGCGACGACGCGATCGCCTGGTGCGAGTACGGCAGTCCGGTCGAACTGCCGAACATCTACCACCGCAAGCAGTACGACGCCGGCGAGACCACGCCGGCGCCGTGGCGCATCACCTGCTTCTTCGTCGACCGCGACCATCGACGGTCGGGAGTGGCACGAGAAGCGCTCGACGGCGCGCTCGAGCTGATCGCCCAGGCCGGCGGGGGCGAGGTGGTCTCGTTCCCCAACGAGCTCGCCCCCGGCAAGCGGACGTCGTCGTCGTTCCTCCACAACGGCACGAGGGCCATGTTCGAGAAGGCGGGATTCACGTTCGAGCGGCACATCGGCAAGAGCAAGACCGTCATGCGCAAGACGGTCGCACCGGCCCACGGCTGACGCCGGGCTCGCCCGGTCGGTTCGCCGAGTGGCGGTCTCAGCCGGCGGCCTTGCGGATGTGCTCGGTGATGCGCCGTTCCGTCTCGGGGGTGAGCGCGAGCAGCGCGAACGAGGTCACCCAGATGTCGCCGTCGTCGAGCTGGGCGGCCTCCTCGAAACCGAGCGTCGCGTAGCGCGACTCGAACTTGGACGCGGGCTTGAAGAAGACCACGATCTTGCCGTTCGCGTCGGCGTAGGACGGGAACCCGTACCAGGTCTTGGGGAACAGCTGCGGCGCGACATCCTTCACGATGCGGTCGATGCCCTCGGCGATCGCGCGGTCGTCATCGGGCAGCGCGGCGATCGCTTCGCGGATCGCCTTCTCGCCCGCCTCCCGCGTCTTGCCGGCCTTCGCTTCGGCCCGCAGCTCTGCCGCGCGCTGCTTGACGGCGGCGCGTTCGTCGGCGGAGAGTCCGTCGGTCTTTGTCGTAGCCATGGGTTGCTCCTTCTCGATGTCTTCCGGTCAAATTCGATCTGCCTTCACGGTACGGAATCGAGCACCGCGGCGCTTCTCGAATCCTGATCGAGCTGGCCCGATCGCCCGACAGCGCACGAAGCCGTGCAGGAAGCGCCCGAAACGCAGCGCCGGACATACGGAAGGAGGAGGGGAACGGGCGCCGATGAGGAATACCGCCGACAATGGTCTCAGCACGGTCCGGCGAAGGCGCGATGCACGCATCAGGGAGAGCGACGAGATGAGACCCCTTCGATACTCGATCAACGTGACTCTCGACGGCTGCTGCCATCACGAGGCAGGGCTCCCTCCCGACGAGGAGTCGATGCGCTACTGGACCGAGGAGATGGAACGGGCCGACGCCCTGCTCTTCGGACGGGTGACCTACGAGATGATGGAGGCGGCGTGGCGGCGGCCCGCCACGGGCACGTGGCCCGACTGGATGGACGAGTGGGAGATCCCGTTCGCCGAGACCATCGACCGGGCGAAGAAGCACGTCGTGTCGAGCACGCTGAGCGGCGTCGACTGGAACGCTGAACTCGTGCGAGGCGACGTGGGGCGAGCGGTTCAGCGGCTCAAGCAGGAGCCGGGCGAGGGCCTGTTCGTGGGTGGCGTGACGCTCCCCCTGGCGCTGGCGGACCTCGGCTTGATCGACGAGTACGTGTTCGTCGTGCAGCCGGTCCTCGCCGGGCACGGGCCGACGTTGCTCGCCGGCCTGCGCGAACGCATCCGGCTCGAGCTCGTCGATCGCCACGAGTTCCGGTCGGGCGTGGTCGCCATGCGATACCGGCCCGCGCGAGTCACGGCGTGACGACCCCGATCCGAGAGCGCGGAGAACCTCGGCGCGCGGTCGCGGTCGCGGTCCGAGGCGATGGCCTCAGTCGAGCTCGCGCAGCGGTGACGTCAGCGCTCCGCCGGCATCGCCGGTGTTGACCGTGCCGTGCGGCTCGAAGAGCACGGCGTGCACCTCGGCGTCGGCGCGCGGGCAGTGTTCGACCCCCTTCGGCACGACGAACACGTCGTCGGGGCCGAGCACGACGTCGCGGTCGCGCAATTGGATCGTGAGCTCACCGCTCAGCACCATGAAGAGCTCATCGGTCTCGGGGTGGCTGTGCCACACGAACTCGCCGAGGAGCTTCACGACCTTCACGTCGTAGTCGTTGACGCTCGTCAGCCGGTGCGGCTGCCACGGCTCGGGCACGGCGGCGAGGGCCGCCCTGAGGTTGCGCACTTCATCGCTCACTCCAACGAGCCTACGACGGCGACAGGGATGTCGCGGAGACATCCCTGTCGTTGAACGAGGCCCTGCGGCAGGATGGCCGCATGGCACTCCAGTTCACCTCGATCGTCGAACCGCACGAGAAGATGCGCGGGCTCGAGGTGCCGCCAGAGGTGGTCGACGGGCTCGGAGGCGGCAAGCGACCGCGTGTCGTGGTCACGATCAACGGTCACACGTGGCGAACCCGTCTCGCGATCATGCTCGGACGCAACCTCATCGGCTTCAGCAACGCGAACCGGGCGGCGACCGGGGCCGAGGTCGGCGACGAGGTCACCATCGGCCTCGCGCTCGACGACGAGCCGATCACCGTCGACGAGCCGCCGGAGCTCACCGCGGCGCTCGATGCCGACCCGACCGCTCGAGCCGCGTTCGACGCTCTCACCGTGAGCCGGCGTCGTCAGCAGGCGCGGGTGATCGGCCAGGCGAAGGGGGCCGACACCCGGTCGCGCCGCGTCGAGAAGCTCCTCGCGCAGCTGCGCGATTCCGCGACCGACTGACCCGTCCGCCCGCCCCGCGTGTATGAGGGCTCCACGCACTGACGCGGTCACCGCGGCCGGCGGTCGACGGCGACACCGACGGCAACCGGGCGCTCGATGCTCACGGCACGTGGCGGCCCGGCTCGCCGTAGCGCGCCAGGAAGAGCGCGACGGCTCTCGCCGAGGCATCCGCCGCCGGCTCGGCCTCGACGCCGAGCAGAGCGGCGTTCAGCGGGGCGCCGACGACGAGCCACGTGAACTCCTCGGCAGCCGCCCGGGGGGCGTCGGCCTTCAGCGCGCCCGCTCGACGCAAGTCGTCGAAGGTGTCCGCGAGGTCGGAGACGTTGCGCTGCCAGCTCTCCTCGAAGTAGATGGCCGCGACCTCGGGCTGCGTCTTCGCCTCGTTGATGACCAGTCGTCGCATGGCGACGACGTCGGGCGAGAGGATGGCGCGCAGGAGCGTTTCACCGAGCTCGACGAGCCCGTGCTCGACATCGGGCGCCTGCGCGAGCCGGTCGAGCGCCGGCCGCATCGCGCCGCGACCCGAGGCCGCCCAGTCGGAGACCACCGCGCGGTAGAGCGCCGACTTCGATGGATGCTCCCGATACAACGAGCTCTTCGAGATTCGCGCACGCGCGGCCACCTCGTCCATCGTCGCGGCGGAGTAGCCGCGCTCGAGGAAGACGGCCCGCGCCTCGGCGAGCAGTGCCGAGCCGGTGAGCCCGGGCGGACGCCCGCGAGCAGAAGTGGGAACCGACATGGTTCCAGTTTAGTACTTGACAGGACTAAAACGAGGCGCGTACCGTACTGAGTACTCACCAGTACTGAAAGGGGACCGCATGGCACTCCTCGGCGTCGCCCTCGCCACGGTCGTCTCGTTCATCGCAAGCGCGGTGCTCTACGCGATTCCGCCGGTCTCCCGGCTCATCGGCGCGCGGAGCACCCCTCGCCCAGGCATCCCGGTCGTCGTCCAGATGCTGCTCGTCGTCCTCCGCAGCCTCGTCATGTCCCTGCTCGTGCTCGGCCTGATGCTCGCCGGCGGTTGGCACGGAGCGGCGGCCGGCGCGGTGCTCGGACTGGCGTTGGCCTCACTGCCGGCGGTCCTCCTGCTGGGGTCGGTCGTGCACGAGAACACGCCGATCCCCGTCGCGCTCGTCCACTTCACCGACTGGCTGCTCAAGCTCGTCATCATCGGCGCCCTCGTCGGCGCCTTCACCTGATCGGAGCAACGACATGACCGACACGAGCGGACCGCTCGACATCACCTTCACCTCGACCCTCGGCAAGGTGCGCGAGGGTGACACCTGGACCTGTGCCCAGCTGCCCGACTCGGCGACGATCTTCGACACCCGCGGCCTCGTCAAGGTCGAGGGCACGATCGACGGCGAGCCGTTCCGCGGCGCGTTCATGGCGCTCGGCGACGGCACCCACAAGCTGCCGGTCTCCGCGGCCGTCCGCAAGCGCATCGGCAAGACCGACGGCGACTCGGTCACCGTCCACCTCACCCGCCGTCTCAGCTGAGCGCGGCGGGGCGCGGCGCCCGCGACGGTGCGCCGCCGGCCGCGCCGACGCGATGGTAGGAATGGCAGGTGCCGATCCTGCCGAAAGAACGTGATCCGCGGCTCATCACGATCCGTCGTGGCGGAACCCTGAGCGACGACGACCACCACCTGCTCGCGGAGTGGGCGATCGCGTGCGCCGAGCACGTGCTGCCCCTCTTCGAGGACGCGCAGCCCGACGACCCGCGGCCGCGCGAGGTGCTCGAGGTCGCACGCGGGTGGGTGCGCGGCGAGGTGCCGATGCGCGAGGCGCATCATGCGGCGTTCCACGCGAACGCCGCGGGCCGAGGCCGACCCGATCCCGTGAAGTTCGCTGCGCTGTCGGTCGGGCAGGCGGTCGCGGTGGCGCACGTCGCCGAGCACGAGCTCGGGGCGGCGGCGTATGCGATCCGTGCGGCCACGGCCGCGGCACCCGTTGACGACGGGGATGCCTCGGAGCGGGCGCGGCTCGCCGAGCGCGACTGGCAGCGCGACCGGCTGCCGCCGGCCATCCGCGATCTCGTGCTCGACGATCAGCGGCGCCGCAGCGCGATCTGCTGGAACGTCTTCGATGAGTGAACGGCTCGGCCGGGCGTACTTCGGGGTGCAGGCGGTCGCAGGACTGGCGTGGTGGCTCGCGGTGTTCACGGTGCCCGTCGTGCGGGGCGCCACGCTCGGCGGGCTCGACCCCATGGTCGTCGCCGTGCTCGACCTCCCGCTGTTCGTCGGGGCCTCGGCGGTCGCTGCGTGCGGCGTGCGCGCGGCGGCGTTCGTCGCGACAGGGTGGACATTGATCGTCACCGCGGGTCTCACGGTGTACGCGACGCTCAGCACCGAGGCGGGCTGGGGTGTCCTGCTCATGGGCGCGGCGTCCGTGGCATCCGTGGTGGCTCTCTGCCTGATGGTGCTGGGACGCGTGCCGACCGAGTGGATGCTCGTCGGGCCGTTCCGATTCCGCCGGGCGGACGAGTCGGCGAAGACGGTCGCACACCTCGCGGCGACCGCCGTGCAGATCGTGGTCTTCTGGGGGCTGCTGCTCGGAGTCGTGCCGGCGGTGATCGCCTGGCTCGAAGTGCGGTGGGGGCTGGCCGTGCCCACGCCCGGCTGGCTGCTGCCGTTCGGTGCCTTCGTGTTCGCGCTCGCGAGCGGCCTCGGCATCTGGTCGGCGGTCGCGATGGCGACCCGCGGCGCCGGCACTCCGCTGCCCGCGGCGACCGCGAACCGGCTCGTGATCACCGGGCCGTATCGCTTCGTGCGCAACCCGATGGCGTTGGCGGGCATCACGCAGGGGGTCGCGGTCGGTCTCATGCTCGGCGCGTGGCTGGTCGTCGCCTACGCGGTCGCGGGCGGGCTGTTCTGGAACTTCGTCGTGCGCCCGCTCGAGGAGGCCGAGATGGAAGCGAGAATCGGCGATGAGTTCCGCCGGTACCGCGCGGCGGTGCGGTGCTGGGTGCCGCGGTTCTCGGGGACGCCACTCGAAGTCTCCCGCACCTGACGTCGACCGCACCGAGTTCGATCCGCTCGTTCCCGGGAGGCTGTGACCCGCGCACCTGGCCGTGCGATTCGCGTGTCGTGATCTCCCGACCCGGGCCACCCGCATCGAATCGGTTCGATAGGCTCCTTGGCAACGCAAACATCTGAAGCCCCCGCAGAGACCCGCCGAGAGCCCCATGACCACCTCCCTCACCACCGGCGCCCCCTGGCGCGTCATCCTCGTCTTCGCGACGCCGTTGCTCATCGGCAACGTCGTGCAGCAGCTCTACCAGGTCGCCGACGCGATCGTCGTCGGGCGCTACCTCGGCATCGACTCGTTGGCCGCGGTCGGTGCGACGGGGTCGCTGCTCTTCCTGCTGCTCGGATTCGCCTGGGGGTTGACCTCGGGATTCGCCATCCCGACGGCGCAGGCCTTCGGCGCCGGTGACTCCGCCGCGGTGCGCAGCTCGGTGGCGACGGGCACGATGCTCACCGCCGCGATGAGCGCGTGCCTCACGATCGCCGCCCCGTTCCTCGCCGAACCGACGCTGCGCCTGCTGCAGACCCCCGAGGAGCTGCTCGCCGAGGCGACCGTGTTCACGCAGGTCAGCTTCCTCGGGGCTGCCGCGGTCATGTTCTTCAACTACCTCTCCGCTGTGATCCGGGCGCTCGGCGACTCGCGCACGCCGCTCGTGTTCCTCACGATCGCGTGCGTGCTGAACGTGGGCCTCGTCGTCGTCATGGTCGGCCCGCTCGGCTGGGGCGTGGCGGGAGCGGCGTGGGCGACGGTCGTCGCGCAGGCCGTCTCGGTCGCCCTCTGCCTCCTCTACGTGCGCCGCCGCCTGCCCGTGCTGCACCTGCGCCGCTCCGACTGGAGGGTGTCGCGCGTCGAGCTGCGCGAGCACCTGCGCATCGGCATGGCCATGGGCGTGCAGACCTCGATCATCGCGATCGGCACGCTCACCGTGCAGGTGGCGCTCAACGAGCTCGGCGCCGACGCGGTCGCCGCGTTCACGCTGGGATCGCGGGTCGAGTCGATCGCGGTCGCGCTGCTCTCGTCGTTGGGCCTCGCAGCTTCGATGTTCGCCGCGCAGAACCTCGGCGGCAAGCGCCCCGACCGCGTTCGTCGCGGCGTCGTGCAGGCGACCTGGATGTCGATCGGGGCAGCCGTGGCGATCGGGGCCCTGCTGATCATGTTCGGCGAGCAACTCGTGCGGTTCTTCGTCGGCGAGGGGTCGAACGACGTGGTGGACGCCGCCGCGCTCATGCTCTCCATCGACGGCTTCACCTACTCGCTGCTCGGCGTGCTGTTCATCCTGCGAGGAGTGCTGCAGGGGCTCGGCTACACCGTCGTGCCGACGGTGACCGGGGTGATCGAGCTCGTGATGCGCGTCGCGGCCGCGGTCGTGCTGGGGTCGATATTCGGCTTCGTCGGCGTCGTGCTGAGCAACCCGCTCGCGTGGCTGGGCTCGGTCGCGCTGCTCATTCCCGCCTATGTCCGCGAGCATCGTCGTCTGGGGCGGCTGCCGGTCGAGCCGCTCGCGGCCACTCCGACCACGCCGGTCGCGGTCATCGGGCCCGTGGACGGGTCGATGACCGTCGACGCCGTCGTGACCGGATCGGTGCCGGTCCATCGGCCCGCCGAGGACGATCAGGATCCCGACCTCGCGTCGAACGTCGAGACCCGCTGACCAGCGCAATCGCGTTCCGGACCTCGCGGTGGGTCTAGCCGCGCGCGGGCAACGCGCGTACCGTCGAGCGCATGACGAAGCTCATCGAGAACCTGGCGGATTCGGTGCCCAGGTGGGGCGCGAAGGTGGCGTACGGCGAGAAGTCGACGATCGACGGGCGCGAGTTCGTTCCGGTCGCGCTCGTGGCCTTCGGGTTCGGCGGGGGTGAGGGCTCCGGCGACATGCCGGAGACCGAGAAGACCCCGGCCGGTCGGGGTGAGGGCAGCGGTGGCGGTGGCGGTGGCTACGCCGTGCCGATCGGGGCGTACATCGGCGGACCGGATGGACTGCGATTCCGCCCCAACACGATCGCCCTCGCGGTGGTCGCGGTGCCGCTCGTGTCGGCGGTCGGCGCCGCCCTGGCGATGATCATCGGCGCGAGCCGGTTCGCCCGCTCCCGCTGACCGCAAGCCCGAACGGAAGCCCGACCACCCGCCGCGACCCGGTTCCTCCACTGAGGTGACGAACGTCGCCGAGCCCGACCGCATCGGTCGCCCGGCGCTGATCGCCACCCGGCTTGTGCTGCGTCGCGTCGCGATCTACCATTGCCTCGCGCGATAAACGAATAGCACGTTCGAATATCGAACAACGCGAGGCATCCATCTCTCGAAACCGCCGGGTGCCTCGTCACGACGACGTGAGGAGCCCACCGTGCAGTTCCACCACCACGGCTACGTGTCCGGCGACCCCCGGGTGCTCCCGGCCGCAGGGGTCGGCATCGACCGCCCCGAGGAGCTGCCCGACGAGATCGACGTGCTCATCGTCGGCTCGGGGCCAGCGGGCATGCTGCTGTCGGCGCAGCTCTCGCAGTACCCCGACGTCGTCACGCGCATCATCGAGCGCCGAGATGGCCGGCTCGTGCTGGGCCAGGCCGACGGCATCCAGCCGCGCAGCGTCGAGACGTTCCAGGCGTTCGGCTTCGCCGAGCGCATCATCGCCGAGGCGTACAACATCGGCTACATGAACTTCTGGGGCCCCGACCCCGCCGACCCGCAGAACATCATCCGCACCTCGCGCACCGAGGACTACGGCTACAAGATCAGCGAGTTCCCGCACCTCATCGTGAACCAGGCGCGCGTGCTCGACTACTTCGCCGAGGCCGCCGCCCACGGGCCCGGCCGCATCGTGCCCGACTACGGCATCGAGTTCACGGGCCTCACCGTGCACGAGGAAGGCAGCGAAGGCGCGGCGTCGGGCTACCCCGTCGAGGTGCGCGTGCGCTACACCGCGGGCGAGCGCGCCGGCGAGGAGCGCACCGTGCGCGCGAAGTACGTCGCGGGCTGCGACGGCGCGCGCAGCGGCGTGCGCGAGGCGATCGGCCGCAAGCACATCGGCGCCATGGCGTCGCACGCGTGGGGCGTCATGGACGTCGTCGTGAACACCGACTTCCCGGACTGGCGCACGAAGTGCGCGATCAACTCGGAGGCGGGCAACATCCTGCACATCCCTCGCGAGGGCGGGTACCTCAGCCGCATGTACATCGACCTGGGGGCCGTGGCCGAGGATGACGACCACGAGGTGCGCAAGACGCCGATCGAGGCCATCATCGCGAAGGCCAACGACATCCTGCACCCGTATACGCTCGACGTGCGCCAGGTCGCGTGGTTCAGCGTCTACGAGGTCGGCCACCGGGTGACCGACCACTTCGACGACCGGGCGAACGACGACGAGGATGCCTCGCCGCGGGTGTTCCTCACCGGAGACGCCTGCCACACCCACAGCGCGAAGGCCGGCCAGGGCATGAACGTCTCGATGCAGGACGGCTTCAACCTGGGCTGGAAGCTCGGTTCGGTCGTCTCGGGGCTCGCGCCGGCGTCGCTGCTCTCGACCTACTCGGCCGAACGGCAGCCCGTCGCGCAGCAGCTCATCGACTTCGACCGCGAGTGGTCGTCGCTCATGGCGCGCAAGCCCGAGGAGATCTCCGACCCGCAGGAGCTCGCGACGTTCTACCTCGGCACGGCCGAGTTCCCGTCGGGGTTCATGACGCAGTACGGGCCCTCGATGATCACGGGCGACGCCGCGCACCAGGAGCTCGCGACCGGGTTCCCGATCGGCAAGCGGTTCAAGTCGTCGCAGGTGTCGTTCGTGTGCGACGGCAACGTCGTGCACCTCGGCCACCACGCCAAGGCCGACGGCCGCTGGCGCGTCTACGCCTTCGCCGACGCGCCGGCCGCGGGCGAGGCATCCGCCCTCACCGACTGGGCCGAGTGGATGGCGACCACACCAGAGTCACCGGTGTCGCGGTTCACGCCGGCGGGTGCCGACGTCGACGCGGTGTTCGACGTCAAGGCGATCTACCAGCAGCGGCACGACGAGCTCGACATCACCCGGGCGCCCGAGGCGTTCCGGCCGAAGACCGGTCCGCTCGCGCTGATGGACTGGGAGAAGGTCTTCGCCGCCGGACCGAGCGTCTGGTGCCCGACCGACATCTTCGAGGAGCGCGGCATCTCGCGCGACGGTGCGGTCGTCGTCGTGCGCCCCGACGGGTACGTCGCGCACGTGCTGCCGCTCACGGCGACGGCCGAGCTGGGCGAGTTCTTCGCGGGGCAGATGCTCGAGCGCTGAACCCGGGCCCGTCGAAGGTGCACTCGTGGCCCGGATGCGGGCGGCGAGTGCACTCTCGGGGCGCGGAGGGCCGAGTCGTCAGGCGCCCGAGGCGCGCCGCAGGTTCGCCGAGGCGACGAGCAGCCGCTCGGCGAGCTCGGCCTCGGGCCGGGGGAACGACACGTGGATGACGGCGATCGCCGCCGGCGGCTGCCCGGGCAGGTTGAGCGGCACGGCGACCGATCGCAGCGACGGCACCACCTCGTCGTGGCTCACGGTGTACCCGCGGGCACGGCTCTCGGCGATCTCGGCGCGCAGGGCCTCGGGCACGTCGTCGGGCCAGCGCGACTCCGGCAAGCCCATGAGGATCGCCTTGCCGGGGCCTCCGCGCGTGATCGGGTGCCGGTGCCCCGGCCGGTACGACACGGCGGCCGTCCGGCGCGGCGACGCGCTCACGAGCGTCACGGCCTCGTCGCCGTCGAGCAGCACGGCGAGCAGGCACGTCATGCCGAGTTCTTCGGCGACCTCCGCGAGCTCGGGCAGGGCGAGCTGCTGCAGGTCGCGCTGCACCCCGGCGGCCAGTGCGGCCAGCCCGGCCCCGAGCACGATGCGCCCCCCGGCGTCGCGCGAGGCGAGCCCGTGGTGCTCGAGCGTACGCAGCAGGCGGTAGGCGACCGAGCGGTGCACGCCCAGTTCGGCGGCCACCTCGTCGATCGAGAGCGCGCGGTCGGCATCGGCCAGGATCTCGAGGATCCGGATGCCACGGCTGAGGGTCTGCGACCCCGCCTGCGCCGCCTTCATGTCTGCCGCCATGCGTCCGATACTAGAACGACCTGCTCGATCATCGGACGATGGCGCCGACGACCCCTCGGGTGCGAGACTGACGTCGATGACCGAACACGGTGACGAGTCCCCGTCGAGCGGGCAGCCGGCGGCCGGCGACCCGCTCGGCATGGGCGACGACGAGGCGATCACGGGCGAACTCCTCAAGGAGCCGGGCCTCGCCGACGAATTGATCCGGCAGAACACGCTCATGTACGGCGGGTTGATCGGCCTCGGCGTCGTGATCGTCCAGCCGTACATCGGGAGCGACGACCTTCCCCCGCTCGGGCTCGTGACGGTCATCTCGTTCGCGTTGGCCATTCCGCTGCTCGCGATGCTCATGCTGCTCGGCAGCCAGGAGGCGTACCGCCACCGCGTGAGCCGCGCGCGCAGCGTCGGCTTCGCCCGGGGGGTCGCGATGGCGGCCGCGTGCGTCGGCACGGTGGCGGCGTTCTGGCAGATCAGCTGGATCGCGGGCGTGGTCATCCTCGTCAGCGGGGCCGTCGCCATCGGCGTCCAGAGCGCCGGGTACGTCAAGCTCGAGCCCGAGATGATGCGCAAGGCCGAGACGCTCTCGCTCGGGCGCGTCGCGGCCCGGCGGGCGGCCCGGAAGGGCCGCCGACCCGACGTGGAGCGGTGAACGAGCCGGTCGCTCAGTCGATGCCGAACTCGGCGGCCCGTCGGGCGATCTCGCGCCGGCTCGAGAGTCCGAGCTTCGCGAGGATCGCCGAGACATGATGGTCGGCCGTCTTCGGCGAGATGTAGAGGCTCGTCGCGAGCTCGGCGTTCGTCAGCCCCTTCGCGACGAGGCGGGCGACGTCGAGCTGGCGGTTCGTGAGGCCCGAGGGGTTCGACCGGGTGCTCGCCCTGCGCTGCGCGGGCAGCCCCTCGATGCCTCGATCGGCGAGCAGGGTGCGGGCGCGTGCCGCCGAGGCATCCAGGCCCATCTCCTCGAGCCGGATCAGGGCGCCGATCGCCGCCTCCCGGTCGGTGCCGTGCAGCTCGGCGAGCGACGCCTCGAACGGCGAACCGAGTGCGAGCCAGGCCGCGGCCGCCTCCGCGTGGCGACCGGCGAGTTCGAGCCGGTGCGGCTCGGCGATGCGGGCGAGCCCGCTCGCATCGGCATCGACGGCCCGGCCGACGCGGGCGAGCCAGACCATGAGCTCTCCGATCGCCCACTGCATGCCCGGCAGTGAGGCGGCGGCGCCGAGGTGGGCCGGCGCCTCGTCGAGCCGCGCATCGGCGCCGCCGCTCATCCACCGGCGTTCGGCGATCGCGGCGAGGGCGCCGAGGATCATGAGCGACTCCCCCAGCTCGAGCGCCAGTTCCCATGCGGTGTCGAGGTGCTCGGAGACCGTCGCGTCGTCACCGCTCGTTCGCAGCTCGACGAGCCCGAGCACGAGGTTCGGCCACACCGAGGCGAGCGGCGCACTGCCTTCGTCGAGGATGTTCGAGGCATCCTCGGCGGACGCGGCCCAGTGTCCGCGAAGCAAGTGGAGCCGTGCCCGCATGCCCGTCTGCCACTGGTAGCAGATCGGGATGTCGCGTTCGACGGTCAGCGGGATCGAACGGGCGAGCACGGCCTCGGCCTCGCGGAAGCGGCGCGACTCGATGTCGATCGCAGCCAGATTCGAGAACGCCGTCGTGCCGACCTCGTCGAGCGAGCGGTCGAGTGCCTGCGCGGCACGCAGCAGCAGCCGGGGACGGCCGGACGGCTCGCCCTCGACGAGAGCGGCGGCCGCCTCGGTGATGGCGAAGCGGATCGCGGCGGGGTCGTCGTGCGGGCCGGCCGGCGCGTCGTCATCGTGCTCGGCCTCGAGCAGGATGGCGCGGGCAGCGGCGAGGTCGTGGCGCCGGTAGGCGAGATAGGCGAGCGTGGCACGCGCCGACGGCCCGTTCGGCGTGCCGTCGCTCGCCGCGACCGCGAGCTCGGCATGGTGCTCGGCGGCGGCACGCCGCGCCGAGTAGTACTCGACCACGGCGCGCCGGTCGTGCGCGGCTGCCGCGCCCTCGCGGTCGCCGAGCTGCTCGCGGAGCCGCAGCGCCGCATCGATCGACGCGATCGACTCGGGCAATCGGGACACCATGTACTGCTCCGTGCTGAGGAGCTCGAGCATCTCGGCGCGCTCGCGGCGGTGAGTGCGCTCGTCGCCCAGGTGTGCGAGTGCGAGCTCGAGGAAGGCGACCGCCTCCGAGTGCGACCCGGTGCGCGTCGCGACGTCGGCGGCGAGGGCCGCGTATCGCCGGGTGCGGGCGTCGTCGCCGGCCGCCTCCGCGTGGTGCGTCAGCACCGCGTAGTCGTTCGAGCCGAGCGCCTCGAGGGCCGTGAGCAGCCGTCGGTGCAGCAGGCTCGCGCCGCCCGGTCCGGCCGAGTCGAGCACTGCGAGCCGGGCGAGTTCGTGGCGGAACGCGATGCCGCGCCGGGCTCGCACGATGAGCCCGGTCGCCTCGAGGCGACGCAACTGCGGCAGGCCGATGCCGAGTCCGGGCAACAGGCGGTCGTCGAGCGCGTCGGGTGCCGAGGCGATGAGCTGCAGGGTCTCCAGGTCGTCACCGTCGAGCGCGGTGGTACTCGCGAGCACCGCGTCGCGGATCGTCGACGGCAGCCGCTGGTCGGGATGTCGCGCGATCTCGCCGACGTAGAAGGGATTGCCGCCCGTGAGCTCGTGCGCGCGGCCCGGGTCGACCCCGGTACCGGCGAGCACGGCTGCGACCGACGCGACCGACAGCGGCTGCATCGTGATCGACGACGCCGTCTCGAGTCGAGCGACGTCGCCGAGGAGCGGGAGCAGCGGATGCCCGACACCGATGACGGTGTCGCGGTAGCTCACGATGAGCAGCACCGGCAGCGCGTCGATGCGGCGCACGAGGTAGCGCAGCATCTCGACCGAGGCGGCGTCGATCCACTGCGCGTCCTCGATGACGAGTACCGTCGCGCGGTCGGCGACCGCCGCGACGAACGCGCCTTCGCCGTCGAGCGGGGATGTCGCGCCACCGCCCGGTGCGACATTCGAGCCGCCGGGCCGCGAAATCGCATCGAGCTCGCCCAGCGCGTCGGCGATGGGGCCGAGCGGCCGGGGCGTGGTCAGCGGATCGCAGAGGCCGCGGAGCAGGCGCGGCCCCGAGGCCGGTGCACTGCCGAACGCGGCGCGGATGAGGCTCGTCTTGCCGGCGCCGGCATCACCGGTCACCGTGACGACGCGGCCGCCCTCTTCGATGCGTCGCGCCCCGTCGCGGAGCGTCGCGAGCTCGGGCTCGCGCTCGAACAGCCCCATGACAGCAGCGTACGTGTCATGGGGCCGGTTCGGGTGGGCGGTTTCGAGCATGCCGGCGGCCGGGGAGCCGACTCGCTCAGAGCAGCCGGCCGCCGACGGCGCCGCGCTGCGAGTCCGCGCGAAGCCGGGCGGCGATCCGTCGGTTCTCGAGGGCGAGCGCAACCGTCTCATGGCTGAGCGGGTCGCGTGGTCGGCGTCGCCGGGCGAACGCGCCGACGACGGCGAACGCATGTGCGAGGTGCGCCGTCAAGCGGCCCCTCAACGCGTCGACGTGCTCGGCCGCCGCGGCGCTCGACGCGAACACCACGGTCGTTGCGGTGTCCATGGCCATCACGCCATCTCGGCGGCCGTGTGCGGGCCGAACTCGGCGACGACCTCCGAGACGAGGTTCGCGGGGAACCCGCCCCGTCGGGCGTGCTCCCGCACCGTCTCGGCGTCGTCGGTGCGGTGCACGCAGTACAGCTTGTCGCCGGCGACGTAGGTGGTGACCCAGTCGTACTCGACGCCGAGCGAGTCGACGGCGGCGTTCGAGACCGTCGAGATCTCTGCGAGTTCGGCGTGGCTCAGGCGAGCCGCGCCGGGCACTTCGCGTTCGATGATGAATGTCTTCATGGTTCCGTTCCTTCGAGTGCGTCCGGCGGCTGCCGGACGAATCAATGGTCCGGTCGTCGGGCGTTGCGGGGCATCGGGAGAACCTCCCCATGTTCGGCCGAGGTGCACTCCCCGCGACGAGTCCCGTGCGCGAGCGCGCCGACGACGCGGTCGAGTAGCGGGTCGAACTTCCGCCCGGTGAAAGAAGTGCAGATCCTTCGAGGCGAATCGGGCGGAAAACCTTCGTCACCGCCGTTCGCGCGTCTACGCTGATGCCGAGCCTCGCTGCGACGGTCACAGGCACGCAACGATTCCGCATAACGGAACGTAACTTTCACATCAAGGAAGTTCTGTGACCATACAGTGGGTGCTCGGCATGCAGCACCGTCGCCGCAGCGGGGTCCTCCCGTCCCGCGTCGACGGTGACGCACGCTGAGGCGGTCGCACCCGGTGACCGTCTCGACGAGGCAGACGAGAAGGAGCACCGCATGACGCGCATCGGGGTCGTCACCGAGCAACCGCCCGAGACCAGGGTCGCCGCGACGCCGGCGACCGTGAAGCAGTTGATCTCGCTCGGCTACGAGGTGATCGTCGAGGCCGGTGCGGGCGCCGCCTCCGCGTTCCCCGACGAGGCCTACGTCGACGCCGGTGCGACGATCGTCGGCACCGCCGAGGCGCTCGCCGCCGGCGTCGTGCTCAAGGTCAACGCGCCGACGGAGGCCGAGATCGCCGGCCTGCAGCCCGGTGCGACGGTCGTCGGCCTGCTGGCCCCGGCGTTCAAGCCCGAACTCCTCGAGGCGCTGGCCGGACGCGGCGTCACCGCGCTCGCCATGGACGCGGTGCCGCGCATCTCGCGCGCCCAGTCGATGGACGTGCTGAGCTCGATGGCGAACATCGCCGGCTATCGCGCCGTCGTCGAGGCCGCGCACGAGTTCGGCCGATTCTTCACGGGCCAGGTCACCGCCGCCGGCAAGGTCCCGCCGGCGAAGGTGCTCGTCGCGGGTGCCGGCGTCGCGGGGCTCGCGGCGATCGGGGCCGCCTCCAGCCTCGGCGCCATCGTGCGCGCGACCGACCCGCGCCCCGAGGTCGCCGACCAGGTCAAGTCGATCGGCGGCGAGTACCTCAAGGTCGAGGTCGAGGTCGAGCAGTCGACCGACGGCTACGCCAAGGCGACGAGCGAGGCCTACGACCGCCGCGCCGCGGAGATCTACTCCGAGCAGGCGGCCGACGTCGACATCGTCATCACGACGGCGCTCATCCCCGGACGCGCGGCCCCGCGGCTCATCACCGCGGCCGACGTCGCGAGCATGAAGTCGGGCAGCGTCATCGTCGACATGGCGGCCGGAATGGGCGGCAACGTCGAGGGCTCGGTGGCGGGCGAGCGCATCGTCACGCCGAACGGCGTCGTCATCCTCGGCTACACCGACCTCGCATCGCGCCTGCCCACGCAGGCCTCGCAGCTCTACGGCACCAACGTCGTCAACCTGATGAAGCTCATCACCCCGGGCAAGGACGGCGAGCCGTCGCTCGACTTCGACGACATCGTGCAGCGCTCGGTGACGGTCGCGAAGGACGGCGCGGTCACCTGGCCGCCGCCGCCCGTGCAGGTCTCGGCCGCGCCCGCCGCGGCATCGCCGAAGCCGGATGCCTCGGCCGAGGCATCCGCGACGCAGAAGCAGCCCATGTCGGCCGGCAGGAAGGTCGCGCTCATCGCGGTCGGCGTCGCCGCGCTGTTCCTCGTCAACGCGGTCGCTCCCCCGCCGCTGCCGCAGCACTTCACGGTGCTCGTGCTCGCGATCGTCGTCGGCTTCTACGTCATCGGCAAGGTGGCGCACGCGCTGCACACGCCGCTCATGAGCGTGACGAACGCCATCTCGGGCATCATCGTCGTCGGCGCGATGGTGCAGATCACGAGCGACCAGCCCGTCGTGCAGATCCTCGCGGCGGTCGCCGTGCTGCTCGCGAGCATCAACATCTTCGGCGGTTTCGCCGTGACCCGACGCATGCTGGCGATGTTCGCGAAGGGTGCCGCGCCCGCCGCCGCGCCGACCGCGCCTTCCGCTGCGCCGACGGCCCCTGCCGCCGCCCGCGCCGCCGCCAAGGCCGAGACTGGAGCCGACCGTGCCTGAGACCACGACCCTGCTGACCCCGGCGTCGATCGCCGGAGCCGCCTACATCGTCGCGGCGCTGCTGTTCATCATGAGCCTCGCGGGGCTCAGCCGGCACGAGACCTCCCGAGCCGGGGTCGGCTACGGCATCGCCGGCATGGCGATCGCGCTCGTCGCGACCGTATGGGTGACGTTCGCGGGAGCGTGGGGAACACCCGCGGTGACGACCGGGCTCATCCTGCTCGTCGTCGCGGTGATCGTCGGCGCGGCGATCGGCCTGTGGCGAGCCCGCGTGGTCGCGATGACGGGCATGCCCGAGCTCATCGCCCTGCTGCACAGCTTCGTCGGCCTCGCAGCCGTGCTCGTCGGCTGGAACGGGGCGCTCGATGAAACCGGCATGACCGGCGCGCTCCTCGACATCCACCACGCCGAGGTCTTCATCGGCGTCTTCATCGGCGCCGTCACGTTCACCGGGTCGATCGTCGCGTTCCTCAAGCTCTCGGCCCGCATGAAGTCGGCGCCGCTCATGCTGCCCGGCAAGAACGCGCTCAACCTCGGCGCACTCGTCGCCTTCGTCGTGCTCACCGTCTGGTACGTCGTCACGCCCGAGCTGTGGCTGCTCGTCGTCGTGACGCTGCTCGCGCTCGCGCTCGGCTGGCACCTCGTCGCCTCGATCGGCGGCGGCGACATGCCGGTCGTCATCTCGATGCTGAACAGCTACTCGGGCTGGGCGGCGGCCGCTGCGGGCTTCCTGCTCAACAACGACCTGCTCATCGTCACCGGTGCGCTCGTCGGCTCGTCGGGTGCCTACCTCTCGTACATCATGTGCAAGGCGATGAACCGGTCGTTCATCTCCGTCATCGCGGGCGGCTTCGGCATCGCCGCGCCGTCGTCGAGCGGCGAGGTCGAGGGCGAGACGCACGAGGTCGACGCCGAGGCCGTCGCCGCACTGCTGAGCGACGCCTCGACCGTCATCATCACCCCCGGCTACGGCATGGCCGTCGCCCAGGCGCAGTACCCCGTGGCCGAGCTCACGAGCCGGCTGCGCGAGCGTGGCGTCGAGGTGCGGTTCGGGATCCACCCGGTCGCCGGTCGCCTGCCCGGGCACATGAACGTGCTGCTCGCCGAGGCGAAGGTGCCGTACGACATCGTCGAGGAGATGGACGAGATCAACGACGACCTCGCGGCGACCGATGTCGTGCTCGTCATCGGCGCCAACGACACGGTCAACCCTGCCGCCGCCGAAGACCCGGGCAGCCCGATCGCGGGCATGCCGGTGCTGCGGGTGTGGGAGGCGAAGAACGTCGTCGTGTTCAAGCGCTCGATGTCGGCCGGCTACGCCGGCGTCGCCAACCCGCTGTTCTACCGCGACAACGCGCAGATGCTGTTCGGTGACGCGAAGCAGCGCGTGGAGGACATCCTGCGGGCGCTGTAGGCGTGAGCGAACGGATGCCCCGTGCCGCACGTCGGCGCGGGGCATCCTTCGTCTCAGGCCGGGTTCACCGCCGGTCGTCGTCCGGGCTGACGACCGTGAGCGGTCCCTCATCGGCGGTCGGCGGCTCGAAAGCGTCGAAATACGCGCCGGCCAGCGCCTCGTCGAGCGGGAAATCGTCGGCGTGCTCTGCACCGCGCGCCAGCACGCGTCGCACGACGACGTCGCGAGGTGCCGCCACGTACACGGTCTCCGGCTCGATTCCCTCGCTTCGCACGAGCGCCCGGTACCGATCGCGGTCCTGGCGCGACCAGAACGAGAAGTCGAGCACGACGTCACGTCCCTGCTCGATCGCGCGCTGAAGTCGGGACTGCAGTTCGGACTCGATCTCGGCGTGCACGTCGGGCGCGAGCGGCATGCTGCGGATGCCTCGTCGCCATGCCTCGACGTCGAACGAGAGTCGGACCATGCCTTCGGACTCGAACCGCCGGGCGATCGTGGACTTGCCGGAGCCCGCCGGGCCGCACATGAAGAGGACCCGGCTCATGCGTCGAGCCTATTGGGGCGGCCATGTCTGCGATCGCCCCGGGCACGCGCTCAGCCGCGCCCACGTAGGATGGATCGGTACTCCCCTCCGATGTGAAAGAGGTCGCCGTGGCCACCGCCCGCGATGCAGTTCCGGAGCGCCCCCACTACTGGGTCGTCCCGGTCGTGCGCGGACTTCTCGCGATCGTTCCCGCCGCCGTCATCACCTTCTCGCAGGACCACTCGGCCGACCTCGGCCTCGTCGTCTTCGGGGTGTGGGCGGTCGTCTCCGGTCTCGTCGTCGGGGCGCTGAGCCTGCGCCTGCTCGGCGGCCGAGGCATCCGCTCGCTGTTCGCCATCACCGCCGTCGTCACCGTCGCCGCCGGCCTGCTCGCGCTCGCGGTGCCGGGCGGGCTGCCCTTCCTGCTCTACCTCGTGAGCGTGTGGGCGGCCGTCACCGGCTTCGTCGAGCTCTACGCGGGGCTGCGCTCGCGCGGTCGCTCGGCGGTCGCGCGCGACTGGATCGCGGTCGGAGCGTTCACGGCACTGCTCGCGCTCGTGTTCCTGCTCCTTCCGCCCGACGCCGTCACCGCGGTGGGCCTGCTCGGCGGCTACCTCGTGATCGTGGGCGTCTTCCTCGTGATCGGCGGCCTCTCGTTGAAGTGGGCCGCGAACCAGACCGCCGACGGGGCACCCGCGGCAGGAACGGAGCCGCAGTCGTGAGCCAGACGCCCGGGCAGTTCGAACCGAGTCGGCGCGATCGCCTGCGCCCGGCCGAGTACGTCGGCGGCGCCGCGATCGCCGCGATCTTCGTCGGCGTCATCGCCCTCCTCACGACCCGCGACTGGACCATCGCGCTCATCGGAGCGGGCGGCGCGTTCATCGTCGTGCTCGTCGTGCTCGCGCTGCTGCAGATGGCGATCAAGCCGAACGCCGACGAGCAGGCAGAGCTCGGCGGCGACGACCCCGCCGACGGCGGACCGACGGGGCGGACGCACTAGTACAGCGGCACTCCGCGCACCGATCGGGTGGAGCGCGCGACCGGTTTCACGGCCGCCGCACGCCCGATTCCGCCTGCTCGTGAGACCGCCCGATCGCCGGCCGACGCGGACTCCGTCGGGATTGGTGCCGACTTCCACGGATTCCGCGACGCGAACCCGGGCGGATCATCAGCCCCGCATAACAGGATGGGGATTCCACCCATCCGGGCGGTGATCTGCGAAGGAGCGAAGTGACATCGACGACACGGGCGATCCAGCTGGGTCGCAAGGAGCGGCCGAAGCGCGGGTCACTCCTGCTGCTCGTTCCGGGCATCGCCTCGGTCGTGCTGCTCGGCATCCTGCCCCTGTTCATCGTCGCGCGGAACAGCTTCGCCGTCGCCGACAACTACGGCGGGATCACCGACGGGCTCACCTTCGACAACTATGCGAAGCTGCTCGACCCGGTCTACTCGAAGACCCTCTTCTACTCGCTCGGGCTCGGCGTCCTGAACACCGTCGTCTGCCTCGTCGTCGGGTACATCACGTCGTACTACATCGTGTCGCGACCGCCGAACCGGCAGGGGTTCCTGCTGCTGCTCGTCATCATCCCGTTCTGGACCGACTTCCTGGTGCGCACGTTCGCGTGGATCACGATCCTCGGATCGGGCGGCCCGATCGCCGGCCTGCTGGGGATCTTCGGCGTCGCCGGCTTCTCGCTCATCCCGAGCAACGTCGCCGTGGTGCTCGGCCTGCTCTACTCGTTCCTCCCGACGGCGATCTTCCCGATCTACGCGTCGATGCGGTCGATCGACCCGTCGCTGAAGGAGGCCGCCACCGACCTGGGCTGCGGGTGGTGGGGGGTGCACCGCCGGGTGATCCTGCCGCTCACGGGCCCGGGCATCCTGGGCGCCGCACTGCTCACGTTCATCCCGACCATGGGCGTCTTCGTCATCCCGGTGCTGCTCGGCGGCGGCAAGGACCCGCTCGTCGGCAACCTCATCGTCACGCTCTACACGGAGTTCCGCAACCAGCCGATGGGCGCAGCGGCGTCGATGGTGCTCCTGCTGCTGATGCTCATCTCGATGGTGCTCGTCGGCCTCGGGCTGAAGCGCTCGTCCGCCAAGAAGGGAGCGTGACCGTGGATCGCGTCGTGAACGGCATCGCCCGGGGCGTCTTCGTCTTCCTCTACCTCCCGATCGTCGCGGTGATCGTGTACTCGTTCAACGCGGCGGGCACGAACACCCGCTTCGAGGGGCTCACCCTGCAGTGGTACGTCGAGCTGTTCCAGGACGCCGCGCTCATGCAGACCCTGCAGACGAGCGCGATCGTCGCGGTCATCACCGCGACCGTCGCCACGATCATCGGCATCATGTTCGCGCTCGGAATCGCCCGGTACCGCGGGCGCGGGCGTGCCAGTCTCCTCGCGCTCATCGCGCTCCCGCTGATCGTGCCCGAGATCGTGCTCGGTGTCGCGCTGCTGAGCGTGTTCAGCACTACGAAGATCCCCCTCGGCATCGGCACGCTCGTGCTCGGCCACCTCATCGTGTCGCTCCCGCTCGCGACGCTCGTGCTCATGAGCTCGGCGGTGATGCTCGACCCGAGCCTCCCCGAAGCGGCGACCGACCTCGGCTGCACGCCGTGGCAGACGTTCACCCGCGTGTACTTCCCGCTGCTGCGCCCCGCCGTGGTCGCCGCATGGCTGCTGAGCTTCACGACGTCGTTCAGCAACATCGTGATGTCCACGTTCCTCAGCGGCGTCGGGTCGACGACGCTCCCGCTCAAGATCTACTCGAGCCTCAAGACCGGACTCACCCCCACGATCAACGCCCTCGGAGCACTGCTCATCCTGCTCACGCTCGTGATCGTGCTCCTCGTCGGCGTCACGCAGATGCGACGCATCCTCGTCGAGTCGCGCGGCTAGCCCCCGAACTGCAACATCCCCCCACCGAAAGGAACCCCGCAATGAAGAAGCTGACCACAGCAGCCGTCGGCATCGTCGCCGTACTGGCACTCACTTCGTGCAGCACCGGCGGATCCGGCGACGGCGCGTCGACGGAGCTCAACGTCTACGCGTGGGCCGACGAGATCCCCCAGTCGGTCTTCGACGCCTTCACCGAGGAGACCGGCATCAAGGTCAACGTCGACAACTTCGACAGCAACGAGACGATGATCTCGAAGCTCGCAGCGGGCAACTCGGGCTACGACATCGTCGAGCCCAGCCAGTACGCGGTGCAGCAGCTCGTCGGCCAGGACCTGATCGAGACCCTCGACAAGTCGAAGATCGAGGGCATCGAGAACCTCGCACCGAAGTTCGCCGACCCGAGCTACGACCCCGGGCTCGAGCACTCCGTGCCGTGGGTGTGGGGCACGACCGGCCTCCTGTACAACTCCGCCTGCACGGGCGGCGAGGAGATCACGAGCTGGGAGTCGCTCTTCGACCCGAAGTGGAAGGGCAAGGTGAACATGCTCGACAACATGCTCGCCGCCTACATCGCCGGCCTGCAGGTCAACGGGTACGACGCCGACAGCACCGACGAGGACGAGATCAACGCGGCGACCGAGTCGCTCATCGAGCAGAAGCCGATCCTCTCGGGCTACAACTCGACGAACTACGGCGACCTGGTCGCGAGCGGCGACGTCTGCATCTCCGAGGCGTGGGGCGGCACGAGCACCGCGAAGATCATCGAGCAGAACCCCGACGTGCACTACGTGCTGCCCGAGGAGGGCGGCAGCCTCTGGGTCGACGGTCTCTCCATCGCGAAGGGCGCGCCCCACCAGGATGCCGCGTACGAGTTCATCAACTTCCTGCTCCGCCCCGAGATCGCCGCGATGGCGACGAACGACGGCGGGCTGGCGAGTGCGAACGCGGCCGCCCAGGAGCACGTCACCGACCAGGGTGTGCTGAGCAACTCCGCCGTGTACGCGACCGATGAGGAGGTCGCGAACGCCGACTTCATCGTCGACCCGGGTGAGGCGATGAAGTACTACCAGGACGGTTGGACCCGGGTGAAGGCCTCCTAGGCCGGCCACCAGCGAACAGCGATTGGGATCATGAACACGCAGACCACGTCGACCGCCGCCTCCGCGGTCGAGATCCAGGGGCTCTCGAAGGAGTTCGCCGGCCATCTCGCGGTGCACCCGCTCGACCTGGAGATCCGGGAGAACGAGTTCTTCTCGATCCTCGGTCCCTCCGGGTGCGGCAAGACCACGCTCATGCGGATGATCACCGGCTTCGAGACGCCGTCCGCCGGACGTGTGCTGCTCGGCGGCGAGGACGTGACCGGTGTGCCGACCCGCAACCGTGATCTCAACATGCTCTTCCAGAGCTATGCGCTGTTCCCCCACCTGACCGTGTTCGAGAACGTGGCCTTCGAGCTCCGGGTGCGGCGCGTCGCCAAGAGCGAGGCGAACCGCCGCACCCGGGAGGCGCTCGAGCTCGTGAAGCTCGGACACCTCGGCGACCGGAAGCCCGACCAGCTCTCGGGCGGCCAGCGCCAGCGGGTGGCGTTGGCGCGCGCCGTCGTCTCCGGTCCGAAGGTCGTGCTGCTCGACGAGCCGCTCGGCGCGCTCGACCAGCAGCTCCGCAAGGAGATGCAGTACGAGCTCAAGCGCATGCAGCGCGAGGTCGGCATCACGTTCATCTACGTGACGCACGACCAGGAGGAGGCCCTCACCATGTCGGACCGCATCGCGGTCATGTCGGAGGGCGTCGTCCAGCAGGTCGCCGGGCCCGAGGACATCTACAACAAGCCCGAGACGAGATTCGTCGCCGGCTTCATCGGCAGCTGCAACCTGCTCGACGTCACCGTTCCCGAGGGGGTCGAAGGTGACGTGGTCACGGTGCCGCTCGACGGCATCGGCGCGGTGCGCGGAGTGCTCGGCGAGACGGTCACCCACGAGCGCACGGGAACCCTGCTGCTCCGCCCCGAGCGGATCGAGGTGCACCGCGACGGCGATGGCATCGAGGGCACGGTGGAGACCCTCACCTTCCTCGGCGAGGAGTGGCATCTCCACCTGAGCGTGGGCGGCCGACTCATCAAGGCCTCCCTGTCGAGCCTCGTCAAGGAGCGCGACCTGCCGGGCCTCGCCACCGGCGACACCCTCCGCCTCTCGTGGCGCCCGCAGGACGCCAGGATCGTCGTCCGCTGACCGAACCACCGCCAGAACCGAACCAGGAGCCCCGCATGCGAGTAGCCGTCGTCCAGACGTCACCGGGCATCGACCCCGAGGCGAACTTCGCCACCATCCGCCGTTTCGCCGCCGAGGCCGCCGAGCAGGGCGCGCGTCTCGTCGTGTTCCCCGAGGAGGCGATGCTCCTCGCCGACGACGAGATCAAGCCGGACTTCCCCGACCTGCTGCCCGCGGTCTGGCCGGGTTTCGTCGCGCTGATCCGCGAGCTGGCTCGCCAGCATGAGCTCACCGTCATCGCGGCCGGCTACGAGCCGAACCCCGACGGCAGCCCCTTCAACACGATCCTCGCGTTCGGCCCCGACGGGGAGGAGCTCGCGAGGTACCACAAGATGCACACGTACGACGCCTTCGCGTACCGGGAGTCCGCCTACGTGACGCGCGGCGACCGACTGCCGCCGATCATCGACGTCGACGGCCTCAGGGTCGGCCTCGCGAACTGCTACGACGTCCGGTTCCCGGAGCTGTTCCGAAGCCTCTCCGACCGCGGCGTCGACGCGATCGCGCTCTCGGCGGCATGGGTCTCGGGCAAGGGCAAGGAGGAGCACTGGTCGGTGCTCACGCAGGCGCGCGCGATCGAGAACGTGAGCTGGTTCCTCGCCTCGGCGACCGTCGGGCCCGACTCGGCCGGGCTGAGCCGGATCATCGACCCCCTCGGTGTGGTCGTCGCCGGACTGAACGCCCACGACGAGGGCATCGTCGTCGCCGAGCTCGACCCCGAGCGCACCGCGACGGCGCGACGCATGCTGCCGGCGCTCGAGAACCGCCGCATCGCACTCGCCTACCACGTGAACTAGCAGGAAAGAGGATCATGTTCTTCCGCACCGGGGACGCCCCATCCCAACTGCCGACGAGTCTCCGCGCGAAGCTCGAACGGCTCAGCTTCCCGACCCTCGGCCACTACCTCGAGGAGGGCTTCGCCGACCCCGAGATTCGGCGGGTGGTCGAGGCAGGCGGCCGGGTGATCGGCACGGCGTTCACCGTTCGCACGACGGCCACGGACTCGACCGCGCTGCACCACGCGGCGGGGATCATCGAGCCGGGCCAGGTGCTCGTGCTCGACACCGGCGGGGACCGGCGCCACGCACCCCTCGGCGAGGTCGTCGCCGCCCAGCTCGTCGCGAGGGGCGCGGCCGGCGCCGTCGTCGACGGGGTCGTCACCGATGTCGACGAGATCGCGGAGCTCGGGCTCACCGTGCACGCGCGTGGCACCAGCATGCTGACGACGAAGCTCCAGGGCATCGACGCGGGCGGCGTCAACGTGCCCGTCACGTGCGGTGGCGCGGTCGTGCACCCCGGCGACGTCGTCCTCGCCGACGCGAACGGAGTCCTCGTCGTACCGCTCGAGGGCCTCGAAGCCCTCGTCGACCTCGCGCTCGAAGACGACGCGGAGGAGCCGGCGCTCATCGACGAGCTCCGCGGCGGAGCGCCGCTCGGCAGCCTGACCGGCGCCAGCGACACCGTCGCGGCCCTCCTCGAGAGCGCCACCCCGCAATAGCACCCGCCTCGATCACCGACAGCCGGCGGACTGCTCGTCCGGCTGCGATCGAACGCGCCCGGATCCACCCATGAAAGGCACATCCATGCTCCTCAAAGCCGCGATCAACGGGGGCCGACCGACCTCCGAGCACCCGGCCGTCCCCCGCACCATCGAGCAGATCGTGGAGGCGAGTCGCGCCGTGATCGCCGCCGGCGCCGACGTCGTTCACGCCCACGTGATCACCGAGGACGGTGCGCAGACGATCGAGCCCGAGGCGGTCGGAGCGTGGGTGCGCGCCATGCGAGCGGCGGACCCGGCGATCGTGATCGGGACGACGACCGGCCTCTGGACCGTCGAGTCGCACGCCGAGCGGATGCGGCACCTCGCCGGCTGGCCCGGCGATGCACTGCCGGACTTCGCCTCCGTCGCGTTCTGCGAGGAGGGTGCCGCCGAGGCGGCCGAGCTCGTCCTCGAACGCGGCATGGTCCTCGAGTCGGCGGTCTGGTCGATCGAGGACGTGCCGGCCCTCCTCGCCTCGCCGACACTGCACCGCAACGTCCGGATCCTGATCGAGCCCGAGACGGAGGACGCCGATGACGCCGTCGCCGAGTGCCGGAGGATCGCGGCCGTCATCCGGGCGGCCGGCGTGGCCGCGCCGATCCTGTACCACGGCTACGACGCGACGGTCTGGCCGGTCGTCGAGGCTGCCATCGCAGACCGTTGCGAGACCCGCATCGGATTCGAGGACGGGGTGCACCTGCCCGACGGGAGCCTGCCGGCGGGCAATGCCGAGCTCGTCGCCGCGGTGCGCGCGCTCGAGCGGGGCTGACCCCGGCGTCGTCGCGGCGCGAGGCGATACCCTCGAACCGAGGAGACCGCTGCCGAATGATTGACGACCTGGATCGCAGGCTCATCGAGCTGCTCGCCCGAGACGGGCGACGTCCGTTCGCCTCGCTCGCCGAGGAGCTCGGCGTCTCGCAGTCGACGGTGCGTGCTCGCGTGGCGAAGCTCCAGGAGGACGACGTCGTCATGATCGTCGCCCTGTGCAACGCTCTGCTGCTCGGGCACCAGGTGGTCCGGCTGCTGCTCAGCGTCCGCAACCTGACGCCGCGATCAGTGGCCGACGGGCTCGTCGGCATCAACCAGATCAACCACGTCGCGCTCGTCGCCGGCTCGCACGATCTCTATCTCGAGGCGACCTGTCGTGACCAGCCGCAGCTCATTGCACTGCTCGATGAGATCCGTCGCCACCCAGGGGTGGCCGCGATCCAGCCGATCATCGTGACCTCCCTCGCGAAGGACTACAGCGGCGGCGGCCTGCGAGGCACCGCGCAGAGCATCAGCGACCCGAATCGCTGATCAGTTCTCGAGGCGCGACAGCGGCGTCGGTTCGCGGAACCCCTGCCAGAGGTAGGTGTCCTTCATGACCTCGAGCACGGTGAGCGTCTCGAGGTCCGAGATGCCCCGGATGCGGCGGATGTCCTGGAGCACGATCTTGCCGAGGGCCTGCGCGTCGGGGGCGACCACGTCGAGGATGATGTCGTAGTAGCCGAGGGTGCAGGCGACGTACTTGATCTGCGGGTGCTCGGCGAGCTGCTCGGCGACCCGCGCCACCGGCACCTCCGACACCCGGATGCCGACGTGGGCGGCGATGCCGCCGATCTTCGTCTCGTCGTACATGCCGGCGACGTAGATGACCCCGACCGACACGAGGCGGTTGTACCGCTGGCGCACCGTCGGCTCCGAGAAGCCGATACGACGGCCGATCTCGGAGAAGGACCGGCGGCCGTCGACCCGGAGCTGGTCGATGATCTCGCGGTCCACATCGTCGAGGAGGGGGTCCCTCGACTCACGGGCGGCATCCACCCGGTCAGCGTACCGGAGGCAAACGCCGAGCGGTCAGGGGTCGGCCCGTACGAGGCGTCCGAGCTCGCCTCCCGCGTCGTCGAGGAGGACGAGTTCGTCTCCGTCGAATCCGGCGAGACGTGCTCCCATCACCCAATACGGCGCCAGGGACCCCTCGCACCCTGCGTCGGTCGACCCGCCGGCGGTCGTCAGCAGGTCGCCGTCGTCCTCGAAGATCCATCTGCCGTGGAGGCTGTTGCAACCGTCCGACCCGTCCCAGGTGCCCGAGGCCAGGAAGACCACGTGCGGTTCGGTCGGGGCGGAGATCCCGACCGGCTCCCACCGGCCGATCAGGTCGCCGCTCGAGGCCGGCGTGAGGGCCGCAGGCAGGGGCGGCGGGTCGGTGAAGAGCACGTGGGCGGTCTCCTCGGAGACCGGCGCTGCGGCGAAGGACCCCGTCTGCGGGTCGTTCGTTTCGGGTACGGGAGCGGCCGTGAGCGAGGCGACGACCTCGCCGTCGGCGTCGAGCAGCTGCCAGCCGTCGTCGATGGCCCGGTAGGCGGCCATGGCGTCGAGCCACCCGACCTCGTGGGACGAGCTCGTCACGCAGTCGCCGCTCGCGGAGTCGACGTGTGCGATGACGGCACGCTCGCCGGCACGCCACCACCCGCCGAGTGTCCCGCACTCGCGCAGAAGCTCGAGTTCGCCGCCGCCGAGACGGAGGCGGGTGCCTTCCCGCTCTCCGTCGGCGTCGGACACGTCCCACAGTCCGACGAGCCCGATCGGCTCGGCCGTCCCCGCGGTCGCCGGGGCCGTCCGGACCGTCGCACCCTCCGCGGTCGCGCAACCCGAGGTGGTGGATGCCGCGGCGAATGCCAGCGCCACCGCCAGGGTGCGACTCCGATGCGCCCGCCTGGCCCCCACCCTCTCAGTTCGCATCACCGCCTCCTTGCGCACTCATCTTCGAGTATGTGCGCGCGTCGCGCGATCTTGCACCAGGCGCTCGCCCGCCGAGCGGGAGGCGTCGCGAAACGCCTACGGCAGCCGGTCGACGAGGTCGTCGGCGATGCCGACGTACGATGCGGGCGTCAGGGCGAGCAGGCGCTGCTTCGCCTCGTCGCCGATCTCGAGCGACTCGACGAAGGTCGCCAGGTCCGAGGCGCCGACCCGCTTGCCGCGCGTGAGCTCCTTGAGCAGCGCGTAGGGGTCGCTGATCGTCGACCGGCCGGCCACGACCTCGGCGCGGATCACCGTCTGGATCGCCTCGCCGAGCACCTCCCAGTTGCCGTCGAGGTCCGCGAGCAGCAGCGCCCGGTCGAGGTCGATCTCGCCGAGCCCGCGCTGGATGTTGTCGAGCGCGAGCATCGAGTGCCCGAAGCCGACGCCGATGTTGCGCTGGGCCGACGAGTCGGTGAGGTCGCGCTGCAGGCGCGAGGTCACGAGCGTCGCGGCGAGCGAGTCGAGCACCGCCGAGCTGAGCTCGAGGTTCGCCTCGGCGTTCTCGAAGCGGATCGGGTTGACCTTGTGCGGCATCGTCGACGAGCCCGTCGCGCCGGCCGCCGGGATCTGCCGGAAGTAGCCGAGCGAGATGTACGTCCAGATGTCGGTCGCGAGGTTGTGCAGCACGCGGTTCGCGTGCGAGACCCGACCGTAGAGCTCGGCCTGCCAGTCGTGCGACTCGATCTGCGTCGTGAGCGGGTTCCAGCTGAGCCCGAGCGACTCGACGAACTCCTGCGAGACGGTCGGCCACGAGACATCCGGTGCGGCGACGACGTGCGCCGAGAACGTGCCCGTCGCACCCGAGAACTTGCCGAGGTACTCGGTCGCCTCGACCTGAGCGGCGATGCGCGAGAGGCGGTGCACGAAGACTGCGAGCTCCTTGCCCATGGTCGAGGGGGTCGCCGGCTGGCCGTGCGTGCGGCTCAGCATCGAGGCATCCCGGTGCTCGACGGCCAGCGCCTGCAGGGTGGCGATGACCGCGCGGTACTTCGGCAGCCAGACCTGCTGCACCGCGTCGCGCACGGTGATCGCGTAGGAGAGGTTGTTGATGTCCTCGGAGGTGCAGGCGAAGTGGGTGAGCTCGGCGATCGCGTCGAGCCCGAGGTCGGAGAGCCGGCGGCGCACGTAGTACTCGACGGCCTTCACGTCGTGGCGCGTCGTCGCCTCGAGCGACGCGAGCTCGTCGATGTCGGGCTGCCCGAAGTCGGCGACGACCTGGCGCAGCGCCGCCTTCTGGTGGTCGCCGAGCGGCGACGATCCGAAGAAGCCGCGGTCGGTCTGCGCGATGAGCCACTCGATCTCGACGTGCACACGCGCCCGGTTGAGGCCGGCCTCCGAGAGGTGCTCGCCGAGTTCGCCGACCGCCGAGCGGTAGCGTCCGTCGAGGGGGCTGAGCGGCTGGGGGGGCAGCGAAGTCATCGGTTTCCTTGTCTGAGAGCCGGCGCGAGTTGCCGGAAGAGCGCCGTGGTCGACCGTTCAATCATCTCAAGTACCCGATCGAACATCGCATCGTCGGAGTAATAGGGGTCGGGCACGTCCTGCAGCGTGCTGAGCGAGGGCTCGAACTCGAGCAGCAGGCGCACCTTGTGCTCCTCGACGGGGCCGGCGGCCCAGTTGCGCAGGATGCGCGCCTGCCCGCGATCGAACGCGACCACGAGGTCGAGGTCGGGGAAGTCGCCGGCGTCGAACTGCCGCGCACGGTGATGCGTGCCGTCGTAGCCGGCGCGCGCGAGCGCGTCGACGGTGCGCTGGTCGGCCGGCTCGCCGACGTGCCAATCGCCCGTGGCGGCCGACTCGATCGCGATGCGCGACGCCAGTCCGGCACGTTCGGCGAGGGCGCGCAGCACGACCTCGGCCATCGGCGAGCGGCAGATGTTGCCGGTGCACACGAAGGACACCCGGAAGGGCTGCGCGGCCTCCCCCGCGGGTTCCGCGCGCGTCATGGGTTCCATTGTGGAGGAGAATGCGGCTTTCAGGAATGGGTGGAGATGACGATGGATGCCCCGGTGCCGGACTTCGAGGTCGACACCGAGCTCGCGGCGCGGCTCGTGCAGCGGCAGCATCCCGACCTGGCGGGCCCGCTCGAACTCGTCGCGAACGGGTGGGACAACGCGATCCTCCGCCTGGGCGACGTGCTCGCGGTGCGGCTGCCGCGGCGGCTGGTGGCGGTGCCGCTCATCGCGCACGAGCAGCGCTGGCTGCCCGGGCTCGCCGCACGGCTGCCGGTCGCCGTGCCCGCGCCGGTTCGCATCGGTCGCCCCGCCCCCGACCTGGGGTTCGACGCGCCGTGGAGCATCGTGCCGTGGTTCACGGGCACCGTGGCGGCCGAGGCGTCGGCCGCACGCCGTGCGATCCTCGCGCCCGCGCTCGCCGGATTCGTCGATGCGATGGCGGTGCCGGCGCCCGACGGCGCCCCCCGCAACCCGTATCGCGGCGTACCGCTCAGCGTGCGCGACGAGGCGGTGCGCGCCCGGCTCGACCGGTTCGCGGTGCGCGCGGCGACCGGTGATCTCGACGGGCTCGACGTGGCGGCCCTGCGCGACCTCTGGAGCGATGCGCTCGGGGCGCCCGCGTGGCACGGCCCGCCGTCCTGGCTGCACGGAGACCTGCATCCCGGCAATCTCGTGGTCGAGGCATCCGGTGATCTCGCCGCGGTGATCGACTTCGGCGACCTGACCGCGGGCGACCCGGCCACCGATCTCGCGACGGCCTGGCTGACGTTCGGCGCCACCGGTCGGGCCGCCTTCCGGAGCGAGGTCGAGCGGCGCCGGCAGGTCGACGCGGCGACGTGGCGGCGCGCGCGCGGCTGGGCGCTCGTCTGGGGCAGCGCGGTCGTCGACGAACTCGACGGATCGGGACCGATCGGGCGCCTCGGGCGCTTCGCGCTCGCGCAGGTGCTCGCCGGCTGAGCCCGCCCACCCGTCCTCCACACTCGCCGTCGGCGTGCGCGGGTGCACAGGCGCGGCCCGCACGATCGTGGAGGCCGCGGCGCACCGGCAGGCTGACCGGCATGGATGCCTCGGACGAATGGCTGCTCGCGCTCACGGGCGGCGGTTGCGCGACCCGCGACGAGCTCGATCGCGCGACGATGCTGCGGGGGCGGTTCGCGCCGCTGCGCACCGCGATCGGGCACGCCGCGGCGATGCTGCCGCCCGACGGCGGATCGTGGCGCTCGCAGGCGGCCGACCGCTACGCCGAACGGCTGCACGAGCTCAGGTCGGGTGCGCTCGCCGCGGTCGGCCTGCTCGATCAGGCCGTCGTCGAGCTCGACGAGCGCATCCGGCGCATGGGCGATGAGATCGCCGCGTACAAACAGGCCGAGCGAGACGTGCGCGCCGCCGAAGAGGCCCGGCGCGCCGCCGACCTCGCCGAGCAGGCACGCATGCTGCGGGTCGCCGACGAGCGCCGGGGTGCGGCATGAGCGACGCCATCACGATCTCGGGCGGGGGGACGACCGCCGTCGCGACCGACGACCTGTTCGCCGACGCAGCTCGCCTCGGCGCCGCCGTCGCCGCGCTCGAAGCCGCCGCCGGCGACGCCGCCGGACTGGCGGTCGAACTCGACGCGCTCGGCGCCGACCGCGATGCCGGTGGCTTCGCCGGCCGGCAGACGCTCTGGAACGGGCCGCACCCCGCCGGGGCCACCCACCGTCTCGAGTGCGCGCTGCGCGACCGCCGGGCCGAGGGTGACGAACTGCGCAGTGCGCTGATCGCGAGCGCCGAGCGCTACGGCCTGACCGAACAGCTGGTCGACGGCGCCTGGCGGGTCGGCGGCGGCGTCGCCGGGTATCTGCTCGGCTCGTTCCTGGTCTCACCCGGTGGTGCCGCCCTCGCCGGCGGGGTCGCGCTCGCCGCGGGGGCGAACACGTCGGCCCGGCAGGTGTGGGGCGCGACCGCGCTCGACGAGTGGCTCGCGGCCAACCGGGGCGTGCTGTCCGACCCGCTGTTCGTGCGCGCGGTCCGCGCTGCCGTCGACTCGGTCGACGAGTTCGTGCTCGGCGCCCTGCACGTGCCGGGCGGTGAGAAGCTCGCCGCCCTGATCGGGCCGCATGTCGGGGCGCCCGAGAGCGCGTCGGTGCTGCTCGCGCTCGCCGCGGCGCTCCGTGCGCCGGCGCTCGTCGACGGACCCGTCCGCGTTCGCCGCACGGATCGCGACGACCGGGCGGGCGACGGCCAGGCGCCCGGCGGCCATCCGTCCGAGGGCCCCGAACGCACGGTGCGGGCGCCGGCCGGCTTCGGCGACCTCGCGGGCCGCATTCCGGGCGGTGAGGGGCCGCAGATCCGCATCGAGCGCTACGGCGAGCCCGGCGACCCGCGATGGGTGGTGTACGTCAGCGGCACCGTCGAACTCGGGGTCGTCGCGGGCGAGCAGCCCTTCGACATGGTGAACAACCTGCACGGCATCGCCGACGACTCGCCGCTCGACGCGTTGCGGCGCGCGGGGGCCTCATCAGGCGCGGGCGAACGCGCGGTGCGCGAGGCGATGTCGGCCGCGGGCATCGCGCCCGACGACCCGGTGCTCGTGGCCGGGCACTCGGGCGGCGGCATCATCGGGGCGAGGCTCGCGGGCGACCCGTCCCTGGGCGTCATCGGGGCGCTCGACCTCGGCGGGCCGAACGACTCGGCGCCGACGCGGCCGGGCGTGCCGAACGTCGCCGTCGAGCACACCGAAGACCTCGTACCCGCGCTGGGCGGGGCGGGTCACCCGTCGCCCGAGCGCATCGTGGTCGCACGCGACGCGCTCGAACCCGGCCGGTCGTACGACGGCGAGATCCTGCCGGCGCACTCGCTCGAGCGCTATCGGCAGACCGCGGCGCTGATGGACGAGTCCGACGACCCGCGGCTCGCGGAGTTCCGCGAGCTGCTGGCGTTCACGGGCGGCGGCGAGGGCGCGGTGAGCGAGTGGGTCGCCCGGCGGCAGTGAGGCGTGCGGTCAGTCCTTCGAGGGTCGCACGACGAGCCCGATCAGCCAGCTGATGAGTCCGAGCACGAGCGCGCCGAGCACGCCCCACCAGAAGCTGTCGACGACGAGGCCGAAGCCCATGAGGTCGCTGATCCAGTCGACGATGAGCAGGAGCAGCCCGTTCACGATGAACGAGATGAGGCCGAGCGTGATCACGTAGATCGGGAACGCGACGACCCTGATGAACGTGCCGACGATCGCGTTGACGAGGCCGAAGATGAGCGCGACGAGCAGGTACGTCAGCACCCGTGCCATGTCGGTGTCGTCGTACGGCACCACGTTCACGCCCGAGACGATGAGCGTCGTCAGCCAGAGCGCGAAGGCGATGACGATGACCTTGACGATGAAGCGCATGCCCCCACTCTGTCAGACCGCGCCCGCCGGGCGAAGAGCCCCGCCGGGCGAGGAGTTCCGCGGGGCGAGGCGGTACGGTTGAACGCGTGACCGCACCGGAGCCTTCGCGCGCAGGCGTTCGCCTGCGCCCCGAGATCGCCGCCCTTCCCCCGTACCGGCAGGGCCGCCCTGCCCCGGCCGACGGCTACAAGCTGTCGAGCAACGAGAACCCGTTCGATCCGCTGCCCTCGGTCGCCGCGGCGGTCGCGTCGACCGGTGCGACGGTCAACCGCTATCCCGATGCCACGGCGCTGGCGCTGCGCGAACGACTCGGTGCCCGCTTCGGCGTGACCGCCGACGAGGTGCTCGTCGGCGCCGGGTCGGTCGCGCTGCTCGCCGCCTTCATCCAGGCCGCGGCCGCGCCCGGCGACGAGGTCGTCTACTCGTGGCGCTCGTTCGAGGCGTACCCGGGCCTCGTCACGGTGTCCGGCGCGACGAGCGTGCAGGTGCCGAATCGCCCCGACCACGGCCACGACCTCGATGCCATGGCCGCCGCGATCAACGAGCGCACGCGCGTGGCGATCGTGTGCTCCCCCAACAACCCGACCGGTGTCGTCGTCACGGCCGCCGAGTTCGAGGCGTTCATGGCGAAGGTGCCGTCCGACCTGCTCGTGCTGCTCGACGAGGCGTACATCGAGTTCGTCGACCGCGAGGGCCCCGGTTCGGTCGATGAGGCCGTCGACGGCCGCACCCTGCTCGGCCGGTACCCGAACCTCGTCATCCTGCGCACCTTCTCGAAGGCGTACGGTCTCGCGGGCCTGCGCGTCGGGTATGCGATCGGGCCCGTGCCGATCCTCGACGCCGCGCGCGCGACGGTCATCCCCCTGAGCGTCACGGCGGCCTCGTCGGCGGCGGCCATCGCCTCGCTCGAGCCTGCGGCCGAGGCCGAGCTGCTCGACCGGGTCGGCGTGATCGCCGCGCGCCGCGACGGGGTGCGGGCTGCGCTCATCGCACAGGGCTGGCCGATTCCGCAGGCGCAGGGCAACTTCATCTGGCTGCCGAGCGGCGAGGCGACGGCCGAGGTCGCCGAGCGCCTCTTCGACGCCGGCCTCGTGACGCGGGCGTTCGCCCCCGACGGCATCCGGATCTCGATCGGCGAGCCGGAGTCTGTCGAAACCCTCCTCACGATTCTCAGTGAGCTTGTACCGGCCTCACAAGAAGGGCGTCCCGCATAGCGGGTAGCGTGGAACGGTGGCAGCCCGCGAGAGAGACTTCACCGCGCCGACGGTCCAGCTCCTGACCCCTGAGGGCCAGTTGCGACCGACCCCCGAGGCCGAGCCGTACCTGCCCCTCGTCGAGGCGCTCGACGACACGACCCTGCAGCGCTTCTACCGCGACATGGCGGTGTCGCGCCGGCTCGACCTCACGGGAGCCAACCTGCAGCGGCAGGGCCAGCTCGCACTGTGGGTGCCGAGCCACGGCCAGGAGGCCGCGCAGGTCGGCTCCGCGCATGCCGCGCGCCCGCAGGACCACCTCTTCCCCTCGTATCGCGAGCACATCGTCGGCATGATCCGCGGGCTCGACCCGGTGGGCATCCTCGCGCTGCTGCGCGGCGTGACCCAGGGCGGGTGGAACCCCGACGAGAGCGGCAACTTCCACCTCTACACGCTCGTGCTCGCCTCGCAGACGCTGCACGCCACCGGCTACGCGATGGGCCTGCAGTTCGACGGCGCGACGGCGACGGGCGACCCCGAGTCCGACGCGGCCGTGCTCGTCTACTACGGCGACGGCTCGACCTCGCAGGGCGACGCGAGCGAGGCGCTCGTCTTCGCCGCGAGCTACCAGACGCCGCAGGTGTTCTTCGTGCAGAACAACCAGTGGGCGATCTCGGTGCCCGTCTCGCGGCAGTCGCGCAGCCCGCTGTCGCTGCGCGGCGCCGGCTTCGGCATGCCGAGCGTGCGCATCGACGGCAACGACGTCCTCGTGAGCTACGCGGTCACCCGCCAGTCGCTCGAGGAGGCGCGCGCCGGCGAGGGCCCGAGCTTCATCGAGGCGCTCACCTACCGCATGGGTGCGCACACGACGGCCGACGACCCGACGAAGTACCGCACCGACGACGAGGTGGCCTACTGGGCCGAGCGCGACCCGATCACCCGCTACCGCACGTGGCTCGAGGGCCGCGGAGCCTCCGCCGCGTTCTTCGACGAGGTCGACCAGGAGGCCGCCGACCTCTCGGCCGACGTGCGCCGGCGCACGCTCGAGCTCGAGGCGCCGACGCGGGAGACGATCTTCTCCCACGTCTACAGCGAGCCGCACCCGCTCATGTCCGAGCAGCTCGCCTGGCTCGACGCGTTCGAGACCTCGTTCGAGGGAGGCGAGGCGTGAGCGGCATCGACGAGGAGGTACGCGTGACGAGCGACACGACGGCCGAGGCATCCGTCATGGATGTCGCGACGGAGTCGGCCGCGCCGGCCGACGCCGTGCGCGGCGTGCACACCATGTCGATGGCGAAGGCCATCAACGCCGGCCTCGCCGACGCGATGCGCGCCGACGAGAAGGTGCTGCTCATGGGCGAGGACATCGGACCGCTCGGCGGCGTGTTCCGCGTCACCGAGGGGCTGTCGGCCGAGTTCGGCGAGAAGCGGGTGCTCGACACGCCGCTCGCCGAGTCGGGCATCGTCGGCACGGCGATCGGCCTCGCGATGCGCGGCTACCGCCCGGTGTGCGAGATCCAGTTCGACGGCTTCATCTTCCCCGCGTTCGACCAGATCACGACGCAGCTCGCGCGGCAGACGCTGCGACACGAGGGCCGCGTCACGATGCCCGTCGTCATCCGCGTGCCGTACGGCGGCCACATCGGCTCGATCGAGCACCACCAGGAGAGCCCCGAGGCGTACTTCGCGCACACTCCCGGCCTGCGCGTGGTGAGCCCGTCGAACCCGCACGACGCCTACTGGATGGTGCGCGAGGCGATCGAGTCGAACGACCCGGTGCTCTTCCTCGAGCCGAAGAGCCGGTACTGGCCCAAGGGCCCGGTCGACCTCGATCACGCCGGACTGCCGCTGCACGCGAGCCGAGTGATGCGCCAGGGCACCGACGTCACCGTCGTCGGCCACGGCGCGATGGTCTCGACGCTGCTGCAGGCCGCCGACATCGCGGCCGAAGAGGGCACGAGCGTCGAGGTCGTCGACCTGCGCTCGCTCTCCCCCATCGACTACGGCCCGCTGCTCGACTCGGTGCACCGCACCGGTCGCCTCGTCGTCGCGCAGGAGGCCTACGGCAACGTGTCGGTCGGCTCCGAGATCGCGGCGACCGTCGCCGAGCGGGCGTTCTACTCGCTCGAGGCGCCCGTGCTGCGCGTGTCGGGCTTCGACACGCCGTTCCCGCCGGCCGCACTCGAGACCGAGTACCTCCCGAGCCCCGACCGGGTGCTCGAAGCCGTGGATCGCGCCCTGGCGTACTGACCCGGCTCGTATGACGCTGACGGCATGACTCGACTGCGAGGGTAAGACTGATGAGCGAGATCCGATTCCCCCTTCCCGATGTCGGCGAGGGCCTCACCGAGGCCGAGATCGTGCAGTGGCGCGTTGCGCCGGGCGATCGCATCTCGCTCGACCAGGTCTTCGTCGAGATCGAGACCGCGAAGTCGCTCGTCGAGCTGCCGAGCGCGTTCGAGGGCGTCGTCTCCGAGCTGCTCGTCGACGAGGGCGCGACGGTCGACGTCGGCACGCCCATCCTCGTGATCCAGACGGATGCCGCGGGCACGGCGCCCGCCGGGGCGCCCGAAGCCGGTGCGACCTCGGCTCCCTCCGAACCTGCGCCCGCGCCCGAGGCGGAGGGCAGCGGCGCCGTGCTCGTCGGGCACGGTTCGTCGGGCCCGGCCGCGACCCGTCGTCGCCGCCACCCGGCGCCGAACGGCGCCCACGTGAACCTCGCTCCGCACCCCGCGCCGGCCCCGCCGGCGGCTCCCGCGGTGCCGGCCCCCACTCCGCCGGCGGCGCCCGCCACGACGCATCCCGCCCCCGCAGCCCGTGCCGAGGCGAAGCCCGAGCCGCACGTGCCGGTGATCGCGAAGCCGCCGATCCGCAAGCTCGCGAAGGATCTCGGCGTCGATCTCTCGCGCGTCGCACCGACGGGGCCGATCGGCGACGTGACGCGCGACGACGTCATCCGCGAGGCGAGCCAGGCGAGCGTCTTCCGCAACATCCAGACGCCCGAGGCGCCGGCCGACCGCGAGACCCGCATCCCCGTGAAGGGCGTGCGCAAGGCGATCGCGAACGCGATGGTGCAGAGCGCGTACTCGGCGCCCCACGTGTCGGTCTTCGTCGACGTCGACGCCACGCGCACCATGGAGTACCTGAAGCGGCTCAAGGCCTCCCCCGACTACGCCGGCATCAAGATCTCACCGCTGCTCATCATGGCGAAGGCGATGCTCTGGGCGGTGCGGCGCAATCCCACCGTGAACGCGCAGTGGACCGACGACGAGATCATCGTCAAGCACTACGTGAACCTCGGCATCGCGGCGGCGACGCCGCGCGGCCTCATCGTGCCGAACGTCAAGAACGCGCAGGACATGTCGATGGTCGAGCTCGCGGCTGCCCTCGAGCAGCTGACGCTCACCGCCCGCGAGGGCAAGACCCAGCCCGCCGAGATGCAGGGCGGCACCATCACGATCACGAACATCGGCGTCTTCGGCATGGACACCGGCACGCCGATCCTGAACCCGGGCGAGGTCGGCATCGTCGCCCTCGGCACGATCAAGCAGAAGCCGTGGGTCGTCGACGGCGAGGTGCGCCCGCGCTTCGTGACGACGATCGGCGGCTCGTTCGACCACCGCGTCGTCGACGGCGACGTCGTCTCGCGCTTCGTGGCCGACGTCGCCTCGATCATCGAGGAGCCGGCGCTGCTGCTCGAGTAGTGGGCCGCTCGCCCCGCTCCACAGCGTCGCCGCAGCTATCGTGCGCCGCGGACCGGCCGAGGAGCGTGGGCGCAACAGGTCGGCTACAGGCGGATCTCGTACGTGATCGCGTCGGGCGTGCGGCCGGCCTCGGCGAAGCCGGCGCGCTCGAGCGTGCGACGGGCCGGCAGGTTGGAGACCTCGGCCTCGGCGCGCACGATGCGTGCGCCCGCCGAGCGGGCGAGCTCCACGGCCGCGTGGATCGTGTGCAGCGCCAGGCCCTGGCCGCGCACCGCCGGGACGAGCCCGAACACGAAGTCGACGGCCCCGTCGGGGCCAGGCGGGCCGAACAGGTTCACTCCCCCGATGGCCGGTCCGTCTTCGCCGCGATGCACGAGGTACGGTCCGAACGGCGCGGGGTCGCCGCTCTCACGGACCGCCTGCACGTACTCGGCGAGGAGCTCGGGCTCGTCGGTGAAGGCGTAGGCGCCCTCCCAGCCATCGTGCGGATCGACCTCGCCCGCGAGCACGCGCTCGGCATCGGCGACGGTGAACGGATGCAACGTGAGCGCGGGTGTCGTCGTCGTATCCACGTACTTCACTCTTGCACGACCCGACGACACACGCCAAGGGTTGTCCACAGCGCGGCGGCTGACGCGGGGCTTCGAGATCACCCGGGCTGCCCCTCGACTCTTCGAGCCGCCAGATGGTTTTGACAATCATTATCAATAACACCTAGGGTGGAGGCATGACGACGCTCCCCCGACCTCGCCGCATGCTCACCGCCACGACCGCCGTTGGGCTCGGTGCCGTCGGCGCACTGGCGCTCGCGGGCTGCGCAGGGCCCGGGGCGGCCGGCGCGAGCGCCGACGCGCCGCGGGTCGTGGCCACCACGACCCAGGTCGGCAACTTCGCGCGCGAGCTCGCCGGCGACGAGGCAGAGGTCACCCAGCTGCTCTCCCCCGGCCAGAGCGCCCACGGGTTCGACCCCTCGGCCGCGCAGCTGCTCGCGCTGAGCGATGCCGATGTGCTCGTCGTCAACGGCGCCGGCCTCGAGAGCTGGCTCGACGACGCGGTCGAGGCCTCGGGCTTCGACGGCGTGCTCATCGACGCCAGCACGGGCATCGAGCTGTACGGCACCGACGACCACGAGCACGAGACGGATGACTCGGGGCACGACCACGAGAACGACGACGAGTCGTCGTCCGAGCATGAGTCCGAGGACCCGGCGGCCGGGTCGGCGGCCGATCACGACGGCCACGATCACGGCGACGGCAACCCGCACATCTGGACCGACCCGGAGCTCGCCGAGCACATGGTCGAGAACATCGCGCACGGCCTCGCCGAGGTGCCCGGCATCGACGCCGACGCGGTCGAGGCGAACGAGACGGCCTATCTCGAGCAGCTCGACGCGCTCGACGAGTGGATCGCCGAGAACGTCGAACAGGTTCCGGTCGCCGACCGGCTGCTCGTGACGAACCACGATGCGTTCACCTACTTCGTCGACGCGTACGACATCACCTTCGTCGGCAGCATCATCCCCAGCTTCGACGACAACGCCGAGCCCAGCGCCGCCGAGATCGACGACCTCGTCGCGAAGATCCGCGACACCGGTGTGAAGGCGGTGTTCTCGGAGGCGTCGATCTCGCCGAAGGCGGCCGAGACGATCGGGGCCGAGTCGGGGGCGACGGTGTACTCCGGACCCGACGCGCTCTACGGCGATTCGCTCGGCGCGGCCGGCAGCGACGGCGAGAGCTACCTCGGCAGCCAGGTGCACAACGCGCGGCTCATCCTCGAGTCGTGGGGCGTCGAGCCTTCCCCGCTGCCGGCGGTACTGCAAGGATGACGGCATGACCCACTCCCCCGTGCTGCGGCTGACCGGTGCGGCGTTCACCCATCCGGGCGGCGCCGGCGTCGCCGGCCTCGACCTCGAGATCGGCCGCGGCGAGGCCGTGGCGCTCATCGGGCCGAACGGCGCGGGCAAGTCGACGCTGCTCAAGGGCATCCTCGGGCTGGTGCCGCGAACGGCCGGCACGCTCGAGCTCGGCGGCGCCCGCGCGTCGGAACGCCCGTCGCATTCCCGAAACGGAATGGTCGCGTTCCTGCCGCAGTCGGCCGAGCTCGACGCCGACTTCCCGATCAGCCTCGAGCAGGTCGTCATGCAGGGGCGGTATCGCGGCCTTGGGCTCCTCCGCTGGCCGGGGCGCGCCGACCGCGCAGCGGTCGCACAGGCGCTCGACCGGGTGGGCCTTGCGCAACTCGCCAAGCGCCCGTTCGGCGAGCTCTCCGGCGGCCAGCGGCAGCGCGGCCTGCTCGCCCGGGCGCTCGCCTCGCAACCCGCGCTGCTCCTCCTCGACGAGCCGTTCAACGGGCTCGACCAGGCCAATCGCGACGCGCTGGTCGAGACGCTCAGGCAGCTCAAGGCCGACGGCGTCGCCGTGCTCGTCTCGACCCACGACCTCGAACTCGCCCGGCTCGTCTGCGACTCGGTGGTGCTCGTCAACGGCACCCAGCTCGCGCACGGCCCGGTCGACGACGTGCTCACCCTCGGCAACGTGCAGGAGTGCTTCGAGGGCGTCGAGGTCGAGATCGACGAGCACACCCTCGTCGTGCCCGGGCACGAAGGACATTGATGCGGGCATCGGCATATAAGCCGTCGCGGCGGGGGAGCGGCGCCCGATGACCATCGTCGACGCCCTGTTCTCGGCCTTCGCGATCCCGTTCATGGGGCGCGCCCTCGTCGTGATGCTCGTGCTCGCCGTCGTCGCGGGCGTCGTCGGGGTGCTCGTGAACCTGCGCGGGCTCGAGTTCATCAGCGACGGACTGACCCACGCCGTCTTCCCCGGACTCGCGATCGGCCTCGCCGTCGGCGGTGCGAGCGGGCTGATCCCCGGCGCGGCGATCGCCGCCCTCGCCGGTGCGCTCGCCCTCACCTGGCTCGACCGCGCCGGGATCACGTCGGACGCCGCGATCGCCATCGTGCTGACGGCCGCCTTCAGCATCGGCGTGATCGTCGTCTCGAAGAGCAGCGACTACGCGGGTGAGCTCGAGGCGCTGCTGTTCGGTCGGGTGCTCACGATTCCGCCCGACCAGGTGCTGCCGCTGGTCGCGGTGAGCGGCGTCGCGCTCGTCGCGGTCGTGGTCACGCTCAAGCAGCAGCTCTTCAGGGCCTTCGACGCCCGGGGGAGTCGCGCTGCGGGAGATTCGGCGCTCGTGCTCGACCTCGTGCTCAACGCGGCGATCGCACTCGTGGTCGTGGCCGCAGCCAGCACGGTCGGCACGCTGCTCGTACTCGCCCTGCTCATCGTGCCGGGGGCGGTGGCGCGGCTCGTGACGATGCGACTGTGGTGGCTGTTCCCCGTAGCTGCCGGCTTCGCCGCAGTGGCGGCATGGCTCGGGCTGGCGGCCGGATTCGCCGTGTCGGTCGGTGCCGGCGTCGACGTGCCGGCCGGGGCGACGATCGTCGCCGTGTTCGTGCTCGGGTACGCGCTCGTACTGGCGGTCGCGCAAGTGGCCGGACGGGTGCGGGGGAGCGGGGTCGGGCGGTCGGGCTTCGAGCCGCTTCCTCCGGCGTCGGATGCTCCTCGGCCAGCGCGGACAGGGGCGCGCCGTCCTGCGGCGCCGCTCGAGCACGCCGAGCGTGCGAGGCGAGCCGGGGAGGAGCGCTGATGGGCTACTTCGAGCGGGCGCTGCTCGCCGCCATCGTCATCGGCGTGGGCGCAGGATTCGTCGGGGCGCTCGTCGTGCTGCGCAAGCGCACCTTCTTCGCGCAGGCCCTCACCCACGGCACCTATCCCGGCGCAGTCGCCGCGGCGGCCCTCGGGGTGAGCGTGCCCGCCGGTGCGGCCGTGGCCTCGATCGTGCTCGTGGCGGTCATGGCCGGCATCGCCCGTGTCCGCCGGCAGGGTGCCCAAGTCGCCGCCGGCATCGTGCTCACCGGCGGTTTCGCGGCCGGCGCCCTGCTGCAGGCCCTCCTCCCGGGCCTCCCGGTGCGCGCCGAGAGCCTGCTCGTCGGCTCGATCCTGACGGTGAGCGACGGAGACATTCTGCTCGCGGCATGTGTGGCAGCGGTCGCGATCGCGGTGGTCGCGCTCATCGGCAAGGAGATCGCGTTCTCGACCTTCGATCCGGCGGGGTTCCGCGCGATGGGCTACCGCGAATGGCCGATCGAGCTCGTCGTGCTCGGCCTCACCGCGGCCTCGGTCGTGAGCTCGCTCCCCGCCGTCGGGGCGATCCTCGCGATCGCGCTCATCGCGGCACCCGCGGCGGCCGCGCGGCTCGTGGCCGGTTCGTTCCGCGGCGTGCTCCTGGCGGCGCCCGTGATCGGCGCGGCGTCGGGCGTCATCGGCGTCCTCGCCTCCCGCATGTTCGCGGTCGCGGCCGGCCCGGCGATCGCGCTCGCGGCGACCGCGTTCTTCCTGCTCGCGCTGGGGATCTCCAAGCTCCGCGCGCTACCGTTGAAGCGGACCGACATCCCCGTCGAGACCGCGGAGGGCGCACGGATCGCATGATGAAACGCAACACCTGGCAGCGCGAGGCCGTGCGCGAGGCCCTCGACACGACCGAGGGGTTCATCAGCGCGCAGGCGCTGCATTCGGCGCTGCACGCGAGCGGTTCGCCGATCGGGCTCGCGACGGTCTATCGCGCGCTCGGCGACCTCGCCTCGAGCGGCGAGGCCGACTCGCTGCAGTCGCCCGACGGCGAGGCGCTGTACCGCGCCTGCTCGACCGCGGGCCACCATCACCACCTCATCTGCCGCAACTGCGGGCTCACGGTCGAGATCGAAGCCACCGAGGTCGAGGCCTGGGCGAAGGGCATCGCCGCCGAGCACGGGTTCACCGAGGCCGCGCACGTCGTCGACGTGTTCGGGCTCTGCGCCGACTGCACGCGACTCGCGGCGACGACGGAAAGCCCTGATCGAGCCCGTTAAAACCGTGCTCGGTTTGGGTTCCGCCACGAACCTCGTTACGGTGGGGTGCGGTCCTGCAAGACCGTCCGCCCAGTCCGCGGTTCGATATTCCCGAACGGGAATCATCGGAACGTATGGTTCGGCGGCGAGGCATCCGGCCCCGATGGCCGGCTGCGACGAAGCCCTGTTTCGCCCGGCGCCCCCATGATGCGCCCGGCTTGAGTGCCGGGCTTCCGACTCGCCGTCAACCCGGCCGTGACCCAGGAGTTCGGCGCGCCCGGACTCGACCGCGAAACGCCCGGCGTTCGCGGTGATCGGCGCGCGCCCTCGGGGAGCCAGACCATGTCAGACACGACCGCACTCGAAGTGCGCCACCTCACCAAGTTCTTCGGCCGGAAGCCGCGCGAAGCACTGCAGCGACTGCGGCAGGGCGCCGGGCGCGACGAACTCGCGCCGCTCGGCACCGCCGCGGTCATCGACGCCGACTTCGACGTGCGGCGAGGTGAGATCTTCGTCGTGATGGGCCTCTCGGGCTCGGGCAAGTCGACGCTCATCCGCATGCTCAACGGGCTGGTCGAGCCGACCGACGGCACCGTCACCGTGATGGGGGAGCAGATCACCGGCGTGGCCTCGAAGCGACTGCGCGCCGTGCGCCGCCGCCGGGTGTCGATGGTCTTCCAGCACTTCGCCCTGCTGCCGCATCGCACGGTGCTCGAGAACGCCGCCTACGGCCTCGAGATCCAGGGCGTGCCGCCGGCCGAGCGCCGGGCCCGCGCCGAACGCATCCTCGAGCGCGTCGGCCTCGGCGGCTGGAGCGACACGCTTCCCTCGGCGCTCTCGGGCGGGATGCAGCAGCGCGTCGGCCTCGCCCGCGCCCTCGCCGCCGACACGGACATCCTGCTCATGGACGAGGCGTTCTCGGCGCTCGACCCGCTCATCCGGCGCGAGATGCAGGAGCAGCTCGTCGAACTCCAGCAGGAGCTCGGCAAGACCATCGTGTTCATCACGCACGACCTGAACGAGGCGATGTTCCTCGGCGACCGCATCGCGATGATGCGCGACGGCCGGGTGGTGCAGATCGGCACCGCCGAGGAGATCCTCACCGATCCGGCCGACGACTACGTCGCCCACTTCGTGCAGGACGTCGACCGGGCGCGCGTGCTCACCGCGGGCAACGTGATGGAGGCGCCGCGCGCGGTCGCGACCGCCTCGGCCGGTCCGCGTGCCGCACTGCGCACGATGCGCGACCTGCAGACCTCCATGGTGTTCGTCGTCGGCAACGGCCGGCGCCTGCTCGGCGTCGCGCACGACCGCGACGTGCTGCGCCTCGTGCAGCGAGGCGAGCGGGATCTCGGCCTCGCGATCAGCGACGACCATCCGGTCGTGGGCGTCGACGAGCACCTCGCCGAACTGCTCGGCAGCGCCGTCGAGAGCCAGCTCCCGCTCGCGGTCGTCGACGGCGAGGGACGCCTCCTCGGCGCCGTGCCCAGGGTGACCCTGCTCGCCGCGCTCGGCAACGTCAGCACGGACACCGCCGAGCAGGTGATCATCGACACGCCGGCCACGATCTCGGTCGACGTCATCACCGAGACCCTGCACCGCACCGCGGGTGCGGAGGCGGCGGTCGCCGACGCGCCGCCGGTCGAGACGGTGCCGGCCGACGCATCGCCCGCCGTGGTCGCGGGGGAGGGGAGCCTGGCATGACCGAGTTCCGCCTTCCGCTCGGCGAGTGGGTCGCCGCGTTCATCGATTTCATCACCGAGGTGCTCGGCGGGTTCTTCCGCGTCGTCCGCGATGTCTTCGCCGGCTTCTACGACCTCGTCGAGTTCGTGCTGCAGACGCCGCCGTTCTGGGTCGTCATCCTCGCGATCGCGGCGATCGCCTGGTTCGCGAAGGGCTGGAAGCTCGCGGTCGGCACCGCCGTCGGCCTCGTCGTGATCGTCGGCGTCGACCAGTGGGACAACGCGATGGCGACCCTCGCCCTCGTGCTCGTCGCGAGCGCGATCGCGGTCGTCGTGGCGATCCCGGTGGGCGTGCTCGCCGCCCGTTCCGACGGGGCGTCGCGCGTCATCCGGCCGATCCTCGACTTCATGCAGACGATGCCCGCGATGGTGTACCTGATCCCGGCGCTCATCCTGTTCCGCGTCGGCGTCGTGCCGGGCATCGTCGCGACGATCATCTTCGCCATGGCCCCCGGGGTGCGCCTCACCGAGCTCGGCATCCGCGGTGTCGACCGCGAGGTGGTCGAGGCGGGGCACGCCTTCGGCTCGTCGCCGTGGCGCATCCTCCGCCAGATCCAGCTCCCGCTCGCGATGCCGAGCATCATGGCCGGCGTCAACCAGGTCATCATGCTGTCGCTGTCGATGGTCGTCATCGCCGGCATGGTCGGCGCGGGCGGACTCGGCGGCGACGTCGTGCAGTCGCTCACGCGCATCGACGTCGGACTCGGATTCGAGGCGGGCATCTCCGTCGTGATCCTCGCGATCATCCTCGATCGCATCACCGGAGCGCTCGGAGCCCCCCGGACCCGGCGCCCGCGCCGACAGCGAGGGGATGCCTCGGCGCCGACGAGGCACGGGTCGGGCGACGCGGGCCGCGGCCCCGGGCAGCCCGAGCCCGTCGCGGCGGGCGCCCGCGCCGAGGCATCCGCCCCGACCGGCTGACCGGCCTCGCTCGCGCCATGACCGAAGCGTCGCATCGAGGCGGGCCGCCGTCTCGACACAGGTCCTCCTGCGTCGAGCGCCGCCCGGCCGACGGCGCTCGCATCGACCTCACCCCGACCCGCGACCCTGCTCGCGGAGGAAAGGAAGCACCATGAAGCACCGCACCATCACGGGGGCGCTCGCCCTCGGCGCCGTCGCGACGCTCGCCCTGAGCGGCTGCGCCGCCGGCGCACCGGCCGAGACCCTCGAGAACGGCGACCGCAAGGACGTCACGATCGCCGTGTTCAACGGCTGGGACGAGGGCATCGCTGCGAGCGAGCTGTGGAAGGCCGTGCTCACCGAGCAGGGTTACGACGTCACGCTCGAGTACGCCGACCCGGCTCCCGTCTACTCGGGCCTCACGTCGGACGACTACGACGTCACCCTCGACACCTGGCTGCCGATCACGCACGCCGACTACATCGAGCAGTACGGCGACGACCTCGTCGACCTCGGGGCCTGGAACGAGGACGCGAAGCTCACCATCGCGGTGAACGAGGACGCGCCGATCGACTCGCTCGACGAGCTCGCCGCGAACGCCGACCTGTTCGGCAACCGGCTCGTCGGCATCGAGCCGGGGTCGGGCCTCAACCGGGTGACGGAGGACGAGGTCATCCCGACCTACGGCCTCGAGAAGGTGGAGTACCTCACGAGCTCGACGCCTGCGATGCTCTCCGAGCTCACGGCTGCGACCAAGGCCGGCGAGAACATCGCCGTCACCCTGTGGCGTCCGCACTGGGCGTACGACGCGTTCCCGCTCAAGGACCTCGAGGACCCCGAGGGCGCGCTCGGCGACGCCGAGGGCATCCACGCGTTCGGCGGCAAGAGCTTCGAGGCGAGCTTCCCGACGCTGAGCGGCTGGCTCGAGGACTTCGAGATGGACAGCGAGCTGCTCTTCTCGCTCGAGAACGCCATGTTCAACGAGGCCGACACCGACGACTACGGGCCCGTCGTCGAGCAGTGGATCGCCGACAACCAGGACTACGTCGACGGGCTCACCGAGTAGGGGAGCGGACTCCGCCGACACGACACGGCGGGTGGTGGATGCCTCGCGGCGTCCGTCACCCGCCGTCGTCATGTCGCCGCGTCATCCTGACGGGAGCGTCGTCACCCCCGAACGAGGGTCATCGCCGTCGCGCGGTTCATGCGATCTGCGTGACACGGCCGCCGCCCGCCGAGGTCTAGCATCGCGATCGGATGCGACGTTCGGGGGAACGGCTCCTCTCGCTCGCGCACCTCGGCGATGCCCCGACGGCATCGCGCACGGCAACGCATGGAGGGATGACGATGACCGAGCAGTCCGACAACGAGTACACCCCGAGGTTCGCACGGCCGGGGGAGGCGACGGTCACCACGGGGCACCGCATCCCCGAGAACGAGTCGCTGCCGCAGACGGCGTACCAGATCATCCGCGACGAGGTCATGCTCGACGGCAACGCCCGGCTGAACCTCGCGACCTTCGTCACGACGTGGATGGACGACGAGGCCAAGGCGCTGTACACCGAGGCGTTCGACAAGAACATGATCGACAAGGACGAGTACCCGCAGACCGCGGCGATCGAGGAGAAGTGCTGGCGCATGCTCGCCGACCTCTGGCACTCGCCCGACCCCGACGGCACGATCGGCACGTCGACCATCGGCTCGTCGGAGGCGGCGATGCTCGGCGGCCTCGCGATGAAGCGCCGCTGGCAGCAGGCCCGCCGCGCCGCCGGCAAGGACGCCTCCAAGCCGAACATGATCATGTCGAGCGCCGTGCAGGTCTGCTGGGAGAAGTTCTGCAACTACTTCGACGTCGAGCCGCGCTACGTGCCGGTGAGCGACGAGTACCCGATGCTCGACGGCGCCCAGCTCGAGGAGTACGTCGACGAGAACACGATCGGCGTCGTCGTGATCATGGGCGTCACCTACACGGGCGCGTACGAGCCGGTCAAGCAGATCTCGGAGGCGCTCGACGCGCTGCAGGCGAAGACCGGGCTCGACGTGCCGATCCACGTCGACGGCGCGTCGGGTGCGATGATCGCGCCGTTCATCCAGCCCGACCTCGAGTGGGACTTCCGGCTGCCGCGCGTGCACTCGATCAACACCTCGGGTCACAAGTACGGCCTCGTCTACCCCGGCCTCGGCTGGGTCGTCTGGCGCACCGCCGACGTGCTGCCCGACGACCTCATCTTCCGGGTGAGCTACCTCGGCGGCTCGATGCCGACGCTCGCGCTCAACTTCTCGCGTCCAGGGGCGCAGGTGCTCCTGCAGTACTTCCTCTTCCTGCGGCTCGGCGTCAAGGGCTACGCCGCGGTGCAACAGGCCTCGCAGGACGTCGCCGTGTACCTCTCCAAGGGCATCGCGGAGATCGGCGCCTTCGACCTGATCAGCGACGGCACCGACATCCCCGTCTTCGCCTGGCGGCTCAAGCCGGGGCACACCGACAACTGGAACCTGTACCACCTGCAGGATCGCCTGCGGCAGAAGGGATGGCTCGTGCCCGCCTACCCGCTGCCCGACAACATGGCCGACCGCACGGTGCAGCGCATCGTCGTCCGCAACGGACTCAGCATGGACCTCGCCACGGATCTGCTCCGCGACATCCAGTCCGAGACCGCCTACCTCGACCAGCTCGAATCGCCGATGCCCGTCGAGGGCAACCGTCCGGCGTTCCACCACTAGGAGGCGACTGAGATGACCAAGCAGGCGACCGAGTCGCCACGGCTCGGAAAGAACCACCCGCTTGCGCCGAAGACGGCGCACACGGCATTCCTCGGTGCCGGCCAGCTGGCCCTGCTCACCCTCGTCGTGGTCGCGAGCCTGCGCTCGCTGCCGGCGATGGCGGTCTACGGGCTCGGCAGCGTGACCCTGTACATCATCCCGGCGATCTTCTTCCTCATCCCCACCGCGCTCGTCGCGGCGGAGCTCGCGACGGGGTGGAAGGGCGGCGTCTACGTCTGGGTGCGGGAGGCCTTCGGCAATCGATGGGGCTTCACCGCAGTCTGGCTGCAGTGGATCCAGAACGTCGTCTGGTACCCGACGCAGATCGCCTTCATCGCGGCGGCGATCGCGTTCGTCTTCATGGACCCGTCGCTCGCGAACTCGGGCCTCTACACGGCGATCATCATCCTGGTGCTGTACTGGGGGTCGACGCTCATCGCCCTCCGCGGCGGCAACCTGTTCGCGAAGCTCGGGTCGTGGGGCGGCATCCTCGGAACGCTCTTCCCGGCCGCGCTGCTCATCGTGTTCGGCTTCATCTGGCTGGGAACCGGCGAGCCGAGCGAGGTGCCGCTCGGGGCGGCGAACATGATCCCGCCGTTCACGGGCATCGCGTCGATCGTGCTGATCGTCTCGAACATCCTCGCCTACGCGGGCATGGAGGTGAACGCCGTGCACGTGAACCAGATGAAGGACCCCGGCCGCGGCTACCCCAAGTCGATCCTGCTCGCATCGGTGCTGATCCTCGCGGTCTTCATCCTGCCGACGATCGCGATCGCGATCGCCGTGCCGAACAAGGACCTGGGGCTCACGAACGGCATCATGCTCGCGTTCCAGGAGTACTTCGACACGTTCGGCATGTCGTGGGCGACGCCCGTCATCTCGGCGCTCATCGCGGCGGGTGCGCTCGCCTCGGTGCTCACCTGGATCGCCGGTCCGTCGAAGGGCCTGCTCGCCGCCGCCGAGTCGGGGCTGCTGCCGCGCGGACTCCAGAAGCGCAACAAGGAGGGGGTGCAGTCGGGCATCCTGATGCTGCAGGGCACGATCGTGACGCTGCTCGCGGCGATGTTCATCTTCATCCCCAACGTGAACTCGGCGTTCATCGCGCTCGTCGACATGGCCGCGGCGCTCTACCTGATCATGTACATGCTCATGTTCGCCGCCGCGATCCGGCTGCGCCGCAAGGAGCCCGACGTCAAGCGCGCCTACCGCGTGCCGGCGATGGGGTTCATCGCGGGCGTCGGGTTCCTGGGATGCCTCGCCGCCTTCTGCCTCGCGTTCATCCCGCCGAGCGGCTTCGACTCGATGTCGGCCGGCATGTACGCGCTGGTGGTGCTCGGCGTCATCCTGCTGCTGGGAGTGCCGCCGCTGCTCTTCTACGCGTTCCGCCGCCCCTCCTGGGACCTGCGGTCCGACGAGGAGAAGGCCATGCGCGGCACCCATCAGGAGGACGAGGGGGCACCGGCCGCCTCGGCCGCTTCGACCGCACCGCCGGGCGACGCCGCGACGAGCGGCTGAGCGCGCCCGTCGAACGGCCCACGGGAGCATCCCGTGGGCCGTTCGGCACCCCACCCGATCACAACATCGCAGCGACAGAAAGGCCGTCATGCTCTTCGACATGAGCGCCACCCCGATCACGTTCGGCGACTTCGTCTGGACCGGTGACTTCACGACGATCGACCTGATCGCCGCGACGACGAACGCCCTCAACGGCGCGCTGCTCGCGCGCCGTCCCGATCACTACCGCAACTACACGATCGTCGGCATCCTCCTGATGGCGCTCGTCGGCGGCATCGGCGGCGGCGTCGCTCGCGACGTGCTGCTCGGCGACGTGCCGTCGGCGCTCACCAACCCGGCGTACATCCTGCTCTGCCTCGTCGCGGGACTCATCGGGTACGCGCTCGCCTTCAAGGGCGGGCAGCTGTTCCGCGAGGGACTGTTCCAGTTCATGACCTCGTTCTCGCTGCCCTGGTACGCGATCGTCGGGGCGCAGAAGGCGGTCGAGGCGGGGCTGCCCATCCTCGGCGCACTCGCGCTCGCCGTGGTCGGCCCGACCGCCGGGCGCTACTTCATCGACGTCACGAGCGGGGTGCCGCCGAAGCAGTTCATCCGCGGCGAGTGGTTCGTCGGCATCGCGGCGCTCACCGGGCTCGTGTGGATCGTCTGCGACGCGTTCGGCCTGAACACGTGGCTCGCGACCGGGATCGCCTTCATCATCGGATTCACCCTGCGCGTGCTCGCGCTCTACCTCGGCTGGGAGGAGCCGCTCGCGAGGGAGCCGAAGGGCGTCTACCAGCACAGCAACGGGCGACCGCTGCTCGGCCGCAAGCTCGCGGGCAAGTCGGTGCGCGAGATGCGCGACCTCGGCCTGGTCGTCGAGACGGCGGCGCCGGCCGGTGCCGACGGCGGTGCTCCGGGCGATGCGAAGTAGCCCGAGGATCGCCCCGGCGGGGCGGATGGGCCAAGATGAGGGCATGGCACGCGATGCGCCGTCACCGGATCGGCCGGCCCGCCCGACCCCGCAGGGCGATCGTCGCCTGCGCCGCGAGGCGTGGGGCTTCGCGCTCGGGTCGATCTGCTTCTTCGTCGGCCCGCTCCCGGCGTACGCCGCGTGGGCGGGCGACGTCGGCGTCGCGGTCACCTTCTTCATCGGGTCGCTGCTGTTCACGACCGCGGGATTCATCCAGCTGAGCCTGAGCGGGCGCCGCCCGCCTCGGAGGGGCATGAACGCCGCCGACCGGGCCGACTGGTTCGCCGCGGCGATCCAGTTCGTCGGCACGCTCTTCTTCAACGTGAGCACCGGGTCGGCGCTCGTCGCGGCGGTGCAGCATCCCGATGCGGTCGGCGTCGGTTGGCGGCCCGACGCACTCGGCTCGATCGCGTTCCTCGTCTCGAGCGGCCTCGCGGTCGTCGCGACGAGGGACCGCGGGCGGCTCTGGGACCGCGACGCGCGCACCTGGCACGGCACGGGCCTCAACCTGCTCGGCTCGATCGCCTTCGGCGTCTCGGCGGTCGCCGCCTACGTCGTCCCGACGACCGGCGATCTCGTGAGTCTGTTCTGGACGAACCTCGGCACGGTGATCGGCGCGCTCTGCTTCTTCATCGCGGCCGTGCTGTCGCGACGCACGGTGCTCCGCGAGGAGCACGAGGCGGCCGCCGCCTCCTGATCCGGCTCTGGATGCTTCGGCGCCGACGTGCGACGGGCGCCGGCGCCGAGGCATCCGCCGGCCGGATTTCGGTTGCGACCGGGGCGTCTGGTAAGCTGGCTCGTTGGCTGGGTACTTCCACTACCCAGACCGCGACAATCCCACGCAGATCACCGCGAGAAATCGCGCGATTCGGCGTGTGAGCGTCAGCAGACAAGAGACCTTGGGAGGGGCATCGCCCCTCGGTATTGGAGGAAACCAATGGCAGCAGTGTGCCAGGTGACCGGCGCCGTTCCCGGCTTCGGTCACAACATCTCGCACTCGCACCGCCGGACGAAGCGCCGCTTCGACCCGAACGTGCAGAAGAAGACGTACTACGTGCCGTCGCTTCGTCGGAACATCACGATCAACGTGTCCGCCAAGGGCATCAAGGTCATCGACGCCCGTGGCATCGAGGCCGTCGTTCGTGACATGCAGGCTCGTGGGGTGAAGATCTGATGGCGAAGCAGCAGGACATCCGTCCCATCATCAAGCTCCGTTCGACGGCCGGCACCGGGTACACCTACGTGACCCGCAAGAACCGTCGCAACAACCCCGACCGCCTCGTGCTCAAGAAGTACGACCCCGTGGTGCGCAAGCACGTCGACTTCCGAGAGGAGCGCTAAGACATGGCGAAGAAGAGCAAGATCGCGCGCAACGAGCAGCGCAAGGTGATCGTCGACCGTTACGCGGCGAAGCGCCTCGAGCTGAAGAAGGCGCTCGTCGACCCGAACGGCACCGACGAGAGCCGCGAGGCCGCCCGCGTCGGCCTGCAGAAGCTTCCCCGCAACGCCTCGCCGGTGCGCGTGCGTTCGCGTGACGCCATCGACGGTCGCCCCCGCGGCAACCTCTCGAAGTTCGGCATCTCGCGTGTCCGCTTCCGCGACATGGCGCACCGCGGCGAACTGCCCGGCATCACCAAGTCGAGCTGGTAAGCAGTAGCTTCACGCTTCACGAAGAGGGGCGCTCCGGATTCTCCGGGGCGCCCCTCTTCTGTCGTCTCCGCCGTCGCGGGGAGGGGTACACGAGTTGCCCGGCGACGGGGGACTCCCCGTGCGGGTGCCACCACCACGGGGGCCTGCCGGGGCGAGCCGACCGGCCCCTAGCGTTGACGGACCGCACGCATGCGTGCGCATGCGATCACCGACGAGAGAGGGCAGCCCGATGAAGCGATGGAGTGGATGGGGCGGATCGATCGCCGGGGCGGCCACGGCCGCCGTGCTCGTACTGGGCGGCGGTGCGATCGCGTACGCCGACGACATCGAGTCCATCGTCACCGTCGACGACCTGGTGGTGTCGACGCCGGTCGTGGACCTCGGCGTGCTCGGCTGCGGTGCGAGCAAGGACATCGTGGTGAAGCTCAACCTCGACCGGGGCGGGGCCGGCGCCGCGACGATCTTCGAGAACGGTGCCGACATCGCCTTCTCGCGCACCTCGCAGACGAACGTCGAAGCGTCGCAGCCGTCGCCGACGACCATCACGCTCCCCGACGACTGGGCGACCCTCGACCAGAACTCGACCGTCGACAGCGCGCAGACCAGTTCGACGATCACGGTGGCGGCCGGCGACACGAACGGCCCGGCCACCGGATCGGTCGGCTACCGGGCGACCGGGAAGGTGCTCAACGGGGACACGAAGCACCGGGACGCCACCGTGTCGGTGAGCTGGACGGTCGAGAACTGCGGCGGCGTCGACCCCGTCGACGTGACGGGCCCGGTCGTGGTGCTGACGTGCCCGACCGATCCGATCCCACGTGGTGCGGCCGCCGAGGCGACCTGGACGGCGACCGACGAGGCGGGCGGTTCGGGCGTGGCCGAGGGCTACGAGGGCGGGACGTTCGCGCTCGACACGGCGACGCTCGGCGAGCACACGTTCAACGCTCCAGCGGGCACCGCGGTCGACAATGCGGGCAACCCGTCCGCCGAGGCATCCTGCACGTACACCGTGGTCGACGTGACGCCGCCCGTCGTCCTGTTGGCCTGCCCGACCGGTCCGGTGCTGCTCGGCGCGGTCGCCGAGGCGACGTGGACGGCGACCGACGAGGCGGGCGGTTCGGGCGTGGCCGAGGGCTACGAGAGCGGTTCGATCGCGCTCGACACCTCGAGCGTCGGTACGAAGACGGCGACGGCGGCCGAGGGCGCGGCCCGCGACAACGCCGGCAACCCGTCGGCCGCGGTGTCGTGCGAGTACTCGGTGATCTACGACTTCGCGGGGTTCTTCCGCCCGGTCGACATGGGCGGCGTGGTCAACTCGGTCAAGGCGGGCAGCGCCGTGCCGATGAAGTTCAGCCTCGACGGCGACCAGGGCCTCGACATCATCGCGGCCGGCTACCCGAGGGCGACGTTCACGTCGTGCGACGCGAATGCACCGGTCGACGCGGTCGAGTCGACGGTCACCGCGGGCGGCAGCAGCCTGACCTACGACCCGGTCGCCGGGCAGTACGTCTATGTCTGGAAGACCGACAAGAGCTGGGCCGGCAGGTGCGGCACGTTCGAGCTGAAGCTCGACGACGGGGTGACCCGCACGGCGAAGTTCAAGTTCCTGAAGTAGACCGAACAGCCTCCAAGCTCCCGACACGCCGTGGGAATTCGTCCGAGAGGGCCGGAAATCCGCGGGATTCCGCGGATCTCTGTTACATTCGAGGCGGCCTGATCGGCCACGGGGGCATCAGAGGATCGTCTCCGAGTTCTTCAACTCAATGCTGTTGCATACAGCGAACGTCCGAGGAGGACATTCAATGGCTGACAAGTCGCTGAACAAGACCGAGCTCGTCGCGAAGATCGCTGCGTCGACCGGCCAGAGCCAGGCCACCGTCGACGCCGTGCTCGGCGGTCTGTTCGACGCGCTCGCCGACTCCGTGGGCTCGGGCACCAAGGTCTCCATCCCGGGCTGGCTCGCCGTCGAGCGCACGCACCGCGCTGCGCGCACCGGCCGCAACCCGCAGACGGGCGCGACCATCGAGATCCCGGCCGGCTACTCGGTCAAGGTCTCGGCCGGTTCGAAGCTCAAGGCTGCTGCCAAGTAACCAGAGCCTTCCCGGAGGGGCGCACGGCGAGAGCCGTGCGCCCCTCCGTCGTTCCGGGGGCACGTGGAGGCCTCGGACGGCGCATCCACGAGGCATCCAGTCACCGCCGTCTAGGCTGGTTCGGTGCCCCGCTCCGTCCGCGTGCTCGGCCCTGCCGTGCTCATCGCCGTCGCCCTCGCCGCGACGTTCCTCGCGCTCGCCTACGGCGGTGGCGCCGACGAGCAGCTGATCCAGGACCCCGGGCCGATCGCCCGCTACGGGGTGCCCGTCGCGAAGCTGTTCGTGAACCTCGGTGCCGCGGGCATGATCGGCGCGCTCGCGCTCGCCGTGTGGGCGCTGAGCCCGAAGCGCCGCGAGTTCGACCTCGCGCTCGACGTCGCCGCAGCGTCGGCCGCGGTCATGACGGTCGCGAGCGCGGCGACGGGTCTGTTCACGTTCGTGCTCGTCACGGCCGTGCCGTTCGACCTCAGCGACGCGTTCGGTCAGAAGCTCGGGCAGTTCGTAACGACCATCGGACTCGGCCAGGCGTGGCTCATCACGACCCTCGTCGCGGCGACCGTCACCGTGCTGTGCTTCGCCGTGCGCAACCACACCGCCCTCGTCTTCGTGACGGTGCTCGCGGTCGCGTCGCTCGTGCCGATGGCGCAGCAGGGCCACGCGGCGGGCGCGGCCGGCCATGCCGCGGCGGTCACGAGCCTCGGCCTGCACCTCGTGTTCGTCGCGGTGTGGCTCGGCGGGCTGCTCACGATCGTGCTGCTGAGGCGCGAGCTCGGTGCGAAGCGACTGCCCGTCGTGCTCGCCCGGTACTCGACCGTCGCGCTCATCTGCTTCATCGTCGTCGCGATCTCGGGCTACGCGAGCGCGGCGCTGCGCATCGGCACGTGGGACCAGCTCATGACGCAGTACGGCGTGCTCGTGCTCGTGAAGGTGGGGGTGCTCATCGCCCTCGGGTGCTTCGGCGCGATGTACCGCCGGTTCCTGATCGGGCGGATGTCGCGGGGCGATGCCGCTCGATCGACGGGGAACTTCTGGTGGCTCGTGGTGGCCGAGCTGGCGTTCATGGGCATCGCATCGGGCGTCGCGGCGGCGCTCGCGCGCACTGCGACCCCGGTTTCGGAGGAGGCGGGCGAGCTCGCCCGCACGCCTGCCGAGATCCTCACGGGCACGCCGTTGCCGCCGTGGCCCGAGACCTTCCGGTACTTCACCGAGTGGAACCCCGACCTCATCTGGCTCCTCGCCTGCGGGTTCGGCATCTTCTTCTATCTCGCGGGCGTCGTCCGGCTGCGAAAGCGGGGCGACAAGTGGCCCGTCTACCGCGCGGTGCTCTGGGTGTCGGGCCTGCTGCTGCTCGCCTACGTCACGAACGGCGGCGTCAACGTCTACGAGCAGTACCTGTTCTCGGCGCACATGCTCGGGCACATGGCCCTGACGATGGCGGTGCCCGTGCTGCTCGTGCCGGGCGCCCCGGTCACGCTCGCGGCCAGGGCGATCAAGCCCCGCAAGGACGGCTCGCGCGGCGGCCGCGAGTGGATCCTGCTCGCGGTGCACTCGAAGTTCGCCTCGATCATCGCGAACCCGATCGTCGCGGCCGTGCTCTTCGCCGGGTCGCTGTGGGTGTTCTACTACTCGCCGCTGTTCCGCTGGACGATGCTCGACCACATCGGGCACGAGTGGATGGTCGCGCACTTCCTGATCACCGGCTACCTGTTCGTGCAGTCGCTCATCGGCATCGACCCCGTGCCCTACCGCCTGCCGTACCCGTTCCGGCTGCTGCTGCTGCTCGGCACGATGGCCTTCCACGCGTTCTTCGGACTCGCGATCATGTCGGGCACCGGGCTCATGCTCGCCGACTGGTACGGCGCGATGGGCTGGGGCACCGACGCGCTCACCGATCAGCAGCTCGGCGGCGGCATCGCGTGGTCGATCGGCGAGATCCCGACCGTCGCGCTCGCGATCACGGTCGCGTTCCAGTGGTCGCGCAGCGACGAGAAGGAGTCGAAGCGCCGAGACCGCCACGCCGACCGCACGGGCGACGCCGAGCTCGAGGCCTACAACGCACGGCTCGCGGCCATCGCCGAGCACGACAAGAGCTCCGCAGGTTGAGGCCGGCGGTCGGGGCGGTGCCTACTTGAGCTGGATCGCGATCGACCCGTCGGGACGGATCGTCGCCGCGAGCGCGAGGTTGAACGAACGGTCCTCCTCGAGCGTGTAGTAGTGCCCGTCGAAGAGGTCCTGCACCTCGACGGAGATGTGCGCGACGCCCTCGGTCGGAGGCATGTCGAACGAGGTCTCGCCGGCGGTGAGCGTGACCTGCGGCGTCGTCACGATGCTCCACTGCGGCTCGCTCGTGACCCGGTCGTCGACCTCGATGCCGAACGGGCAGTCGGCCGGCTGCAGCACGGGCTGCTCGGCGCACGCGGCGAGGTACTCGTCGACCTTCGTCTGCACCCGCTCGACGAACGCGGCCGTCGGCTGGGCGTCGACCGTCACGGCGACCTGCTCGCCCGCGTCGACCGGCACGAGCACGGGAGCGGCCGCGAGCAGCGTCGACTCGTAGTGGAACTGGTACACCGCCGGTGCGATCGCGAGGTAGGGCGTGACCTGCGTGAAGCTCGCGAGCTCCTCGGGCGGCTTCGTCGCCCGGGCGTCGAGCGTGAGCGTTCCCACCGTGAACAGCGGGTTGTGCGCCGCGGTCACCTCGACGACGGCGAGGGGGCTGTCGGCGAACTCCCACCGGTTGAGCAGCCCGTACAGCGGGTCGATGGGGCGCACCTCGAACGTCGACTCGGCGATCTCGGTGTCGAGCCGGTAGCTCGCCGTCACCGAATGGCTGCCGTCGGCGTTGGCCACGTCGCTCACGATCGAGACGTCTTCGGGGCCCGATTCGACGACCCCCGAGCGCAGCATCGCCGTCGAGATGTCGGCCGGAAGGCCGAGGGCCTCGAGCTCCTCGGCATCGAGGGCGACGCCGGGCGTCGCGGCCGCCGTGCCGATGTCGTCGTCGGCGATCGCCTCGAGATACCGTTCGACGAAGCTCGACGCGCCGTACAGCGACTGGTTCAGGCCGCCGAGTGCGGCGAGGAACGCGCCGATGAGCACGACGGTGAGCCCGCCCCATGCGATCAGCGCGCGCGCGGGGATGCGCCGCCGCTCACCGCCCGCATTCCCCACGCGCCCAAGTCTAAGGTCGCGCGTCGCGCCAACCTGAGGATCTCCACAGGCCGCGCGGGGATGCCGGGGCGCGGGGTCTCGAGACGGTCGCTCCGCCCCCTCCTCGACCCTCGGATGCGACGGTGGCCGCACTGCCTCGTCAACCCCTGGGTGTGGTTACAGTGGGAGCGCCGGGCGATGCGCCCGTGCGGCGCCCGCCCCGAGCCGTCCGCCCCGCCCATCGAAAGACCTGCCGTGCAGAACGTGACCCTCTCCCGTGAGCAGTCCGCGGTGTTCCAGGCGATCGAGGACACGCGCGAGCACGTGTTCGTGACGGGTCGCGCGGGCACCGGCAAGTCGACCCTGCTGAACCACCTGAACTGGCACACGAAGAAGCAGATCGTGATCTGCGCGCCGACCGGCGTCGCGGCGCTCAACGTCGGCGGTCAGACGATCCACTCACTGTTCCGGTTGCCGATCGGGGTCATCGCCGACCATGACATCGACCAGAACGACACCGTGCGCAAGATCCTCAACGCGATGGACACGCTCGTGATCGACGAGGTGTCGATGGTCAACGCCGACCTGATGGATGCGATGGACCGGTCGCTGCGGCAGGCCAGGCAGCGGCCGCTCGAACCCTTCGGCGGTGCCCAGGTCGTGCTGTTCGGCGACCCCTACCAGCTCGCCCCCGTCCCTGGCGACGGCGACGAGCGGGCGTACTTCGCCGACACCTACGACTCGATGTGGTTCTTCGACGCGAGGGTGTGGCGCGAGGCCGACCTGAAGATCTTCGAGCTCGGCGAGATCCACCGTCAGCACGACGACGAGTTCAAGCAGCTGCTCAACGCCGTACGGCACGGACGGGTGACCGCCGAGATGGCCGGCGTGCTCAACGGCGTCGGTGCCCGTCGCCCCGTGCCGGAGCAGGGTGCGATCACGCTCGCGACGACCAACAGCACCGTGAACCGCATCAACGCCACGGCGCTGCACCGGCTGCCCGGCACGTCGAAGGCCAACGAGGCCGAGGTGAACGGCGACTTCGGCGGCCGCGCGTTCCCCGCCGACGAACGGCTCGAGCTCAAGGTCGGCGCACAGGTGATGTTCCTGCGCAACGACACGGCCGTCGGGCCCGACGGGCAGCGCTGGGTGAACGGCACGATCGGCACCATCACCTCGCTGAAGCGCGAGGTGCACGTCGAGATCGGCGGCGAGATCCACGAGGTCGAACCGGTCACCTGGGAGAAGTACCGCTACAGCTGGGACCCGGTGCGCAAGAAGCTCGAGAAGGAGATCGTCGCCGAGTTCACGCAGTTCCCCCTGCGCCTCGCGTGGGCCGTCACGATCCACAAGTCGCAGGGGGCGAGCTACGACGCCGCGATCGTCGACCTCGGCCCCCGCGCGTTCAGCCCCGGCCAGACGTATGTCGCGCTCAGTCGCCTGACCGCGCTCGACGGGCTCTACCTGCAGCGGCCGCTGCGGCCGAGCGACATCATCGTCGATCGCAACGTCGAGCGGTTCATGGCGGGCGCGGCTCGCGAGATCGGTGCCGTCTCGCGCTGAATCGCGACCGATCCGGAACCTTTCGGCCCCCTCCGGACATATCAGTAGCACAGGGGTGCGCTCATCATCACCCCGACGGGGCCCGTCGACCCGGGCGCCGCCGCCTACGCAGGTTACAATTTCTGCGGACACACGGCTTGAGGGGGCACGGTGGCTGACGGTACCGGGGGCAGGCGGCGAATGGCGAGAGCCGTCGCGGCATCGATCGTCGCGCTCGCCGCGGCGCTCGCGCTTTCGGCCTGCACCGGGGGCAGTGTCGACCCATCGAGCCAGTTCGAGCCGGTCGAGGGTTCGTACGACGAGGCGCTCGTCGAGAAGCTGCAGTCGACCCTCGACCAGGCGGTCGCGCTGAGCGGGTCGAGCGGCGGGGTCGCGGGTGTCTGGGCGCCGTGGGCGGGGTCGTGGAGCGGCGCCTCCGGCACCGTCGACTTCGCGGAGAAGTCCCGCCCGGTGACCGTCGACACCGGTTTCCACCTGGCGACCGTGACGAGCGAGATCACGTGCACGATGCTGCTGCGGCTCGCGGAGGCCGGAACCGTCTCGCTCGACGACCAGGTCTCCGAGTACGTCGACCGCGTGCCCGGGCTCGAGGGGATCACCCTCGAACAGCTCTGCCGTCACACGTCGGGCCTCGGCGACTACTACCCCGACCTCGAGCACCAGTTCGTCCAGAACCCCGAGCGCATCTGGTCGCCGAACGAACTGCTGGCGGGCGGGCTCGCCACGAAGCGCTCCGGCACCCCCGGCGACGACTGGTCGTACTCGCGCACCGGCGTGCTGCTGCTGTCGCGCGCGCTCGAGGAGGCGACGGGGCGCACGTGGAGCGAGCTCGCCGAGCAGTACGTGTTCGCGCCGCTCGGCCTCGACGACACGGAGCTGCCCGCTCCCGACGACACCACCCACGCAGGGCTGCTCGGGGCGTACGCGTCGGAATGGGCGGGTGACGAGCCGGTGTGCGACTCGCTCCACGACGACTCGGCGCAGTCGAGTTCGATGGGCGCCGGCGCTGCCGGTGCCGTGTCGACGCTCGCCGACGCGCGCCGACTCAGCGAGGCGTTCGCCACCGGCGCGCTGCTCGACGAGCGCGAGGCCCGCGAGCAGTGGACGACGCAGCCCATCGGCGGCGACGCCCCCGTCTGGTACTCGTACGGGTTCGGCGGCGCCCAGTACGGCCCGCTCCGCGGCACGGCAGGCGAGTCGGCCGGTGCGCTGACCGCCGCGTTCACCGACCCCGAGACGGGGCTCACGGTCGTGATCGCCCTCAACAACTCGACCTCGGGCGCCGACTTCGTGCGCGAGGCGGCGTTCGCGCTCGCGTCCGCAGGCTCGAAGGCGAAGGCCACCGCCGATCACGACCAGCCCCTCGTCGAGCTGCCCTGGTCGTACGATCAGGCGACCGAGAAGATGACCTCGCTCGCGGCATGCCCGCGTGGGCAGCAGGGCGACGACACGACGGAGAAGACGGCGGAGGGCTGATCGCCATGGCCAAGCTCATCACGGGAGCGCTCGCCTCCCTCGACGGCTACATCGTCGACGCGGACGGCGCATTCGACTGGGCCATGCCGAGTGCCGAGGTGCACGCGTTCGTGAACGACCTCGAGCGCCCGATCGGCACCTATCTCTACGGTCGCCGCATGTACGAGGTCATGTCCGCGTGGGAGCGACTCGCCGACGACCCGCGGATCTCCGACGTCGAACGCGACTACGCCTCGATCTGGGGCGACACCGACAAGATCGTCTACTCGTCGAAGCTCGAGCAGGTGACGACCGCGCGCACCCGGCTCGAGCGACGATTCGATGCCGACGAGGTCGCGAGGCTCAAGGCGGCCGCGGAGCGCGACCTGTCGATCTCGGGCCCCCACCTCGCCGCCGAGGCCGTCCGCGCGGGGCTCGTCGACGAGCTCTTCGTCTTCGTGTTCCCCGTCGTCGTCGGCGGGGGCACGCGGCTGCTGCCCGACGGGGTGCGCCTCGACCTCCAGCTCCTCGAGGAGCGCCGATTCGACGAGGTCGTCTACCTGCGGTATCGGCTCCTGGCCTGAGCCGGGCCCCGGCCCACGGGTCGATCGGGGCCGATCCGGTCGCGACGTGCTCTGTCGCGGCGACGCGAAGCGGCGTATCGTCAGCCCCGAGGCATCCGTAACCCTCAGGGGAGGTGTGGGACATGTGCCGTTGGCTGGCCTACTCCGGTGAGCCGATCCAGCCCGCAAGGCTGATCCTCGACACCGAGAACTCGCTCGTCGCCCAGTCGCTGAACTCGCCGCTCGGCGCCGAGACGGTCAACGGCGATGGATTCGGCGTCGGCTGGTACCCCGCCGGGGCGACCGTCGGCACCGAGCCGTGGCTGTTCCACAGCATCGAGCCCGCGTGGCACGACGAGAACCTGCGCGAGCTGACCCGGGCGATCGAGAGCCCGCTGTTCTTCGCGCACGTGCGCGCCGCGGCCGGTCCGCCCATCCAGCAGACGAACTGCCACCCGTTCCGGCACGAGAACTGGCTCTTCATGCACAACGGCGGGCTCGCGGGGTTCGCGAGCGTACGGCGCGACCTCATGCTCGCGATCGACGAGTCGTTCTTCCCGCTCATCCGCGGCACGACCGACAGCGAGGTGCTGTTCTACCTCGCGCTCACGCTGGGCCTTCGCGACGACCCGATCGCGGGCATGACGAAGGCGATCCGCAAGGTCGAGGAGGTCGGCCACGCGCACGGCATCGAGTTCCCGATGCAGGGCACCGTCGCGGTCGCCGACGGGGCGACCGTGTGGGCCTTCCGGTACTCGAGCGCCGGACGCACCCGCACGCTGTTCCACTCGGTCGACATGGCGACGCTGCAGCAGATGTACCCCGACTCCGAGCGGCTGCAGGGCTTCGGACGTGCGGCGAGAGTCATCGTGTCGGAGCCGCTCACCGACATGCCCGGCGTGTTCGTCGAGGTACCCGAGGCGACGGTCGCGATCCTCGACGCGGGGCACTACCGGCACGAGACGTTCTTCGCGGAGCCCGAATAGGCCCGAATAGGGCGGATGCCTCTGGCGGCACGCCGCCCGTCGTCGCCGTCGTCGATCCGCCCGGACAGGGATGAGCCGGTCGGCTGGCCCGCTCGTGGCGGGTGCCGACCGGCTCATCCCTGTCGGAAAGCGACCGGTGTCGCGACGGCACGCGAGCCGCCGCGCGGGTCGTCAGACGCTGCTGTTGCGGCCGGCGATCGCCCGGATCAGCCATGCGATCACCGCGATCGCGAGCAGTACGAGTCCGACCCAGAGCAGGAAGTTCAGCGACTGCACGAGCCCGCCGGTGATGGCGAGAATGATGGCGATGACGACGATGACGATCAAGAGGATGTTCATCTGAGAGTCCCTCCTTCGGGGAACGCCGGGGCCTCTCGGTCGGGCCCCGTACGGTCGAGCCGCGACCCGTCGGGCCGCGACGCTTCCAAACTAGGGACACGAGCGGACGAGCGGCAGGGGGTTGACTTCGCGCGACAGCCGCGGAACCCTTCACGTGATCCGCAGGCCGAGCCATCGCCCGCGCCGGGTGTCAAGCCCTCGCCCCCGTCGCGGGTCGTCGCGACGATGTGGGTATGGGATCGCTCTGGCGCGACGGACTCGACGCGCACGCCGTCGACGAGCTGCCCGAGGACGCCTCGCACGAGGTCCTCGTGGTCGGCGCCGGGCTCGTCGGCCTCACCGTCGCGGTGCGGCTCGCCCAGGCGGGCCGGCGCGCGGTGGTGCTCGATGCCGCGGCGCCCGGCGCCCTCACGACGGGGGGCTCGACCGGCAAGGTGACCCTGCTGCAGGGCACGCGGCTCTCGGCCGTGCGCGACCGCAGCTCGCTCGACGTCGCCGCCGCCTACCTGGAGGCGTGCCGCAGCGGCGCCGCGTGGCTGCGGGCCCAGCTCTCCGAGCACGACGAGGGCTGCGAGCAGGCGACCGCCTACAGCTTCGCGACGACCTCGGCCGGTGCCGAGCGCCTCGAGGCGGAGCACGCCGTGGCCCGCGAACTCGGCCTCGACGTGCGATGGGCCGCTCCGCGCGAGTCGCCGGTCGCCGCCCGCGCGGCGGTCGCGCTCGACGGGCAGTTCATGCTCGACCCGATGGTGCTGGTACGCCGCCTCGTCGCCACCGCCCGCGCGGCGGGCGTGCCCGTCGTCGCGGGATGCCGCGTGGTCGACGTGCGATCGTCGGATTCGGGCCACGAGGTCGAGACCGAGCTGGGCGAGCTCCACGCGGACGTGCTCGTGCTCGCGACGGGCACGCCGGTCGTCGACCGCGGGCTGACGTTCGCCCGCACGTCGCCGTCGCGATCGCACGTCGCCGCGTTCCGCACGGGGCGTCGACTGGTCGAGGGCATGCACCTCTCGGTCGACGGCGAGACGCGTTCGCTGCGGCCCGCTCGCCGGGGCGGGCAGGAGTACCTCGTCGTCGCCGGCAACGACGATGCGGTCGGGCACGCGAGATCGACGGCCGAGCGCGCACGCGAGCTGCACCGCTGGGTCGCCGATCGCTCTCCGAGCGCGGTGCTCGCGCACCAGTGGGCGGCGCAGGACTACGACTCGCTCGACGGTGCGCCGTACGCCGGTCGCCTCGGTCGCGACGGCCCGTGGTTCGCGACCGGTTTCGGCAAGTGGGGGCTCGCCGCCGGTGCCGCCTCGGGCATCGCCCTCGCGCAGGAGATCGCGAGCGGCCGTCGCCCCGACTGGGCCGCGCGGCTCTACGACCGGCCCGGCACGGCATCGGACGTCGCGGCCGCGGTCGCACGGAACGCCGATGCCGTGGGGCACCTGCTCGGCGGCATGGCTCGCGCGATCGGCGGCTCACAGGACGAGCCGCCCGCGGAGGGCGAGGGCCGGGTCGGCCGGGGCGTGCCGCCGGTCGCGATCAGCACCGTCGACGGCGTCACGCGCCGGGTGTCGGCGGTCTGCACGCACCTCGGCGGCATCCTCGCGTGGAACGACGAGGAGTGCACGTGGGACTGCCCCCTGCACGGCAGCCGGTTCGCCGCCGACGGTCGTCGGCTCGAGGGTCCGGCACGCGACGACCTGACGCCGGAGCCCTGAGTCCGCGACCGCGTGCGCGCACGCGTCGGCACATCGTTCCCAGGCTGTCAATCCCTTGAGGGGTCAGCGGGCCGGTGCGAGCGTGGAACACAGGTGCCGCGCCCGGCACCGGTGCCGACCCGACACCGCGTGGTGCCGGGCACGGCATCCAAGACTCGAACACGGAGGATGAGGACGATGGGTATCGGAGACAAGGCGAAGCACCAGGCCGAAGAAGCGGGCGCGAAGATCAAGCAGGGCGTCGGCAAGGTGACCGGCAACGAGGAGATGGAGGCCGAAGGCCACGTCGACGAGGCCAAGGCCGACATGAAGCAGGCCGGCGACGAGGTGAAGGACGCCGGCGAACGCGCCAAGGACGTCTTCACGGATCGCGACTGAGGAGCGACCGGTGGTGAGGCAGCGCCTCGAGAGCCCGGGCGACCTGCTGCACTTCCAGCTGCGCACCGCGCTGACGATGGAGAACGACTCGCTGGCGGCGCTCGGCGACCTCGCCTCGGCGGCGAAGAGCGCCGAGATCAAGAAGCTGTTCCGCCATCACGCGGACGAGACGCGCGAGCAGATCGCCAACCTGCAGCAGGTCTTCCGCCTGCTCGAGCTGCGCGAGTCGACCGCGCCGTCGCCCAGCACGAAGGGCATCAGCCGACAGGCCGCCTCCTTGCTGGAGCGGAGCGCGCCGAAGCTGCGCGACCGGGCGGCGCTCGCGAGCGCGCTCGGCAACGAGCACTACGAGATCTCGGCGTACGAGGCGCTGCTCGTGCCCGTCACCGCGATGGGCGCCTCCGACGCGGCGGCCCTCCTGCAGTCGAACCTCGACCAGGAGACGCACACGAGCGAGGAGATCCGCACGAAACTGCAGTCGATCGCGGGCTGAGGCGCGAGATCGGGCGTCTCGACGAAACTCGAGGCGACACGACGGAGGGGCCGCACCGGGTGGTGCGGCCCCTCCGTGGTCGTCGTCACTCGCCGGCCGAGCCGGCCTTCTCGATGAGCGACGCCTGGTAGCGGTCGGCGTAGGTGGGCGTGTCCTTCACGAGGTCGTCGGCGAAGGCTGCGACGTCGTCGCCGATGAGCTCGATCGCGCCCTTGCCCTGCGTCGCGCCCTCTTCGAAGAAGTCGACGATGCCCGAGAGGAGCGTGCCGTCCTCGAGGCCGACCGGTCCGATCTTGAAGTAGTACTTCTGGATCTCGCCGTAGACGACCTGGTAGTCCTTCGGCAGCGCCCGGACGCGTGCCAGGTGGGCTCGCCACTCGCGCTTGCCCTCGATGATGTCGTGGATTCCCATGTCAGCCTCCCAGCCTTGCGAGCTTCTTCGCGACGTTCCGATTGAGCTGTTCGCGCCACTTGTCGCGGAAGCCCTTTGCGCCCTCGCCGCCGGCGAGCGCCTGGCAGAACCCGGGGATGTCGTCGCCGAGCACCTCGTCGATGCCCTGTCCTTCGGCCGCCGTCTCCTCCAGCAGCCCGAGGGCCCCGTCGAGGATCGGCATCAGGTTGCGGCCCGTGAAGTCGGCGTAGCCCCACAGCTGGAGCTTGATCTCCTCGAAGGCCGCACGGTAGTCGGCCGGCAGCGCCTCGGCCCGGGCGTCGAACGCCTTCAGCTCCCTGCGGAGGTCGTTGCCGGTGATGGTGTCCCAGAAGTTCATCTCAGTCCTCCTCGATCATGTTCGGTCGGTCGGTCGGTCGGGCGACGGGATGCCGCGGCGGGACTCGCCGCGGCATCCGTTCGTCAACTGACCTTGCGGCGGTACGCCGCGAGGGCGCCGACGTAGCCGATGGCGATGATGCCGACGAGCCACGCGAGGGCGACCCAGATGTCGCTGCCGACCGGCTCGCCGGCGAACAGTGCGCGCGTCGTGTCGACGATCGACGTGACCGGCTGGTTCTCGGCGAACCACGCCACCGGGGCCGGCATCGACTCGGTCGGCACGAACGCCGAGCTGATGAACGGCAGGAAGATCAGCGGGTAGGCGAAGGCGCTCGCGCCGTCGACCGTCTTCGCCGAGAGTCCCGCGATCACCGCGAGCCAGGTGAGCGCGAGCGTGAACAGCACGAGGATGCCCACGACCGCGAGCCATGCCCCGAACGAGGCGCCGGTGCGGAAGCCCATGATGAGCGCGACGCCCGTGACGATCGCGACCGACACGAGGTTCGAGACGAGCGAGGTGAGCACGTGGCCCCACAGCACGCTCGAGCGCGCGATCGGCATCGACTGGAAGCGGTCGAAGATGCCGCCCTGCAGGTCGAGGAAGAGCCGGTACGAGGTGTACGCGACGCCCGACGCGATCGTGATGAGCAGGATGCCGGGCAGCATGTAGTCGATGTACGACTCGTTCGACCCGGTGTTGATCGCCCCGCCGAGCACGTACACGAACAGCAGCATGAGGGCGATCGGCGTGACCGCGGTCGTGATGATCGTGTCGGGACTGCGGAGGATGTGGCGCAGCGAGCGGCCGGTGAGTACGGCGGTGTCGCTGATGGCGTGGCTGGTCATCGTGCGGCCTCCTTCTTCTTCTTCTTGTCGGCGCGGGTGCCCGCGGTCGCGGGCTCGCCGGTCTCTTCGCCCTCGGTCTCGCCCGTCTCGCCGACGAGGGCGAGGAAGACGTCCTCGAGCGAGGGCTGCTTCTCGACGTACTCGACCTTGGCCGCGGGCAGCAGCCGCTTGAGCTCGTCGAGGGTGCCGTTCTGGATGATGGTGCCGCGGTGCAGGATCGCGATGCGGTCGGCGAGCTGCTCGGCCTCGTCGAGGTACTGCGTGGTCAGCAGCACCGTGGTGCCGCCGTCGGCGAGCTGCTTGACGGTCTGCCACACGTCGATGCGGGCCTGCGGGTCGAGCCCGGTGGTCGGCTCGTCGAGGAAGATGATCGACGGGTTGCCGATCAGGCTCATCGCGATGTCGAGCCGGCGGCGCATGCCGCCCGAGTAGGTGCCCGCCCTGCGGCCGCCGGCCTCGGTGAGCGAGAACCTGGCGAGCAGGTCGTCGGCGATCTTGCCGGGCTGCTTCATGTGGCGCAGCTTCGCGACGAGCACGAGGTTCTCCCGACCCGTGAGCACCTCGTCGACGGCGGCGAACTGGCCCGTGAGGCTGATCGCCTCGCGCACCTCGCCGGGATTCGCCGCGACATCCTGCCCGCCGACCGTCGCGGTGCCCGCGTCGGCCTTCAGGAGGGTGGAGAGGATGCGCACGAGGGTGGTCTTGCCGGCTCCGTTCGAGCCGAGCAGGGCGAAGATCGAGCCCCGGGCGACGTCGAAGTCGACGCCGCGCAACACGTGCAGGTCCTTGAACGACTTCTCGATGCCCTGCACCCGGATGGCGGGTTCGGTGATGGTGGTCATGACTGCTCCTTCCTGGCCTCGTCGATCGCCTTGTTCAGGCGAGCGCGTTCCTTGTCGATCCAGCGCTTGCCGCCGTAGGCCTGGGCGAACGACTCGGCGAACTCGACGGGGTCGTCGCCGACGATGTCGCCGACCGGGGTGCCGTCGATCGACGCGCGCTCCCAGAGGTCGGCGAGGTCGACGAGCATCTGCACCATCGTGTCGCCGTCGGTGATGTCGCCCGAGTACATGAGGTAGCGCTGAACGGCGCCCGCCGAGGCCGCGTACGGCTCGGGGAGGGCCTCCATGCGGGCCTTGGCCTGCTTGTACTGCTTCTTCTGCTCGAGCGAGCCGGTGATGGTCTCGATCCACTTCGCAGCCATGGTCACTTCTCCAATTCGTCGGTCGTGTGGAGCTGTTCGATGCGTTCTGCCAGGAAGCTCCACGTCCTCCAGAACTCTTCGAGTTCGCTGTGCCCGCGCTCGTTGAGCGAGAACACCTTGCGCGGCGGGCCCTTCTCGGAGGGCACCTTCTCGACGTCGACGAGCCCGCGCTGCTCGACCCGCACGAGGAGGGCGTAGATCGTGCCCTCGGCGATGTCGGTGAAGCCGCGCTCGCGCAGCCGTGCGGTGATGTCGTAGCCGTAGGCGGGCGCCGTGGCGAGGATCGCCAGGACGATGCCCTCGAGCGTGCCCTTGAGCATCTCGGTCATCTGCTTGCCCATCAGGCCACCCCCTTCTCTGTTCTCTCGGTGCTAGCTATTCAGTGTCGCTGGTAATCAGCGTTGCTGAGTACCACTAGAAAGTAACACTGAGTACCGGTACTTAGCAACACCGAATAGCAAGTTTCTCGAGATTCTTCTCGAGACACCGCCCGGATGCCTCGCCGAGCCGCCGTCTCGTCGCGAGGAATTCTCGTGCCGGCGTAAGGAAACATGTCGCGACGACTCCTCACTTATGACAGGTGTTCTGCGCGAGGGGGCTGCAGCATGGATGTTGGGGGCAAGGGGTCGGCGGTCACGACCCCCGACGAGGTCTCAGTGGTTCGTCGAGGGACCCGCTTGGCGGCGGTGTTCATCGCGGTACTGGCGATGGTGGCGAGCCTCTTCCTGCCGTTCGCCGGCGACGCCGCGCGCGCGGCCGCCGGCAGCCTGATCAGCGGCACCGTGTGGGCCGATGCGAATCGCGACGGCCTCCGGACGGCTGACGAGTCCGTCAAGGGCGGCGTCACCGTCCAGCTGCTGTCGGGGCCGACGGGTCCCATCGTCGGCACCACCACGAGCGCCGCGAACGGCGCCTACAGCTTCGCGAACGTCGCGGACGGCGCGGTCTACGTGCGCGTCATCGCTCCCGGTGCGCACCGCTTCCCCGACACCGCCTCAGGGCAGAACGTGTTCACGCGAGCCGAGGTGCCCACCACCGGCAATCCGGAGCGCGGCATCACCGGTCCGATCACGATCGCCGGCGCGACGCAGGCCCCGAACCGCGACGCTGGGCTGCAGCCGATCGCAACGCTCGAGGTCGACCGCCTGCAGATTCCGAACTCGTGCGAGGGGTACGCGACGACGGGTGCTCCGCCGTGGGATGCGACGGACGGGCCCGGACTGGACACGGGGCCCGGCAACTGCATCGTGCGCGTCGGCGACACGGTGCTGCAGAACTACTCGGTGTCGCTGACGGGCCTCCCCACCGGGGTCAGCGTGCCGAACGTCGTCATCGAGATGACGATCGACCCGGTCTCGAACCCCGACGACCCGAGCGATGTCGCGGACTCCCGGCTCCAGTTGGCCGGCCCCGGCACCAACGGGCTGCCTGCGGGATGCCTCGCGGCGGCGAACGGGGCGAACCCGCCGTCGTCGGCGACGACGAACGCCGACGGGTCGATCACGGTCGTGTGCAACCTCGGGCCGATGTCGTCGAACGTCGGCACGGTGCAGCTCGCGTACCGCTTCGCCGACGACACGCCGATCCCGGGCTTCGCGTCGGTCACGGCCAGCGCCTACGCGGGTCAGGACGACGCCGCTCCGTCGAACACCGTCTCGGGCCCGGTCATCGAGGTCACCGGCACCGCGGAGTGGGAGGCGAAGAAGTCGCTGCAGGCCGCGCCCGGCGCGACGACCCGCACCATCAACGGCGTGGTGACGCCCGGATTCCGGGTTCAGTACTGGATCGACCTCCTCAACCTCCGCGGTGCCGGTGGATCCGACCTGCAGTGGCCGATCACGTTCACCGACCGGATGACGAAGTTCCCGAACGCGGTCATGACCTTCTGCCTGCCCCGCCGCCTCGACAACATCGGACTCAGCAGCGGCTGGACGATCACCTGTCCGATCGACGAGGCGGCCGGCGCCGACGGCTGGACGATGACGGCCAGCAAGCCGTCGAACTCGCCGTACGACAGCACGCGCATCCTGGTGGAGGTCTTCGTGCCCACCGAGGACGCGTACCGCTCGGTGGACCCGACCTGGCAGCACGGCGACACGCCGCCCACCGGAACGGTGTCGTGGGAGAACCACGTCGAGGACACCGACGGCTGGCACATGACCGGCGGACAGCCGAACAACCCTCCGGGTGGCGTCGGCCCCGGCTTCGAGGCCGGTTGGGACGGTTCGACCGCGACGGGCGACAACGTGGTGCCTCGTCAGTTCAACATCACCGAGCCCCGGTGGGACCTGTCGAAGACCAACACCGGGAACGTCTCGTTCCAGGAACGGGACCTCGACAACAACCCCGCCACCCCTGCGGTGCCCGGATTCCAAGTCGTCTACCAGTTCAGCGTCAACGAGTCGAACGGCAACATCCTCAGCGCCAACATCGACCAGATCGCGTTCAAGGATGTGATGCCGGACTGGCCCGGTGCCGTGCTCACGGGCTGCGTGGGCCACTCCGGAAACTTCAACACGGGCACCCCGACGTGCGAGACCGGGGTGCAGCCCGCGGACGGCTGGGACATGAGCTTCACGCCGAACGCGAACGGCAACAACACCAAGACCAACACGTGGCAGGCGATCTTCTTCGTCCCGACGCCGACCGTGCCCGACCCGTGCCGGGCCAACGTGAACGACACGCTCTCGTTCCGCAACGAGGCGCGTGAGACCGATGGCTGGACGGCGGACGACTGGCCCATCAACGACACCGGGTTCGAGCCCGGCTGGGACGACACGACCGCGACCGGCAACAATGTCTCGACGCGCACCTTCAACGTGCGCAGCACGGTCAGCGACTGCGGCACGATGCAGGGCAACAAGCAGTACGAGGGCATCGCCGGCGGCCTCAACGACTGGAACCAGTTCTCGCTCGGCGACGTCGTCAACTCGCACGTCTGGACGACGGCGACGACCAGCCGCATCTCGGTCACCGACCCGGTGGTGTGCGACGTGTTCGACGTGTCGGTGTGGCGCGTCTCGGGCAACCCGCTCACACCGGTCACGGGAACTGACCCGAACCCGCACCTGCAGGCGAACCCGACCAACCCGAACTTCGATCGCAACGACTACGTCATCGAGTACGCGGTGGGCTCGAACACCGTCGATACGCAGACGGGCACGGGCAACGGGCTCGACAACACCGCGAACGTGACCGACGTGCGGGGGTGCCGCGATGACGACGGCCCGTGGACCACGGACCCCACGGCGACCTTCGGCGCCGACTGGCGCGACGAGGTCAACATGGTGCGGGCCCGCCCGGTGAACGCCGGCCACGTCGAGGTCGGCCCCTTCACCCTCGGGCTCTACGTTCCGCTGCAGTCGCGCTGGCAGTACAACGGCGGGCCCAACGCGGGCGAGGACATCCCGCAGGGCGTGCTGCTGAACAACTCCGGAAGCTGGCCCGAGACCAACCAGGACGGCGGCATCGTCTACGAGGACGTCTCGCGGCAGCTCGCGGCGAACCTCCCGATCACGGGCTACAAGTACTTCACGAACGAGGCCGGCAACGCGTGGGCCGACAACACGACGGTCGCCTCGGGGCAGCGGGTCCAGTCGTGGGCGGGCCTCGAGGTCGACTGGTCCGGCATCCGCAACACCGGCACGGCCCGCGGTGTCCAGGCGCCCGGTGCGCCGGACGCCATCGGGTTCCCGATCGACAACCCCATGGTCTGCGACACGTTCGACGTGTCGGTGTTCCAGCTCGACGCCCCCGCCACGTTCACGGCGCAGGGCCGCGCCACCGCATCCGAGTACGTCATCGAGTACGGCGTCGGCACCAATGCCGTCGACACCCAGGCGGGCGCGCAGGTCGGAGGGCTCTACCCGGTGGACCGCACGTCGCTCATTGGCGACAACACCGGATGCCGTGACGACGCCGGCCCGTGGCACACCGACCCCGCGCAGTTCGGCGCCGACTGGCGCGACCAGGTCAACATGGTGCGGATCCGTCCCGTCGAGCCCGACCACGTCGAGCACTCGGCGTTCCGGCTCGACCTGCGGATGTTCCTGCGGGCCCGCGGGTCCTACAACGGCGGCCCGAACGACGGGGAGCCGCTGCTGACGGGCATCCGCCTCTCGAACGTCGGCGGCTGGTCGACCGGCCCTCGCGGTGAGGACTGGGCGACGATGCAGCAGGAGGTCCGATACCAGGGACTGCGCCTCATCGTCGCGAAGTCCGCCGGGCAGGCGACGTACCTCCCGGGTCAGGACGCCATCTGGAACCTCAGCGTCGGCGTCAACGACGCCGCCGTGGGCGCCGTGGTGGAGGACCTCCGGCTCGTGGACACCGTCCCGGCCGGCCTCACCTACAACGAGGCCTGCACCGAGAGCAGGCTGCCCGCCGGGGTGACCGTCAGCTACAACGCGGCGACCCGCGAGGTGACGTTCCTGCTCGGGGACATCACGACGACCGCGGCCAACTACTGGATCCGCACCGGCGCGACCGCGCTGCAGCTGTGCGCGACGCTCGAGACGGTCGCGCAGCCCGGCGACACGTACGTCAACCAGGTGCAGGCGATGTCGGACACCGCTGAGAACGCGCCCACGGCGACCGCCACCACCATGGCGACCGGGTCGGGTCAGCTGGGCCTGGTCAAGGGTGTCGACAAGCCGTTCGTGGCGAGCGGCGAGGAGTACACGTGGTCGCTCGACTGGGGCAACTCGTCGACGGTGATCTCCTTCCTGCCGACGGACGTCATCGACGTGCTGCCGTGGAACGGCGACGGGGCCGACGGCGTCGGATCCGCACGCGACCAGTTCGCCTCCTCCTACCAGGGACTGGCGCAGCTGACGGGCCCGCTCGACCCGCCGACCTACGTCCGTAAGCTCACGGGCGATGTGCCGGGCACCTGGTACTACGCCACCGCGGACCCGTCGACGATCAACCACGACCCGCGCAACGCGGCGAACGCGAACCCGGCCACTGCCGGCGGCCTGTGGAAGACGGCTGCGGAGATCACCGACTTCGACGACGTGACGGCGGTGCGGTTCGTCTCGTCGACGGCGCTCGACACGGGAACTCGCGTGCGAGCGCTCATTCCGATGGTGTCGACGAGCAACGACCTCGACAACCTCTACGTGAACCGGGCGCAGATCTACTCCGCCACCTTCCCGAACCAGCCGCTGCTGTCGAACGAGCCGTACGTGCAGATGCCGGGCTTCTCGGTCGGCGACCTCGTCTGGTTCGATCGCGACGGCGACGGACGCTACACCGACGGCGTCGACGACCCGGTCGTGGACGTCGTGGTGGAGCTGCTCGACGAGAACGGTGACGTCGTCGCGACCGAGCGGACCGACGCCGACGGTCGCTGGTCGGTCTCCGCGATTCCCGCCGGAACGTACTCGGCGCGGATCCCGGCGACGGAGTTCCGTGCCGGCGGGCCGGTCGAGGGCTACGTTCCCGCGCTGACCCGCAACAGCGACTCGAACGACGAGAACGAGAACGTGTCGAACAACAACACCGACACCCGCGATCCGGCCGAGACCGGCCTGACGAGTGCGCCGATCACGCTCGCATACCGGTACTCGACCGGCGCAGACCCGCGTCTGATCGGCGCGAACGGACCGATCAACGACGACGTCGCGGATCTCGCGCCGCCGCTCCTGGCGCCGGAGTTCACGAACTTCACGATCGACCTCGCGCTCGCCGACGTGCCGGCGGTCGATATCGTCAAGCGGACGAACACGACGGACAACAACGAGCCGACCGGTCCGTTCGTCGCAGTCGGCGGCACGGTGAACTGGACGTACACGGTGACGAACACCGGCACGACCGACCTCGTCGACGTGACCGTCACCGATGACATGCTCGACGACGACGCGGCGCAGATCGACTGCGACGGCACCGGCAGCAACGTCGTCGCGGGGCCGCTGGCGCCGGGTGCGGTGTTCGAGTGCACGGCATCGGGCACGGCGACGGCCGGTCAGTACGAGAACCTCGGCAGCGTCATCGGCCGAGGGCCCGACACGGTCGACGAGAACGGCGAGCCGATTCCGGGGCCCGAGGTGGGCGATGAGGATCTCGACCACTACTTCGGCGCAGAGCCGGCGGTCGACATCGAGAAGCACACCAACGGTGTGGAGGCCGATGAGCCGACCGGTCCGTCGATCAACGCCGGTGATGAGGTGGTGTGGACGTATCTCGTGGAGAACACGGGCAACGTCGACCTGACCGACGTCACCGTGACCGACGACCAGGTCGACGCGGTGGACATCGACTGCGGCGACGGCACGAACGTCGTGGCCGGCCCCCTCGCTCCGGGGGAGACGTTCGAGTGCACGGCCACGGGCACAGCGACGGTCGGCCAGTACGAGAACCTCGGCACGGTCGCGGCGCTCGGGCCGGAGACGACGGGGCCGGATGGCGACCCGCTGCCGCCGGAGGAGGTCGGCGATGAGGATCTCGACCACTACTTCGGCGCAGAGCCGGCGGTCGACATCGAGAAGCACACGAACGGCCAGGAGGCCGACGAGCCGACCGGCCCGGCGATCACCGTTGGCGACGAGGTGGTGTGGACCTATCTCGTGGAGAACACGGGCAACGTCGACCTGACCGACGTCACCGTGACCGACGACCAGGTCGATGCGGGAGATATCGATTGCGGCGACGGCACGAACGTGGTCGCCGGTCCGCTGGCGCCGGGCGAGACGTTCGAGTGCACGGCGACCGGCACGGCGACGGCCGGCCAGTACGAGAACACCGGCACCGTCGCGGCGCTCGGCCCCGAGACGACGGGACCCGACGGAGACCCGCTGCCACCGAAGCAGGTCGGCGACGAGGACCTCGACCACTACTTCGGCGCAGAGCCGGCGGTCGACATCGAGAAGCACACGAACGGCCAGGAGGCCGACGAGCCGACCGGTCCGGCGATCACCGTGGGTGATCAGGTCGTGTGGACGTACCTCGTGGAGAACACGGGCAACGTCGACCTGACCGACGTCACCGTGACCGACGACATGCTCGACGATGATGCGGCGCAGATCGACTGCGACGGCACCGGCGGCAACGTCATCGCCGGTCCGCTCGCCCCGGGCGAGACGTTCGAGTGCACGGCGACCGGCACAGCGACGGCCGGCCAGTACGAGAACACCGGCACCGTCGCGGCGCTCGGGCCGGAGACGACGGGGCCGGATGGCGACCCGCTGCCGCCGGAGGAGGTCGGCGATGAGGATCTCGACCACTACTTCGGTGTGGACCCGGCGGTCGACATCGAGAAGCACACGAACGGCCAGGAGGCCGACGAGCCGACCGGCCCGCTGGTCGAGGTCGGCGGGCCGGTGGTGTGGACGTATCTCGTGGAGAACACGGGCAACGTCGACCTGACCGACGTGACGGTCACCGATGACCAGGTCGATGCGGGAGATATCGATTGCGGCGACGGCACGAACGTGGTCGCGGGGCCGCTGGCGCCGGGCGAGACGTTCGAGTGCACGGCGACCGGCACGGCGACGGCCGGCCAGTACGAGAACACCGGCACGGTCGCGGCGCTCGGCCCCGAGACGACGGGGCCCGACGGAGACCCGTTGCCGCCGGAGGAGGTCGGCGACGAGGATCTCGACCACTACTTCGGCGCAGAGCCGGCGGTCGACATCGAGAAGTCGACCAACACGGAGGACGCGGACGAACCGACCGGCCCACTCGTGGCCGTCGGCGGCCCGGTCCGCTGGGTGTACCTCGTGGAGAACACGGGCAACGTCGACCTGATCGGCATCACCGTGACCGACGACCAGGTGGCGGCGTCGGAGATCGACTGCGGCGACGGCACGAACGTGGTGGCCGGCCCGCTCGCTCCGGGCGAGACGTTCGAGTGCACGGCGACCGGCACGGCGACGGCGGGCCAGTACGAGAACCTCGGCACGGTCGCGGCGGTCGGGCCGGAGACGATCGGGCCCGACGGCGAGCCCCTGCCGCCGAAGGAGGTGACCGACGAGGACTGGTCGCACTACCTCGGCGCCGAGCCGGCGGTCGACATCGAGAAGTCGACGAACGGCGTCGACGCCGACGAGCCGACCGGCCCGTACGTCCCGATCGGCGACGCCGTGACGTGGACCTACGTCGTGACGAACACCGGCAACACTCCGCTGACGGACGTCGTCGTCACCGACGACCAGGTCGCCGCCGACCAGATCGACTGCGCCGGAACGGGGAGCAACGCGGTCCCCGGCCCGCTCGCCGCCGGGGAATCCGTCGAGTGCACGGCGACCGGGGTGGCGACGGCCGGCCAGTACGCCAACCTGGGGTCGGTGACGGCCACACCCCCGCCGACGACGGGCGTCGACGGCGAGGAGGTTCCGCCTGGACCGCCGGTCACGGATGAGGACTGGTCGCACTACTTCGGCGCAGTCGACGCACTCGACCTGACGAAGGAGGCGGTCGACCCCGATCAGGTGTCGGGCGAGGGCGACGTCATCACCTACGAGTTCACGCTCACCAACGAGGGCAACGTGACCGTGACCGACGCCGAGATCGTCGACCAGATGGAGGGGCTCTCGGAGCTGACCTACGACTGGCCGGGCGAGCCGGGCGTGCTCGAACCGGGTCAGTCGGTGACGGCGAGGGCGACCTATGCGGTGACCTCGGCCGACGTCGCGGCGCAGGAGGTGGCGAACACCGCGTTCGCCGTCGCGAGCCCGCCCGACGGTGACGACCCGGTGGTCGCACCCGCGGTCACCGAGTACGTCGACGTGCCGCCCGCTCCGCCCGCCGGCCTGGCGGCCACGGGCTTCGAAGCCGGTGCGCCCTGGGCGTTCGGGGGCGCACTCGTCATCGCCGGAGGCATCCTGTTCGTCATCACACGCCGCCGGAAGGACCGGAACGGGACACCCGCCCGCTGAGACGCCCCCGGACGACCGCGCCCCCAACCCCTTCAGCGGGGCGCGGTCGTCCGGGTGGTCCGCCCGTCGGCTCAGCGCAGCTGCGCGAACGCCTCGGCATTGGCGGTCGGGCCGACCACGAGGATGGTGTCGCCCTCGTGCAGCACGGTCGCGTTGTCGGCGTTGCGCCAGGCCTCGTCGCCGTGCTGGAACGCCGCGATCGTGATGCCGTGGCTCGCGCGGATGCCGGTGTCGCCGAGGCGCTTGCCGTGCAGCACCGACGGCGCGGCGGTCTTGACGAGGGCGTACCCCGGTGCGACCTCGATGTAGTCGAGCGCCGCGCCCCGCACGAGGTGGGCGACGCGGCGTCCCATGTCCTTCTCCGGGTAGATGACGTGCTGGATGCCGAGCTGCTCGAGGATGAGCCCGTGCCGATCGTCGACGGCCTTCGCCCAGATCACCGGGATCTTCATGCTCAGCAGCACGGAGCAGGTCAGGATCGACGCCGAGACATCCCCGCCGATCGCGACGACGACGCGGTCGAACTCGTCGATCGCGAGTTGCCGCAGCGCCTCCTCCTTCGTGGAGTCGGCGCGCACGACCTGCGTGAGCTCGCCGTTGTGGGCCTGGACGAGTTCTTCGTCGAGGTCGATGCCGAGCACCTCGGTGCCGCCCGCCATGAGCTCGATGGCGAGCGAGCTGCCGAACCGGCCGAGCCCGATGACGGCGACCGAGTCGGCCTCGGCGATGCGGCGAGCGGGGTCGCCGCCGAAGATGGGGAACCTAACCAATGGCCGGCCTTTCCTTGGGGAGTTCGTAGAGGAGGCGTCGATCGCGCAGCGCGATCGCGCTGCCGAGCGTGAGCGGGCCGATCCGGCCCAGGAACATGAGCAGGACGAGCACGACCTTCGCGGCATCCGGCAGGTCGGCCGTGATGCCGGTCGACAGGCCGACCGTGCCGAAGGCCGAGACCGCCTCGAACAGCACGCGGTCGAGGTCGAGGCCCGTCATCAGCAGCAGCACCGCGGTGCCGGTGACGACCGCGGCGACGGCGATGAGCACCACGGTGATCGCCTGCCGGTGCACGGCGCGGCTGAGCCGCTTGCCGAAGATGTTCACGGATGCCTCGCCCCGGAGCTCGGTCATCATGATGAAGAAGAGCACCGCGAACGTCGTGACCTTGATGCCGCCGGCGGTGCCCGCTGGGCCGGCGCCGATGAACATCAGCACGTCCATGCCGAGCCAGCTCGCGTCGTGCATCGCGCCGATGTCGATCGAGTTGAAGCCGGCCGTGCGGGTCTGCACCGATTGGAAGAAGCCGGCGAGCAGGCGTGCCGCCGGGTCGAGGCCGCCGAGCGTCTCGGGGTTGTCCCACTCGATGAGAGTGAGGTAGGCGGTGCCCGCCACGAGCAGCACGACCGTGCCCCAGAGCACGAGCTTCGTGTTCATCGTCCAGTGCAGCGGCCGGCGGAATTCCTTGCGCAACTGCATGATCACCGGGAAGCCGAGGCCGCCGAGGATGATCGCCGCCGAGATCGGCAGGCAGATCCAGGGGTCGGCGACGAAGCCCATCAGGTTGTCGCTGTACAGCGCGAAGCCCGCGTTGTTGAAGGAGGAGACCGCGAGGAAGCCGGCGTGCCAGGCGGCCTCGCCGAGGCCGTACCCGTAGCCGAAGAGGAAGCGCAGGCCGAGCAGCAGGAAGATCGCGAGCTCGATCGTGAACGTGATCTTCACGATGCCCCGCACGAGCCCCCGCACGTCGGCGAGGCCGGTCGCCTTCGCCTCGGCCGCGGTGTTGAGCCTGGAGCGCACCGAGATCTTCCGTGCGAGCACGAGGCCGATGAGCGAGGCGAAGATCATGATGCCGAGGCCGCCGAGCTGGATCAGCAGCATGATCACGACCTGCCCGAACGGCGACCAGTACGTCACGGTGTCGACGACGGTCAGCCCGGTGACGCACACGGCGGATGTCGCGGTGAAGAGCGCCTCGACGAACGAGGCGCCGCCCGGCCCGGCCTTCGAGATCGGCAGCATCAGCAGTGCGGTGCCGCCGAGCACGGCCATCGCGAAGCCGGCCACGACGGTCTGGGCCGGATGCAGGCGGAGGGAGCGAAGGCGCCCTCGACGCTTCAGGGCCGACGGTGCGGATGGTGCCACGGGCCAACTCTAGAGCGATCGGATGCCGTTGCGGGTGAGGTCGTGGGGCGTCGGCTCTGATCGCAGCGCTCGGCAGGGAAGCGTTGGGACGATTCGACGGCAC
>NZ_JARFNL010000008.1:0-94608 GCF_029167465.1 Agromyces chromiiresistens
TCAATAAATTGGCATTGAACATAGTGCACGCTGTTGAGTTCTCAAGGAACGGACGCACCCGAGTTTCAGTCTCTCGACCTGCCCTCAGGGCAACCTGTCAACCATACCACCTCTTCGCCGGCCTCCGATACACGATCGGATCACATGCGTTCGAGTCACCAACCCGGAGGCCGTGACATCAATTGAGGTGAGGTTTCATCTTAGGCTTGAAATCACCGAGTCGCAATACTGCGCCTTCGAGGTTATTTGGCTAAGATCATCGTCTTCGCGGCCGGTCTGCTTCTCGCTTTCCGCTCCGCCGTGGCGACAAGAAAGAATCTACGCGGCAGGGTCCCGATGCGACAAATCGGCCGTGCATCCCGGGCGTGTCGCGCCCGTCCGGCATGGCCGGGCCGGCGGCATCCGGGCGCGACATCCACCCGTCATGGCGCCTCGGGCGACGCCCGGCTCCGCGGCGGTCGCCGTGCCCGCAGCCGGCTGCGTGCCGGAGACGCGTCGACGGCGCCCCTCCTGGTCGGAGGGGCGCCGTCGGGTGGTCGCAGCGGTGTCTAGCCGACGCCCTCGAGCGCGTCCGTCTCGGTGTTGCCGATGTTGGCGATGACCTCGGGCCGACGCTTGGCGAGGTGCAGGTACCAGGCGATCGCTGCGATCATCGTGACGAGGAACAGGTACGGGATCACGTTGAGCGGCCACGCCGGCACGGGCCACACGTTCGCGAAGAACACGTACGCCATCGCACCGACCGAGACGACGGCGCAGAACCACACGAGGCCGTTGCGCATCTTCTCGCGGCGCGTGTACGCGACGCAGGCGATCGCGACGAGCGCGTACGCCACCATGTACCCGTAGGTGCCGTAGGTGTCGACCCAGACGACGATGTCCATCGGGTTCACGCCGATCGCGAGCAGCACGAGATCGAGCGCGATCGCCGCGGGGCCCGCGATGAGCAGCACGCGGTGCGGGGTCAGGTGCGTGTCGTGGGTGCGGCCGAATCGCTCGGCGACGACCCCCTCCTTGCCCATGACGTAGATGATGCGCCCGACGACGTTCAGCGGGGCCACGACGACGGCGAAGAACGACGCGCCGACGCCGAAGGTGAGGATCGGGGCGAACCACGTCGGCATGCCGATCTGCGTCGCGATGGCCTCGAGCGGGCTCGCCACCGTGGCGAGGTCCTCGCCGAGGATCGCGATCTGCGTGTACGCGGAGAACACGTAGAGGATGCCGACCGTGACCGCGCTCCACATGATCGCCCGGGGGATGGCGGTGTACGGGTTCTTCGCCTCGCGGCCGAGCGCATCGGCCGACGAGAACCCGACGAAGCCGAGGATGCCGAGCACCATGCCCGCGGCGACGCCCTGGAAGGGCACCCCGTCGAGCGAGAACTGCGCCGGGTCCCACGCCGCCGGCCCGGCCCAGGCGAGCGCGAGGATGAGCAGGATCAGGATGATCGTGACGGAGACGAGCTCGAGCACGAGCGAGACCCGCGCGGACAGCCGGATGCCGCGGATCGTGAAGAGCGTGGCGAGTCCGCCGAGCACGACGGCGAGCGCCATCGACCAGCCGAGGCCCTCTGCGGGAATGCCGATGAGCACGAGGAACTGGTTCATGTACGAGACCGCGCCGCCGAGCGAACCCGCGGCGATGCCCCAGCAACCGACGAGCAGCGCGATACCGGCGAGGTAGGCGCCGAACGGGCCGAGGCCCTTCGCGACGTAGGTGTACAGCGACCCGGCCGAGGCGTGGCGCTTCGCGAAGACGGCGACGCAGTAGCCGACCGCGAGGATCACCAGGGTGGCGAGCACGAACGAGAGCATCGTGCCGTTGCCGGCGCCGATGTAGATGCCGGCAGCGGTGAACGCGATGACCGCGCTCGGTGCGATGTTGGCGATGGCCTGGGCGGCGAGCTCGGGCCCGCTCATGACGCCGCGGCGGAGGCCGGCGTCGACGGGGGCCGACGCGGGGGCGCCGGTCTGGGTGGGGGCTGACATGGGCAACTCTCCAATGAGTCGGGGCGGTGGGTGGGGGTGCGTCGGAACGGGTGGGACGTCGGGTGCTACGGGATGAGCAGCGTGCGCAGCGCCTCGCCGGATTCGAGCTCGTCGAACGCCTCGGCGGCCTCGGCGAGCGGGCGGCGCGCCGAGATGAGCGGGTCGAGCTTCAGCTGGCCGTCCATGTATCGGTCGACGAGCGCGGGGATGTCGATCGAGGGGCGCACCGAACCGTAGTTCGAGCCGAGGATGCGCTGGTCGGCCTCGGCGAGCACGAGCGGTTCGAACGAGGCCTTCGCACCGGTCGGCGGGAGGCCCACGATGACCGCCGCTCCGCCGAGACCGAGCATGCGGATGGCCTGCTCGGTGGTCACGGTCCGGCCGATGGCGTCGAAGGCGTAGTCGACCCCGTCGGGGACGAGCTCGAAGAGCTGCTCGACCGCGTCGGCCTGCGAGGCATCGATGCGGTCGGTGGCGCCGAACTGCAGGGCGAGTTGCGTCTTCTCGGGCAGCACGTCGATCGCGATGATGCGCTCGGCGCCCGCGAGCTTCGCGCCCTGCACGACATTGAGGCCGACGCCGCCGCAGCCGATGACGGCGACGGTCGCCCCGGGCTCGACGGCGGCGGTGTTGAGCACGGCACCGACGCCGGTGGCGACGGCGCAGCCGACGACGGCGATGACGTCGAGCGGGGCGTCGTCGCGCACCTTCACGGCACCGGATGCCGGCACGACGACCTCCTCGGCGAACGACGAGACCCCGAGGTAGTGGTGCACCGGCTGGCCGGCCTGCTCGAGGCGCGACGTGCCGTCGAAGAGCACGCCCTTGGGTGCGACGACCGTCGCCACCTTCTGGCAGCGGGCCTCGTGGCCCGAACGGCAGTACCGGCACTCGCCGCAGGGCGGCACCCAGCTGAGCACGACGTGGTCGCCGACGGCGAGCGAGGTGACGCCCTCGCCCAGCTCGACGACCACGCCCGAGCCCTCGTGCCCCATGACGAGCGGTGCCGGGGCGTCCCACTCCCCTCGCTTCACGTGCAGGTCGGAGTGGCAGACCCCGGCCGCGGCGATCTTCACGCGGACCTCGCCGGCCTTCGGGGCGGCGAGGTCGACCTCGGCGACCTCGATCGGCGTCTCCGGCTGACGGAAGACGATGGCTTTCATGATGCTCCTTCGGATCGCTCGTCCGGGCGGGATCTCGTGCCCGGGCATGGCGATGGTAGGCAGGCCGCCCCACTCACGTCATTGCGAAGAAGTGTGAGTCGAGCGTGAGCTGATCGACATTTCGTACAATCGAGTCGTGGCGCGCCGACTCGACTCCATCGCAGCGCACGTCGGTGCCGAACTCGTGGCCGGGCGTCTCGACGGGTCGGTGCCCGTCGACTCCGCGGTGCCGCTCGCCGACTTCGCCGTCGTGGGCCATCCGGCCTTCGCCACCCTCGTCGTCGGCCGGCCGGGCGAGCTCGCCGCCGCAATCGGTGCGGGCGACGACCGGGCCGCCGAGCTCGCGGCCGCCGTGCTCGTGACGACCGGCGACACCGCAGAGCTGCGCGCAGCCGTCGCGAACGCCGATGCGACGGCGATCGTCGGCGCGACGACGCCGCCCGACGCCCTGCTCCCGACGCTCGTCGCGCTGCTGGCCACCGACCAGGCGGCCGAGGACCGGCTCGTGACGACCGGCACGAAGGTGCTCACGCAGGTCGCCCGCCGGGGCGGAGCGAAGGCCGTGATCGCCGAGCTCGCGCATCGCATCGACGGCTGGGCGGTGCTCGTCGACGTGCACGGCCAAGTGATCACCACCGCGGGCGCCGGCGGGCTGCACGTGCAGGATGCGATCGCGGTCGCGTTCAATCGGCCGGTGCGGGTGCGCCATCCAGGACTGCAGGTGCACCCGGTCGGGCCCGGCGAGGACCTCACCGCCCACCTCGTCATCGCCTCGCGCGAAGGCTCGACGAGCCGGAGCCGCGACCTCGCGTCGCAGGTCGCCGCCCTGCTCGACCTCGTGCTGCGCACCCACGACCACACGGGCACCGAACGCCTCGGCCGTGCGGTCATGGTCGACACCCTGCTCGCGGGCGGTGCGGAGGCATCCGCGCTGCTCGGGCGGTGGGGGGTGCGCGAACGCAGCCTGACGGCGTTCGCCCTCTCGAGCCGCTCGAAGGCCGTCGACCTCGAACGGCTCGTGACGCGGTGGCTCGACGAACTCGGCGCCGTGCACGTCGTGACCGAGGCGCACGAGCGCGTGCTGGGATTCCTGCGCGACGACCACGTCGACGCGTTCGCCCGCCGCGTCGACGAGTTCGCACTCGACGGCCGCGCCGTGCTGCGCCTCGGCCTGGGCTCGTCGGCTCCCGGCGACGGCCTCGCCCGCAGCGCGGGCGAGGCACGGCAGGCGCACGAGGCCGCCGTCGCCGATGCCCGCACGGTCGTTCGGTACCGGTCCCTGCCCACCGTGGCGTACGTCCTCGAACGACTCGACGGCGACGGGACGGCGCGCATCGGCGAACTGCTCGACGGCCTGCGCGACGACGACGGCGCCCACGGCGAGCTGCTGCAGACCCTGCGCGTCTACCTCGCCGAGCACGGCGCCCTCGGCACGACGGCCGCCACCCTCGGCGTGCACCGGCAGACGCTCGCCTCCAGGCTGGCCCGCATCGAGGAACGGTCGGGGCTGTCGCTGTCGAGCCCCGACGATCGCGCCGCCGCGTGGCTCGCCCTGCGGGCGCTCGAGCGCTGAGCCAGCGCGCCAGGCGATGCCCGCCATCGGAATTCCGATGCCGGCGGGGGATGCCTCGGAGGGAGACTCGTCGGCGTCGAAAGGAACCCCATGACCAGCATCCTCATGATCGTCACCGCCGCCGACGCGATCGAGCTCGCCGACGGCAGCACCCACCCGACCGGATTCTGGGCGGAGGAACTCGTCGTCGCCCACCGCGCGCTCACCGCGGCGGGAGCCGAGGTCACGCTCGCGACGCCCGGCGGCGCCCCGGCGCCCGTCGACCCCGGTTCGCTGTCGCCGGAGATCGTGGGCGACGCCGCCAAGGTCGAGGAGTTCCAGGGCTACCTCGAGTCGATCGCCGCGGAGCTCGCCGCACCGGCGGCGATCGGCGACCTCGACGCCGCCAACTACGACGCGCTCGTGCTGCCGGGCGGCCACGGTCCGATGGTCGACCTCGCGCACGACCCCGCCGTCGGCGCCGCCCTCGTCGCGGCCGACCGCGCCGGCGTGCTCATCGCGCCGTTCTGCCACGGTCCGGCGGCCCTGCTCAGCGCGACGCTCGCCGACGGCGGGTTCGCCTTCGCCGGCCGGGCCCTCACCGTGTTCACCGACGAGGAGGAACGCACCGGCGGGCTCGGTGCGGGTACCCCGTGGTTCGTCGCATCGGCGCTGGCCGAGCGCGGCGCGCACGTCGAAGGCGGTGCCGCCTGGTCGAGTCACGTCGTGCGCGACGGCAACCTGATCACGGGGCAGAACCCCCAGTCGAGCGAGGCGGTCGCCGGCGCCCTGCTCGAGGCCCTCGGCGAGCGCGCGGCCTGAACCCGTCGGCGCCGGTGCCCACCGGCGTCCCGAAGCCCGAAACCCGAACGCATCGGAGGTTCAGCCGGCCGAGATCTCGCGGAGCGCGGCCGCGATCGACCGCAGCGGCTCGCGCCGCTCGAGCTCTCCCGCGCGCGTCACGACGTAGAGCGTGTTGAGCGGGGCGAACTCGGGCTCGTGCAGCACCACGAGCTCGCCCTCGGCGAGCTCGTGGGCGACGAGGTAGGTCGGGAGCACCGACATCCCGGCGCCGGCGACGAGGGCGGCTCGGATCGCCCGGAGGTCGGGCAGCACGGCGCGCACGCGGAGCTCGTCGGGCCGGTGACCGAACACCGACCGCCAGTACCGGCGCACGATCGGCAACTCCTCGCCGTACGCGAGCACCGGGATCTCGGCGAGCGCCGCCTCGGCGAGCAGTCCGGCCGGGCGGAACGCCGGCGCCGCGACGAGCACGAACTCCTCGTCGACGAGCGGGGCCGCGCTGAGGCCGCGCTGCGCCGGGCGCACCGAGCTCACGACGAGGTCGAGGCGACCCGCGCGCAGTTCGTCGAGCAGCGGTTCCGCGAGTCCGAACCGCATCCGGACGCGCACGGACGAGGCGTCGGCGAGCCGGTCGATGTTCGGCGCGACGACTTCGCCGAGGAACTCGGCCGCGCCGCCGAGGTCGATCGTCACCGCATCGCCGGCGACGGCGGGCGCCAGCACGTCGTCGAGCGCATCGAGGTGTCCGGCGATGCGGCGGCCGAGCGCCACCGCCCGCGGCGTCGGCACGACCCCGCCGTGCGTCCGCTCGAACAGGGCGGTGCCGAGTCGTTGCTCGAGCGCCTGCACGTGCGCGCTCGCGGTGGCCTGGGAGAGGCCGAGCAGGCGGGCGCCCTCGCTCACCGACCCCGCCCGCAGCACGGTGAGGAAGGTGCGCAGATGCTCGAGATCGTGAGCCGCCATCGCGGCGATTCTGCCACAGGGAAGAACTCGGGCCCCGGCTCGGTTGTCGAGAGGAGATCGAACACGAAGGAGACCTCCATGCCGCTCGAGGGCGAGTACGCACCCAGCACCTCCGATTGGGCCCGCAAGCAGGCCGAGAAGTTCGAGGCGTCCGACGGCGCCGCAGCGAACACGCTGCGCGGTCGGCCGATCATCGTGCTCACGACCCGCGGTGCGAAGAGCGGCAAGCTCCGCAAGACCGCGCTCATGCGCGTCGAGCACGCCGGGGAGTACGCGGTCGTCGCCTCGAAGGGCGGCTCGCCCGAGCAGCCCCAGTGGTACTGGAACCTCAAGGCGCACCCCGAGGTCGAACTGCAGGACGGCGATCGGAAGCACGACTACGTCGCGCGCGAGGTCGAGGGCGCCGAGCGCGACGAGTGGTGGGCGCGCGCGAACGAGACCTGGCCCGACTACGCGAACTACCAGACGAAGACCGACCGGCTGATCCCGGTCTTCGTGCTCACCCGAGTCGTGCTCTGACGCCGGCGCGCGGTCACAGCCCGCGCATCGTGAACACCTGCGCGAGCAGTCCCCGCATCGGCGGCACCCCCAGCAGCCGCACCGCGCTGTTGCGCATGACGAGCCGGATGCCTCGTGCCGGAGCTCCCATCGCCATGTTGAAGCGCGCGCGGCGGCACGCCCGCCGGGCCGCGCGGCGACGACGACGACCGTAACCGGCGAACGGGTGCTCGATCGGGGCGCCCCGCCGTTCGGCGGCGGCCGCCTCGCCGATGGCGTCGCCGAGCGCGAGCGCGTCGAGGAACCCGAGCGTCATGCCCTGCCCGCCGATCGGGCTCACCTCGTGCGCGGCGTCGCCCGCGAGTGCGACCCGGCCGCGGTCGAACCGGCCGGCGAGGTGCTGCCTCGCCTCGAAGGTGCTCGGCTCGACGGCCCGGTCGTCGAGTCGCACGCCCACGCGCTCGTGCACGATCGCCGCGAAGCGCGACGGGGCGACCGGGTCGCCGCGATCGGTCGCGCGTCCGAGGTGGGCGACCCACCGGCGGCCGCCGGGCAGCGGCAACGCCTCGACCACGCCTCCCGGCTCGAAGAACAGCCGCGCCACCTCATCGCCCGGCCCGGCCACGTCGGCCATCGCGTACACGGCCCGGCCGGGTCGGCGCCGCCAGGCGATGCCGAGGCCCGCTCTCGTGGAGCTGCGCACGCCGTCGGCGACCACCGCCCATCGCGCCGCGATCTCCGCGCCGTCGGCGAGCTGCGCGACCACGCCGTCTGCGCCCGGCACGAGTCGCACGACCTCGTAGCCGCGGCGCATCGCCCCGGGCGCGAGCTCGCCGAGGCGCCGTTCCAGCGCCGCCTCGACGACGTGCTGGGGCACCGAGAGCACCGCAGAGGCTCCGGCGAAGCGCATGCGGCCGAGCCGTCGCCCGAGGCATCCGACCTCCCCCGCGGTGATGCGCGCACCCTGCCGCTCGAGTCCGGCGGCCACGCCGACCTCTGCGAGCGCCAGGACACCCGGCGCGTGGACGCCGATCGCCTTCGGCCGCGTCGAGCGTTCGAGGCGCCGTTCGACCACGACCACGTCGAGCCCGCGCGACGCCGCGAGGCAGGCGGTCATGAGGCCGACCGCGCCGCCGCCGACCACCACGACGTCGACCTCGCCCATCCGTTCGCCTCCGGCTCGATCAGTGACGCGGGCGGCCCGCCGCATCCGCCTGCCAGATCACCTCGAGCCGGGACGGCGCGGCGCGGCGCACCCGCCAGCCCGGCGGCAGCGCCGCGGCGAGCTCGGCCGCGGTGTGGCTGCGACGGATGGACGCCAGCCCGTCGACGCGGATGTACGAGTCGCGCAGCAGGTTCGCCGCGAACGGCAGCGTGCCGGCGGCGAAGGCCGCGTACGCGAGCCGGCTGCGCTCGATGTCGCCGTGCACGACGGTTCCGCCGAGCTCGGCGAGACGCTCGGAGTCGGCGAGCAACGAGCCGAACTCCCGCCCGTCGAGGTGGTGCAGCATGTGGTTCGACACGACGAGGTCGAAGTGACGGTCGGCCTCGGCGAGCTCGCCCGTCGTGACGCCCAGCAGTTCGAGCCCCGGCGCGGGGTCGGCGTCGGCGGCCGCCCTGGCCGCGGCGAGCGCGCGGGGGTCGGGGTCGATCGCGGTGATCTCGAGCCGCATGCCCTCGGCCGACGCCTGCCGGAGCCACCGGCGCGGGAGGTCGGCGGCGCCCGTGCCGACGTCGAGGAGCCGGGTCGTCCAGACCGGTGAGAGACGGGGCCGGATCCAGTTGCGGTAGACCGAGCCGCCGCCGGAGACCACCCGGTTCACGAGCCGGAACTGCTCGAAGGTGCGGGCGAGCATCTCGGGGTCGCACCCGGGGTCGTCCATCAGCTCGCGGGCCGACTCGTCTCGCGAGCCGAGCGACCGCCAGAGCCCGCCGTCCTTCCGCACGGTCAGCACCGCTCCCTCATGCCTGCAGCACCGTCATGAGCGCCGACTCGACCGTGAGTCCCGGACCGAACGCCATCGCCGCGACCCGGTCGCCGCCGGCGGCGTCGCCGTCGAGGATGCGGCGCAGCACGAACAGCACGGTCGCGCTCGACATGTTGCCGAAGTCGCGCAGCGTGTCGCGCGCCGGCACGAGCTGCGCCTCGCTCAGCACGAGCCTCGCCTCGACCTTGTCGAGGATGCTGCGACCGCCCGGGTGGATGGCCCAGTGCTCGACCGCCTGCCCCGAGGCATCCGTCTCGAGCGCCTCGGCGAGCGCCGCGTCGTGGGCGAAGAGCGGTTCGAGCGCCCCCGTGATGTGCTCGTCGATGATCGCGGGAATCGCGTTCGAGAGCACCATCTCGAAGCCGTGGTCGCCGATCTTCCAGGCCATGTCGCCCTCACCCGTCGGGGTGATGCGGGTCGCGAAGCGGTCGAGCGCGAATGCCCGCTCGCCGGGCTCGGGTTCGCGGGCGGTGACGATGGCGGCCCCCGCGCCGTCGGCGAAGAGCGAGGACGCCACGATCGTGTCGGGGTCGTTCGACGATCGCAGGTGCAGCGTGCAGAGCTCGACCGAGACGACGAGCACGACGGCCGAGGCATCCGCCTCGCACAGCTGGGCGGCGAGCCGGAGGGCCGGGATCGCGGCGTAGCACCCCATGAACCCGAGGTGGTAGCGCTCGACGCCCGCGTCGAGGCCGAGCTCGCGCGCGATCATGAAATCGGGCCCGGGCGCGTAGAAGCCCGTGCAGCTCACCGTGATGACGTGGGTCACGTCGGCGGCCTCCACGCCGGGCGTCGCGTCGATCGCGGCGCGACCCGCGGCGACGTAGAGGCCGGTCGCGTACTCGGCGTAGAGCTCGTTGCGCGCCTTCGTGCCGGGGAAGAGCAGCTCGCCCGACGCGATGTCGAAGAACACGGGTTCGTCGGGGTGCGCGTCGCGACTGAGTTCGCTCAGCACCGTGTGCCGTGTCTCGATGCCCGAGACGTCGAAGCTCGTCGTGATGATGCGCTGCGCGAGCCGGTTCAGCCCGGGCTGCGCGGCGAACACGTCGCGCACCTCGGGCTGCACGAGCACGGTCGGCGGGACGGCGGTGGAGAGTCCTCGCAGTGCGACGGTCATGCCCCATCGTAGGGTCGTCGAGGGAGCGGACGGCAAGGGGTGGTCCCGATCCCGCGCCGCCGCCCCGTCCGCCGCGCGTCGTCGTCCCGTCCCCGCAATACGGGTCTATCCGCGCGCCGGCCGCCCGCCGTATCATGCAGTCACGATCGCAGCGGTCGGTTCGACGGCGCACGGAGCGGGGATGCGATGGACACGGAACCGGCGGCGAAGCAGGCCTCGCGCGCGGTGATCCCGCTCGCGATCGCACAGTTCATCATGGTGCTCGACAGCTCGGTGATGAGCGTCTCGATCAGCCAGCTCGTCGAGGAGTTCGACACCACCGTGTCGACGATCCAGCTCGCGATCACGCTCTACGCCCTCGTGATGGCCGCGCTCATGCTCACGGGCGGCAAGATCGGCGACCTCTTCGGCCGGCTCAGGATCTTCCGCATCGGGCTCGTGATCTACGCGATCGGCTCGCTCATGACGGCGATCGCGCCGACCGTCGAGGTGCTCATCGTCGGCTGGTCGTTCATCGAGGGCGCCGGCGCGGCCCTCGTGCTGCCCGCCCTGGCCGCACTCGTCGCCGGCAGCTACGAAGGGCCGGCCCGGGCGCGCGCATACGGCATCATCGGCGGGGTCGCGGGCGCGGGCGTCGCGATCGGCCCGCTCCTCGGCGGCTGGCTCACCACCGAGTACTCCTGGCGCTGGGTCTTCGCCGGCGAGGTCGTCTTCGTCGTGTTCGTGCTCGCGGTGAGCCGGTGGATCACCGACGACCACGTTCGCGAGCGATTCCGCCTCGACCTCGTCGGCGCGCTCCTCTCGGCGCTCGGGCTCGCGCTCGTGGTCATCGGCGTCCTCCAGAGCGGCACCTGGGGCTGGCTCCAGCCGCTCCAGTCGCCGATCACCCCGTTCGGCTTCGCACTCACCCCGTTCGTGATCGGCACCGGGCTCCTGGTGCTCTGGGGCTTCTTCGCTTGGGAGCGCAGGGTCGCCGCTCGCGGACGCGTGCCCCTGCTCGACGTGCGCAACCTCCGCATCCCCGCACTGCGCTCGGGGCTGGCGAGCCTGCTCGCGCAGAACCTCGTGCTGCTCGGCATCTTCTTCGCGGTGCCGCTCTACCTCCAGGTCACCCAGGGCATGGACGCGTTCCAGACGGGCATCCGGCTGCTGCCGACGTCGATCGCGATGCTCGCCGCCGCCGCGATCGGCGCACGCCTGGGCGCGGCGCTCGGCGCCCGCGCGCTCGTCCGGACGGGACTCGTCACGATCGTGCTCGCCTGCCTCGTGATCATCGCGACGATCGAGCCGGTGCTCGCGACGACGCCCTTCGCCATCGGCATGGCGCTCGTCGGTCTCGGCGCAGGCCTGCTCGCGTCGCAGCTCGGCAACGTCGTGCAGTCGTCGGTGCCGTCGGAGGCCCGCAGCGAGGCCGGCGGCCTGCAGTACACCGCGCAGAACCTCGGCTCATCGCTCGGCACCGCGCTCATCGGGTCGTTGATGGTCGGGGCGCTCGCGTCGTCGGTGCTCGGGCTCATCGCCGCCGATCCCGACCTCGAGTCGGCCGTGCGCGACCAGGCGACCGTCCAGGTGTCGCAGGGCCTCGAGTACGTCACCCCGGCGGAGGCGGAGGCGGCGCTCCTCGAGGCGGGCTACCCGGCCGAACAGGTCGACGACCTCGTCGAGCACTACGCGGCGTCGCAGCTCTGGGGCGTGAAGGTCGGCATGCTCGCGTGCGCGGTGGCGGCGCTCGCCGCCCTCCCCGCGACCCGCCGGCTGCCCGGCCGCCGCGACACGGCGGCGCTGACGTCCGCCTGAATCGGCGGCGAACACGACGGATGCCGCGGACCACAGGGGCCCGCGGCATCCGCGTCGTTCGCGCTCGAGGCGCTCAGGCGAGCAGCTTCGCCTTCGCGGCGGCGAACTCGTCGGCCGAGAGGATGCCCTGCTGCTGCAGGGCGGCGAGCTTCTGCAGCTCGGCGACGACGTCGACGCCGCCGGCCGGGGCCGCGGGTGCCGCAGCCGCCTGCTGGGCGGCGGCCTGTTGCGCGGCCTGCTCGGCGTAGGCCTGCTGCTGCGCGGCCGCCTGCTGCTGCTCGTAGGCCTGCGCCTCGTACTTCTGCTCGGCGCGCTCGTTCTGACGACGCGCCACGTTGCCGGAGACCGCGGTCGCGGTGCCCGCGACGACCGCCGTGCGCGCGGCCATGCCGATGAGGCCGGGACGACCCATTCGACGCAGAGGCATGATCAGTTCTCCTCACCGCTCGCCTGAGCGAGCAACTCGTTGACGACCGGCGCGGGAATGCGCTCGGTCGACAGCACCACGCCGCCGCCCTGGGCGAAGCGCGATGCGAGCTTCTTGGCCCAGACGAGCTCGAAGGCGGCCAGCGCCGCCGAGGTGCCCGGAGGGATGAGCTCGGCGAAGTCGTCGACGTCCTCCGCACCGACGAGGCCCGACTGCTCGAGCTCGAGCACGCCGAAGCCGTACGACTCGCCTTCGTCTTCGATTTCGACGATGCGCACCGAACCGTCGGGCTCGCGCGAGACGATCACGAGGTCGAGCAGGCGGATCTCGCCGCCCTCGACCAGCTCCTCGAGGGCCTCCACCGTGCCGGCGTCCAGCCGGTCCCCCTCGAATCCAACCAGGTACAGCTCCACCGGGCCGTACTCGAACTCCGCCATGATTCCCCTTGGGTTCGAAGATGCGCCGCCGGCGGTCACCGGCGACATCCGAAGACTAACCCCGACGCCCACGAGCCGCCACAACGCGCGCTGCGCTCAAGGCGAACGGGGCGGCCCCCGTTCGGGCCACACGGAACGCGATGGTCCTTCCCTGCCGTGCGCGCGCCGAGTAGCGTCGACCGAAGGGCGGACCGCCCGTGCAGTCGACGAGGGGATGCACTCCACATGTCCAAGGAATTCAAGGGGACGATCAAGCTCGACGTCCGCGACTCGGTGGCCGACTGGTCGCCGTACGAGCTGCCGAAGGCGCCCGAGGGGTCGCCCAACATCCTGGTCATCCTGTACGACGACACGGGCATGGCCTCGTGGTCGCCGTACGGCGGCCGCATCAACATGCCGACGCTCGACCGGCTCGCGAAGAACGGGCTCACCTACACGCAGTGGCACACGACCGCGCTCTGCTCGCCGACGCGGTCGACCTTCCTCACCGGGCGCAACCACCACGCCAACGGCATGGGCGTGATCATGGAGGGCACGAACGGCTTCCCGGGCCTGTCCGGTCGCATCCCCGAGGAGTGCGCGACCATCGGCCAGGTGCTGCAGCAGAACGGCTACTCGACGTTCTGGGTCGGCAAGAACCACAACGTCCCCGAAGAGGACATCTCGGCCGGCGGCAGCAAGGCGCAGTGGCCGCTCGCGATGGGCTTCGACCGCTTCTACGGGTTCCTCGGCGGCGAGACGAACAACTGGTACCCCGACCTCGTCGAGGACAACCGGTTCGTCGAGCAGCCCTACTCGCCCGAAGACGGCTACCACCTCTCGAAGGACCTGGCCGACCAGACGATCCGCATGATCCGGGACCAGAACGCCTCGAACCCCTCGAAGCCCTGGTTCACCTGGTTCTGCCCGGGTGCCAACCATGCGCCGCACCACGCGCCGCAGGAGTACATCGACAAGTACAAGGGACTGTTCGACGACGGCTACGACGCCTATCGCACATGGGTGCTCGAGCGCATGATCGAGCGCGGCATCCTGCCGGAGGGCACCGAGCTCACACCCTTCAACCCCCTGCCCGAGGACCAGGCGAACCCCGCCGACTACGTCAAGCCGTGGGAGTCGCTCTCCGCCGACGAGCAGCGCCTGTTCAGCCGCATGGCCGAGGTGTTCGCGGGCTTCAGCGAGTACACCGACGTGCAGACCGGCCGCATCATCGACTACCTCGAGGCATCCGGCCAGCTCGAGAACACGCTCATCTTCTACTGCGCCGACAACGGCGCGTCGGGCGAGGGTTCGCCCGACGGTTCGGTCAACGAGAACAAGTTCTTCAACGGGTTCCCCGACGACCTCGCCGAGAACCTCTCGAAGATCGACGTGCTCGGCGGGCCCGAGACGTACAACCACTACCCGACCGGGTGGGCCGCGGCGTTCTCGGCGCCCTTCCAGATGTTCAAGCGCTACGCCCAGTTCTCGGGCGGCACGTGCGACCCGATGGTGATCCACTGGCCGGCCGGCATCAAGGCCAAGGGCGAGATCCGCCACCAGTACCACCACTCGACCGACATCGTCGCGACCATCCTCGACGTCATCGGCATCGAGTTCCCCGAGGTGTTCCGCGGGGTCGAGCAGCGACCGCTCGACGGGGTCTCGATGAAGTACAGCTTCGACGCCGAACCCGATGGGCCGACCGAGAAGCACGTGCAGTACTACACCATGATCGGCACGCGCGGCATCTGGAAGGACGGCTGGAAGGCGGCGAGCATCCACGCGCCGCTCACCGGGCACGGGCGCTTCGACGAGGACCGCTGGGAGCTCTACCACGTCGACGAGGACCGCTCGGAGGCGAAGGACCTCGCCGCCGAGCACCCCGAGAAGCTGAAGGAGCTCGTCGACCTCTGGTTCGAGGAGGCCGAGCGCAACCACGTGCTGCCGCTCGACGACCGGTCGGCGCGCGAGCAGCTCACGATCGAGCGGCCCCAGTCCGAGCCGCCGCGCTCGCGCTACGTCTATTACCCCGACACCGGCGCCGTGCCCGAGTCGGTCGCGGTCAACGTGCGCGGCCGTTCGTTCAAGATCATCGCCGACGTCGAGGTCGACACGGGAACGCAGGGCGTGCTCTTCGCGCACGGTTCGCGCTTCGGCGGCCACTCGCTGTTCATCAAGGACGGCAAGCTCAACTACGTGTACAACTTCCTCGGCATCCCGCCCGAGCAGGCGTTCAGGTCGGAGGCGCTGACCCCCGGCAAGCACGCCCTCGGCATGGAGTTCGTCCGCGAGAGCGCCGGCGAGCACGGCGAGTCGATCGGCACCTGCAAGCTCTACGTCGACGACCAGGTCGTCGCCGAGGGGCCGATGCGGGCGCAGGTCGGCAAGTTCACGCTGTGCGGCGACGGCCTCTGCATCGGCTACGACAGCGGCGACGCGGTGAGCAGCCAGTACACCGACTCCTTCCCGTTCACGGGCGGCACGCTGCTCGGGGTCGCCATCGACGTCAGCGAGGAGCAGTACCTCGACCTCGAGCTCGAGGCCCTCGCGGCGTTCGCGCGCGAGTAGCCGACCTCATCACCGAACACGGATGCCTCGGCGAGCAGCTGCTCGCCGAGGCATCCGTTCGTTCGGGGCCCGTCAGCGGGACGTGCCCGCGCTTCCGCCGTCGTCGTCGGGCGAGGGATCGCCCTCGGATCGAGCGGCCGCGTGCTCGTGCCGCTTCTCCTCGCGACGCTGCATGCGGGCGACCTTCGCCTCCGCGTCGATCTCGTCCATCTCGCGCTTCACGTCGTCGACCTCGCCGAGCGCCGGCAGCACCCAGCCGACCGACGGGTTCGAGTCGACGAGCAGCATGCGGACCAGGAGCGTGAGCGGAACGGCGAGGATCGCGCCCATCGGGCCGAGCACGACGGCCCACACGAGCACCGAGACGAACGTGAGCGACTGGCTGAGCGAGACCGCGTTGCCGACGACCTTCGGCTGGATGATCGACTGGATCACCGCGTTGATGAGGCCGTAGACGACGATCACCGCGACGACGGTCGGCCAGCCGCCGACGAGTGCGCCGAACACGAGCGGCGGCACGATCGCGATGAAGTAGCCGATGTTCGGGATGAAGCTGCACAGGAAGGAGAGCATGCCCCAGAGGGCCGCGCCCGGGATGCCCATGATCGCGAGCGCGAGCCAGTTCACGAGGCCCTGCGCGACGCCGAGCCCCGTCGTCGCGACCATGTACCGGCGGACGCCGCTGGCGAATCGCACGAGCCCCGTCGCGAGCTCGGGCCGCTTGCGGCCGATGCCCGCGACGACCGTCGGCACGTACGACGAGTCGAACGTGATGAGGATGAGCATCGTCAGCAGGATCACCGCGAACGAGATGAACCCCAGCGCCCCGCCGAGCAGGCTGCTGACGAGCCCGCTCAGCGCGCCGACGATCTTGCCCGGATCGAACGAGCTCATGAGGGCGTTGATCTGCTCCTGGCCGACGCCGAGGCTCGAGAGCCACTTCGACGCCGCCGTCGCCCACGACTCGAACTCGGGGGCGTACTCGGGCAGCAGGGTCGCGAACTGCGCGAACGAGATGACGAGCGCGAAGACGAAGCCGCCGAGCAGGAGGACGACGGTGAGCAGCACCAGGAGCGTCGCGATGCCCCGCGGAACGCCGCGCCGCTCGAGCCCGCGCCGCACGGGGTGCACGCAGATCACGAGCACGAGCGCGAGGAACACCGCCGAGAACACCGACCCGATCGCGGCGATGCCGAACAGGGTGATCACGAGGCCCGCGAACCCGAGCAGCATGAACGCGTTGCGGTGCGGCACCGGTGTCCCGGCGGTCATCGCGCCCTCGGCGTGCGCCGGATCGGTCTCCGCTGACTCATGCTTCTTGTTCCACCACATCGGATTCCTCCTGGCCTCGGGTACTACTCTCGGGCTCCGCCGCCCGCAGGTCATCATGCACGTCGCGTGAACCCGACGCCCGCAGCGAGTCCTCGCCCTCGCCGGTGAGGCGGCGCAGCGCGACGGCGCCGCGATCGGGCTCGAGCAGCAGGGCGCGCACGAGCAGCGACAGCGGCACCGACAGGATCGCGCCGATCGGCCCGATGACGAACGCCCAGAACACGACCGAGAAGAAGGTCAGCGTGAGGCTCAGGCCGACCGCGTCGCTCACGAACTTCGGCTGCACGAGCACCTGCAGCACGACGTTGATGACGCAGTAGATCGCGATGACCGCGAGCATGAGCGGCCACCCGCCGACGACGAGCGCGAGGATGGCGGGCGGGATCAGCCCGATGACGAACCCGATGTTCGGGATGAAGTTCGTGACGAACGCGAGGATCGCCCACACGGCCGGGATCGGCACGCCGACGGCCCACAGCAGCAGGCCGTCGAGCACGGCGACGATCGCACCGAACGTCGCGTTCACGACGTAGTAGCGCCGAACCCCCGTGAAGTAGCGGGTCGCGATGCGATCGGCGGTCGCGTTGCCGAACATCCACGCGGATGCCGCAGCCGACGCCGCACGGAAGCGCGCACCGTCGACGGCCATGAAGATCACGTATGCGAGCACGAAGAAGAACGCCGTCGCGAAGCCGAGCACCTGGTCGGCGACCCCGAGGGCGGCCTTGCCGATCGCGCCCGGGTCGAGCCATCCGAGTGCCGTCTGCGCCGACGGCGCGGAGAAGCCGAGGCCCTGCAGCCAGTCGGCCACGCCGCCGGCCGTGGCCTGCAGGTCGTCCGCGAGCTCGGGCAGCATCGCGACGAACTGGCCGACCGCGTAGACGAGCAGCACCGCGAGCACCGCGAGGATGAGGTACGCGACGACGATCACGGCCGTCGAGGCGAGCCAGACCGGCCACCCCGCACGTTCGAGCGGGCGCCGGACCGGGTACGCGATGATCACGACGACCGCGGCGAGCGCGGCGGGAGCGAGCAGGTCGCGGGCGAACCAGACGCCGACGAAGAGGACGACGGCCGCGGCGAGCGCGATGAGCACGCGGGAGCCGCGCCCGAACGCCCGCCCCGAGCCGTCCGTCGATGAGGTCGCGCCGTGCCCCGTCACTCAGAAGCTCCCGATTCCCTTGCCGATCATGACGACGCCGATCACGAGCAGCAGCACCGCCATGACGGCCGCGTTGTTGTGCACCAGCCACTTCCGCAGCGACTCGAGGGGGCCCGCCATCTGCTTCGACGCGAGCAGGTAGCCGATCACCGGGATCGCGACCGAGCACGCCGCGATGAGCACGAAGACGACGATCGCGATCGCCTGCTCGCCACCCGAGAGCCCGGCCGAACCGATCGCGACGCCCGCGCCGACGCCCATGATGAGGTTCTTCGGGTTGACCGCCGAGAGCAGGAAGCCGAGGCCGAGGCCCTTGCCGAACGTCATCTGGTCGATGGCCGACATCCACTTCGGCATCGCGGGCTCCTCGCCCGGCTTCGGCCGCGAGCGCCACTGCTTGACGGCGAGCAGCAGCAGGAGCGCACCGAGCAGCAGCTTGATGACGCCGGAGATCGGCTTCGAGTCGTCCGCGTCGGATTCGGGGATGACCGACGCGAGCAGCGTGAACGCGACGACCGCGACGACGATGCCGAGCACCCAGCCGATGAGGAAGCCGACGCTCGTGCCCTTCGCCTTCGGCGACAGGAGCATGAGGATCGCCGCGATGATCGGGATCGGGCTGATCGCGATTCCGACGGCGAGGGGGAGGATGTCTCCGATGACGCTGCCCATGGTGGTTGCTCCTGTCGTTCGTTGATCGATCAGACGGCGACGATCTCGGGAACCCGCCAGTTCGCGAGGTCGTCGAGTCGGGGACGGTAGAGCCGCACGAGGAGGTTCCAGCCCTCGGGCAGCGGGATGCGGTTCGGAGTCTCGTCGCCCCAGTCGCCGAGGTGGATCGTGGTCGTGCCGTCGTCGTTCTTCACCGCGAAGACGGAGTTGACGTTGGTGAGCCCGCTCGGCCCCGGCTCGAAGTAGCCGGCGCCGTTGTAGACGCTGAGCGACCAGAATGCGTCGGCGGGCACGTCGGCACCGAAGGTCATCGTGTACCGGCCGCGGGGCAGGCCCGGCTCGATGTTGAGGTACTGCGCCTCGTCGTCGGGCAGGCCGCCCCAGCCGAGGGCGGTTCCGACGAGATGGCGCACGGGGTCGACGTCGGAGGCCCTGCCGAAGCAGTGTGAGAGCCCGCCGATCGTCCGACCGAGGACCAGCAGGGCGTCGCGCACCTCGGTGTGCGACGCCGTGTCGTAGTCGGGGGAGTCGAAGACGCGCTGCCCGGCCGCCTCGATCGTCAGCCCGTCCTGCAGGCGATGCACCTCGGCGAGGTCGGCCTCGCTCGCCGGGTCGAAGAGGATCCGGGCGGCGATCACGACGAGGTCGGTGCCGAACTCGGCGCGCGCGAGCTCGTAGCGCCCGGCCTCGTGGAAGACCCGGTTGATGTAGTGGTCCTGGTTGATCACCATCACCGAGAGGTAGCGGCCGGCGGTCTCGGGAATCGTCAGTGTCGCACCGTCCGCGATGTCGACGATCGCGACCGAGTAGAGCGTGTCGCGGTTCTGCCGGATCACGGGCTGCTGGTCGAGCGGCGAGAGCTCGCGGTCGTGATGGAACACGCCCAGCCCGCCGATGATCGGCAGCATGTTGCGGATCATGGTGTCGGTCTCGGCGCGCGTGAAGTTGTCGACGGTGACGGGTATGGGCATGTTCACTCCTGGTCGGTCGTGACGAGCGCGGCGATCGCGTCGCGGTTGGTCGGGTAGACGGCACGGTCGCCGAGCAGGCCGAGGTCGGCCAGGCGCACCCTGGTGCCGGGGCGCATTCGGCTGAACGTCAGATCGACGTGGTGCTCGTCGAGCCAGGCGAGCAGCGCCTCGAAGCTCTCGGCGCCGGTCACGTCGATGTCGGTCACGGCCTCCATGTCGATCACGACGTGGCGCACGGGTCCGTTGCCGGCCGCCGTCGCGCGGCGGACGGCCTTCTTGACGGCGTCGCTGAACACCGACCCGTTCGCGAAGAAGAGCGGCGCGGCGAGGCGCACGACGATGACGCCCGGCGCCGTGACGTGACCCTTCGGCGCCTCGTCGAGCAGCGAGTCACCGGGCTCGCCGCCCGCCTCGAGCACGTCGATCGCGGGGTTCGCGGCACGCTGGGCGAGATTGATGAGGGCGAGCACGAAGGCGACGAGGATGCCGGGGATCGCGCCGACGAAGAGGGTCGTGAGGAAACACGCCGCCCCGACGCCGAACTCGAACCGGTCGACCTTCCACAGGTCGACGAACTCGCGCACGCCGAGCAGCGGCAGGATCGCGACGCCGACGATCGCACCGATCGCCGGGGAGGGGATGTCGGCGAGCAACGCCGTGCCGAACAGGAGCAGCAACAGGGTGCCGACCGCGAGCACGAGCGAGGGCAGCTGCGTGCGCGAGCCCGCCTGGTCCATGGCCGCGGTGCGGGACGTCGACGAGCCGACGGCGAAGCTGCCCGAGGCTCCTGCGGCGATGTTTCCGAGGCCGAAGGCGAGGAGGTCGCGGTTGGGGTTCGTCGAGTACCCGTGCTTCTCGCCGTACGAACGGGAGACGAGCAGGCCCTCGGCCGTCGTCACGAGCGTCAGCGCCATCGCCGAGGGGATGAGCGCGAACCACATCGTCCAGTCGATGACCGGCCAGGTGAGCGTCGGCGGGCCGGCCGGCACCGCGCCGAGCACGTCGACGCCGGCGTCGTCGAGGTCGAGCACGTAGACGAGGATCGTGCTCACGATGAGCACGACGAGCGCCCACGGCACGGCCCGGAGGAACCGCTTGCCGAGGAGCAGCACCGCGACCGAGCCGACCGAGATCGCGACGGCGACGAGGTTCATCGTCGGCAGGCCCTCGATGAGCGCCGTGGTCTTCTCGATGAACTCTCCGCCCGACGGGATCTTGATGCCGAGCATCTTCGCGATCTGGCTGATGAGGATGTCGAGGGCGAGGCCGCCGACGAAGCCGACGAGGATCGGCTTCGAGAGGAAGTTCGCGAGGAACCCGAGCTTGAAGACGGCGAGCGCGATGAACATGACACCGCAGAGGATCGCCTGCGCGAGCGCGAGGGTCGCGTAGTTCTCGGCGTCGCCTGCGATGGCGAGCCCTCCGATCGAACTCGCGACGAGCGCCGCGGCCGCCGCGTCGGGCGAGGCGACGACCTGCCGACTCGACACGACGAGCGCATAGACGACGGTCGGCACGACGAGCGCGTAGAGACCGGCGGTCGGCGGCAGGCCCGCGATCTGCGCGTAGCCGATGTTGAGGGGGATCGCGATCGCGATGAGCGTGACGCCCGCGACGATCTCGCGGAGGACGTTGTGCCGGTCGAGGCCGACGAGCGGGCGGGCCACGGTCATGAGGCGACCTCCTTCGACGGCTCGGGTGCTTCGTGGGCGATGAACTCGGGCGCCTTCGTCACGACGAGCCACACCGGCAGCACGATCACGCAGAGCAGCGGCAGCACCGTCGTGTCGCCGACGATCGCGGCCCCGAGGAAGATGCCGATCCAGCCGTCGCGAGTGGCGACGAGCGTGATGCCGAGCACCGCGCAGGCGACCGAGAGCGAGATCGGGATGTCGGGCACGAGGTGGTACGCGAGCAGGCCGAGCGCCGTGCCGATGAACACGATGGGGAAGACGCGGCCGCCGCGGAATCCGGCGGCGGCGGCGATCACGAGGGCCACGAGCTTGACGGCGGCGAACAGGGCGAGCTGGCCGATCGAGAAGTCGTCGGGATTCGTGAGCAGTTCACCGGTCTCGTCGAGGCCCTTGAAGAGCGTGACCGGTCCGCCGATGATGCCGAGCACGCCGAGCAGCGCGCCGCCGAGCGTCGTGTAGATGAGGGGGTTCCGCATCGAGTGGAAGAAGCGGTGCAGGATCGGCAGCAGGTAGACGCCGATCAGGCCGACCACCGCAGCGACCACGGCGATGACGGTGCCGCTCAGGAGGTCGATCGCCTCGACGCCGTCCATCGGCTCGAGCGCGAATGCGAGCGACGAGCCGCCGAGCACGTGCATCGTGATGGCGCCCGCGCCGGCCGCGGCGAGCGGCAGGAAGAGCTTGTCCCACAGCGAGCCGCCGCCCCTGACGGCGGCGACCGCTCCGGTGAGCACGAGCGCGGCCGCGACCGGCGTGCCGAACAGCGCGCCGATCGTGGCGGCCATCGCGAGTGTCGCGGCGAGTCGGGTCGGGATCTTGGCGGCGACCTTCGCGAGCAGGGCGATCGTGAGCGCCGTGTTGATGCCGATGATCGGGTTCTCGGGGCCGAGGCTGACCCCGCCGGCGAGGCCGAGCACGACGACGAGCGCGAGCGAGGGCAGGGCCATGAGCTTCGGCGGCGGCGCATCGAGCTCGCCCAGCGCAGAGTCGGGCCCGCCGTGCCCCGGCAGCAGCCAGACGGCGGCCCCGACCGCGGCTCCGGTGAGCGTGAGCACCGTGAAGATCCAGATCGGGGCGTCGGGGCCGATGCCGATCGCGTCGGGCACGCTCTCCCAGATCACGCCGTGCAGCGACTCGGCCGCGAGGTCGAGCAGCCACAGCATGACCGCCGAGCCGATGCCGACCACGATCGTCGGGATCGCCAGGATCGCGAGGTCGCGCACCCTCGGTGCCTGTGGTGTCGCCGACACTCGCTCCCCCTCCTCGTGGACCGCGCGGGCCCTCGCCAGCAATCATGCCGTACGCGTGCCCCGCGGACTCGGCCGGTTCAGCCGTGTCAGAACTCCGTCGGCGCGACGAGCGGCGGGGGCGGCGGTTCGCTCGTCACGACGGCGCCGATCCCCCGTTCGGCGAGCGCGGTTGCGACCGAGTCGACGACGGCAGCCGTCACCGCGACGCCGTTGGCCGGATGATGCCAGAAGCGCACGCGGTACACCTCGCGGTCGGGCCCGATGGTGATCGGGCGCAACTGGATCGTCTCGCGGCGATGCACCCCGTGCGTGCCGCTCACCGCCTCGACGATGAGCTCGCGCGGCGTCCCGCTCGCGGCGGCGCGCACCTCGATCTCGCTGCGCCGGGCCCCGTGGGCCGAGTTGTTCGAGAACGCCTCGGTGAGCAGCTGCGAGTTCGGGAGGTGCACGGTGCGGCCGTCGTAGCTGCGCACGATCACCGACCGGCCGTTCAGCTCGGTGACGACGCCGACGACGTCGCCCACCTCGAGCTCGTCTCCCACCCCGACCGGATGCCTCGTCTGCAGCACCACGCTCGCCGCGAAGTTGTCGGCGATGCCCCGCAGCACGAAGACCAGCACGACCGCGACGACGAGGGCGATCGCGAGGATGGGCTGGACCGAGCCGCCGAGGAAGCTCAGCGCGATGCCGATGCCGATGAGCCACACCGTGTACCCGACGACGCGCTCGGCGAGCAGTCGCACCCCGTCGTCGAGGCTCGGCACACGCGCCATCGCCGCCCGCGCCCCCCTGCGGGAGAGCCGGGCCAGGATCCAGGTGGCCAGCAGGGTCACCACGATGCCGGCGATGCTCCAGCCGTTGATGTCGAGCGTCGACCACCACTCCGCCATGCTCATCCTCCCCCGGCGACGCTACCCGGCGAGCACGCCGAAGTCACTCACCGTCCGTCAGGATTCTTGCGCCCGAGCGCGTCGCGACGCGGAAATCCGCACGATTCCGGGCACGGTCGCGCTATTGTCATCGACAGGATGGTCTTCGGTCAGGGGGAGGCACCGCCTGCACAGGCGATGCCGTTACTGAGACGGGGCTTCCCGGCGTCGCATCCGGCGATGCCTCACCTCGTAATCGAAAGGCACGCAGCACATGAATTTCTGGAACAACTTCTGGGACCTGATCTGGTGGTTCTTCTGGGCGTTCGCGTTCATCGCCTACCTGTTCGCGCTCTTCGCGATCATCGGTGACCTGTTCCGCGACTCGAAGCTGAACGGCTGGGCGAAGGCGTTCTGGATCATCTTCCTGATCTTCGTCCCGTTCCTCACCGCGCTGATCTACCTGATCGCCCGCGGCAAGGGCATGGCCGAGCGCTCGGCGCGCGACGCCGAGGCAGCCCAGCAGGCCGCCGACGCCTACATCCGCCAGACCGCCGGCACCTCGGCGAGCGCGTCCGACGAGATCGCCAAGGCCAAGGCGCTGCTCGACGCCGGCACCATCACCCAGGCCGAGTACGACGCCCTCAAGGCGAAGGCGCTCGCGTAAGCGACAGCGCCCGACGTTCCGTCGAACGGGCCGGATGCCTCGTGGCATCCGGCCCGTTCGCGTCCCGTGTCCGGTCCGTCCGGTCAGGCCCCTGCCGTCGCGGACGCGCCGGCCGCGACATCCGCGCCGCCATCACCGGCGCCCGCCGCGCGCCCGGCGTCGCGCTGACGGATCGCACCGACGTTGCGGAGGAACACGATGATCCAGCTGAAGATGAGCACGGCCGCGACGAGCTCGACCGCGGTGAGGTTGTAGTAGCCGATCGCGAAGAACACGCCGAGCACGACGATCACCGCGACGTACACGTACCCGAGCACGACGAACGCCTTCGGCATCGGCGGAACGAGCCGGGCGAGCGCGAAGACGAGGACCGCGAACGCGACGGCCATTCCGGTCGCGACCGAGTTGTGCACGATGAAGAAGTCGTCGACGTGGAAGATGCCGACGCAGGCGAGGAAGATGCCGATCACGACGAGCAGCACCCGCACGGTGCGGCGCCGGCGCTGGTCGACCGCGGTCTCGACCGGCAGCGAGGTCGTGCCGTAGCGGGCGATCGTCGTGACGATGACGCCGGCGATGACGAGCGTGAGGTTGAAGGCGAACGCCGAGACGTCGTCGGTCATGCCGAGCGCCGAGAGGTTCTTCTGCCACCACAGCGGGTCGCTCGCACTCAGCATCGAGGCGATGACGCCGACCACGAGGAACACGGCGAGCACGAGCGACAGGAGGCTCGGCGTGAGGTTCGCGCCGCTCAGGAAGCCGACGTAGGCGCTGAGGGCGAGGGCGACGCCCGCGAGGGCGATCGCGGGCAGCGTGAAGACGACGGCGCCGATGAAGCTGCGCTCGAGGATGTTCGCGAGGCCGAGCCAGACGAGCAGGGCGATGACCGCGTTCGCGACGCCGAGCGCGACGATGTCGAACCAGTGCAGGCGGGCGCCCGGCACTTCGAACGGGTCGGTCCCGCGCGCGAGGTCGCGGCGCACGAGCACCCGGGAGACGACGAACGACGCGCCGGCGACGAGGGCGCCGGCGAGCGCCGCGAACTCGCCGAGCGAGCCGTCGCCCGAGATCGCGAGGTCACGGCCCCAGAAGAGCGGCGTCGCGACGACGATTCCGACGACGAACGCGATCGTGCCGATGACGAGCGCGAAGCTCTCGACCGACTCCGCCGACTCGGTCGGGCGGGCGAACACCCGGCGCCACGACGATGCTTCCCTCACTGCGACTCCCTCGCTCGATCGGCGCCCGGCGGGCGCGTCGCTGCCCATCCTGCCGCAGACCGGCGCGCCGACCGTGATGGCGGGGCGGCGCGGTCGGGTCGGTCAGCGGTCGGTCGGGTCGAGCACCTCGAGCATCGAGCCCTGCACGAAGCCGGCCCATTCGTACGCCGCGCGCAGGTAGTCGTCGCGGGTCTCGGACGCCGCGGCCCCGCTCTCGTCGTCGACCGCGGCGAGGTCGCCGGGCTCGTCGTCGGCGTCGTCGCCGGCCGCGCCGACGCGTTCGGCGAGGATGAGGCGGAGGTCGGTGAGGAACGTCAGCCAGCCCCACGCCTCGGACTGGTCGAGCTCGATCTGCACGATGCCGTCGCCCTGGACCGCGGTGGCGTCGCGCACCCGCTGCGCTGCCTGGCGCTTGCCGTCGACGAGGCTCTCGCGCGTGTAGCGGCTGAACTCGGCCGAGGCCTCGGCGTCGTCGGGGTAGGCGCTCGGCAGCAGGCGTCCGAGCGCCGGGTCGCTCGGCTCGCCGAGCAGCAGCACCGAGTCGACTTGGTCGGCGAGCTCGGAGAGCAGCATCGCCTCCTCCGACTCGAGCACGAGCCGGACGCCCTCTCCCCCGCCGAGTCCCGCGACGATCACGTGTCGCCCCTCGCGACCGTGGCCTGCAGCCCGTAGCCGTGCATCGCGTGAACGTGGTGCTCCATCGCCTCGCGGTTGCCGGAGGCGACCACCGCGCGGCCTTCGGTGTGCACGCGCAGCATGAGCCGCTCGGCCTCGTCGCGCGGGTAGCCGAAGTAGCTGCGGAAGACGTAGCTCACGTAGCTCATGAGGTTGACCGGATCGTCCCACACGATGACGCGCCACGGCACCGCGGCGGCGCCCTGCGCGGCCTGGTCGAGGTCGTGTGCTTCGAGGATGTCGGTCACCCCTCCAGCCTGACACGATTTCCGTCGGTCGAGTAGCGGGGTGTCGCCCGGCGCGCGGCGCGCTACTCGCCGGGGCGCGCAGCGTCCTCGTACTCGACCGCGGGCGGACCGTCGCCCACGACCGGGACCGCAGCCGTCTCGTCGACGAGCTCGACGCGCCGGCGACCGGCGCCGCGCACGAGGACGAGATAGCAGACGGCGAGCACGGCGAGCCACACGACGCCCACGACGAGCGCCGGCCGCGACTCGGGCATGACGCCGATGAGCACGATCACGAGGCCGATGACGCCGAGCGCGACCCATGCGGCGACGGGGTAGAACGGCATCGGGAACTCCGAGGGGAGCCAGCGCTCGCGCGCGATCTCGCGCTTCATGCGGAGGTGCGACACGAGGATCATGAGCCAGACGACGACGGTCGCGAAGGTCGCGAGCGCGGCGATGAGGAAGAAGATCTGGTCGTGGAACCAGATGTTCAGCACGACGCCGACGAGGAGCGCGCCGACCATCGCCAGCACCGTCATGAACGGCACGCCGTTGCGGGTGGTGCGCTGGAACGCCTTCGGCGCGTGACCCTGCTCGGCGAGACCGTGCAGCATGCGCCCGGCCCCGAAGATGTCGGCGTTGATGGCCGAGAGCGCCGCCGTGACGACGACCGCGTTGAGCACGTGGGCCGCGCCGGTGAGGCCCAGGCCGTCGAAGATCGAGACGAACGGGCTCGCGCTGCCGTCGATCGTGGTCCACGGCTGCAGCATCATGATGACCGTGAGCGTGAGCACGTAGAACAGCAGGATGCGCACGGGCACCGAGTTGATGGCCTTCGGGAGCACCTTCTTCGGGTCCTGCGCCTCGCCCGCCGTGATGCCGATCACCTCGGTGCCGCCGAAGGCGAACATGACGATCGTGAGCGACGCCAGGATGCCCCACACCCCGTGCGGTGCGAAGCCGTCGACGAAGAGGTTCTGCACCCCGGCCGCGTGCTCCGACTGGTTCGCGAGCCCGAAGACGATGATGGCGATGCCGCCCGCGATCATCGCGACGATGGCCGTGATCTTGATGAGCGAGAACCAGAACTCGAGCTCGCCGAACACCTTCACGCTCGCGAGGTTGACCGCCGCGATGACGAAGACGATCGCGAGGATCCACACCCAGCGCTCGACGTCGGGGAACCAGAAGCCCATGTAGACGCCGAACGCGGTGACGTCGGCGAGCGCGACGACGAACATCTCGAACGTGTAGGTCCACCCGGTGAGGAATCCCGCGAAGGGGCCGACGTAGCGGGAGGCGTACTGTCCGAACGAGCCGGCCACCGGGTGGCGCACCGCCATCTCGCCGAGTGCGCGCATGACGATGAAGATCACCGCGCCGCCGATCATGTAGGCGAGCAGCACGGCCGGGCCGGCCGCCTGGATCGCCGCGGACGAGCCGTAGAAGAGGCCGGTGCCGATCGCCGAGCCGAGCGCGATGAAGCGGATGTGGCGCGCGCTCAATCCGCGCCGCAGGCTGCCCTGGGTCTCCGTGGTGCTCACGATTCTCCTTCGAACTGGTGTGCGGGAATGGTCGGCTCGATGAGGACGCGGTAGCCGAGCCGGCGGTCGAACCCGTGGATCTCGCGGGTGTCGAGGGCGTCCATGAACGCGAGCGTCTGCTCGGTGATGACCTGCCCCGGCACGAGCACGGGGAAGCCGGGCGGGTACGGGGTGACGAAGCCCGCCGAGATCGCCTCGGCGCCGTCGGCGATCCGGCGGCGCACCTCGGCCGGCGAGAGGTACTCGCACGCGTCATCCGAGTAGCTCATGAAGTACGCGGCGCGCAGGTCGCCGTCGGGAAGGTCGCCGGCGGCGCGGAAGCGATCGGCGAACCGGCTGAAGTCGGGCAGCGGCGGCGTCGCGGGGCCGCGCCGTTCGGATCGGGCGACGCCCCCGCGACCGCCGGACGGGCGGGACTCGTGCTCGAGCTCGGTCGCGATCTTCACGAGCACCTCGACGAGGTACGCGACGGCGCTGCGCGACGTGCCGATGTTCGTCATCAGGAGCACGGTGTTGCGCGAGGTCTTGTTGACCTGGATGCCGTACCGGTCCATGAGGTGCTCGTGCTTGAACGTGTCGCCGTCGATGCCCGTGAGCCCGATGTGGAGCGTCAGCCGGCTCGGGTCGACGACGAACTCGTCGCGCCGCCAGGCCTCGGCCATGTCGGCGAGCCCGTCGCGCAGGGGCATCGGCCGGTCGGTCTCGCGGTGCCGCTGCGGCACGAGGTCGAGGGTGCTCAGGATGCGGAAGCGCTTGCGCAGCAGCGGGTGGCGGGCGACGGCGTGGCCGATGTGCACGGCGAGGTCGGCCTGGCGCTGCACGAGGGCGTACCCCTCGAGCTCGACCTGCCGGCGGCCGACGTCGAGCGACGCGAGGATCTGGTAGTTCGGCGACGTCGAGGTGTGCGTCATGTACGCCTCGTGGAAGTCCTCGGCGTTCGATGCCGCGAAGTCCTCGTCGTGGATGTGGATCATCGACCCCTGCCGCAGCGCGGTGAGCGTCTTGTGCGTCGACTGCGTGGCGTAGACGCGCAGCCGGGCCCGCGACGGGTCGGCGAGCAGCCGGCGCTCGAGCATCGCGCGCTCGGCGTCCGGCTCGGCGGCCAGCTCGCGCTGCTGCGCGTCGTACGCCGCCCGGCGGTCGGGGTCGGCGAACGCGCGGCCGAGCTCTCGCGCCGCGGCCATCGCCGTGCGGCGTCGGTACACCGGGTGGAACGCCGCGAACGCGAACCACGCCTCGTCCCAGAGGAAGACGAGGTCGGGCTTGATCGCGAGGCACTCCTCCATCACCCGGGCGGGGTCGTAGACGATGCCGTCGAACGTGCAGTTCGTGAGCGCGACCATCTTGACCTCGTCGAGCCGGCCCGCCCTGCGGTAGGCGAGCAGCGTCGACTTGATCGTCTCGAGCGGCACCGCGCCGTAGAACGAGAACTCGTCGAGCGGGTACGCGTCGAGGTAGGCGACCCGCGCCCCCGCGAGCATGAGCGCGTAGTGATGCGACTTGTGGCAGTTGCGGTCGACGAGCACGACATCGCCGGGCTTCACGATCGACTGGTGCACGATCTTGTTCGCGGTCGACGTGCCGTTCGTGACGAACACGGTCTTGCGCGATCCGAACGCCCGCGCCGCCGCGGCCTGCGCCCGCCGCAGCGATCCGCTCGGATCGAGCAGCGAGTCGAGCCCGCCCGATGTGGCCGAGGTCTCGGCGAGGAAGAGGTTCATGCCGTAGAAGTCGGCGAAGTCGCCGACCCAGCGCGAGTCGAGCACCGAGGCGCCGCGCGAGACGGGCAACGCGTGGAACGCACCGGTCGGGCGGCGGCTGTACTCCTGCAGGGCGTGGAAGAACGGCGCCTCGTACCGCTCGGCGACCCCGGCGAGCAGGGTCAGGTGCAGCTCCATCGCGTCCTGCGTGCGGAAGATGCGCCGGAACCGGCTCGTGAGCTCGTGCGCCAGTCGCTCGATCGACACCCCCGCGACGAGGTAGAGGTCGAGCTCGGGCCGCAGCGCCGAGAGCTGCTCGGCCAGCATGGTGATGCGGTCGATCGGGCTCGCCGGCCGCGCGCCGCCGAGGTGGCCGTCGATGAACGCGCGCAGGTCGCGGCTCAGCGGCCGGTCGGTGCGCCACCCGAACCCCGGCCGGATGACGCAGGCCTGGAGCTCGGGGTTCACGAGCACGGCGGCGAGCGCATCCTCGACGTTCTGCACGAAGACGAGTTCATAGGCGAGGCGATCTGACGGACGGCGCTGCGAGCCGAGCGACGCCCGCATCGCGGCCTCGGCCTCGTCGCCGTCGTTGCCGACGACGAGCACCTGGAACACGTGCGGCGCGGCGACGGTCTCGGCTGCGCCCGACTCGGGCTCCTCGCCGGCCGGCCGCGGGAACCACGATCGCGGAGCCACGTCGTCGAGGTGCGCCGCGGCGGCGGCCAGGTCGCCTCGCTCGATCAGCTCTCGCAGCGTGCGGACGGCATCGACCCCGGGGATCGCCCAGTACCCCTCGAGGGCCTCGAGCACCGGCAGCAGCCGCGCGAACTCGCCGGCCACGTCGAGTTCACCGGGTTCCGCGAGGGGACCGACCGCGTCCGCCGGCCCGGCGACGGACTGCCTGACGACATGGCCGAGGTATTCCCACACGTCGCTGCGGAGCCGCCAGGCGCTCGACGGGATCCCGGCGGGCGCCGCCACTCCGGATTCCGCCGCTGCCACTCCGAACTCCCTCGTCCTCCGCATGCCGCACGTTCGCGCCGCCCTTCAACGACACCCCATGCGACGCCGCCGCACGACCGTCGCACGACGGCTCGTGTCTGGAGATGCAGACAGCTCGTCCGGGATCTCAGACGGAGATCGGTCGGATCAGGCCGACCGGCCAGCCGCCGCGGACGGGGCCGCGGACGGAACGGGCGGACGCGGCGGGTACACCCAGGTCACGAGCACCACGGAGATGATCATGAGCAGGAACCACGAGACGAGCTTCGAGGCCGACACGAGCTGCCAGCCGTCTGCCTGGTCGGGGTAGAGCCAGGCCCCGCTCGCGGTGCCGATGTTCTCCGCGAACCAGATGAAGAGCGCCACGAGCGCGAAGGCGACGAGCAGCGGCATCCGCGGCGTGCGCCGCCACACGCGGAAGTGCATGACCGTCGGCCACCACAGCACGACCACGGCGGCGAGCAGCACCCAGCGGAAGTCGGCGATGTAGTGGTGCCCGAAGAAGTTGAGGTAGATCAGCGCCGCGAGGATCGCCGTGATCCATCGCCGCGGATAGCGCGTGAAGCCGAGGTCGAAGAGCCGGTACACGCGCACCATGTACGACCCCACCGCCGCATACATGAACCCGGAGAAGAGCGGCACTCCCGCGATGCGCAGCACCCCGTCGCCCGCGTACATCCACGAGCCGACGTCGGTCTTGAAGATCTCCATCACGGTTCCGGTGAGGTGGAAGAGCACGATGACCCACAGCTCGCGTCCCGTCTCGAGGCGCGTCGCGACCATGACCACCTGGATCAGCACCGCCGCGATCGTGAGCGCGTCGTTGCGCGCGAGCACCGCGTCGTCGGGGTACCAGAGGCGGGCCGCGACGATGGCCGCGAGCAGCGCCGCCCCGAAGACGCACGCCCAGGCCTGCTTCGCGCCGAAGACGAGGAATTCGACGAGCCATGCGCGGATGCCTCGCTCGGGAGCCCCCGCGAGGAGCCGATGCGCCGCGCGGTCGATGGCACGCTCGACCGTGGTGAGCTGCTGCTCGTGCGCCGAACCCGGGTCGCCGCCGGGCCGTGACCCGGCCGTCACCCGTCGCGCCTCGAGGCCGTGACCGTGAACTTCGGGTTGCGCGCGATCTGCCGGGTCGGCCCCACCGTGCGCTCGAGCATCGGACGGTAGCGGAGGTGCGAGTTCCAGACGCACCAGAGCTCGCCGCCGGGCGCGAGCACCCGCGCCGCGTCGGCGAAGAGGTGGGCGGCGATGCCGGTCGAGAGCGCGGCGTCGCTGTGGAAGGGCGGGTTCAGCACCACGAGCCGCTCGCTCGCCTCGGCGAGCCGCTCGAGCCCGTCGGCCTGCGTCACCTCGACGCGGTCGCCGACGCCGTTCGCCTCGGCGGTCGCACGGGCGGATGCCGCCGCCGCGGCCGACCGGTCGGTGGCGACGACCCGCACACCCGGGCGCTCGCGCGCGAGCCACGCGGCCACGACACCGGTGCCGCAGGCGAGATCGACCGCGGTCGGGGCATCCGGCATCGCCGCACCCAGCTCGCCGAGCAGGAACCGCGTGCCGATGTCGACGCCGGCACCCGCGAACACGCCGCCGTGCGCGACGACCTCGAGGCCGAGATCGCCGTGCCGCTCGTGCCGGGGCCATCCGGGTTCGGCCCCCGTGCGGGCACCCGACGCGACGAGCACGCGCGACTTCTGCCGCGCGTGCGAGACGTCGACGCGCTCGAAGTGCCGGAGCAGCACGTCGTTCATCGCGAGCGACATGTGCTTGATGCGGCCGCCCGCCACGAACACGACCCCGGATGCCGCGTGGCCGGCCACGAGCGCGGCGACCTCGTCGAGCCGGTCGAGCGGGCGGGGCAGCCGTGCGAGCACGAGGCGCGCGCCGGCGACGAGCCCGGGCGCGAGGGGCAGCGAGTCGACCGCGCCGACGAGCCCGAGTCGTCCGGCGTTCTCGGAGAGCGCGCGTTCGCCCGTGATGAGGTCCTGGTGCGCGCGGACGGGATGCGCGGCGTCGGCGCCGATCGCATCGGCCGCGCCGAGGGCGAGCGCTCCGTACGCGTCGTCGATGACGGCGACCGCGTCGGGCTCGCTCTCCGCGAGACGACCGGCAGCCTCGTCGAGGATGAGTCGATCGGCCGCGTCGACGGCTTCGAGCCCCGGCCCCTCGATATCGGGATGTCGGCGGAGCGCGCCGAAGTCGAGAGGCATGAGCCAAGGCTACGCGGCGAACGTCTCGAGGCGCTCGTGAGCTCGCCCGCCCGCCGGCGAGGTGGAAGCTGGGTGCGGTACCCGGCTCGGTTTGCTACCCTCGGGTCCGCATGCGGCGAGAACGGCACGGGGGCGCGACTCGCGGCGGGCGATTCGTCCGCCGCTTCGCCGGCGTACTCGGAACGGCCGCCGTGTTCGGCCTGCTCGCGACCGTGTCGCTCGCCCCGCAGGTGAACCCCGCGACGATCGAGGCGGCCGCCGCCGCGAGCGACGCCGCCGACTCCTTCCGCGCGGCCGCCCAGTCGGTGCGGGTCGACGGCGAGGCATCCGCCACCGCCGTCTCGACCGAGTCGTACGTCGCGTCGACGGGTCCCGAGACGCTCATCGCGGGCGGCACCAACCTCGACTGGGCGAAGCTCGTGATCGTCGACGGCGGCTGGCCGCTCACCGACGAGAACGTGACGTTCATGATGCGGTGGATGCGCCAGGAGAACGGCGCCGACAACTGGTGGAACCGCAACAACCCGCTCAACAACGGCATGGGCTCGGGCGGCGGCTCCGGACTCGGCAGCTACGCGACGCTCGTCGACGCGGCGTACTACGCGGCCGCGAACATCGGCTCGGGGCGGTACCCCGAGGTCGAGGCCGCGCTCGAGCGCGGCGACTCGGCCGACGCGACGGCGCAGGCGATCTGGGCCTCGCCGTGGGCGTCGAGCCACTACGGCTACGGCACCCACTGGAGCTCCCGCCCGTATGAGGTCGTCGAGGCGCCCGCCTCGGCCTGGGGTCGCTGACCCGCACTCGAACGGGGGGTGGAGGGGCCCGCCCGACCGGAGTACGTTCGGACGCGGATCCGCCCACCCGAGGCTTTCCGTGCGCGCCGGAGCGTGCGCAAAGGGCGGATGCGCAGTTCGATCAAGGTCGGAGTACCCGATGCGCCGTTCAATCCCACTCACCGCTGCCGCCGCCGTCGCCGTCGCGATCGGCGCGACGACCGCCGTCGCCGCGCCGGCGACCGCCGCGCCGAAGGCGCCGAGCTCGGGCCCGCCCACGGTGCTGGCCGAGCACCTCGTCGGCCCGCTGACGTTCGACCTGTCGGCCGACGGCGTCATCACCGTGGGCCAGTCGTTCCTCGGCGAGGTCACCCGCATCGCCGGCGGAAGCAGCGAGACCCTCTCGCAGGGCCCCGACTCGACCGGCGTCTCGGTGCTCGGCCCCACCGTCACCTGGAGCGAACGCGCCGGAGACGAGCAGACGATCGAGGGGTCGTGGCTGAAGTCGAGCGGCCCCGCCGGCGACACGTCGATCGACCTGCTCGCGTGGGAGCAGGCCAACAACCCCGACGGCGACAGCTGGTACGGATTCGAGGAGATCTCCGACGAGTGCGCCGCGACGCTGCCGCCGTTCGTGAACCCGCGCTACCAGGGGCTGGTCGACACCCACGCGTACGGCACGCTGGCGCTGCCCGGCGTGACCTACGTCGCCGACTCGGGCATGAACGCGGTGCTGAAGGTCGTCGGCGACGAGGTCTCGACGGTCGCCGTGCTGCCCCCGCAGCCGCTCGTGGTCACCGACGAGATGCGCGTGGTCGGCGAGGTCGAGGGGCAGCCGATCGTGCTCGACGAGTGCGTCGTCGGCCTGACCTACGACGCCGAGCCCGTGCCGACCGACGTCGAGATGGGCACCGACGGGATGCTCTACGTGTCGACCCTTCCCGGGGCGCCCGGGCTCGGATTCCCCTACGGCTCGGTCTACCGCGTCGACCCGGTGAGCGGGGACTCCGCGCTGGTCGCCACCGGCTTCGCCGGAGCGACCGGACTCGCGGTGGCGCCGAACGGCACGGTCTACGTCAGCCAGATGTTCGGCGGCAAGGTGTCGGCGATCACGCGCGACGGATCGGTCTCGACGTTCGCCGAGGTCGACAGCCCGGCCGGCGTCGAATGGCAGAGCGGCAAGGTGGTCGTCTCGGCCGGCGTCTTCGGCGACGGGCGGATCGTCTCGTACCCCGTCCGGGGCCGCTGAGGCCTCATCGGCACGAACCCGCGTCGTCCGGCATTCGCCCGAATGCCGGACGACGCGCTGACGTTCAGCGTTCGAGCGGGCGCCAGACGACGACGGCGTTCTCACGGCGCGCGCGCGTGCCGGCCTTGAGGGTGATCACCTCTCCGGCCGAGCCGGCCGCGAAGATGCGCCGGCCCGGGCGGTTGAGCATCTCGTCGGCCAGTGCCGCCTCGAGCTCGCGCACGCGGGCCCGCAGCGACTGCACCTCGTCTTCGAGCCCGAGCACCCTGCGGATGCCTTCGAGGCTCACGCCCTCGCTCGACAGCTGCGCGATCTCGCGCAGCTGGGTGACATCGCGCATCGAGTAGCGGCGCGACTTGCCCGCTGTGCGCGTCGGCGAGACGAGGCCCAGCCGGTCGTACTGCCGCAGCGTCTGCGGGTGCATGCCCGCGAGCTCGGCTGCGACCGAGATGACGAAGAGCGGGCTCGTCTCGTTCATGTCAGCCCCGGGCCTTCGCGAGCAGTTCGTCGCGCGGGTTCTCGTCGGGCAGCGCCGCGGCGAGTGCCTCGACGGCCGCCTGCGCGTCCTTCGAGAGGTGCGACGGCACCGCGATCTGCACGACCGCGAGCAGGTCGCCCGTGCCCTTCTTGGTCTCCACGCCGCGCCCCTTCACGCGCAGCACGCGGCCGCTCGGCGTGCCGGGCGCGACCTTGAGCTTCACGGGGTCGCCGCCGAGGGTCGGCACCTGGATGGTCGCGCCGAGCGCGGCCTCGGTGAAGGTCACCGGCACGGTGACCCGCAGGTTGAGCCCGTCGCGCTCGAAGACGGGGTGCTTGCGCACGTTGACGGTGAGGATGAGGTCGCCCGTCTCGCCGCCGTCGGGCGAGGGGTGGCCCTTGCCGCGCAGCCGGATCTTCTGGCCGTCCGAGACGCCCGCCGGGATGCGCACCGTGATCGGCTTGCCGTCGGCCGTCTGCAGGGTGACCTGGTCGCCCTTGGTGGCGGTGATGAAGTCGAGCGTCGTCGTCGCCGAGACGTCCCGGCCCTTGGTCGGGCCGCCGAACCCGCGGTATCCGCCGGTCGACTGGCCGAACCGGCCGCCCCCGAACAGGCCGCTGAGCAGGTCGTCGTACTCGGCGCCGCCGCCCTGCTGGAACGTGTAGCGCTGCCCGCCGCCCTGGCCGAACATGCCGCCGAAGACGTCGTCGAAGCCGCCCTGGCCGCCGGCGCCCGGCGCGGTGAACCGCGCGCCCGTGCCCATCGCCCGGATCGCGTCGTACTCCTTGCGCTGCTCGGGGTCGGAGAGCACCGCGTTCGCCTCGCTGATCTCCTTGAACTTCGCCTCGGCCGCAGCGTCGCCCGGGTTCTGGTCGGGGTGGTACTTGCGCGCGAGCTTGCGGTAGACCTTCTTGATCTCCGCGTCGCTCGCGTCCTTGGAGACGCCGAGCACCTGGTAGAAGTCCTTGTCGAACCAGTCCTGACTGGCCATCGGCACCTCCTCTCTCTGAGTCTGTCTGAAATGGGTCCGGTGGTCGAGTAGCGCGTATCGAGACCTGATGCGCGGGTCTCGAGACGCTTCGCTACTCGACCACCGGGGAGTGGGTGCGGCGGGGCTAGGCCGCCGGCGTCTTGACGACGACCTTCGCGGCGCGCAGCTGCACGCCGCCCAGCGTGTACCCGGTCTCGACGACATCGGCGACCGTGTCGACCTCGACCTCGTCACTGGGCTGCTGGAAGATCGCCTCGTGGCGCTGCGGGTCGAACGGCTCGCCGACCTCGCCGAACGCGGCGAGCCCGAGCTTCTCGACGGCGCCGCGCAGCTTCGCGGCGATCGTCGCGAAGGGCGAGTCCGCCTCGAGGTCGCCGTGCTTCTCGGCGCGGTCGAGGTCGTCGAGCACCGGCAGCAGCACCGCGACGGCCGCACCGACTGCGCGCTCGCGCTCGATCTCGCGGTTCGCCTCGGTGCGCTTGCGGTAGTTCGCGTACTCGGCGGTCACCCGCTTGAGGTCGGCGAGGTGCTCGTCGCTCGGCTCCTGCACCTCGGCGTTCGCCGCGTTCAGGATGTCGTCGACGGTGAGCTCGGTCTCGTCCTCGATGAGGTCGGATGCCTCGGGGGCGCCCTCCTCGGGCGCCCCGTCGGCGGCCGGCTGCCGAACCTCACCGGTTTCGGGGTCGATGCGCCGCTTGTCGCGGATCACCGGCTCCTCGTGGTTCTGGTTCTGCTCGTCGGTCATGACTACTTCTTCTCCTCGTCGTCGTCCACGACCTCGGCGTCGACCACGTCTTCATCGGACGCGGCATCGCCCGCCTGGCCCGTGGCCGAGGCGTCCTCGCCGGAGGCGGAGGCATCCGCCGCCTGCGACTGGGCGTAGATGGCCTCGCCCAGCTTGGTCTGCGACTGCGAGAGCTTCTCGAACGCGGTCTTCACCGCGGCGTCGTCGTCGCCCGCGAGCGCCGACTTCAGCGCGTCGACGTCGCCCTGCACCTCGGACTTGACGTCGGCGGGGAGCTTGTCGTCGTTGTCCTTGATGAGCTTCTCGACCGAGTAGGCGAGCTGCTCGGCGGAGTTGCGGGTCTCGGCCGACTCGCGACGCGCCTTGTCCTCCGCGGCGTGCTCTTCGGCCTCGCGCACCATGCGGTCGATGTCGTCCTTCGGGAGGCTCGAGCCGCCCGAGATGGTCATCGACTGCTCCTTGCCGGTGCCCTTGTCCTTCGCGGAGACGTGCACGATGCCGTTGGCGTCGATGTCGAAGGTGACCTCGATCTGCGGGATGCCGCGCGGCGCGGGAGCGATGCCGGTCAGCTCGAACGTGCCGAGCGCCTTGTTGTCGCGCGTGAAGTCTCGCTCGCCCTGGAAGACCTGGATCGCGACCGACGGCTGGTTGTCGTCGGCGGTCGTGAAGGTCTCGCTGCGCTTCGTCGGGATGGCCGTGTTGCGCTCGATGAGCTTGGTCATGATGCCGCCCTTGGTCTCGATGCCGAGGCTGAGGGGGGTGACGTCGATGAGCAGCACGTCCTTGCGCTCGCCCTTGAGGACGCCCGCCTGGAGGGCGGCGCCGACGGCGACGACCTCATCGGGGTTGACGCCCTTGTTGGGCTCCTGGCCGGTCTCCTTCTTGACGAGGTCGGACACGGCGGGCATGCGGGTCGAGCCGCCGACGAGCACCACGTGGGCGACGTCGCTGAGCTTGATGCCGGCCTCGCGGATGACGTCCTCGAAGGGCTTCTTCGTGCGGTCGAGCAGGTCGCTCGTCATGTTCTCGAACTCGGCGCGCGTGAGCTTCTCGTCGAGGTTCGCCGGGCCGTTCTCGGTGAGCGAGAGGTACGGGAGCTGGATGTTCGTCGACATGCTCGACGAGAGCTCCTTCTTGGCCTGCTCGGCGGCCTCCTTGAGGCGCTGCAGGGCGATCTTGTCGTTCGCGACGTCGACGCCCGTCGAGTCCTTGAACTTCTTGATGAGCCAGTCGACGATGCGCTGGTCCCAGTCGTCGCCGCCGAGGCGGTTGTCGCCGGAGGTCGCGCGGACCTGGATGGTCGAGAAGTCGTCGTCCTTGCCCACCTCGAGGAGCGAGACGTCGAACGTGCCGCCACCGAGGTCGAAGACGAGGATGAGCTCGTCCTCCTTGCCCTTGTCGAGACCGTACGCGAGCGCCGCGGCGGTGGGCTCGTTGATGATGCGGAGCACGTTGAGGCCCGCGATCTCACCGGCCTCCTTCGTGGCCTGGCGCTCGGCGTCGTTGAAGTACGCCGGCACGGTGATGACCGCGTCGGTGACGGTGTCGCCGAGGTACTGCTCGGCGTCGCGCTTGAGCTTCTGGAGGATGCGGGCCGAGATCTCCTGCGGCGTGTACTTCTTGCCGTCGATCTCGTCGGTCTTCCAGTCGGTGCCCATGTGGCGCTTGACCGACGCGATGGTGCGGTCGACGTTGGTGACGGCCTGGCGCTTCGCGGTCTCGCCGACGAGCACCTCGCCGTCCTTGGTGAATGCGACCACCGACGGGGTGGTGCGGAAGCCCTCCGCGTTCGCGATGACGACCGGCTCGCCGCCCTCGAGGACGCTCACCACGGAGTTCGTGGTGCCCAGGTCGATTCCAACTGCACGTGACATGTGTGTTTCTCCTTCTCCCGGCGTTCGGTGGTCGAGTAGTGCCGCGCAGTGCGACGCGTGTCGAGACCCCTTCGCCGGATACCGGTTCGGCCTTCCTGGCCCGCAACCGAAGTCAGATGCGTCAAGACTTGAGCCTTGACGACTCAAGCCTCGCAGTGCCACGTGAACGTGTCAAGTCGGCGGGGCGAAACTTGAGTGTACTTGACTCAACTCACGGCGGGCGCTCAGTATTCCGCCCGCGCGGCATTCCGCCCGAGGCAGTAGCCTGCCGATCATGGATGCGCGCGAGGACGACGAACAGCTCGTCGCCGCAGAACTCGCCCGGTACGACCGCGAGCTGCGACGGTACCGTCGCCTGCGCAGTCGCATCGAGGCCGACTTCGCCCGCCGCCTCGACGCGGCCGGCTTCCGCTACTTCCAGGTCACCGCGCGGGTGAAGTCGCGCGAGTCGTTCGAGCGGAAGGTGCGCCGCGCCCCCGACCGCGAGGTGCGCGACATCCTCGGCGTCCGCGTGATCGCGCACTTCGAAGGCGACCTCCCCGCCATGGAGCAGGTCGTCCGTGAGGCGCTCATCGTCGACGACGACTCCTGGGTCGACAAGTCCGAGCTCCTCCCGATCGATGCCTTCGGATATCGATCGGTGCAGTTCGTCGGCCAGATCGCCGGCTCATCCGGCCGGCGGGGCGGCGGTGACGCCGAGGTCGACGCCCCGCTCGTCGAGGTGCAGCTGCGCACCGCCCTGTCCGACACGTGGTCGGAGCTCGAGCACGACTTCCGCTACAAGTCCGCTCGCCAGCTCCCGCGCGAGGTCGACCGCCTCTTCGCCCTGTCGGCGGCGCTCCTCGAGCAGGCCGACGAGAACCTCGACCGCATCCGCCGTCAGGTGGAGGAGGAGCGCACGGCCGGCCCCGCCGCGCGCGGAGACGGCGGCGGCGAGCGCGGCTACATCGGCCGATTCATCCAGTACGACGGCGACTCCCGCTCCCTCGACCAGGTCGTGACCGCCGCCCTCGACGTGCCGTTCGGCGTCGTGACCGGCGCGGGCCGGGAGCTGCGCAGCGTCGTCCGCGCAGCCGGCTGGCTCAGGTACGAGGCGCTCGTCGACGGGTTCGCCGAGTACTCGGAGCTCGGTCGCCGGCTCGCGATCGCCTGCGCGAGCACGAGCAACGACCTCCTCCTGGCCGATGCCGAGCCCCAGCGCCCTGCCCGCGCGTTCCGCGGGATCGGCACGTACTGGACCGCACTGGCTGCGGCGCTTCTCGGAGGCGAGCCGATCCGCGAGAGTCGCGTCCCCGACGGCCGGCTCGCCGAGTACCGGGTGGTCGCCGCGTACCTCTACGCGAACCCCGATGCCTCGGCCCTCGGCGTGCGCAGCCGCTACGGTTCGATCGCGGCACCCGTCGGCACGCTCGACGACGCGGGGTTCCGGCCGATCGACCTCGGCTGAGCAGAGCCTGCGCCCTCTTCCGGCCGCCCGCCGAAGCGACCAGAATCGAAGCATGGACGAGACAGCAGAGGGCCGCACGCCGACGCGATCGATGCCGCCCGAGGAGTGCTGGGAACGCATCGAGGCCGCCCCGTACGGGCGCATCGCACTGGCGGCCGCGGGCGAGGTCGACATCTTCCCGGTCAACCACCGGCTCGACGCGCGCGGCGATCGACCCGTGATCGTGTTCCGCACCGCGGCAGGCACGAAGCTGCTCGAGCTCACCATCCACCACGGCGTGGCGTTCCAGGTCGACGGGTACTCGGCGACCGAGGCGTTCAGCGTCGTCGTGAAGGGCACCGCAGAGGAGTTCGACCGCGAGAGCGAGATCGCGGCGGCCGAAGAACTCGGCGTCCGGCCCTGGGCGCCCGAGACGAAGGACCGTTGGGTGCGCATCATCCCGACGGAGGTGCACGGGCGCTCGTTCGAGCTCTCGGCCGACTGATCACTGGCGCCGAGCGCCGGCGTGCGCGTCGGGGAGCACCCTGATGCTCCGCGGCTCCACGCCGCCCTAGACTCGCGCTCATGCGCCGTTCCCTGCAACGCCTCGCCCTGACCGCTGCCCTCCCGCTGCTCGTGATCGGGCTGAGCGCCTGCACGGGCGCGCCGTCGACGGAGCCCACGTCCGAACCCACGTCGGACGCCACCGTCGCACCGAGCACGGAGCCGACGGAGACCGCCGCCGCCGCGACATGCGACACCGTGCTCACCGACGAGGCGTACGCGAAGCTCGACGCCGACGGACTCACCCCTCGCGACACGATCACGCACACCGAGTTCATCGGCGAGATGCTCGACGCGGGCGCACTCGGCTGCCGCTGGGGAAAGGAGGCCACCGACATCACACTCGATGTCGCGCAGCTGGCCGTCGATGACGCGGCCTGGCCCGAGTGGGAGGCAGCGCTCGCGACGGCCGGGTACACCCTGACCAACGACCCGGTGCCCGGCGCCTACACCGGTCCCGTCGAACCGGGCTCGGGCATCAGCCCCGTGGTCGTCCGGACCGACGGAGCGATCACCTTCCTGAGCGCTCCCACCTTCGCCGCCTGGGTCGCGCCGACCGGCGCGTAGCCCCGACGCACGCGCTCGCGCGGCGTCACGGTGTGCGGCACGAGGCATCCGAACTGATTGAATCGACGGATGCGCCGAACCGCCGTGACCGCCCGATGAACCCGGTCGAATTCCTCGTGCTCACCGGCGGCGGCGTCGTCGCCGGCATGATCAACTCGGTCGTCGGGTCTGGCTCGCTCGTGACGTTCCCGATGCTGCTCGCCTTCGGCTACCCGCCCGTGCTCGCGAACGTCACGAACAATGTCGGCGTGCTGCCGGCCTCGCTGACGGCGACGATCGTCGGGCGCTCGGCCTTCGCCGGCGAGTGGCGCCGGCTCGCGCTCTACCTCTGCTTCTCCGCGGCGGGCGGCGTGACCGGTGCGCTCCTGCTGCTGCAGCTGCCGACCGAGGCGTTCGACATGATCGTGCCGGTGCTCATCGTCGTCGCCCTGCTGCTCGTCGTGTTCGGGCCGGTGATCCGCCGGTGGACCGCCCGGCTGCACGGCCAGGCCGAGCACCGCGACCACCCCGCGGCGACCATGGCCGTCGCCGGGCTCACCGCGGTGTACGGCGGGTACTTCGGCGCCGCGCAGGGCGTGCTGCTCATCGCGCTGCTCTCGATCACGATGGCGGGCTCGCTCGTGCGCGCGAACGCGTACAAGAACGCGATGGCCTCGACCGCGAACCTCGCGGCGGCGATCGTGTTCGTGCTCGTCACCGAGGTGGCGTGGCCGGCGGCGATCGCGATCGCGATCGGCGCGTTCGTCGGCGGGTGGCTGGGCGGCCGCTACGGGCGGCACATCCCGCAGACGGCGTATCGCGTCGTGATCGTCGTGATCGGCGTCGCCGCGCTGGTGTGGTTCCTGGTGCGCTGATGCCGTGCACCCTGCTTCAATCGACTGAGGAGGGTTCATGGACTGGTCTGAAGTCGGGCGCGACCGTTCGCTCTCGGTGCCCGATCGGCTGTCGATCAGGCTCGAGCGGCTGATCCTCGACGGCACCCTGCAGCCGGGCGAGAAGCTGCCGCCCGAACTCGAGCTCACCCAGCGGCTCGGGGTGTCGCGGGTGTCGTTGCGGCAGGCGCTGCACGAACTCGAGCGCCGCGGGCTGATCGACCGCAAGCCGGGTCGCGGCACCGTCGTGCTCTCACCGTCCGACGCGCGCGACGCGTCGAGCGCGGCGCTCGCCGATGTCCTCGGTTCGACGCACTCCGAGATCCCGCACATCCTCGAACTGCGTTCGATCATCGAGCCCCCGATCGCCGCGCTCGCCGCACGGCGGGCGACCGAGCGCGACCTCGCCCAGCTCGAGCAGCTCGTCGAGGCGATGGCCGCCCCCGAGTCGCACGGGCACTACGCCGAACTCGATCGCGCGTTCCACCAGGCGATCGCGCAGTACACGCACAACCCGCTGCTCGCGATGCTCAACGAGCAGATCGCGAACCTCATCGCACCCAGCCGCTCGACGGTGCTGCAGACCGACGAGCGGCGCGAGACGTCGACCGCCGCGCACCGGCGCATCCTCTCGGCGATCGCGGGCGGCGACCCCGAGGCCGCCGCGCGCGAGGCCGCGGCGCACCTCGTCGAGGTGCAGCAGCAGATCGAGATCGCCGCAGCGTCCGCGAACGCGCGGTCGGCGGGCGCCTAGCGGTCGAGGAGCGCCTGGCGGTCGAGGACGCCGCGCTCGACGACCGCGGCCAGGAACTCCAGGATCACGTGCGCCGCGAGGCTTCCGGTCTGCCCGACGATGTCGTGGGGCGGCGAGACGGTGTTGACGTCGAAGACGACGACCTCGAGCGAGGCGACGCCGCGCAGCAGCTCGAGCCCCTCCGCGGTGCTGAGCCCGCCCCACGCCGGCGTGACGACGCCGGGCGCCACCGACGGGTCGAAGACGTCCATGTCCCAGCAGAGGTAGACCGGCCGCGAGCCGATGGCCTCGCTGATCTCCGCGAGCACGTCCGCGACGCCCCGCTCGCGCACTGCGCGCATGGATCGCACGCGATAGCCGAGCGCTTCGGCGAAGCCGACGACCCCCGGCCGCCCGGCGAGCTCCGTGTCGCGGATGCCGACGTGGAACGAGCGGGCGACGTCGACGATGCCCTCGCGTGCCGCGTGCACGAACGAGTTCGCGTTGTTGAACTCGAACGGCTCGAACAGGTCGTACGCGTCGGTGTGCGCGTCGAAGTGCACGACGACCAGGTCGGGGTGCCTCCTGTGGGCCTCCCGGAGCTGCGGGAGGGTCACCGCGCCGTCGCCTCCGATCGTGATCGGGATCACCCCCGAGTCGAGCAGCGCGCCGACCTCGGCGGCGATCCGCCGGAAGGCGTCGTCGACCTGACCGGGGGTGACCTCGAGGTCGCCGAGGTCGACGAGCCCCAGGTGATCGACGGGGTTGATCCCGAGGTCCTCCGCGGTCTCGGCCACGAGGAGCGAGGATGACCGGACGTGAGCCGGGCCTCCCCGCCCTCCGATGCGCGACGGATGCGATCCCATGTCGAACGGGATCCCGAGCACGGCGGCCCGGGCTCCCTCCGCCGAGGCGGCGTGCGGTACGCCGAAGAGGGTGCCGGGCGCGCGTCGCCGATCGCTGACGGTCATCGAGCCATCCCTCCCGTCAGAGCACCTTCGAGAGGAACTGCCGCGTCCGCTCGTGCTGGGGCGCGGTGAAGACCTGCGCCGGCGGGCCCGACTCGATGATGCGGCCCCCGTCCATCACGATCACCCGGTCGGCGACCTCGCGGGTGAAGCCCATCTCGTGGCTCACGATGATCATGGTCATGCCGGCCTTGGCGAGATCGCGCATGACCGCGAGGACCTCGCCCACCATCTCGGGATCGAGCGCACTCGTCGGTTCGTCGAACAGCATGAGCGCCGGCCGCATCGCGAGCGCACGGGCGATCGCCACGCGCTGCTGCTGTCCGCCCGAGAGCGACCTGGGTCGCGCGTCGGCCTTGTCGGCCAGGCCGACCCGGGCGAGCAGCTCGCGTGCGTAGCCGACGGCCTCGGACTTCTTCTCGCCCTTCACCCGCACGGGCGAGTGCCAGATGTTCTCGAGCACCGTCATGTGGGGGAACAGGTTGAAGTGCTGGAACACGAAGCCGATGTCCGCCCGCTGCCGGGCGAGGTCGCGCGCCGACCGCTCGACGAGCCTGCCCTTGCCGTTCGCGTGCTGCCCGATCCGCTCGCCGTTGACGTCGATCTCGCCGCCGTCGATCGGCTCGAGGCGGTTCAGCGTGCGCAGGAAGGTGGTCTTGCCGGCGCCCGAGGCGCCGACGAGCACGACGACCTCTCCGCGCTCGACCTCGACGTCGATGCCGCTCAGGATCTCGCGGTCGCCGAAGGACTTGCGCACCCCGACGGCGCGAACGATCGGCCCCCGGGTCTCGATCGGGGTGGCCACGGTGTAGTCGTTCATCGTCCGCTCCTCAGTAGGCGTCATCGGTCTGCAGCACGCGGGATGTCTCGGCCGTCGCCTGCGCGGGCGACGCCTTGCGGCTCCGGAGGCCGAAGAGCCGCTTCCACGCCGACTCGGCCCTCGGCAGCCCGGCGCGTGCGTTGAGGCTGTTCTCGATCGCCGTCTGGGCGACGGTCCACACCGTCGTGAGCACCAGGTAGTAGATGGCGATCACGAGGTAGATCTCGAAGACCTTGAACGTCGACGACGCCATCGTGCTGCCGACCTGGAACATCTCGGCGACGCCGATGATCGAGAGCACCGAGGTGGTCTTCATGAGGCCGTTGAACGAGTTGCCGAGCGGCGGCACCATGATGCGGATCGCCTGCGGGACGACGATGTACCTCATCGCCCCGAGCGGGGTATGACCGAGTGAGAGCGCCGCTTCGTTCTGGCCGCGCTCGACCGACTCGAGGCCCGAGCGGACGATCTCCGAGATGTAGGCGCTCTCGTGGAGCATGAGCCCCACGATCGAGGCCTGGACGGCGCCCTTGATGAGCACCCCCGCGAGGTCGGCGTCCTCGAAGCGGAACAGCCCGACGGCCGCGAACCCCGTGTAGATGATCACCAGCTGCACGAGCAGCGGCGTGCCGCGGATCACCCAGACGTACAGGCTCGCGATGATGCGCAGCGGCAGGAACCGGCTCCGCCCCATGAGCGCGATGACGAGTCCGAGCACGAGCGCGAGCACCATCGAGACCACCGAGATGATGATCGTGAGCGCGAGCCCGTTCAGGAACTGCTCGCTGGGCGTCAGCAGGCTCTGCCAGAAATAGGTCCAGTCGAATGTCATGGGTCTCCTCCGAGGTGACTCGTGTCGCGGGGTGCCCGAGCGGACTACTCGCCGGCGGTGATGTCGGCGCTCTGCACGCCCCACTTCTCGAGCAGCGCGGCGTAGTCGCCGTCGTCGATGATCTGCTGCATCGCACCGTCGAGCGCCTCGTTGAGCGCGGTGTTGTCCTTCAGCGTCGCGGCGCCGATCTTGATCTTGCCGACCGGCTCGCCAGCCATCACGAGCGCGCCGTCGGACTCGCGGTTGTAGAAGTCCATGATCTCGGAGGTGTCGATGAACGCGTCCTGCTGCCCCGTGATGACCTGCTGCACGGCGGCGGTGCCCTCGTCGACGAGGGTGAGGTTGAGGGCCTTCTCGCCGTCGGCCTCGCACTTCGCCGACAGCTCCTCGGCGCCGTTGCCGCCGGTGGCACCGGTGATCGCGACGACCTTGAGCCCGCACAGGCTGTCGTCGACGCCGGTGACGCCCTTGGGGTTCTCCTTCGAGACGCCGACGCCGGTGCCCGAGTAGAGGTAGGGCACGAAGTTCGCGATCTCCTCTCGCTCGGGCTTGATGTAGAGCGAGCCCATGATGACGTCGCACTGGTTCGCCTGCAGCGCGGGGATGAGCCCCGCGAACGCGTACTCGGCGAGCTCGGTCTTCAGGCCGAGGTTGTCGGCGAAGGCGTTCGCCATGTCGATCTCGACGCCCGTGAGCTCGTTGTTCTCGTCGTAGAAGATGTTGGGCGGCGAGTCTCCCGTGCAGACGGTGAGCGCGCCCGGCTTCACGAGCCCGAGGGCGTCGTCGCCGGAGGCGGCGGACCCCCCGGAACCCGAGCTCGAACAGGCGGCGAGCGATGCGGCGACGGCGAGTGCGGCGACGGCGCCGGCGATGCGACGGAGGGGGAAACGGCCGGTCATGGGGGCTCCTTGGTCGAGGGCACAGCGTTGTGGTGGCCCAGTTTGACAGTTGGTAGGACCAACTGTCAAGCTGTCGATATGCCCTCCGCCGACGGCTCGCGAACGGGGCATTCCGCGAGAGGATCGAACATGGAGTGGACGTCGTTGCGCCGCCTCGAGGCGCTCTCGGTGCCGGGCCGGCTGTCGGTCGATCTCGAGCGCCTGATCCTCGACGGCGAGCTGAAGCCCGGCGACCGCCTTCCGCCCGAACGCGAGCTCGGCGAACTGCTCGGCGTCTCGCGCGTCTCGATCCGCGAGGCCCTGCACGAGCTCGAGAGCCGCGGGCTCATCGACCGGCGGCCCGGTCGCGGCACCATCGTCGTCTCCCCCGGCGATCGCGGCGGAGCGATGGGCTCAGCACTCACCTCGATGCTCGAGCGCTCCGACGACGGCAGCCACGAACTGGCGCGCATCATGGAGCTGCGCGCGGCGATCGAGCCGCCCATCGCCGCCCTCGCCGCGATCCGAGTGACCGATCGCGACGTCGCGCAGCTGCGCCGCCTCGTCGAGAGCATGGAGGCCGAGACCGACCTCGAGCGCTACGCCAAGCTCGACCGGGCCTTCCACCAGGCGATCTCGCAGTACACCCACAACCCGCTGCTCGCCCAGCTGACCGACCTCATCGCGACGCAGATCAAGCCGAGCCGCCGCCGCGGCCTGCAGTCGCCCGAGCGTCGCAGCGCGTCGAGCGCCGCCCACCGGCGCATCTTCGAGGCGATCGCCGCGCACGACTCGGGCGCCGCCGAACGCGAGGCCCGCGCCCACGTCGACGAGGTGCTCGCCGCGATCCGTACCAACGTCGGGCCCGCGGCGATGCCCGCGGCCACCGACTCCCTGCCCACTCCGACCAACGAGGCGATCCGCGCATGACCGACACCCCGAACCCCCCGATCTCCGGCGCCGTCGCCACGTCGCACCACCTCGCCACCGAGGCGGGGGCCGCCATGCTCCGCGCCGGCGGCAATGCGATCGACGCGGCCATCGCCGCCGCGGCCGCGCTCTGCGTCGTCTACCCGAACAACGTCGCGCTCGGCGGCGACCTCGTCGCACTCGTCCGCAGCCCCGACGGCGAGATCCGGTTCGTCAACGCGACGGGCCGGGCGCCGGCAGCGCAGACGCTCGACGCGCTCCGCGAGCGCCACGGCGACGCCCTGCCGAAGCGCGGCATCGACACGGTGACCGTGCCCGCCGGCGTGCGCGGCTGGCAGGCGCTCGCCGACCTCGGGGCCCGGCTCGGCTGGGCCGAGCGGCTCGAACCCGCGCGGCACCACGCGCGCGCCGGCGTGCCGACCGCGCTCTCGGTCAGCCGAGCCATCCGCGACGACCGCGACGCGCTCGCGGCCGACCCCGGCTGCCGCGAGGTGTTCCTGCCCGGCGACGCCCCGCTCGACGAGGGCGAGCCGCTCGTGCAGCCGGCGCTCGCCGACACGCTCGACCGCCTCGCGGAGCACGGTCCCGACGAGTTCTACGAGGGCGAGGTCGCCGCGCGCTGGATCGCGGGGCTCGCCGCCCTCGGCAGCCGCATCGCCGCGCAGGATGCCGCGGCCTACCGCCCGATCGTCGAAGACCCGCTCCGCCTCGAGGCGCTCGGCGTCGAGGTGGTCACCGCCCCGCCGAACACGCAGGGGTTCTCGTTGCTCCGCGCCGTGACGGGCGTCGCCGAGCGCGACCTCCGCGACCCCCTCGGCGCCGACGCGGCCGAGCTGGCCGACCTGTTCCACGCGGCGAACCGCGTGCGCGCGGCGTGGCTGTGCGACCCCGATGTCGCGCCGCTCGACGGCGTGCAGCTGATCACGGTCGACGCGCCGGCCGAGTCGCACGACGGCCGCCCAGCGCTCGGCGACACGGTCGGGCTCACGGCCGTCTCGTCCGACGGCTGGGCGGTCTCGCTCGTGCAATCGGTCTACTGGGCGTTCGGCGCGTGCGTGCTCGACCCCTCGACCGGCATCCTGTTCCAGAACCGCGGCACCTCGTTCTCGCTCGATCCGGCGCACCCGGCGGCCTTCGCCCCGGGCCTGCGCCCGCCGCACACGCTCATGCCCGTGCTCGTGATGCGCGACGGCGAGCTGCTCCAGGTGCAGGCGACGATGGGCGGCCAGGCGCAGCCCCAGATCCACGCGCACCTGCTGCTCCGCACGCTCGCCGGCGCGTCGGCGATCGAGGCGACGAGTGCGCCGCGCTGGGTCGTCGGCGTGCAGGACGACGGCGACACCGCGACCACCGTCACGGCCGAGTCGGATGTCGCGGCGCCGGCCCGCGCGGCACTCGACGCCGCCCCGCAGTTCGCGGTCAAGGTCGTGCGGCCGCGCGACGAGGGCCTCGGCCACTCGAACCTGATCCGGGTGACCGACGGCGGCTTCGACGCGGCGAGCGACCCCCGGTCCGACGGCTCCGCGATCGTCGTCGAGGCCCAGCCCGAGGCGGTGGCGCGATGACCGTCGAGCAGACCGCGCGCCGCCCGCTCCTCGCGCTCATCGGCATCGGCGTCGTCGCCGGCTACCTCTCCGGGCTCTTCGGCGTCGGCGGCGGGGTGGTCGTCGTGCCGCTGCTCATGCTGCTCGGCGTCGATCAGCGCCTCGCCGCCGGCACTTCGACGACGGCGATCCTGCCGACGGCGATCGTCGGCGCGATCAGCTACGGCGTCACGGGCCATGTCGACTGGATCGCCGCCGCGCTGATCGCGGTCGGCGTGGTCGTCGGCGCCCAGCTCGGCACCTGGCTGCTCGCGCGCCTCCCCCGCGACATCCTGTTCTGGTCGTTCCTCGCGTTCCTCGTGATCGTCGGCGTGAGCCTCTGGCTCGTCGTGCCCCAGCGCGATGCCGCGATCGAGATCGACGTGCTCACCGGGGCGCTGCTCGTCGTCGTCGGCGTGCTGACCGGCGTGCTGTCGGGCCTCATGGGCGTCGGCGGCGGCATCATCCTGGTGCCGATCCTCATGTTCTTCTTCGGTGCGAGCGACCTCGTGGCGAAGGGCACCTCGCTCGCGATGATGGTGCCCGGCTCGATCTCGGGCACGATCGGCAACCTGCGGCGCGGCAACGTCGACCTGCGCATGGCCGCGGCGATCGGCATCGCCGCGTGCATCGTCTCGCCGCTCGGCACGCTCACCGCGCAGGCGATCACGCCGTTCGCGTCGAACGTCGCGTTCTCGCTGCTGCTCGCGTTCGCCGCCTGGCAGCTCGTCCAGAAGCACGTGAAGGCTCGCCGCGCGGCACGCGGGTGACGGGCGGTCGACGCGGCTGACGGGCGCGCCGCGTTCAGCCGGCGCCCGCGACGGCCTCGGCGATGAGCGCCGCCATCGCCGCCGGGATGCGGCGCGGCTCGAGGGCGGCGACGAGGATCGGCGCGAACCGCGCCTTGCGCCCGGCGTGCGTGCCCATGAACCGGCGCAGCTGCGCTTCGACGGGCCGCTCCCGCTGGAAGGGCTGGTGCTGGAACGTGCGGAACCGCGCGAGCTCGCCGTGCTCGGCGAGGAGCTCCTCGACGCGGGCGGCGCCGAGCGCGCGGATGAGCTCGCCCTCGAGGTCGGGCTCGCACGCGAAGAACCCCGTCGCCTCGAGCGGGTCGCCCGGCCTGCCGAGCCGGGCGTCGTCGACGGCGCGTCGCACGTAGGCGACTTCGCCCGCGTCGAAGAGCCCCAGCACCCGCCGCGGTTCGGCCTCGCGCGCGAGCGCCGCCAGGTGATGCCGCAGGTTCGTCACGCCGCCCATCGGCACGACCGCGGCGTCGGCCGCCGGCAGGTCGGCGTCGAGGCGCGCGGCGAGCGCCTCGAGGGCGAGCCGGTCGCTCTCGCCCTCGACGAGCACCAGGGTGGATGCCTCGACGAGCACCATGTCGCGCATGTGCCGACCCTACTCGCCCCTTCCGCGTCCCCACTCGCGCCGGTAGGCTCCAGAAGACCGGGTTGGGGGACCCGAATCGGGGGACATCCACGAGAGCCCGGGCGTCTGGGGGGACGACTCATGGCATCGACGACACGCGCGACGACCGGCGGGGGCACGGCGACGGGCGGTGCCCGGCCACCGGCCGACGGATCGACCGGGGCCCAGCCGGGCGACCGCCGCCGCAAGGTCCTCGCGATCCTGGCGGGAGGGCTCGTCCTCGGCGTCGGGGCTGCGGTGACGCTCGCGGTCTGGAACGACTCGGAGTTCGCGACGGGCACGTTCGGTGCCGGCGCGTTCGGCATCGAGGGCAGCGTGGACGGCACCGCATTCAGCAGCTCGGCGACCGCTCCGGGCAAGACGCTCACGTTCGCGCTCGACGCCGACGAGCTCAGCCCCGGCTCGACGGTGTACGCGCCGTTCGCCGTCCAGATGATCCCGACGTCGGACTACGAGGCCGCCGTGACCGTCGCCTCGACGACCGGCGGCACGATCGGGGCGAACCTCACCTACTCGCTGTACGCCGTCGACGCCTGGAACGAGGACTGCAGTGCGGCGACCCCGCCGCCGGGAACGGCGCTCGTCGCCGACCAGGCGGTGACCGACCCGGCAGCCGCGCCGGCGTTCGACCTGACGGCGGCCGGGGCGCCGAAGTTCCTCTGCTTCGCGGTGACCGCGGGCACCGGGCTCGAGTCTGGCCAATCGGGCACGGTGACGTGGGAGTTCGCCGCCGAGTCCGGCGACGTGCTGCCGTAGGCGTGCTCGTGTCACGGCATCGCGCGCCCCGTGATCGCCGGCGGCGCGCCCGCATCCTGCGAGCGGTGCTCGCCGGCGGCATCGTCTTCGGCGTCGGGGCGACGGCGACCATGGCGGCATGGAACGACTCCGAGGTCGCCACCGGCAGCTTCGCCGCGAGCGTGTTCGACACCGAGTCGCAGAGCGCGGGTTCGCCGACGTACGCGAGTCGCCCGACGGCGCCGGGGGCGACGCTGTCGTTCGCGGCGACCGGCATGTCGCCCGGGGTGTCGCACTACGCCTGGCTCAACGTGCGCACGACGACCGCGACGACGGTGGCGGGCGACGTGTCGCTGACGGGCGTGACGAACAACTCGGGTGGACTCGTCGCGGCGCTCGAATACCGCGCGGTGCGCATGACCGCGCCGAACCCGACCGCGACCTGCGCTGCGGCGGCCTTCACGGGCACGCCCGCGTACATCGCGGGCGGGGCCTCGAGCTGGCTTCCCGTCACCTCGGTGCCGGGCACCCCGGTCGCGAGCCCGGTCGCCGCGGCCGGCGGCGCGATCGGGCTGTGCTTCGAGGTCCGCGTCGTGAACGGCGCCGCGAACAGCTACCAGGGGCAGTCGGCCACGGTCACGTGGCAGTTCACCGCCGCATCGTCGAATTGAGAGCCGGATGCCTCGAGCACGTCCCTCCCGCGGCCTCGCCGTCGCCGGCGATGCGCTGCTGACCGTCGCTGCGGCGGCGGGGGCGCTGTGCCTCGTGCTCGTCATCGCGGCGGTGAGCCTGGGCGTGGGAATCGTGCTGTTCCGCACGGGCTCGATGAGTCCGACGATCCCGGCCGGCTCCGCGGCCGTCGTGCGCGAGGTGCCCGCCTCGTCGCTCGCGGTCGGCGACGTCGTCACGGTCGATCGTCCCGGCCGGCTGCCGGTCACGCACCGCGTCGTCGCGATCGACGACGGCGTCCGGCCGTCGACCCGCTCGCTGACCCTTCGGGGCGATGCGAACCCCGTCGACGACCCGGCGCCGTACGACGTCGCGACCGCCCGCATCGTGCTGTTCTCGGTGCCCGGCGCCGCACCGGTGATCGCCGCCCTGGGCGACGCGCGCGTGCTCGGCGGGCTCACCCTGGGGGCGACGGCGCTCGTCGTGTGGGCGTTCTGGCCACGTCGCCCCCGAGGCCCCTCCGCGCCTTCACCCGGGGCATCGCGACCCGATGCCCTGCCCGGGGCAGCACCGCGCCACCGCCGCGGCACGGCGACGGGTGCGAGCGCCCTCGGACTCGGCCTCGTCGCCGTCTCGATCGGCACCGCTGTCTTCGGCTCCGCCGCCCCGGCTCGCGCGGGCGTCGGGGTCACCGCCGACGAGACGGTGGTGCAGGGCGAGGTGATCCGGCTCGTCTCGGTCGGCGACGCCCAGGCGATGGCCAGCATGGCGCCCGGCGAGACGGTGGTCTGGGAGGTCGGCGTGTCGGCGCAGGCGCCGGAGCGCGGCACGATCGCGGTGACCCTGAGCGGCACCGGATCGCCGTCCCTCGGACTCGTCGGCGACGTCGCCTGGTGCGCCGAGCGTTGGACCGCGGCGGGCTGCGGGGCACCGACGACCGTCGCCGACGGCCTCGAGCTGCCCGTCGACGGGCAGCGGCTGCCGCTTCTCACGATGTCGAGCGACGACGAGCGATGGCTGCGCTTCGAGGTGCGCATGGCGCCGTCGGCCGGTCCCCCGGCCGGGCTCGCCACGCTCGTCGTGCGTGCGACCGGCAGTGGCGACGAGGCGAGCATCGGCCCACCGGGCAGCGGGGCGCACGACGGCCTCGCCGGCACCGGCACGGTCGCGGCGCCGGTGATCGCCGTCGTCGCCGCGCTCGCGCTGGGCGGCGCCGCGCTCCTGGCCGGATCGCGCCGCCGTCGCCGATCCGCCGGACACGGGGCGACCCGATGAGGCGCGGACGGCTCCGCATCGTCGTGGCCGCGGCGGCGGTCGCGGCATCCGCCGCCCTGATCGGCACCGCGCAGCCGACCGAGGCCGCGTGGAACGACGGCGAGCGCGCGACGGGGACGTTCGCCTCGGGCAGCGTCGCCGCCGTCACGCAGATGACCTGCACGGCGGGACTCCTGCAGCCCGTGACGTTCAACTGGACCGCGCCGGCGGGCGGGCTCACCCGCACCGGGTACCGCTGGACGGTCACGGGCGGTCTCGCGGGCTCGGGCACGCTCGCCGCCGGCGCCACCTCGCTCCAGCTCACGAACGGCCTGCTCGGCATCGGCTCGGGCACCTTCTCGCTCTTCGCCGTCGGGCCCGGCGGGTGGGAGTCGGCGGCGAAGACCGGCTCGCTCTCGTTCACGACCGTCGTGGTCAACGTGAACTCGACCTGTTCGGTTCCGTAGGACGGAATGCTGGACGGGCGACCCGATCCGCCCTAGACTGCCGAAGCTGCGTCCATCACCGGGCGCCGGCCCCGGAGCATCCGGGTGAAGGAGAGGAGACGACCATGGCTGTCTTCGTCATGCACCTCGACATCCCTTCATCCTGCGAGGCCGCCCTCAGCCGCTGATCCGCGGCGGTGGCCTCCGCGTCCTTCGGAGAAACCACCTTGCATCTGACGTCGTCACTCGACGAGACCGCTGTCGTGCGTTCCATCGTGAACTCGCGCACGGACCTTCCCGCCTTCACGACCCCGCGCTTCGACGCGGGCGACCTCGCCTTCCAGGACATCGAGCCCGGCGAGGACCAGCGCTGGTCGACCTGGCCCGCGACCACCCCGTCGGAACGCGGCCCCGAGCCGCGACCCGACTGGCTCGTCACCTCCGCCGCCGCGATCGACACCGAGCTCGGCGTCGTCAAGAGCGGCAAGGAGGCCGACCTCTTCCTCATCGAACGCGCCGTGCCGGGTGCCGACGCCGCGGTCGCCGGCAACGCCGTGCTGCTCGCGGCCAAGCGGTATCGCGGCGCGGAGCACCGCGACTTCCACCGGTCGCAGGTCTACACCGAGGGCCGCGGCACCCGCCGCAGCCGCGACGCCCGCGCCGTCGCGAAGGGCACCTCGTTCGGCCGCGAGGTCGCGAAGGTGCAGTGGGCCTACGCCGAGTTCGAGGCGCTCTCGCGGCTCACCGAACTCGGCGCGGCCGTTCCGTACCCCGTGCAGGTCGCGGGCACCGAGGTGCTCATGGAGTTCATCGGCGACGCGCACGGCGTCGCGGCGCCTCGGCTCGCCCAGGTGCGCGCGACGCCCGGCGAGCTCCGCGAGCTGTTCCACCAGATCGTCGACTTCATGCACATGCTCGCCGCCGGCGGGCTCGCGCACGGCGACCTCTCGCCCTACAACCTGCTCGTGCACGACGGCCGGATCGTGGTGATCGACCTGCCGCAGGTCGTCGACCTCGTGTCGAACCCGCAGGGCTTCGACCTGCTGCACCGCGACTGCGTCAACGTGTGCTCGTGGTTCACCCGCCAGCGCCTCGAGTGCGACCCCGAGGAGCTGTTCGGCGAACTCGTCGGCATGGTCGCGATGTGAGCGGGAGCGCGGTTCAGGGTGCCTCGGCCGGGGCATCCTGAACGCGAGACGCGCCCGCAGCGTGCATCGGCGCCGCCTCGCGATACAGTGCACTCGATCGACGCGGATCGGCCCCGGCCGGCGCGCGCCGTCACCACCCGTTCACCGGACGCCGGGAGACTGCCCACATGACCGACCCGAACCACGACGCCCCCGCGTCGCCCGACGCCGCGCCGTCCCCGTCGTACGGTGCGCCGGCCGCCCCGCCGGCGACCGCGCAGAGCGGGGCGATCCGCGTGATGGGCCTGCAGATGCAGGAGGGGCGGCGCATCCCGCGCGGCCAGGTGTTCTCGTGGGCGCTGTGGGACTGGGCGACGCAGCCCTTCAACTCGGTCATCCTCACGTTCGTGTTCACCGCGCTCTACCTCACGAGCGACGTCTTCCTCGATCCCGCGGTCGCGGAACTCGGCGAAGGCGACCCGGCGTACGAGCGCGGGCTCGCCGACCTCGCCTCGGGCCTCGGCTGGGCGATCACGGTCGCCGGCGTCCTCATCGCGGTGCTCGCGCCGGTGCTCGGCCAGCGCGCCGATGTCGCGGGCCGTCGAAAGCTCTGGCTCGGCGGCGCGACCGCGCTGCTGGTGGCCTGCATGGTCGGGCTGTTCTTCGTGCAGGGCTCCCCCGCCTATTTCCTGCTCGGCGTCTCGCTCATCGCCGCGGGAACGGTGTTCAGCGAGATCGCGGGCGTCAACTACAACGCGATGCTCGTGCAGGTCTCGACGCCGAAGACGGTCGGCAAGGTCTCCGGGCTCGGCTGGGGTCTCGGCTACATCGGCGGCATCGTCGCGCTCGTACTCGTGGTCGTCGCGACGAGCTTCGACTGGTGGGGCATGCCGACCGACAACGGCCTCGCGTTCCGCGTGATCGCGCTCGGCTGCGCCGTGTGGACGCTGCTCTTCGCGTGGCCCGTGCTCGTCTACGTGCCGGAGGCGCCGCCCGCCCCGCGGGCCGAACGGGTGTCGTTCTGGCGCAGCTACGTGGTACTCGCGAAGGACATCGCAGCGCTGTGGCGCGACTCACGACCGACGTTCTGGTTCCTGCTCGCGAGCGCGGTGTTCCGCGACGGCCTGGCCGGGGTGTTCGCGTTCGGAGCCGTCATCGCCGCAGTGGCGTTCCACTTCTCGTCGAACGACGTCATGATCTTCGGCATCGCCGCGAACCTGCTCGCGGGCGTCTCGACCATCGTCGCGGGCCGATTCGACGACCGGTTCGGTCCCCGCGCGGTCATCCTCACCGCGCTCGGCGGGATCATCGTCGCCGGGTCGATGGTCTTCTTCCTGCACGACGCGGGCAAGCTCGTCTTCTGGATCTTCGGCCTCGCACTCACCCTCTTCGTGGGGCCCGCCCAGGCGGCGTCGCGGTCGTTCCTCGCGCGGGTCACCCCCGCCGGCCGCGAGAGCGAGATCTTCGGTCTCTACGCCACGACGGGGCGCGCGGCGAGCTTCCTCTCGCCGATGCTCTGGTCGGCGTTCATCCTGCTGTTCGGCGCGACGTACTGGGGCGTGCTCGGCATCATCCTCGTGGTCGTCGCCGGCTTCGTGCTCATGCTCTGGGTGAAGGTGCCGACGCAGCGCTGAGCGGGTCGACGCCCGCAGCTACGCGACCCGACCGGCCGGCTCGGCCGTCGCCGCGTACGCCCGGCGGAACCCGTGCACCGCCCTGAAGCGGAGCGCGGAGACGGCGTTCGAGTTCATGCCGAGCGCCGTCGCGATCTCCCGCGGCGGGAGACCCTCGACGTCTCCGAGCCACAGCACGCGCTGCCAGGTGTCGGGAAGCGACTGGAAGACCCGCACGGCCGACGAGCGGTCGGCCGCGTCGTCGACGCCGGCGAAGAGGTCCTCGGCGACGAGGAGGTCGTCGTAGCCGTCGATCGTGACGACGGGCACGGCGCGACGGGCCCACTCCATCGAGAGGTTCCGCATGACGGCTCGGAGATAGGCGCGCGCGGCCGTCTCCGGCCCCCGCCCGTTCCTGATCGCCTGCAACAGCCGGACGAACGCCTCGGACACCAGCTCATCGGCCTCGAACCGGGTCGTCATCGTGCGGGCCCATCGGCAGAGCGGCCCGTGGTGGCGGCGCCACAGCGCCGCGAAGGCCTCGTCGTCACCGCCCCGGGTCCGCTGCAGCAGTTCGCGGTCGGTCGGTTCGGTCGGTGCGGCGCCGGCGGCGCAGGCGGGTGGGAGTTGCGGCGACATTCGGGTTACCTCGGCATCCGTCTCGGGTAAGGCTCGACAGTGCCCTCGAAGCAACCTCCCGCCCCGAGGTACCGAGCAAGCTACCGAGCGGGCTGCGGCGCGCCATCCCACATATCGTGCGAAGCCGGATTCCGCGGGTCCTGCGTAAGGATCGCCGCGACCGCGACTCCTTAACCGATAGAACCGGATGCGTCGGGCATCGGGTTCCAGGTCTGGGTCGGGTAGCCCGGCCGACGGTCAGATCCCTGACCGTGAGGGGGTCGCTGCGATTCGGGTTCGCGGCGGCCCCCGTTTCTTCAGCTCATGCCCCGAGTCACCCGCTCAGGCCCCCAGCAGGCCGAGCGCCATCGCCCGGTCGACGGCGGCGCCCCGCGTCGTGACCTGCAGCTTGCGGTAGATCGAGGCCGTCTCGGAGCTCACGGTGTTCCGCGACAGGTACAGCCGCTGGCCGATCTCGGCGAGCGTCAGGTGCGTCTGCAGGTACGGGAGCAGCCTGAGCTCCGCGGGTGTGAGGGGCGTCAGCCGGCTGCCCGCCACTGAGGCCATGTCGAGCCGCTCTCGAAGCGAGCGCACCTGATCGCCCAGCCGCCCGAGGCGCGGCCGGTGGACCTCGATGCCGGAGATCTCCTCCACCGACTGCGCCGACCCGTCGCGATCGCCCGACGCGAGCAGCGCCTTCGCGATGTGCAGGCGCACGCGGACGGCGATGAACGGGAGCACGTAGGTGCTGAGCGCTCGCGTCCGCATCGCCTGCGCCAGGCGTTCCCGCGCCTTCGCCTCGTCGGCCTGGTGGAGGGCGACTCGAGCTCCGACGGCCCACGCGAGGGAGGCGATCGCGTAGTCCTCGATGTGTCCCTCCTCGACGGCTCGCAACGCGACGACGACGCGCGAGGCGGCATCGTCCCAGCGCCCGTCCTCGATCGCGATGCCGGCGCGCTCCGACTCGACGAGGGCGAGGCGCACGAAGTTCCGACGCCGGGTCGCGATCTCCGAAGCCTCCGCGAATGCTCGATCAGCTTCCTCGTTGCGCCCCTCGAGCAGGCACATCTCGCCGAACAGGCACAACGCGAGATCGCGCCAGGAACTCCACACCGGCACGGTCTGGAGGGCGGTCATCGCGTCCGACATCCCCGTGTCGGGACCGTCGCGGAGCATCGCCACCGCGAGCAGCGCACGGCCGCCGACGAACGGCAGGTCGACGCCGTCGGGATCCTCGCCCGGGTCGAGCCGCCCGAGGAGGTCGGCCCACCGCTCGGCCCCGGCCACGTCCCCGTTGAGCACCGCCGTCCAGGCGGCGAGGACGGCGAGCGGCGGGATGGACTCGATCACCTCGTCGCCCACGAGGTCCATCCAACGGCTGACCGTCGAGAACCGCCCGCTCTGGTACCCGGGAAGTGCCGCCTGCGTCAGGAGCCGCGCCGAGCGGCCACGATCGCCGGCGGCGAGCGCGTGCTCGATCGCGCGCGCCGGGTCACCGCTCGCGCCGAACCAATCCGCGGCGCGGAGGTGGAGCGGGGCCACGAGCGCAGGGTCCCGCCGCCGGAGTTCGGCGAGCAGGAACTCCCGGAAGAGCTCGTGGTAGCGGAACCAGCCGGTGCGACGACGGTCCAGCGGGATCAGGAACGCGCTGCGCTCCTCCAGCGTGCGGAGCATGGCCTGCGAGTCCGACCGCCCGAGCAGCGCGTCGCAGAGAGGGCCCGACATCCTGGTCAGCACCGAGGTCCGGACGAGGAAGTCCTGCACCTCGACCGGGACCTTCTCGAGCAGCTCCCGGTAGAGGTAGTCGTGCACGAACCGGTCCTCGCCGGTGATCGCGAGCACGTCGCCCTCGTAGCGGGCGACGAGCGCGGCGAGGACGAGCCCGCTCGCCCAGCCCTCCGTTCGCGCGACGAGCTCGGCGAGCTCCTCGTCGCTCGCGTCGACCTGCTCGCGCCGGAAGATCACCGCAGCAGCGGCGACGTCGAGGCCGAGCTGCGCGGTCGTGATCTCGTGGAGCCGCCCGTCGACGCGCCGCCGGGCGGCGTACGGCTGTTCGTGCCGGCTCGTGACGACGCACTGGGAACCGGCTGGGACGCCGTCGAGCACCACATCGAGCACGTCGTGACAGGCAGGGGAGGACAGCACGTGCAGGTCGTCGATGACGAGCAGGAACGGGGCGTCCGCGCGGGCGAGCACGGAGGCGAGGAGCGGTGCCGAACGGCTGAGCGCCGAGCCCTCCTGCCAGCGCATCCGCCCGATCGCCTCCGAGCTCGACGGCGAGATCCGCTCGAACGCCGCCGCGATGAGCGCGAGGAGCGCTGCCGGGTCGTCGTCGAGGCTGTCGAGCGAGACCCACGCGACGCGCCGTTCCTCCGAATCGGCCCATTCGGCGACGAGCGTCGACTTCCCGTACCCGGCCGGGGCGGTCACCGCCACGTGCGTGCGGCCGCTCTCGCGCGCGGCGCGGATGAGCTCCCGCCGACTCGCCTGGCCCCGTCGCATCGGCGGTGGCGTCACCTTCGTGTCGTACAGGTACTCCAGAACGTCTGTCTGCTCCAACGGCTCCCCCGAACGGCGTTCTGCTCCGCCTAGCTCGAATGCTATTGGCCGGGGTCGCCTGGCCGTGCGGATTCAGGTCGTGCGACCGCCATCGGGCGTGTCGCGGGGCCAGGCTGCCACGAAGCGCGACAGCAGGCGGGCGAATTCGGCGGCCTCGGCGGGCGTGAAGCCCGCGAGCGCGGTCTCGACCGCGCCGCGGCGCGTGTCGCGTGCTCCCGCGAGCACGCGACGGCCTGCCGCGGTGAGCACGATCGCGCTGCGCCGCGCGTCCGACGGATCGACCTCGCGACGGGCGTGACCCGCCTCGACCGCGGCCTGCACGAGCCGGCTGGCGCGCGGCTGGTCGACCCCGATCGCGTCGGCGAGCTGGCCGACCGACGGCGGCTGCGGCGCCGCCTCGAGCGCATCGAGCAGCCGGAACCTCGCGGCCTGCGCGAGCCCCGGGCCGCCTCGCCCTCGGCGCGGTGCCTCCGCCGGGGCATCCCCGTGGTGGTGGCCGTGATGCCCGTGCCGGTCGGCCTGCAGGCCGTGACCGTGATGCGGGCCGCCGTGCTCGTCGCGGCGCTGGAGCCGGCCTCGACCCTGGTCGCGGCGCATCGCCACGAGCGCGGCCTCGACGGCCGCCACGGGGTCGGATGCCTCGGGCCCGCCGTCTCCCGCACCCGGACGGTCGCCGGGCGGGACTTGACGCGCATCATTCATGTATGTCATTGTACATATACATGTCATGCGACATGCAATCGACGACGCACCTGCGTCATGGAAGGAACCACCCTTGAACATCCCGGAGAACACCGAGACCCCCATCCCCGCCGAGCGGCCGATCGGGTACTGGCTGCGCGTCGTCGACCGCAAGCTCGACGACGCGATGCGAGACCTCTTCGCCGACGAGGGCATCACGCGCCGCGACTGGCGACGGCTCAACCTCATCGCCGGCACCGTCGACGATGCACGGCTGCGTCGCAAGATCACCGCCCACCCCGAACGGCTCGCACCGCTCGTCGCCCGCGGCTGGGTCACCGACGAGCCGGGCGCGCCGCGACTCACCGAGGAGGGCGAGGTCTCGTACGCCGCGCTCCGCGAGCGCGTCGCCGAACTGCGCTCGCGCGTCGCCGGCGCCGTCGCGCCCGACGACTACCGCACCACCCTCGCGACGCTCGAGGCGGTCGCCCGCGAGCTCGGCTGGCAGGAGGGCGAGCGGATGCCTCGCCGTCGTCATCACGGCGACGCCCGCCGCGGCCACTCGCACGGGCGCGCCGCGCACGATGACCGTGACCGGAGGCACCACGGGCACGCGCACCACGGGCACGGGCACGAAGGGCACGCGCACGGGCACGAGGGGCGCGCGCACCACGGACACGAGCACGGCCACCACCATGCTCACCACGGGAACGAACACCACGGGCATCGGGATCGCACGCGCGTCCACCAGCACCCCGGCCGGTGAACGAGCGGTACGGCGTCCGAGCCGTGGGGGTCGGGGGCGCGCCGTTGGCCGCGCGGCCGCCGCAGGATAGGATCGCCTGACCCCCTACCCACCCCCAGGACGCAACGATGCCCGACGAAGCCGTCACCTGCGCGCCGGAGCCGGCCCTCCACCGTGCCGCGCGAACCAGCCGAAGCACGCTCGCACCGCGACGAAGCGCGCGAGGTCGCCGCCGATGAGCAGCGACGACCCGACTCGCCGCGACCGCTCCGAGGTGCGGCATCGCCATCGCCTGCAGCGGCAGCGGCAGCGCCGCATGTGGGTGATCGCCGGCGCGAGCCTCGTGCTGGTCCTCCTCGGCGGCGGTGTCGCGACCGCCGTCGTGCTCACGGCCCAGGGCGCCGACCCGTCCGGTCCGACGCCGTTCGCGTCGACGACCGCCGAGCCCGGCGTCTTCCCGGCCGACCAGCCCTCCGCCGTCGACGGCAAGAAGCCGTGCATCGCGCTCACGGTGCTCTCGTCGAACGAGAACGCCGAGCTCGTCGCCCGCCTCGTCGACGGCTACAACGCGCAGCCGCGCAGCGTCGACGGGCGCTGCGTCGACGCGACCGTGACGAAGCAGACCTCGAGCACCGCGGCGACCGCTGCGGCCGGCGGCTTCCCCGGCACCGCCGCCGACGACAAGCCGACCGTCTGGGTGCCCGACGCGAGCTCCTGGCTCGCCGTCGCCCAGGACTCGGGCGGCGCGGCGAACGTGCCGACCGAGGGCACGAGCATCGGCTCCTCCGCGATCGTGCTCGCGATGCCGCAGCCGCTCGCCGATGCGATCGGCTGGAGCGAGACGCGCCCGACGTGGAACGACGTCTTCAACGCCGCCCGTGACGACGCCACGTGGAGCTGGCTCAGCCACCCCGAGTGGGGCACCTTCAAGCTCGGCAAGACGAGCCCGCTGATGGCGAGCTCGGGCCAGGCGGCGATGCTCGCGGAGTTCGGCAGCGAGGCGGGCTCGGTCGCCGAGCTCACGACGAGCCAGATCCGCGACCCCGAGGTCATGGACGCCGTCCGGCAGGACGAACTCGCGACGAGCCACTACATGGCCACGCCCGAGCGCTTCCTCGCGCAGGCGCGGCTCTCCGAGAAGGAGGGCTCGATCGCCGACTTCCTCTCGGGTGTCATCGTCGATGAGAAGACCGTCTGGGACTACAACCGCGGCATCACGAGCCCCGACGGCGTGAGTCGCACCGAGTCGACGCCGCCCGGCGAGCGGCTGGTGCCGATCTACCCGAGCGACGGCTACTACGTCGCCGACAACCCGTTCACCGTGCTGGCCGGGCCCTGGGTCGACGCATCCGAGAAGGAGGCGGCCGCCGACCTGCTCCGGTTCGCGGGCACGAAGCAGGGGCAGCAGATCGTGCGCGCCTCGGGCTACCACGACCTCAACGGGGAGCTCGACCCCGTCGTCAGCGAGGTCGGGCTTCTCCCCGAGCGGCCGTCGGGCGCGCTCGCGTTCCCCGGCCGGGAGATGCTCGCCGCGATCGACAGCACCTTCCCCGACGTGCGCAAGCGCGCCGAGGTCCTGTTCCTGGTCGACGTGTCGGGCTCGATGGAGGAGAAGATCGCGACCGGCGACACCAAGCTCGCCGCCGCGAAGGCCGCCATCGAGAAGGCACTCGGCCACTTCACCAAGGGCGACAACATCGGCCTCGCCGCGTTCAGCGCCGTCGACGACGGCCCGATCACGCCCGGCCTCGTGAGCCCCGTCGCCGACGCTCGCACCGAGCGGACGAAGTTCCTCGAGGCGCTCGGCGGGCTCAAGCCCATCGAGTTCACGCCGCTCTACGCCGCGGTCGACAGCTTCGCGAAGGAACGCGCCGAGGCGTGGGACCCCGAGCGCATCAACGCGATCGTGCTGCTCAGCGACGGCAAGAACGAGACGCTCGGTCCCGGCACGACGACGAAGAAGCAGATGCTCGCCGACCTCGAGCGCATGCACGACGACACGCCCGTGCTGGTCTTCACCCTCGCCTACGGCGCGAACGCCGACACGGCGAGCCTGCGCGAGATCTCGACCGCCACGGGCGCGCAGTTCTACGACGCCACCGACCCGACGAAGGTCGCCGACGTGCTCGGCGAGCTGGTCACGAGCTTCTGACCGTCGGGCGGGGCGTCGCCCCTCCTCAGCGCGGATCGAGCGCGGCCCGCACGGCCGGGCCGAGCATCGGCGGCGCGTCGACGTCTACGGCGAGCGCCTGCAGCGCGCTTCCGAAGTACACCCGCGCCGACGCGGCGATCGTGATGTCGACGATCTCGCGATCGCCGAAGCCGGCCTCGCGCAGCGCGAGCGCATCGGCCTCGGTCATCGCCGACGCGTCGCGGCCGACCTGCTCGGCGTACGCCATCATCGCGACCTCGTCGTCGGCGAGCCCCGCGTCGCGATAGTCGCGGGCGATCCGCTCGAGCTGCGCCTCGTCGAAGAGTCCCTTCGAGAGCACCTTCGCGCCGTGCGCGAGCCGGCAGTGTGCCGACCCGGTGCCGCGCGCCGCCGCGAGCGTGACGAGCTCGTACCGTCGAAGGCCGAGCGTCGGCACGACCGAGCGGATCAACTGCTCGAAGGCGTGCAGCGCCTCGGGGTTCATCGCCATCGCCGCGGTGTGCGGCGCGACGTAGCCGAGCTCGTCGACGTCGTCGGCGTAGATCGCGGCGACGGCGCCGGTCGCGTCGGCTTCGGGCACGGTGCGGATGATCGTCATCGATCGCCCCTCTCGGGTCACGAGTCGCCGGTCGCTCCGGCTGGCTCATGCTGGCATGCCCGCGGCGCCGCCGCCATCACCGCGGCGGAGCCGGTGGAGCGCATTGCGCGCCCGGCCGAGGCATCCACCCCCGTTCAGGAGATGGAGCGCTGCTCAGGACGCGTTCCCCCTGGTGGGTCCTGAGCAGCGTCCCATCTCCTGAACCGGCGAAGACGAACGGGGATGCCTCAGCGCCGGCGTTCCTCCGCGCCGGAGAGACGCTGGGCGATGTAGATCGGGATGATCGACACGACGACGAGCACCACGGCGATGACCGAGACGATCGGCGCCTGGGCCGGCCGGAACATGTTGTTGAGGATGAAGATCGGCAGCGTCGTCACGCCGGACCCCGCCGTGAACGTCGTCACGATGATCTCGTCGAAGCTCAGCGCGAAGGCGAGCAGGCCGCCGGCGAGCAGCGCCGAGCGCAGCTGCGGGAAGGTCACGAGCCGGAACGTCGTCCAGATGCCGGCGCCGAGGTCTGCCGAGGCCTCCTCGAAGCTCGTGCCGAGCCGGCGCAGCCGCGCGATCACGTTGTTGAACACCGTCACGATGCAGAACGTGGCATGGGCGATCACGACCGTCCAGATCGAGAGCGGAACGCCCATGATCGTGCGGAAGAAGTTGTTCAGCGCGATACCGGTGATGATGCCGGGCAGCGCGATCGGCAGGATCACGAGCAGGCTGATCGCCTCGCGCCCGAAGAACTCGAAGCGCTGCAGCGCGAGCGAGATCAGGGTGCCGAGCACCAGCGAGACCGCCGTCGCGACGAGCGCGATGCCGACGCTCGTGCCGACCGCCTCGAGCGCGCCCTCGCTCTGGAACGCCTTGCCCCACCACTCGAGCGTGAAGCCGGGAGGCGGCCAGTTCAGCGACGTCGAGGTCGAGAACGAGTTCACGAGCACGACGAAGAGCGGCACGTAGACGACCACGAGGATCAGCGCGGTGACGACGCCGAGCACCGTCCGAGACAGGCGAGACAGACGCATCCTGAGCCCCTAGAGGTTGTCGAGCGCGCCGGTGCGGCGCACGAGGAAGAGGTAGCCGAAGATGATCACGATCGGGATGAGCGCGATCGCGGCGGCGAGCGGCAGGTTGTTGGCGGCGCCGACGTTCGTGTACACGAGGTTTCCGAGCATCTGGCTGGTGCCGCCGACGATGTTGACCGTGATGTAGTCGCCGAGCGACAGCGAGAAGCTGAAGATCGTGCCGGCGATGATGGCCGGCAGCGCGAGCGGCAGCACGACGAGCCGCAGCGTCGGCCAGGTCCTGCCTCCGAGGTCGCCCGAGGCTTCGAGCAGCGAGTCTGGCACGCGCTCGAGCCCCGCGTAGATGGGCAGGATCACGTACGGCAGCCACAGGTAGCTCAGCGTGATGATCGTCGCGGGCAGGCCGTAGCCCGGCGTGTGACCGCCGAACGGCGAGACGAGCCACTCGAGGATGCCGTCCTGCGAGAGCACCGACCGCCAGGCGTACGCCTTCACGAGGTACGACGCCCAGAGCGGGGTGAGCACCATGATGAGCAGCACCCGCTGCATGCGCGGGGTCGCGACCTTCGCCATGAAGAACGCGATCGGCAGTGCGAGGGCGACGTCGATCACCGTCACCGCGAGCGCGACGCCGATCGTGCGCAGCGTCACGGTCTGATACAGCGAGCCGGTCACGACCTCGACGATGTTGTCGAGCGTGAACTCGGTGGTGATCTCGCCCGTGAAGCTGTCGACCGACCAGAACGCCGTGACGAGCAGCAGCACGAGCGCGACGATGTAGACGACGCCGAGCCAGAACAGCGGTGCGCTGAGCAGCAGCGCGAGCCGCGCCCGGGGGTGCGCGCTGAGGAAGGCGGAGCCCGCCCGCGCCGCACTGCGACGCGGGACGGGCACCGCACGGGTGGCCGTCATCAGCCCTTGATCTCCTGCCAGGCCGAGGTCCAGGCGGCGTAGTCGGTGCACGTCACGTCGGTGCGACCGTCGACGCAGTCCTCGATCGGGGTGGTCCAGTACCAGATCTGCGACGCGTAGTCGGCGTCACCGGCGTGGTACGCCTCGCAGTCCTCGCGGAACTCGCAGGCGGCGTCGCTCGACGGCGCCTCGCCGAAGTACGACGTGGCGGCGGCATTCGCCTCGGGGCTCGAGATGTAGTCGAGCCACGCGTACGCGCAGTTCGGGTTCTTCGCCTCCGACGAGATCATCCACGTGTCCGACCAGCCGGTCGCACCTTCCTCGGGCAGCGTGACCGCGGTCGTCGCGCCCTCCGACTCGAGCACGTTCTGGATGACCTGCCAGCTCGTGCCGACGACCGAGTCGCCGGTCTGGAAGGCCTGGATCTCCTTGAGGTAGTCGCTCCAGTACTCGCCGACGTTCTCGCGCTGCTGCTTGAGCAGGTCGACGGCGGCCGCGAGCTGCTCCTCGTCGAGGGCGTACGGGTTCTCGATGCCGAGGTCGGGCTGGTGCGCCATGAGGTACAGCGCCGCGTCCGCGATGTAGATCGGCGAGTCGTAGGCGGTCACCTTGCCGGCGTAGTCGCCCGACTTGTCGAACACGACGTCCCAGGAGGTGGGCTCCTCGGTGATGACGTCGGTGTTGTACATGAGCAGGTTCGCCCCGTACCCGTGGGGCACGCCGTAGTTGACGCCGTCGACGGTGTTCCACGCCTGGTCCTTCAGGAAGTCGTAGATCCCGTCGTAGTTCTCGAGCAGGTCGGTGTTGACCGGCGCGACGTCACCGCCCGCGACGAGTCGCAGCGAGGCGTCGCCCGAGGCCGAGACGACGTCGTAGTCGCCCGTCTTCATGAGGTTGAGCGCCTCGTCGCTCGTGCCGAAGGTCTTGGTGGTGACCATGCAGCCGGTCTCCTCCTCGAAGGGGGTGACCCAGTCGACCGCCGGGTCGTTCGACCCGTCCTCGACGTAGCCGGGCCAGGCGAGGATCGAGATCTGGCCCTCGGTCTCGCCGAGTTCGGTCGCGGCCTCGTTGTCGCCGCCGCCTCCGCCGCCTCCGGACGTACCGCAGGCGGTCAGCAGCGCGACCGAGGCCAGCGCGAGTCCGACGGTGGCGCCTCGTCGCGCGTTCCGCATCCGCATCATGGTGCTCTCCTGTTTCTCTTGGTGGTTTCGAGGGGGATGACTCAGCCCGAGATCCCCGGCATCACCGAGCCGACCGCGGCGGTCGGGGTCGGGTTCTGCGGGCCGACGGGGGCGCCGTCGACCGCGACGACGTCGTCGTCGTGCCACGAGACGACGACCCGGTCGCCGTGCTCGTCGTCGTGGACGCGGCCGCGCACGTTCTGCTCGAGCACGCTCACCCGCGGGCCGGCGTCGAGGTCGACGACGAGCCGCACTCCGCTGCCGAGGTAGATCGCCTCGACGACCGTGCCGGCCGCGTTGCGCACGCCCTCGCCCGACTGGCCGTCGGTCGAGACCGTCATCTTCTCGGGCCGCAGCGAGTGGTGGCCCTCGCGCTCGAGCAGCGCGAGGGAGTGCTCGGGGCCGAAGAGGTTCGAGGTTCCGACGAAGTCGGCGACGAAGCGCGAGACGGGCTGCTCGTAGAGCTCGGTGGGGGTGCCGAGCTGCTCGATGCGACCGGCGTTGAACACGGCGATCCGGTCGGAGAGGGTGAGCGCCTCCTCCTGGTCGTGCGTCACGAAGATGAACGTGATGCCGAGCTCGCGCTGGATCTGCTTGAGCTCGACCTGCATCTGCTCGCGGAGCTTGAGGTCGAGGGCGCCGAGCGGCTCGTCGAGCAGCAGCACCTTCGGCTCGACGACGGTCGCCCGGGCGAGGGCGACGCGCTGGCGCTGGCCGCCCGAGAGCTGCGAGGGCTTGCGGTCGGCCATCTGCTCGAGCCGCACGCTCGCGAGGGCACGGCGGGCGCGCTCGTTGCGCTCCTTCCGGCCGAGCCCGCGCACGCGCAGGCCGTACGCGACGTTGTCGAGCACGCTCATGTGCGGGAACAGCGCGTAGTCCTGGAACACGGTGTTCACGTCGCGGTCGAACGGGGCACGCTTCGTGACCTCCTCGCCGAAGAGCTCGATCGAGCCGCCCGTGGGCTGTTCGAACCCGGCGATGAGCCGCAGCACGGTGGTCTTGCCCGACCCCGACGGGCCGAGCATCGAGAAGAACTCGCCGGCCGCGATCTCGAGGTCGACGTGGTCGACCGCGGTGACGGCGCCGAACTCCTTCGTGAGCCCGGTGAGCCGGATCGCCGGCTGCGCTTCAGTCATCACATCTCCTTCGATGCCTTCGCTGCGATCAAACATCTGGAACCAGATGTTCGTCGGTTTCAAATCATATGACTCCAGATGTAAATGTCCAGCCCCTCGTGTTACGGTCGTGTCACAGATCTGCACGACGGCGAGCACGGGAGGGTGGGAATGCCCCAGGCCACCGGCCGCGCCGACGCCACGCACGCGGTCGTCTTCTCGCCGCTCGACGGTGCCGGCCGCGCCGAGCTCGTCGAGCAGCGGCTGACCGACGCGATCGTGGCGGGAGTGCTGCGCGACGGCGAGCGGCTGCCGAGCGAGTCCGAGCTCGCGAAGCGGCTCGGCGTCGCCGTCGTCACCGCCCGCGAGGCGCTCGTCGCGCTCCGCGACAAGGGCCTCGTGCTCACCCGTCGCGGCCGCGACGGCGGCAGCTTCGTCACGCACGACCGCGACGCCGCCGCCCGCATGCTCGACGCCCGGGTACGGGCGCTCAGCCGCATCGAGCTGCGCGACCTCTCACTGCACTACGCGGCGATCGCCGGCATGGCGGCCGAGGTGGCCGCCGACCGGGCGAGCGACGACGACCTCACGAGCCTCGCCGACATCGACGCGCGCGCCGATCTCACGAGCGCGGGCGGCGCCCGCCGTGCGATCGGACGGTTCCAGCTCGAGATCGCCGCGGTGAGCCAGTCGCCCCGGCTCGTGCACGAGGAGCTGCGGCTGCAGGCCGAGGCGGGCCCGTTGCTCTGGCTGTGCATGCGCGAACAGGCGTATCGTGACCGCAGCAGGCAGGCTCGCCTCGAGGTGATCGAGGCGATCCGCGCCGTCGACGCCGCAGGCGCCCGCCGAGCGACGACCGACCACATCGCCGCCGCCGTCGAATGGCTCATCGACGAGAAGGCCCGCCTCGAGGCATCCCCCGCCCCCGTTCCCTGAGCTCGACGAGGGGAGCGCGGCCCGGCCGGCTCCCGTCGACCGGCTCCGAGAGCGACATCCCCACCCCCACAGAAAGGACCGAGGCCATGACCGTCACCGTCGACGTCTCCGCCCTCCGCATCGCGGAGCGCATCGCCTCGACCATCGACCCCGTGTTCGCGATGATCGACGACTGGCGCGCGCGACTCGAGGCGGGCCTCGCCGCGCTCCCCGAACCGAGCGCCGCCGCGTTCGATCCCGTCGTGGCCGAGCTCGTGGGCGATGCGCTCGAGCGGCCCGGCAGCCTCATCACCGGCGCCGGTTTCGTCGCCGCGCCCGGCTACCTCGCCGACGCCCCGTGGCATCTCGAGTGGTGGCTGAGCGGTGCGAACACGTTCGGCACCGGCGCCGGCCTGCGGCGCCTCGACGCGGTGAGCGATCCCGACTCCGAGCAGTTCCGCGACTACACCGGCCTCGAGTGGTGGCGCGTCCCGGCCCGCACGGGCACGCGGCACCTGACGGGTCCGTACGTCGACTACCTCTGCACCGACGACTACACCGTGACGATCACCGTGCCCGTCGAGGTCGACGGCGCGATGGTCGGGCTCGTGGGCACCGACCTGTACGTGGCGAGCCTCGAACGCGAGCTGCTGCCGGTGCTGCGCGAGTCGGGGCATCCCTGCACCCTCGTGAACGCCTCCGGCCGCATCGTGACCTCGACCGACGCGCGCCGCGCGACGGGCGCCCTGCTGCGGCTCGACGGTCTCGTCGACGCGCTCGCCCCGCTGCGCGAACGCGAGGGCGGGCCGCATGCCTCGGCCGCGGCATCCTCGTCGACGACGCTGCCCGGCGGCGCGGTCGTGGTGCCGTGCGGCGACACCTCGCTCGCGCTGGTCTTCGAGGGCTAGCGACCCGTCACCGCCGCCTCGATCAGCCGGGCCGACTCGGCGGCGCCGTCGGCACCCTCGTAGGCGCGCCGCACCTCGTCGGCCGCGGTGCGGATCGCGGGGTCGTCGAGCACCCGGCGCACGGCCGCGGTGAACTCGGGGCGGCCGACGTGCTTCGGCGGGACCGCGATCGCATTGCCCCGGCGCTCGCACGAGCGCACGTGCCAGGTCTGCTCGGGCTGCAGCCCCATGCCGACGAACGGCACGCCCGTCGCGCACGCCGTCTGCACCGTGCCCTGCCCGCCGTGCAGCACGGCGGCGTCGACGAGCCCGGCGAGCCGGTGCGCCGGCAGCAGCGGGGTCACGTGCACGTTCCGCGGCAGGCGGTCACGATCGCCCGGCTCGAGGTAGTGCCCGATCGGCGCGATGACATTCACCGGCAGCGTGCCGAGCGCCGCAGCTGCGGCGAGCGCGAGCCTCCGGTCGGCCGACGAGCCGAGGCCGAGATACACGAGCGGCTCGGGCGCCGTCGCGAGCTCGGTGACGATCGACGGCAACGGCGCGTCGAGGTGGGCGTAGATCGGGCCGACGAGCTCGAACCCGTCGGGGAGGTCGAACCCCTCCATCTCCCACGACATCTCGGTGACGAGGTTGCGGTCGGCGGTGAGCAGCGACGAGACCGTGCGCAGGGGCGGCACGCCGTTGGCCTCCGCCACGCTCGTGAACGCCTTGGGCGCGAGCGGCGCCGAGTTGTAGATCCACCGGAACACCGATGTCGCGACCAGGTCGGCGGCCCGCGCGAGCCGTCCGGTACCGGAGACGAACCCCATGCGCCGCGTCTGCGCGACCTGCGGCCGCGTGAGCGGGAACGGCACGGGATAGAACAGCGGCACCCCCTCCGCCCTGGCCGAGATGAACGAGGTGAGGTTCGAACCGGTGACGACGGCGGCGGCCCCGACCTCGCGGATGAGCTCGCGCTCGAGCCGGACCCGCGCGTCGACGAGCTCACGCGTGAACGGACTGCGGAACGACCGGCCCTGGTCGAACGCGATCGCCTGGTCGCGCTCGGCGCGGCCCCAGGCGGGCTCGCCGGCGCGGTACTCGAAGCCCGCGTCGCGCACGAGGTCGGCGAAGTCGGTCTCGTAGCCGAGGAACACGACGCGGTGCACCGGGTCGAGGGCGCGTGCGACCTGGATCATGCGGGTCGTCTCCGCGAGGTTGAAGGTCACCGGGCAGAACAGGACGGTCGCCATGCGAGAACGCTAGCGCGGCGCGGCCGCCGACGCCGGGGCCGGTCGCACGGTGCAACACGAAACACCGATGCAACGACGCTCTGCGACGATGTCACGATGACGACGCCCGCTCCCGCACTGGTCGGCATCTCGCACGGCACCTCGTCGCCCGAAGGGCGACGAGCGGTGCGCGCGCTGCACGACGCGGTCGCCGAGGCGCTCGGCACGAGGCATCCGGATGCCGCGCCGTCGGCCCGCCTCGGACACGTCGACGTCGAGCAGCCCGACGTGCCGGCGACCCTCACGTCGCTTTCGCGGGGCGAGCCCGCCGTCGTCGTGCCGCTGCTGCTTTCGGCGGGCTACCACGTGCACGTCGACCTCACCGAGGCCGTCGAGGCGACCGTCGACCGCCGGGTCGTGCTCTCGGGCGCGCTCGGGCCCGACGACCGGCTCGCGACCGTGCTCGCGCGCCGGCTCGCCGAGGCCGGCGTCCGCAACGACGACACCGTCGTACTCTCGGTCGCCGGCTCGAGCGACGCACGCGCCGTGCGCGACTGCCACGACATGCGCGAGCGCCTCGCCGCGGTGACGCGGCGCGACATCAGGCTCGGGTTCCTCTCGGCGGCCGAGCCGCTGCTGCCCGAAGCGGTGGCGCAAGCGAGGGCGGATGCCTCGGGCGCGCGCGTCGTCGTCGCGAGCTACCTGCTCGCCCCGGGGTACTTCCAGGACCTCGCCGAGACCGCCGGCGCCGATGTCGTCACCGATCCGCTGCTCGTGCCCGATGCGGTGACGCCGCCCGAGCTCGTCGAGATCGTGCTCGACCGGTACGACGCCGCGGCAGGCGCGATGCGCGAGTAGCCCGACGACCCTCGGCGTGCGGCGAGACCCTCCGATCAGATGCCGACCATGCCGAGGCACGGGCCGAGCACGACGATCCACGCCGCGGCCGCGACGATGAGGATGCCGATCGCGATGCCGCGGGTCTTCTTGAAGAACAGCATCACGATCGCGGCGAGCGCGACGAGGAGGAAGGGCCAGGTGATGCCGAGGAAGGCCGGGCCCTGCAGGTTGCTGCCGATGAAGAGCGTCGCGAGCATCAGCACGCCGGCGACCACATGCGCACCGCAGCCGATGCCGACCCCGATGCCGATGCCGGCTCCCGTGCTGAGGCCGGCCCGCGGCGGGACGGCCGACGGGTCGTAGGGCGGCGGTACCGGTGCGCCGCCGGGCGGCGGGCCGTACGGCGTCGGGGACATCGGGGCCGTCGCCCCGGTGGGCGGAGGAGGCGTGGCGTCCGCGGGCGGCTGCGGCTGCGGCTGCGGCGCCTCGGGCGGCGGAACCGGCGAGGCCGCCTCATCGGGCGCCGGTTCCCGCGGCGCGGACTCCTCAGGCGCGGGCTCTTCGGGCTTCGGCTCTTCAGGATCCGGTGCCATGGACGGCCACCCTCTCGTGTTCGGCGATGAACCGGCCGCGCGACGCCTTCCAGGCGAGGCGGGCCAGCAGGAGCGGAATCGTGACCAGCAGGAACAGTTGCGGACGGGTGAGCCCCATCCACGCGGCCTCGTTGCCGCGCACGAACTCGACGAAGAAGCGGAAGATCGCGTACGCCGCGATGTAGATCGTGAGCGTCTCGCCCGCGGCGATCGGCCGGTGCCGCAGCCAGAACCACAGCGCGATGAACGCGACCGCCTGGAAGACGATCTCGTACACGAAGCTCGGGTGCAGCGGCACCCCCGCCGGTCCGCCGACCCGGGCGGCGGCCGCCTCGTCGAGCACGATGCCCCAGCCGGCACCCGTCGGCGTTCCGGGCAGCTCGGTGTAGAGGCATCCGAACCGGCCGATCGCCATGGCGAGCGCGACAGCCGGCGCGAAGAGGTCGCCCGTGCGCAACGGGTACTTCACCAGGCGCTTCGCGACGTGCACGCCGAGCCATGCTCCGACGAGGGCGCTCAGCACCGACGCGTTGCCCTGGGTCAGCTGCGTGACGAGGTCGAGGTTCTGCGCCGGGTCGAGGTGCCGCACCCAGGTGCCGAGCCGCGAGAAGATCGCGGCACCGGCGAGCGCGCCGAGCACGAGGGCGGCGACGCGCGCGTCGGTCTGGCCGCGCCGCCGCGACTCGACGACGAAGACGAGTCCGGCCGCGAGCATGGCGATGGCCACGAAGAACGAGTGGGTGTCGATCGGCGGTCCCCAGCCGAGGAGATCGGGCAGCGTCGGATACATGCGCTCAGCTCCAGACCCGCGCCCAGAGCATGACCCAGAACGGGATGGCGACGAGCGCGAGCACCTCGATGACGATGAGGTAGGCGAGCACGTTTCGGGTGTCGCCCAACTTGCACTTCGACCGCAGGAGGCCCGCGCGACGGGCCTTCGCATAGCCCGCGATCGCGATGCCGGCGAACCCGGCGAGCGCGACGGGACCGAGCACGCAGGTGATGAGCGCGATCGTCGTGAAGACGCAGAGCCGCAGCGGGTCGTACGGCGCGGGCGCCGGCGGCACGCCCACCGTCTCGTCGAAGCGGTTCAGTCCCGCGGCATCCCAGGTGCCGAACTCGTCGCCCGCGCTCGTCATGCCCGCTCCCCCGTCCGTCAGCTCACGCGACCGTGACCGGCAGTTGCCGTCGTCCGCCGGCCGCCGCAGCGCCCGCCGGACCGCTTCGAGCACCGGATGCCGCGGCCGAACCGGTGGCGGTCGAGATCCTCGTCCGTCCGAGCGGCGCCCACGCCTGCACCGCGCAGAACGGCGCGCACTGGTGGGCGGAGGTCTCGGCGTTGACCGTCGCGACGTGCACGCAGCACTGGGTGAGCCGCTCCTCGATCATCGTGTTGATGTCCATGAACGGCTTCACCGTGATGCGCTTCACCCGCTCGCCGAGGAACCGCCGCAGCCGCTTGTGCTGCCCCGGCAGCGCCGAGCTCGCGAGCTGCGTGAGCGTGCCGATGCCGAGGTCGCAGCCCGTGCAGATGTCCTTCCACAGCGAGCCGATCGACGGGTGCGAGAGCGACGACTGCTCGCTCAGCAGGTCGAGCAGCGACTGCTTGACGCTGTCTTTCAGGGCCTGGTTGATGTTGCTGTCGGCGATGCGGTTCGCGATGAGGTCGGGGTTGAGGTCGAGGAACTCCTTCAGCCGGTCGTGCCCGACGAGCGCGGTGAGCGAGTTCCACGTGCCCGAGTCGTCTTTCAGCAGGTAGCCGACCGAGCAGCAGTGCGGGTGGCTGCACGGCAGCGCGGTGAGGTCGCGCCAGGTGACCTCGCCGTCGGTCTGCGCCTCGAGCCGGGCGAGCACACCCGTGTGCGTGAGCCGGTCGTTCGGGTCGATACCGGCCGACCGGCCCGAGCCGAAGACCGGCTGGATGGTCACGCCGCCGACGTACGGCGTCGTCATCGCGCGGCGGATCACCGCGCCGATCTCGCCGTCGTTGACGCCGAGCGCCGCGGTCATCGTGAGGGTCGTGAAGACGCCCGCCTCCGACAGGCGCTCGAGCGCGCGGTCCTTGAAGCGGCGGATGTCGGCGCCGCGGTGGTACGCGGAGGCCTGCGCGCTCTCGCCGTCGAACTGCAGGTAGACCTCGACGCGCTCGCGGTGCTTCTTGAGGGTCTCGACGAGGGCGTCGTCCTGCGCGATGCGCAACCCGTTCGAGTTGAGCAGGATGCGCACGACCGGGCGCGCCACGAGGTGGTCGAGCAGCTGCTCGAGCCACGGGTAGAGCGTCGGCTCGCCGCCCGAGAGCATGAGCACGTCGATGCGGTCGTTCTCGCGAGCGAGCTTCGCGTCGACCGAGGCGAGCACCTCGGCGAGCGGTGCGACCGCGGTCGCCGCGGGGCCCGACTCGGCGAAGCACGTGGGGCACCGCAGGTTGCAGTGGTCGGTGAGGTCCTCGAGCAGGATGCACGTGTGCTGCGTCTGCATCTCGGGCAGACCGTCTTCGTAGGCCGACGGCACGGGCTTGAAGTTGCCGGCGAGGTCGGGCGTGTGCACCTTCGTCGGGGCGGTCCACTGCTCGAGGTACTGCATGATCTCGGGCGACTCGTCGTACATCGTGGTCACGAGCCCGTGCGTCGGGCAGCCGCGCTCGAGCCACACCCGGCCGTCGCGGATCGCGAGCCAGCCCGACAGCCGGGCGACCTCGGCGAGGGGCCGCTCGGGATCCTCCTCGTGGCACCGCGGGCAGAACGCGTTGACGTAGCGATGCACGCGGTAGTCCCGCAGGGGCATCCCGGTACCAGCGGCGGTCGGCATGCGCTCACGATAGCGGCTGGCGGGCCGGTTGAGGAGGGCGCGCAGCGCCCGTCTCGAAACCGGCGTCCCGCCCGCCCCGTCCCTATGCTGGGCCCGTGCCCCGGAAGCGTTCCGACACACTTCGCATCGTGATCCTCATCGCCTGGATCGCGGGCTTCCTCATCGGCACGACCACCCATGTGACCGACCTGGTGCTCGGCGGCGCGGACACCTACGCCGAGTTCCCGCTCGGCACGCGGGTGTTCTGGATGTCGCTCACCGTGCTCGACCCCATCACTGCCGTGCTGCTCGCGCGGCGGCGCCGCGCCGGCATCGTGCTCGCGCTCGTCGTGATCCTGGTCGACATCGCCGTCAACTGGACCGTGTTCGCGACCATCGGCATCCCACTGTTCGGCGTCGTGAACCAGACGCTGTTCGCGATCCTCCTGATCTCGACCGCGCCGATGCTCTGGCGTTGGTTCGGGCATCGCCTGTCAAGCATGTGACGCAATGCGGCGCCGTGCGACGGGCCGTGACGCAACGTGACGGGCGCCGCCGTCACGAAGGTGCCGCCCGAGGATGCCTCGCCTAACGTCGGCTCAGCGGCGAGACATCCATCGTCGCTTCGACCCATCAGGAGGCTCTCGTGACGCTGAGCGAGACGGTGCGACCGGCACGGCCGGAGCGCGCCGCGCGCCCCGAAGGCCGCCCCGCCCGCCCCGGCGCCAACCGCCCCAACGGCCAGTGGAAGGTCGACGGCACCGAGCCCCTCAACGCCAACGAGCAGTGGAAGCAGGAGGACGGCGGCCTCGCCGTGCGCGAGCGCATCGAGACGATCTACGCCAAGGGCGGCTTCTCGTCGATCGACGGCACCGACCTGCACGGCCGCTTCCGCTGGTGGGGCCTGTACACGCAGCGCAAGCCCGGCATCGACGGCGGCAAGACCGCGACCCTCGAGCCGCACGAGCTCGAGGACGAGTTCTTCATGCTGCGCGTGCGCATCGACGGCGGTCAGCTCTCGACCGAGCAGCTGCGCGTCATCGGCGGCATCTCGACCGAGTTCGCACGCGACACGGCCGACCTGACCGACCGGCAGAACATCCAGCTGCACTGGATCCGAGTCGAGGACGTGCCCGAGATCTGGCGCCGGCTCGAAGGCGTCGGCCTGTCGACGACCGAGGCGTGCGGCGACGTGCCCCGCGTCATCCTCGGCTCGCCGGTCGCCGGCATCGCGGCCGACGAGCTCATCGACCCGACGCCGCAGATCTTCGAGATCCAGGAGCGCTACATCGGCGACCCCGAGCTCGCGAACCTGCCGCGCAAGTTCAAGTCGGCGATCACGGGCCACCCCAGCCAGGACGTCGTGCACGAGATCAACGACGTGGCGTTCGTCGCGGTCGAGCACCCCGAGCTCGGCATCGGCTACGACCTCTGGGTCGGCGGCGGCCTGTCGACGAACGCCCACCTCGCGGTGCGCCTGAACGCCTTCGTCGCGCCCGAGCGGGTCGCCGAGGTGTGGCTCGGGGTCACCTCGATCTTCCGCGACTACGGCTACCGGCGCCTGCGCAACCGCGCCCGACTCAAGTACCTCGTCGCCGACTGGGGCGCCGAGAAGTTCCGGCAGGTGCTCGAGACCGAGTACCTCGAGAACCCGCTGCCCGACGGCCCCGCCGCACCGAAGCCGCTCGCCCAGGGCGACCACGTCGGGGTGCACAAGCAGAAGGACGGCCGCTTCTACATCGGCGCGACGCCCTTCGTCGGCCGCATCTCGGGCACGACGCTCACCCGCCTCGCCGACCTGCTCGACTCGGTCGGTTCGGGCCGGCTGCGCACGACCCCGCACCAGAAGGTCGTGCTGCTCGACATCGACGAGGAGCACGTCGAGCGGGTCGTCGCCGGCCTCGACGAGCTCGGCCTGCAGGCGCGACCGAGCCTCATCCGCCGCGGCACGATCGCCTGCACGGGCATCGAGTTCTGCAAGCTCGCGATCGTCGAGACGAAGCAGACCGCGACCGACGCCGTGATCGCCCTCGAGGAGCGCCTCGCGGGCATCGAGCTGCCGCACCCGATCAGCCTGCACGTCAACGGCTGCCCGAACTCGTGCGCCCGCATCCAGACCGCCGACATCGGCCTCAAGGGGCAGCTGCTGCCCGACGGCGACGGCGGCCAGACCCCCGGCTTCCAGGTGCACCTCGGCGGCGGGCTCGCGTCGACGACGCGCGAGGAGGCCGGCACCGGCCGCACCGTGCGCGGCCTCAAGGTGACCGCCGACGGCCTCGCCGACTACGTCGAGAAGGTCGTGCGCCGGTTCCTCGAGCAGCGCGATACTGCAGCCGACGAGACCTTCGCCGAGTGGGCCCACCGCGCCGAGGAGGAAGAACTGCGATGAGCGTCTCGCTCGCCCCGCGCGCCACCACGAAGCGCGACGCCGCCGCGCTCCGCGCCCTCGCCGAGGCGGGGAACGCCGAGCTCCGGAGCCTCGCCGACGGCGAGGCATCCGCCTACGAAGTGATCGCCTGGGTGGCGCGCAACTTCGACGTGGATGCCGCGGCCGTCGCCTGCTCGATGGCCGACGCCGTGCTGCCGCACGTGGTCGCGCAGTCGCTGCCGGGCGTCGACGTGCTGTTCCTCGAGACCGGCTACCACTTCCAGAAGACGATCGAGACCCGCGACCGCGTCGCCGCGTCGCTCGACGTGCGCATCGTCGACGTGCTTCCCGAGCTCACCGTCGCCGAGCAGGACGCGAAGCACGGCAAGGACCTCTTCGCCCGCGACCCGGGCGCCTGCTGCGCGATGCGCAAGGTCGCCCCGCTGCAGGACGCCCTCGCGGGCTACGAACTCTGGTTCACGGGCGTGCGCCGCGACGAGGCGCCGACCCGCACCGACACGCCGCTCGTCGCATGGGACGAGCGCAACGGCCTCGTGAAGGTCAACCCGCTCGCCGCCTGGAGCTTCGACGACCTCATCGACCACGCCGCCGCGTTCGGGGTGACCGTGAACCCGCTGCTGACCGAGGGCTACCCCTCGATCGGCTGCGAGCCGTGCACGAAGCCCGTCGCCGCGGGCGAAGACCCCCGGTCGGGCCGCTGGGCCGGCCTCGACAAGACGGAATGCGGGTTGCACCTATGACCGACACGTTCTTGACCGGCACTGCCACCGCCCCGGCGAGGGGCCTCGACGCCCTCGACCTGCTCGAGGCCGAGGCGATCCACATCATCCGCGAGGTCGTCGCCGAGTTCGAGCGGCCCGTGCTGCTGTTCTCGGGCGGCAAGGACTCGGTCGTCGTGCTCCACCTCGCGACGAAGGCGTTCTGGCCGGGCCGCGTGCCGTTCCCCGTGCTGCACGTCGACACGGGGCACAACTTCCCCGAGGTGATCGCGTTCCGCGACCGCACGGTCGAGCGACTCGGCCTGCGACTCGAGGTCGCCGAGGTGCAGCGCTACATCGACGACGGCCGCCTGCACGAGCGCGCCGACGGCACCCGCAACCCCCTGCAGACGCAGCCGCTGCTCGACGCGATCGCCGCGGGCAGGCACGACGCGGTCTTCGGCGGCGCCCGCCGCGACGAGGACAAGGCGCGGGCCAAGGAGCGCATCATCTCGCTGCGCGACGAGTTCGGCCAGTGGGACCCGCGCAACCAGCGCCCTGAGCTCTGGAACCTCTACAACGGCCGGCACACCCCCGGCCAGCACGTGCGCGCCTTCCCGATCTCGAACTGGACCGAGCTCGACGTCTGGGCGTACATCGAGCGCGAGGGCATCGAGCTGCCGCCGCTGTACTTCGCGCACGAGCGCGAGGTGTTCCGCCGCGACGGCATGTGGCGCGGCGTCGGCGAGTTCTCGCAGCCCCGCCCCGACGAGCACGTCGAGCTCCGCACCGTGCGGTACCGCACGGTCGGCGACATGAGCTGCACGGGTGCGGTCGAGTCCGACGCCGTGGATGTCGCGGCCGTCGTTCGCGAGGTCGCCGAGTCGACGCTCACCGAGCGGGGGGCGACCCGCGCCGACGACCGCATCTCGGAGGCGGCGATGGAAGACCGCAAGAAGGACGGGTACTTCTGATGGGCGAGCACACCAGCAGCACCCTGCTGCGCTTCGCGACGGCCGGCTCGGTCGACGACGGCAAGTCGACGCTCGTCGGCCGCCTGCTGCACGACTCGAAGGCGATCCTCGCCGACCAGTTCGAGCAGGTCGCCCGCACGAGCCGCGAGCGCGGCTTCGGCGGCGACGCCGGCGGCTTCGACTTCGCGCTGCTCACCGACGGCCTGCGCGCCGAGCGCGAGCAGGGCATCACGATCGACGTGGCCTATCGCTACTTCTCGACGGGTCGCCGTTCGTTCATCCTCGCCGACTGCCCCGGGCACGTGCAGTACACCCGCAACATGGTCACCGGGGCGACGACGGCCGACGTCGTCGTGCTGCTCATCGACGCGCGAAAGGGCGTGCTCGAGCAGACCCGCCGTCACCTCTCGGTCGTGCAGCTGCTGCGCGTGCCGAACGTGATCGTCGCGGTCAACAAGATCGACCTGCAGGGCTACGACGCCGCAGCCTACGCGGCCGTGGCCGCCGAGGTGCTCGAGGTCACCCGCGAGCTCGGCCTGCCCGGGGTGCACGTCATCCCCGTCTCGGCGCTCGAGGGCGACAACGTCGTCGACCGCTCGCCGAACACGCCCTGGTACGACGGGCCGGCCCTGCTCGAACTGCTCGAGACGCTGCCGACCGTCGACGAGATCGAGAGCTCGCTCGAGGCGTTCCGGCTCGACGTGCAGCTCGTGCTGCGCCCGCAGGGCGCCCTCGCGCCCGCCGTCGCGGCGCAGCCCGGGGCCGAAGACCGGTTCCGCGACTACCGTGCGTTCGCCGGGCAGGTGTCGAGCGGCACCGTGCGGGTCGGCGACGAGGTCGCCGTGTTCCCGGGCGGTGCGACCACGACGGTCGTCGCGATCGACACCGCCGACGGCCCGCTCGACGAGGCACGTGCGCCGCAGTCGGTGTCGCTGCGCCTCGCCGACGAGCTCGACGCCGCGCGCGGCGCCGTGATCGCGGCATCCGGAACCCTGCCCGCCGGCCGCCGCGAGATCGACGCCGAGCTGTTCCAGCTCGACGCCCGCCCGCTCGCACCGGGCGCCCGCGTGCTCGTCAAGTTCGGCACCGCGACCGTGCAGGCGCTCGTCGCCGCGGTCGAGGGCCGCCGCAACCTCGACACCCTCGCGACCGAACCCGCCGACCGGCTCGACGCCAACGACATCGGCCGGGTCACCCTCCGCCTCGCGGCGGAGCTGCCCTTCGAGGACTACGCCGTGCACCGTCGCAGCGGCGCATTCCTCGTCATCCACCCGCAGGACGGAGCGACGCTCGCCGCCGGCACGCACAGCCCGGCGCGAGCTTCGGCCGCCTGACGGGGCGCCCCACGGGGCGCACCCGGCCCCGGCCCCGGGGCCACCGCACCACCATCTGCACGAACCATACAAAGGAGGCGACACCGTGAAGACCCGCACCACTCTTGCACTCACCGTTCTTGGATTGGCCGCGGTCATGATGACCGGCTGCGCCTCATCGGCCGCGGGAGCCCCGCCGGCCGACTCCGACGAGGCGCTCGGCGGCACCCCCGCCGAGGAGCTGCGACTCGGCTACTTCGCGAACGTGACCCACGCGCCGGCACTGGTCGGCCTGCAGGAGGGCCTGCTGCAGGACGCGCTCGGCGACACGAAGCTCTCGACCGAGATCTTCAACGCCGGACCGGCCGCCGTCGAGGCGCTGTCGGCGGGCGCGATCGACGCCGCCTACATCGGCCCCAACCCGGCGATCAACACCTTCGTCAAGAGCGGCGGCCAGTCGGCCGTCGTCGTGTCGGGGGTCGCCTCGGGCGGCGCCGCACTCGTCGTCGCCGACGGCATCGACGACCCGGCCGACCTCGAGGGCACGACGCTCGCGAGCCCCCAGCTCGGCAACACGCAGGACGTCGCGCTGCGGACCTGGCTCGCCGACGAGGGCTACACGACCGACACCCAGGGCGGCGGCGACGTGCACGTCACCCCGACCGAGAACTCGCAGACGCTCACGCTCTTCCAGCAGGGCGACCTCGACGGGGCCTGGCTGCCCGAGCCGTGGGTGTCGCGACTCATCATCGACGGCGGCGCGCACGTGCTCGTCGACGAGGCCGACCTGTGGGACGACGGCGACTTCCCGACCACGGTGCTGCTCGTCTCGAAGCAGTTCCTCGCCGACCACCCGGCGACGGTCGAGGCGCTCGTCGAGGGCCACGCCGACGCCGTGCAGTTCATCGAGGACGAGCCCGAGCAGGCCGCCGAGGACATCAACGCCCAGCTCGAGGCCGACACCGGCAAGCCGCTGGGCGACGAGGTGCTCGCGCGCTCGCTCGAGCACGTCCGGTTCACGGTCGACCCCGTCGCTGACACCTTCGAGGAGGTGCTCGCGAACGGCGTCGCCGCCGGTACGGCGAAGGACGGCTCGATCGACGGGCTGTTCGACCTCGCGATCCTGAACCGCGTGCTCGAAGCGCGCGGCGAGGAGCCGGTCTCGGCCGCCGGACTCGGCACGGAGTGAGCGCATGAGCAGGCAGACGGTCATCCGCATCGACGGGCTCGGCAAGCGCTTCGGCGAGCGCGCCCCGCTCGTGCTCGACGACGTGACGCTGCACGTCGAAGAGGGGGAGTTCGTCTGCCTGCTCGGCGCATCGGGCTGCGGCAAGTCGACCCTGCTCAACCTCATCGCCGGACTCGACCGCCCGTCGACAGGCACCATCGAGGTGCCCGCCGACGGCGCGGCCGTGATGTTCCAGGAGTCGGCGCTCATGCCGTGGCTGAGCGCCCGTCGCAACGTCGAGCTCGCGCTGAAGCTGCGCGGGGTGCCGCGGGCCGAACGCCGCGCGAAGGCGCTCGAGCTGCTCGACGTCGTCAACCTCGCCGACGCCGCCGAGAAGCGGCCCCACGAGCTCTCGGGCGGCATGCGCCAGCGCGTCGCCCTCGCCCGGGCGCTCGCGCAGGACCGCAAGGTGCTGCTCATGGACGAACCGTTCGCCGCGCTCGACGCCATCACCCGCGACCTCCTGCACGAGGAGCTCGAGCGGGTCTGGCGCGAGACCGGCCGCACGATCGTGTTCGTCACCCACAACGTGCGCGAGGCGGCCCGCCTCGGCGAACGCGTCGTGCTGCTCTCGAGTCGCCCGGGCCGCGTTGCCGGGGAATGGCGGCTGGATGCCTCGGGCCCGCGCCGCATCGAGAGCCCCGAGGTCTCGGCGGTCTCGATCGAGATCACCGAGCGCCTGCGGAAGGAGATCGCCCGCAATGCCGCATGACATCCAGACCGCCGGTCGAGTAGCGCCGCCGGAGGCGACGCGCATCGAGACCACTCGTCCCGCGATCGACTCACCGGGTCTCGATACGCGTCCTCCTTCGTCGGGCGCTACTCGACCGGCGGGCGCGGGGTCAGACCTCCCCGCCGGCTCGATGCCGTTCCCCGAGCTCGTCGAGCGCGAGGCGTCCTCGTCGCCCGACGAAGCCGAACTGCGCGAGCTCGCCGCCGGGCTCGACCGCCTGCAGACCGACGAGACCCGGCGCGAGTCGCGCTGGCGCCGGTTCGCGTCGAGCGTACTGCCGCCCGTCATCCTGTTCGGTGCGCTGCTCGTCGCCTGGCAGGTCTACACCGTCGTCGCGAGCCCGCGCCCCGACCTCTACCCCGGCCCGGTCGACGTGTTCACCGCGATCGGCGCCGCGTGGGAGAGCGGCCGGCTGCAGCTCGCCGTCGTGACGAGCCTCGAGCGCGGGGTGATCGGCTTCCTCATTGCCGTCGTCATCGGCACGCCGATCGGCCTGCTGCTCGCCGAGGTCGACTGGCTGCGCCGCGCGCTCGGCCCGTTCATCTCGGGCCTGCAGGTGCTGCCGTCGGTGGCCTGGGTGCCGGCCGCGATCATATGGTTCCAGCTCTCCGACGCGACCGTCTACTTCGTCATCCTCATGGGGGCCGTGCCCTCGATCGTCAACGGCCTCATCTCGGGCGTGAACCAGGTGCCGCCGCAGCTGCGCCGGGTCGGCCGCGTGCTCGGCGCGAATCGCGCGCAGCTCGCGACGCTCGTCGTGCTGCCCGCGGCGCTGCCCGGGTACGTCGGCGGGCTCAAGCAGGGCTGGGCGTTCTCGTGGCGCTCGCTCATGGCCGCCGAGATCATCGCGACCGGCGGGTCGATCGGGTTCGGGCTCGGCGCGCTGCTCGACCAGGGACGCCAGCTCGCCGATCTCTCCGCGGTGTTCGTCGCGATCCTCGTGATCCTCTTCGTCGGCATCCTCGTCGAACTCTGCGTCTTCGCCCCGATCGAGCGCGCGATCCTGCGCCGCCGGGGCCTGCTCCAAGGAGGCACCCGATGACCGCCGGACACGTGACCCTCGTCGGCGCCGGACCGGGCGACGCGGGACTGCTCACCATCCGCGGCCTGCGCGCGCTCGAGCGGGCCGACGTGATCGTGGCCGACCGGCTCGGCGCCCGCGGCGTGCTCGACGGCCTCGCCGCCGAGGGCGTCGAACTTCGGGCAGAGGTCGTCGACGTCGGCAAGCTGCCCGGGCATCACGCCGTGCCGCAGGACGCCATCAACGCCCTGCTCGTCACCCTCGCCCGCGAGGGCAAGCAGGTCGTGCGGCTCAAGGGCGGCGACCCGTTCATCTTCGGCCGCGGCGGCGAGGAGCTCGCGTTCTGCCGCGACGCGGGCATCGACGTCGCGGTCGTGCCGGGCATCACGAGCGCGATCTCGGTGCCGGCGATCGCGGGCATCCCGCTCACCCACCGCGGCCTCGCGACGACGTTCACGGTCGTCACCGGACATGACCAGATCCGGGCGCTCGGCGGCGGCCGCGACCACACCGTCGTGCTCCTCATGGGCATCGGCACCCTCGCGAACTCGGCGATCACACTCGCCCGCGGCGAGCGCGGCGGCGACTGCCCGGTCGCCATCGTGGAAGATGGGTACGGCCCGAGGCAGCGCGTCACCGTCGGAACGCTCGACTCGATCGCCCTGCAGGCGGCGCGCCGAGGCGTGCGGTCGCCCGCGGTGGTCGTGGTCGGCGACGTCGTGACGCTCAGCCCCTACGCACCCGAAGCGCTCTCCCCCAGCACAACCCGAAAGGCCTCGCAGCAATGACCCTCTCCCTCCGCGTCGCGATCGTGGGCGCCGGCCCCGCCGGCATCTACGCCGGCAACATCCTCCGCCGCCAGGTCGCCGAGCAGGGCGGCGAGGTCGCGATCGACCTGTTCGAGTCGCTGCCGGCACCCTACGGCCTCATCCGCTACGGGGTCGCGCCCGACCACCCGCGCATCAAGGGCATCGTGAACTCGCTGCACGAGATGCTCGATGCGGGCGACATCCGCCTCATCGGCAACGTCGAGGTGGGCCGCGACGTCGAGGTCGGCGAGCTGCAGGAGCGCTACGACGCCGTGATCTTCGCGACCGGCGCCCTGCGCGACGCCCCGCTCGACATCCCCGGCATCGACCTGCCCGGCTCGTACGGCGCCGCCGACTTCGTCGCCTGGTACGACGGACACCCCGATGTGCCGCGCTCGTGGCCGCTCGAGGCGCGCGAGATCGCGGTCATCGGCAACGGCAACGTCGCGCTCGACGTCGCCCGCGTGCTCGCGAAGCACCCGAAGGACATCCTCTCGACCGACATCCCCGCCAACGTGCTCGCCGGGCTCGAGGCATCCCCCGTCACCGACGTGCACGTGTTCGGCCGGCGCGGACCGGGCCACGTGAAGTTCACCCCGATCGAGCTGCGCGAGCTCGGCGAGGTGCCCGACGTCGACATCGTCGTGTACGACGACGACTTCGAGCGCGCCGAGGGCGACGCGCATGCCGAGGCGCTGCACGCCTCGAACAACCAGGTCAAGGTCATGACCCGCACCCTGAACGGCTGGCGCACGGGCCCCGGCTCGACCGGCGCCGGCACCGCGTCGCGCCGCCTGCACCTGCACTTCCTGCACTCGCCCGCCGAGATCACGGGCGACGGCAAGGTCGAGGCGATCCGGTTCGAGCGCACCCGACCGGTCGGCGACGGTTCGGTCGAGGGCACGGGCGAGTTCGTCGAATACCCGGTGCAGGCCGTGTACCGGGCCGTCGGCTACGCGAGCTCGCCGATCCGCGACGTGCCGTTCGACGAGCGGGCTGCGGTCATCCCCAACGAGGGCGGGCGGGTCGTGGATGCCTCGGGCGAGTCGATCCCGGGCGTCTACGCGACCGGATGGATCAAGCGCGGCCCGGTCGGACTCATCGGCCACACGAAGGGCGACGCGCTCGAGACGATCACCAACCTCGTCGCGGACGCGCAGGCCGGCGTGCTCGCCGCGCCCGCCATCGACGCGGCCGACGGCACCGAGATCCTCGACCTGCTCGACGCCCGCGGGGTCGAGCACACGAGCTGGCAGGGCTGGCTCGCCCTCGACGCGCACGAGCGCGGGCTCGGCGAGTCGTTCGAGGCGCCCGAGCGGTACGCCGGCGTCGTTCGCGAACGCGTGAAGGTCGTGCCCCGTGAGGAGCAGGTGGCGATCTCGCGCGACGACGTGCTGGCGCTGTCGTGACCTACGTCATCGCGCTGCCCTGCGTCGACGTCAAGGACAAGGCGTGCATCGACGAGTGCCCCGTCGACTGCATCTACGAGGGCGAACGATCCCTCTACATCCACCCCGACGAGTGCGTCGACTGCGGCGCGTGCGAGCCCGTCTGCCCGGTCGAGGCGATCTACTACGAAGACGACCTGCCCGACGAGTGGTCCGACTACTACAAGGCCAACGTCGAGTTCTTCGAGATCACGCCCGGTGGCGCGTCGGGCGGTGCGCCGCTCGGATCGCCGGGCGGCGCCGCCAAGACCGGCACGCTCGACTTCGATCACCCCATCGTCGCGGCGCTCGCCCCGCAGGGCGAGTAGTACCGCCACCGTCAGCGCATCGCGGCGCCCGGTTCGAGCACGAGATCGGCGACGGCCGGGTCGGCACCGATCGCGACGAGCCGGGCGCGGAACGCGCGCCTGGCACGCACGTACGGCTCGTCGGAGTCGCGGATCACGGCGAGCTGGTTCATCCACTCGAAGACGCCCTGCACCTCGAAGGCGAACTGGTCGGCATCGTCGGTCTCGACGATGCCGACGAGCTCGCCGGCGTCGGCCGCGTACCGCACCTGCACCGCGAGGTAGCCGAGCCAGTCGTCGAGCTGCGCGGTGATCGCGTCGCGCACGACGCCGGGCTTCGCGTGGAAGTCGGCCGCCGCGGCTGAGAAGAAGCACCCGCCCGGGAACACGCGGTCGTGCGAGTACGCGACGACGCGATCGAGCAGTGCGACGACCCGTGTCAGCCCGCGCGGCTTCTCACGGGCGGGGGCGATGACGGTCGCGAAGTAGCGCTCGCGGGCCGCCTCGACGGCGGCGAGCTGCAGCTTCTCCTTGCTGCCGAAGAGCGTCGCGATGCTCGACTTGCTCACGCTCGCGGCGATCGCGATGCGACCGATCGACAGCTGGTCGAGCCCTTCGATCGAGGCGAGGTCGACGGCGTGGCCGAGCACCACCCGGCGCGAGGCATCCCCCCGCGCCCGGCGGCCGTCGACCGCGACATCCGTTCCGCTCATGCTCTCGATTTTACGCACGATCGTGCGTATAGTGGGCGTACGATCGTTCGTATTCATTGTTGGCGTCTGCTTCGAACGCGGCGGATGCCTCGCCGGAAGCCACTCGGAGGCCACCATGCCTGCAGCACTCACCGCCCATGCCGCCGCCATCCGCGCCGCCGATCGCATCTCGCCCGGGCTCGCCGCGCAGGTCGCGCTACCGCTCTTCCGCCGGGTGCGGCCGGCGCTGTCCGTTCGCGAACACGACCGCGCCGTGCACGAGCGCGCCGAACGCGGTCGTCTTCGTGTTCGCGGCCGCGATGTCGTCGCGTACTCGTGGGGGCACGGCGCCGACACCGTGCTGCTCGTGCACGGCTGGCGCGGACGGGCATCGCAGTTCGCCCCGATCGTGCGCGAGCTGCGCGCCGAGGGCCTTCGACTCGTGGCGTTCGACGCACCCGCGAACGGCGACTCTGCCGGGCGTCACACCGACATCCGCGACTACCTCGCCGCGATCGAGGCGTTGCAGCAGCGCTACGGGCGATTCCACCTGATCGTCGGTCACTCGTTCGGCGCACTCGCCGCGATCACGGCGGTGCGCGAGGGCACGGCCACCGGCGGCGTCGCGGCGATCGCCGGCATGGCCGACGCGCGCTTCCTCGTCGACGCGTTCTCGGGGCGGCTCGGGTTGCGTCCCGCCACGTCCGACGCGCTCGCGCGCGGATTCAGCCGGCGCGTGCTGCCCGAGGTCGACGACCCCTATCGGCGCTTCGACGCGGTCGGCTCACCGCTGCCCGACGGCGTGCCGTTGCTCGTCGCCCACGATCGCGGCGATCGCGAGGTCGCGTCGAGCGAGTCGGTGCGCCTGCACGCCGCGCACGGCGATCGCTCGCGCCTGCTCCTGACCGAGGGGTTCGGGCACGTCCGCGTACTCGGCGCCGACCCCGTGCTCGACGCGGTCGCGGCCTTCGCGACCGGCGGGCTCGCCGCCGTCGACACGGTCACGCACTCGAGCCCGGCCGGCACCCCCGCTGTGCGTCACTGAGCGAGGTACGTGATGACCCGTCGCCCGGGCGGGCCGGCGAGCTGGCGAGCAGCGGGCCGACACGCCGACACGCCGACACGCCGACACGCCGCATGCTCCACCGGGCGGCGCGTTCCTCGACGATTCCGAGGATCATCGGAATCGTCGCGGTCAGGCGGCGACGCTTGCGAGGTGGGCAGCGATGTCGGGGGGTGGTGGTGCGATCGATGGGAGTCGTCGGTTGCCGGGGCGTGGTCGGCGGTCGGGGTCGAGGTGCGCCGGCGGCACGAACCAGGTGAATCCGTGCTCGATGAGGATGACCCAGCCGTCGTCGTGGATGCGGTGATGGTGATGTGCGCAGAGCATGATGCCGTTGTCGAGATCGGTGCGGCCCCGGTGGCGCTTCCACCACCGGATGTGGTGCGCTTGGGTGTGCGAGGGCGGTCGAGTGCAGCCCGGCCAAGCGCACCCGCCGTCGCGTTCGATGAGGACGAGTTTCTGCGCCTGGGAGAACAGGCGGCGCGACCGGCCGAGGCGGGTCGTCTCGCAGCCGTCGCCGTAGTAGAGGGGCGAGATGCCGGCCCACATCGCGAGCTCCTCGATCGAGGGGATCGACACGGGCTGGTCGATGCCGTCGATCGTGCCGTGCCCGCGCCCGGACTCGAGCGCGGCGGCGTCGACGCGGGCCACGACCATCGCCTGCCGCAACGCCACGGGCCCGTCGTTCGCGCTGAGCGAGTGACGGGCGATGTCGGCGAGCGCGTCGAGGTTCATCTGGGCGATCGTGCGCTGCTCGGCGACCACGTCGTCACAACCGGCGGGGTTTCGAGACGGTCGCTGCGCTCCAGCCTCGACCTGCTCACCCCGAGCCGGGCGCTTCGCGTCGCGCGCCCGGTGGAGCTCGGCGCCGACGAGGGTCTCGATCGCGAGCTTGATCGGAGCGCCGTTGACGGGGTCGGCAGCACCCTTGAACCGGATCATGCCGTGCTCGTCTTCCCAGATGCGGAACTCGCGCGCCGCCCGCAGTTCGTCTTCACGCGGCTTCACCCCATCGGGGTCGAGGCGCGCCTGCATGAGCTTCACCAGCCGGTGCAGCCCGTCGACCCCCACGACCGGAGCCCGATCGACGAGGAACGCCTCGGCCTCGGACAGCTCGACCCGGTCGGCGCGCGGCGCGATGCCGTCGAGGAACCGGCGGATCACATCTGCCGCGTCGACGCACACGGCACCCGACGATACTGCCCGTGCGAGGTGCGGATGCCTCGGCGGCAGCACCTCACCCGTGAACGCGGCCCGGGGTGCGGTCGCCGCACCGACCGCGACGAGCTTGACCGCCTCTTGGAACCGGCCACCCGTCGCGGACGCGATCAACCGTTCGGCCGAGGAGAACCCGTGCCGGCGGGCTACATCATCGTCGGCACCGGTGCGGGAGCGGGCCGCGAGCTCGGCCGCGACCGGCGCCTGCAATGCCTGCACACGCCGAGCGAGTTCACCCAGGGCTTCGGTCACCCGCACCAGGCCGTCGTCGCTCATCGACCGCGCATCGCCGACCGGGTCGACCGACCCGGCGGCACCAGCGGCCAAGGCGCCCGACCACACCGCATCGACCCCGTCGAGCGCAGCTGAAACCCCGATCAGTGCGGGTATTGCATCAGCTGCGGCCATACCCCGAGCCTACCCGGAAGTGGCTCGGGTTCGAAGAGATATTCGAAACTGTGGACAATGAATCGGGCGATGACCCCACCGACCGGCACGCACACGCCCGCTCGCCCCCGACCGACCCGTACTCATGCACGCGCGCCCGCAGGCACGCACCCGCCCGACCCGCACTCACTCACTCGCCCACGCACCCAAACAAAGACACGAAACGGGCTCCCAGCCGGTCGGGAGCCCGTTTCGCGGTCGCGTCGTGACGGGTGCGAGAACGTCAGAGGTTCATCGCTCGGGGGTGGGGGCCCCGTCACGCGCGTCGTCAGCGGTCGACTGGCCGTCACCGCTGCGTTCTTCACCGGCCGAGGCCGCGTCGTCCGCGGTCTCCTGCCCGGTCTGGCTGTGCTCCTCGCCGTTCGCGGCGCCGTCTTCGGCGGCCTGCTGACCGGTCTCGGATGCCTCGTCGCCGGGCACGACCGGTGCGTCACCGTTCTGGCGGTGCTCGGCGGCCTTGTCGAGGCCAGCCCGGCGCTTCTCCTCGGCGTTCTCGTGGGCGGCGTCGCGCCGGTCGGCGCCCTTCTCGCGAGCATCCTCGGCGGTCTGCTGGCCGAACTCGCGGTGCTCGCGGCCCGTGTCGCTGATGTGCTCGCCGCCGGGCTCCTGCTGGCCGGTGACGCCGTCGAAGACCTCTTGCGCCGGTGCCGGCAGCACGCCGGCAGCGCCGGCGGCGCCCACGCCCGTGAGCCCTGCGGCGGTCGCCGCCGCCGCACCGATCGCGATCTTCGCTGCCAGGCCGAGCCCGGCGATTCCCGTGAATGCCACTCTTCTTCTCCGTATCTTCGGCGACGAGCCACTGGGGGTCTGGCTCGTCGCCGCAGTCGTTGCGTTCGGGTCGAACGAGATCGAGCCCGCCGCGACGCGGTCGGCGTCGAGTCGCGCCAGCAACTCGGCCGACGGCTGCGGCGCCGCCTGCCCGGCCGCGAGCCGGAAGCCGGCCACGGCGTCGGCAACGCCCGCGAGGTCGGCACGCCGCGGCGGCACATCGCCGCGCAGCAGGGCTGCGGCCTCGTCGTCGTGAATGCGGTGGTTGCTCATCTCACTCCCTGCTATCGCCGGAGGTCGCCGCAGGGGTACGCCCTGCGGGGAATTTCTTTCGAAGCGCCGTGAGCGCCCGGCGCTGCAGCGCCTTCACCGCACCCGCGCGCTTGCCCAGCACGGCGGCGACCTGCTCGACCGTGAGGTCGCCGATGATGCGCAGCACCATCACGTCGCGCTGGTCGGGCGGAAGCCCGTCGAGCGTGGCCAGCGCCGCGGCATCCCCGATGCGACCCAGCGCCTCGTCCTCGGCGCTGGCCGCCCGCCGGGGGTCGAGCTCATCTGCCCACTCCTCGCTCGGCGCCTGCCGCGCGCGGCGGCGCAACTCGTCGACGAGGCGCCGGTACGCGATCGTGAACACGAAGGCCCGGAACTCCGCCGCGCCGCCCTCGAATCGGTCGAGCCCGTCGAACACGGCCAGGAACACCTCGCTCGTGAGATCGTCGGGCTCGGCCGAGCCCCGCGCCCGCAGGAAGCCCGCGACGGCACCGGCGTGCGCGTTCCAGAGCTCGGCCGACGCCCACGGCGCCCCGGCCTTCGCCGCGAGCAGCACCGTCTCGAACCCGTCGGCCGCCTCAGCGCCGCCGCTCGCGGCCCGCGGCATCGCCCAGCCCCGGGAGGCCGAGTGCGCGAGCACCCCGTCGAAATCGCCCATGGTCGCAAGAGTGTAGGGCAGCCGAGTGCGTGCCGCACTCGGCGTGACGCGCGACGAAGGCACGAGGCATCCTCGCCCTGCGACGCACGGTCGGGTTCGGTGCCGTCACTCGCCCTTCGCGCCGGCGTCGGTGACGCCCACGTCGGTGCGGTGGAAGTTCTGGAACGACCGCGACGCGGTCGGCCCGCGCTGGCCGAGGTAGCGGCTCGCGTACTCGGCCGAACCGTAGGGTCGCTCGGCCGGCGACGACAGGCGGAAGAAGCAGAGCTGCCCGATCTTCATGCCCGGCCAGAGCTTGATCGGCAGGGTCGCGACGTTCGACAGCTCGAGCGTGACGTGCCCCGTGAACCCAGGGTCGATGAAGCCCGCGGTGGAGTGGGTGAGCAGGCCGAGCCGGCCGAGCGAGCTCTTGCCCTCGAGCCGCGCCGCGACGTCGTCGGGCAGGGTGACCTGCTCGTAGGTCGATCCAAGCACGAACTCGCCGGGGTGCAGGATGAACGGCTCGTCGGGCTTCACCTCGATCAGGTGGGTGAGCTCTGGCTGGTCTTCCGCCGGGTCGATGTACGGGTACTTGTGGTTGTCGAAGAGCCGGAAGTACCGGTCGAGCCGCACGTCGACCGACGACGGCTGCAGCATCGACGGATCGCTCGGCTCGAGCGCGATGCGGCCGAGTTCGAACTCTGAACGGATGTCGCGGTCGGAGAGCAGCACGCGCCCAGCCTACCGAGGCCCCGGCTCCGCCTCAGTGCGTGGCCGGGAACTGATCGTCGGCGAGCAGGGCCGTGTCAGCGCCGCAGCCGAGCTCGCCGTCCTGCAGCAGGACGTCGGACACGTGCAGGCGCTCGACCACGCCATCGGCCGAGCGCACGAGCAGGCAGTCGTCGGCGTCGCGCATGGCGAGCCCCAGGCGGTCGCCGTCCCGCAGCACCTCCACCGGCGCGAGCGCGCGACCGTCGGTCTCGCCCTCCAGCCGAGCGGTGATGGATGCCTCGAGCTCGTCGGCACTCGCATCGCCCGCGCCGGTCAGCACCTCGATCGCGACGGCCTCGGCCGCCTCGGGCACCACGGGCCGTTCGTCGGCGGGCGGTTCGACCTCGACGAGCGGGTCGGGGCACGACGTCTTCTCGACCCCGCCGTCGATGACGCCCCAGCGGTCGAACCGGAGGCGCACGCAGAAGTCGTGTTCGGGGTCGTCGTTCGCCGAGACCTCCGTGATGCGGCTCGCGAGCACGAGTGCGCCGACCGGCTCTTCCCACGCGGCATCCGATTCGGGCTCGATCGCGACGAGCCGGAACGGCGTCGCCGTATCGGGCACCGGGCCCCAGTCCGACGTATTCCCGCGATCGGGGACGCCCGTGGCCGGCAACTCCTGCGTCGCTCGGCGCGCGTACGCGGCGATGGCGTCCTCGGGCCGCTCGAGTCCGATCGACTGCGAGACGAAGCCGACGTCCTGCGCAAGCGCCGCCGCCTGCTCCAGCAGTTCTGGCTCGGCGGCCCCGGCGCCGTCCGTCGCGCCCACGCCGGCCGTACAGCCGGCGAGCGCGACGACGAGCGCCGCCGCGATTCCCCCGATGATGACGTGCTTCGATGCGCGCATATCGCCATCCTGCTGCAGCGTGCATGCCTGGCGTGGCATCCGTGCCCGACCTCACCGAATGGATGCGGCGATTCACGTCGGCGTTGTTAGGATGAGTTCCACGTCGCCGAGCGGCGTGCGCCGATGTAGTTCAATGGTAGAACTTCTGCTTCCCAAGCAGACAGCGCGGGTTCGATTCCCGTCATCGGCTCTGGATCGGCCTGATCACCGGCCGCGTGACCTCAGCGCCCGCTCGCGGCGACTTCTTCGGCGCTGCGCTGCACGCAGAACTCGTTGCCGTCGACGTCGCTCATCGTGACGTAGCCGGAGCCGTTCTCACGGCGCCGGTCGGCGACGACGGTCGCGCCCAGCTCCATGAGTCGCTCGACCTCGGCATCCCGCGTGGTGCCGACCGGTGAGAGGTCGAGGTGCATCCGGGGCGCGAACTCCTTGCCGTCGTCGACGGGTTGGATGTAGACCCGGATGGTCACCGGCTCAGTGAGGTAGACCGTCACGGGGTCGCCGGGGTTGTTCGGATCGTTCGGGTCCTCCTTCAGGTCGAGCAGCGCCTGCCAGAAGGCGCCGAGCGACTCATGGTCGCGGGCGGTGAGGTTGATCGCGTCGATCTGCGAGGCCATTGCTCTCCTTCGTCGGTCGCCCCCGGCGTTCGGCGCGAGGTCACCCCGCCGACGTTACCCGCGGGGTGGGCCCGCTCACCAGCCATGCCGGCGCCGGAATGCACGACACGTGCACGTCGACCTCACCGCGCCGCCGGCCTCGCACGCTCGCCTCGGCGATCGCCCAGCCAGCCGCGGCGCCGGAACAGCACGTAGACGACGATGTCGATGGCGACCATCGCGATGCCCACCACGAGCCAGCCGAACTCCCACTGCACCAGCGGCAGGTTCTTGAAGTTCATCCCGTAGACGCCCGCGATCACCGTCGGGATCGCGAGGAGGGCGGCGAAGGCCGAGATCGTGCGCATGTCCTGGTTCTGCCGGGTGGAGACATTGCTCTCGTGACTCGAGACGACCGCGTCGAGGGCGGCGTGTTCGGCCGTGGCGAGCTTCGCCACCCCCGTCACGTCGTGCTCGAGGTGCGTGAAGAAGGCGCGCAGTGCGGGCTCGGACGCCATCATCGCCTCGAACTCGCCGCGATCGGCCGTGATCGCTTCGGCGAGCCCCGACACGGCCCGGTCGATCCGGCCGATGCGCTGCCGGAGGCGGTAGATGCGCCGATAGTCCTCGCGGATGCTGCTGTCGAACACCTCCTCCTCGACCTCTTCGAGCTCGCGTTCGACCCCGGCACCGAGCTCGACGAAGTCCTGCACGACGGCGTCGAGGATGCGGTAGACGCCCGAGATCGGCGAGGTCACCGGCACGAGGGCGTCGGCGAGCAGCAGCGCCTCGATATCGCGGAGCTCGTCCTCGGGTCCGTTCTGCACGACCAGGCACTCGTGGTCGTTGAAGATCAGCGCGATGTCGGTGTGCGTGGCCGGGTCGGCACCGCTCCGGTCCACGTCCCAGAGGTTGAGGTAGAGGTGGCCCGAGAGCCGCTCGAGCTTCGGAGCCTGACGCCCCTCGACCAGATCGGCGATGATCAGCGGGTGGATGCCGAACCGCTCCCTCAGCCGCTCGAGTTCGCCCGGATCCGGGTTGACGACCCGCACCCAGACGCCCGCGCCCGTGAGCATCTCAGGCATCATCGACCTCGTCTCTGCGTCCCGGTGCGCCGTCTCCGCGCCGGATTCGCCACCCTCACCGTAGGCGCGCGACGGTGTTCCGCACACGGGGTTGCCGTCGGCGCCCGAGCGGGCTAGCGATTTCCCACCGCCCTGTCGGCGGCGAACCGGTCGGTCGTCGCTCAGCTCGACAGCGCGGCACGCAAGGGGAGCGCGAGCGCCGACCTGGTCGAAGCGCTCGAGGCCCTCGCGGACACCTTCCGCTGACGGTCGCGACCGTCAGCGGGCGCGCCCGCGCGGGTCGGCGGGTTCGGTCGCGGCCGTCTCGATCTTCTGCACGAAGCGCCGCGGTGGGATGGCCCGGCCGAGGCACCCACGAGGTGGGCCCCCCAGCTCACACGAGACGGAACACGCGGATGATGACGAAGCCCGGCTCGGCCCGGGCGTAC
>NZ_JARFNL010000009.1:0-31243 GCF_029167465.1 Agromyces chromiiresistens
AGGTCTACGAGGCGCTCCACATCCACATCATGCCGCAGGCGCATTAGGAGACACGCCCTAGACCTCCATTGCGAAGCCTGCCCGCGAGTCCAGAGCAAGCTCTAGTTTGAACGCGCTGGTCAGCTCAGTTCAAGCGCGCTCGTACCGAGCTCGACAGAAAGTGGCCAGTTCTATCGGTTCAGACCGACGGCACGATTGAGGAACGCAGCGCCGTCAATGACCGTGCTCGCGGGCGATCTCGTCGTCACTGTCTCGCATCTCAAGCAGGGAGTCGACGGCGACATCTCGGTCGCGGAAAGCATTCAACGCGCCCTACCTGCTCGTGAACGACCTCGTCGACGAGATCCACCTAATGTCGTTCCCAGCGCTGCTCGGTCACAGCCGCCGCCTCTGGACGGAGACTCCGGACTGCTCGGCCTGGACGCTCGCCTACGTTCGCACCTATGGCGAGGGCGTGCGTGCTCGTCACGATCCTGGAACGCGCCCGATGCCGCGGCGCAAACAGCACCCATGGAGGCTACAGGTTGGCGCGTGATCCGAAACGCTGCGAAGAACGGCCGCCTCGGGCAGCGCTCACCCCGCTACCCGCAGGCCGATCCACATAGCGCTTCACTGAGACACTGCGGCTGAGCGCTCAAGCGCAGCGATCGCGTGGTCGCAGACGCGGTTCAGCGTCTGCCCGAACTGAAGCATCGTCGCGTGCAGCAGCGGCACCGTGCTCCCGGGGATCGGCGATTCAGCGAGGTGGCGCAGCATCATGAACGAGAAGTGGGAGAGGTCGCTCATCATCCCCCACGTCACCCGTTCGACGCTGGCGGCGCCGTACTCGGTGGTGATCGGAGCGCTGGTCGTCAGAGTCCCCGTCACCGCTCGCGGATCCAGGCCCAGCCGCTCTGCCAGCTGCGCGAAGTACTCTCCGGCGGCGCGCTTCTCCTCTTCGATATGCGCCGCGAGCTGCTCGGACATCTCGGAGGCAGTGCCGCCGAGACCGGCGGCCGTCGATGCCAGAAGAAGATGGTTCTTCGCGAAGTAGACCTGATCCTGATGGAGAGCCTGAAGCGCCCGGGAGAGCCGGGCCTCGGAGTCCTCGGGCGACTGCAGCCATACGATGGTCGCTGTGTCCTCGAGCGCCGCGCGCATTAGCGGGTACATCACCGTGGGGTCCAGATGAAGACGCCCAGGCTCGGTCTCGAAGACCCAGCGATGCAGCGCGCGCAGCATCCTCACTGTGTTCCATGCCCGCTCCTGGAGATACCGCGAGACGACCGGCGGGGGCTCGACGACCGCGGCGGCAGCAGTGTCGGCGCGCCCTCGCGAGCCTTCGGGGAATCCCACCTCCGCGAGCTGCTCGAAACGCTCAGCGTGGGACCTCCACCTGTCGCAGGCCTCCCACAGCCGCATGACGGTGTCTTCAGGGTCCATCTCGACCTGCATCTCGCTCATGCCGACATCTTTGCGCATGGGGCGAAGAATCGAAGGGGCTCACTCGCTTCGCAACGGCCTCGAGCCTGGACACTGTGGTGTGATCCACAGCTACGGGCAGCACGAACGGGTAAAGCAAGGTGAGGTGCGCAGACATCCCCCACCGCCCGGGAGGGGTCGAGGGGTTTGTCGGGTCGTCGAGGACTGCGTCAAGCTCCGATAGCTCAACAACGATCGCGCTTTCTCGCTCTGTCGCCATACAGCCATGCCTGTCCACGGCGCGGCAGGCGAGCGTTCCGCAACCCGCTGAGGGATCCCTTTTCCGGCATTGAATCCACGCCCGCTAGCAAGCCAGCTGTCGAGCGATGCGAGATCCTCAGTCTTACGAGTCAGATTTCCTCAGCTGTTCCGCGATCTGAGTCAACGATCCAGCTAGGTCGTTCGCTAGCTTGTTGAGCGCGTCGGCTGGCGAGAGACCGGCGATGCCGACAGCGGCGTGGATCTTCGCTCTGCTCTCACCAGCGAGATGCGCAACACCACCCGAGGATCGAAGCCTATAGAGGTGCCTAATGGGCTGTACGGCTGAAGCATCTCCACCAACATCAATGAGCAGCAACTCCAGCAGCCGCAGCGACTGCTGCTCCGAACTCTCAAGCAACGACTTGATCGTCTTCGAATCAATTGCATCTACAAGTGCCTTAGCCAATACCAAGACTGGCTGAACGAGCGCGCGCTCCGTTGTCAGGACCGGTGGATGCAGTTTGGCGAATGCGACGGCATCATTCGAGCCTAGAGGACGAAAGATCGGCCAACCGAATCTAGACTTGGCTGCCTCGTTCACCGCACGGTACGCCTCGCGTAGCGCGTCGAGTGGGTCCTGCTCTCCCGCAAACTGTCCGAGAAAGTCTCGTCGGAAACGGTCGTCATTCATCCGCCCACGCGGCGGGATATTGTGCGCTCTCCAATGAGCCTGCTCTTGCCAAGGCATATCCCGTCCCAAGTCGCCAAGGTAGACGTCTACGTCACCAGTGGATGTTCGCCCGATGGAGATCGACCACATGTCTAGGGCTGAGAGCCGAGTGCTCGACACGCTGTAGCGGTCGGGATCGTCGAGGTATCGATCGAGCACCTTGGGATCGAAATGCACCGGCGTTAGGTAGTTCGGAGCGTCCGGATTCTTTCCGAAATAGTTCGAGACCTTGTCAGGGTCACACGTGAATGAGATCAGCGCGCCGGTCTCGTCATTTACGCCGATAATGAAGTCTTCATAGTCATGGTCGCCGTAATCGAGCCACGCGGGAACGGGACGACCAGGAATGCCCGTGATGATGTTCTTGCCGAGCAGACGTGACAGCGCGGGATGTTGCGGAATCGGCTGTCCGTGCGCGGCATGCCATGTGAACGTGCACCAGTCGCTCTCGTAGTCATGTTGGCGGAGCTCGAACTTAGGCGCAGCGGCCCACAAGACGTGATCGTGCTGAATGAGGCCGAGCATTCCTCGTTGAGCCAAGTACCGGCGGAACTCGAGAGCTCGGACTTCCACTGTGTAGTTATCCCCCTCGATCGTGCTCCGCACCAGCGGATACTCCACGCCCGCGCTATCGACATAGAACCAGTCGTTCCCGTCACGAATGGCATCCCAGAACCATAAGAACGGCTGTGACATCTCCACGGTTGGCGGGCGCAGCCCATGGTTCAGCTGCACCTGACAGAAGAACTCGGCAAAACCCTCACCCACAGATTCCGAGAGACCTAGTTCCACTTCAGTGTCATCGACGATCCCAAAGTTGCCCAGCGAACTCGTGGACCAGGAATGGTCCGAGAACGCCTCGTCCCGCGCCCCGGAACTGATAGTCGCAGTCGAGACACCATCCGAATCGTGATCTCGACGAACGTACTGCTCAATAATCAGCCAGTCAGTCGGATACGGCTCGATCGTCGCCATCGCAACAGCGGGCGCGAGCGCTGGGTGTTCGAATTGCGTTGGCTCGAGCCACTCGTCTGCCAGAGACCGGCGACGTGAAGTGAAGCCGTCGATTTTGGGGATCGTCACTGTCTTACTCTCTCGCGCTGTGGCGGTCGAAACCGGAGGCTCGCCCTGACGGCGGTAGTGTGGGTCGGAAGTCTTCAGAAACGGGCCCCGGCCCGTCAGTCATCCCGCGGCGTCGACTCATGTCCCGCCTGCTCGCTACTCGCCATTTGTACGCGCTTCCGTTCATCGCGGAAGACGACTCCGGGCGGGGCGACGTTCTACCCGTTGTAGCCCGCGATGAGGGCCGCGAGGCGCTGGGTCGCCTGCTCGGTCGTCATGCCCGACGCCTTCGCCAGCAGCTCAAGGCAGAGCGTCGTCAGGTGCGTCGACTGATTGAGCTGCAAGGCGAGGCGCTGCGCCTCGGGGGTGCCGGGCACCACGCCGATCCATTGGACGACCTCGACTAGCTCGCCGTCGAGTACGGCGGCGTCGCCGCCTTGCATTGCGGTCACGAGCACCACCGAGTTGGCGGTCGCCTGCTTCATCGCGGCGAGCATGTCGTCGTCTGTCATGCGCTGAGGTTAGCGCGTCACATTGGGTGTAGCCGCTCACATGCGCCAAGACGGTGCCTCTGCGCTCGTCGGATGCGGCTTGGGCAGAGGAGGACAGATCTTTGAGCACTGCCTTCTGGAGGATCGTCAAACGGACAGCGTTGCGGCACGAGGCTGTGCCGGTCGATGGCCGATACCTTCACGTGCGTCGAGCTCCCCGCGATTCATGAATGGGTCACTGTGTGGGGCTCGGGCTTATCACGACGGGACGCGAGTCGCCTCGTAGCTCCGGCGGGGTCATGATGGACCCTGCGGGAATCGGCCGGGCGCTCTGAATGGGCTTCACATTGACTGCGTCGACGATAACCGTCACTGGCCGCCCCTCGACGCCACGCACATCCTTCGAGCGGACACGTTCCCGGACTGTATCGACTTCGGGTGGCAGGGGCTCGTCAGGCTCCTGCGCCCGAACCATGGTCTCAGTCTGCGGATAGTAGATCCACCACCGTTCACGTCCGCCGGGATGGATGGCGAGAACTGTCATCGGTGGTGGGAGAGGCTCTGTTGGCCAAAGCTGGCGATCGATTCGCGCGAGGCCGGCGCGGACCGCTTCCGCGTGACCGAGGAGCCGCATCGTGTTTTCGCGCATCTGCTCAGCCTCAGGTCGATCAGTGATCGTTGCAAGGTGGGTGAAGTACTCCCTCGCGCTTCGCAGGCCCTCGATATACGCGGTGGCGGCAAGGTCTAGGTCCATTCCGATCCGATGCACCGGGACGCCTTTCACGTCTCGCACGATTCCGGCCATTGCGCCGCTGCTTCCATGGATCACGGCCGAGAGAATGCGGTAGCCGTCATAGTGCTCGCCTCGACCGTGGGCGTCGGCGCGGTTCTTGAGGGTGCCATCGGCCCATCCGCGACGGAAACCTGAACCGTAGGCTCCCACCACTTCTTCAACGGAACGCGCCATTCCGCGCCCGAGCTTGTCGAGTCGAGCCGTCTCCTTCTTCCTCGCGACTTTTTTCAGCAGGGGTAGGTACCAGCGATGTCGTGAGACCTGCTCTTGCGTGACGACTCTGTGGTCCACGTATCGCTGCGGTGTGTTCGTCGCAGACGACTCGATGTCTAGCGCGTTGATCAGATGCTCGAATAGTGCCCGCGCACAATGAGCTGCTGATCGCCCATCACACCGATCGACGTGCGCGACTAGTGCCACGATGTCGTTGATGACGGCGGTCATGATGAGACGTGAGGCGTCTGATCCGAGAACGGGATATAGAGCGGCCGGCGCAAGCTGGAGTAATTGCCGCCACGTCGTGACATCCGTTGCAACGTCGGACGACAGCGTCTCGAAGAGCGAGGGGCCGAGCTCGATTCCGGGTGCCCGGTCGCCGGCGACTGTCGTCGGCGTGGCCGCGGCAGCTGGATCGGGTCGTCGATGGGTGGTCACCCTCCCGAGGCTATCGACTTGGACGGGCGATCCAGCTGTGCATTGGTCGGCACTACCGGTCGTCGATGTGCTGCCACTCGACCGAACAAGTGCGAATGTCCGCTCACGGATCTTCAAACGGTCAAAATTGCGGGAACCAGGCCGCCTAGAAGTTCGCAACCTTCCACAGGTCGCGGTTGAACATGTCGGGCGAGCGCCAGACCATCCGCCACGCGCCCCCTTGAATGCCCTCGACTCGAACATCTCCGTTGTCAGCAGTGAACGTCATTCGTAGTACGGCGGGGAATATCTGACCGCCCATCTCGAGTTCGGCTTGAACCTCCGCGATAGCGGGAGACTTCGTCTCGTAACTGAGGATGCGAAACCCGTCGAGCTTGTATGGCGCGAACGCCGACCTGATCTCCTTGGGCGTGGCCTTCCCGGCCTCGCCCTTGCCAACGCGCATGAAGTGGGACGAGAGGTGCCCCCAATTCGACCGCATCCAGAGGGTCAGGAACTCCGACGCGAACGCCATCGAGGGGTGCAGTGCATACTCGTCCGGTGTGTTAGCGGTGCCCGCTGACGCCACCCACGCGCCGTTCGCCTTCTTCTGTTCATTCAGGTCCTGCAGTTGCTTCAACACCTCAGGCCACGTCGGGTCGGGGTCCTCTGGTACTGCCGCCTTCTCAAGGGACGATGCCCAGTCGACGACGGCGAAGAGACGGTTCCACGCCTTGCACGCAACGATGCGGTTGTCGTAGTTCGTGATGTTGCCGTGCAAGATGCCATTCCGGGCGAGGTCATAGACCTCGGTGTCCACGCGCTTCGAATATGACTTGCGGAACGACGCCTGGGTCGAGGTGAGACCCATGTGGTGGCCAACAGCTGTATCCCACGACTGCACTTCCTCGGCGTCACGAGCGTGCAGACCCTTATGCATGCTCTGGACGTCGTTCACGAACCCGTCCATGAGCGTGAGCAGTAGGAGCACGACCGCGTAGTAGCGCTGCTCATCGAAGTCACGTCGGGCATGCTCGATCAGCTTTTTCCGTGCCCGCATCTCCGGAAAACGCATCATCGACATCACCATGAACCGCATCCGGTCGGTGTCCTCGTAGATGGCGCATAGCGCATCCTCGGCGTCGTCGACCGACGCCGAGGCCAAGATTTCATCGCGCACGATGCTCGTTGGAAGCCGGTCGTGGAAGATCCAGTGCCGCGGCCCGAGCTTCTCGTAGAACCCATCCACGTCGGCGGCGAGCTTCTCCATCTCACCCGTGAGCTCGCGGATCTTGTCGCGGTCCTTCTTGGGCAAGAGTGTGCCGAGCAGCTTGAGTCCGTCCGCCTGCTTCTTCAGTTTGACGAACGTCGGCATATCCATGGCGGACTGGTAGCCGATGACCTCACCCGATTCATCATTCATCCGCCCATTCTGGCGGTCGCCGAGGACGCGCTGCGTCGGCACGAGAGCGCGTGGTGCTGGTGCTGGTGCTGGTGCTGGTGCTGGTGCTGGTGCTGGTGCCCGACCCTTCGCCGACTCGTCGCTCAACGAGACAACTTGTCACGACGCTTCGCTGACCGCCCGGTGAACGATCGGGAAGTGGGCGTTGTTCGTCTTTGCCGCGACGCGCAACGACGGCATACTCGCAGAGTGGCACAACTTCCGATGTCAGATTCGTCATTGCTCGTTCGCGTGGCCAGGGGAGATGAGGCTACCTGGGCTCGTCTCACGGCTGCCGTTGCGACGGAGAACGATGACGGGTTTCGGGCGTACGTCGAGTTCGTCGACGCAGCCGAGTGGCATGGTGCATCGGTCGGTCAACTTCGGGCCGCGGTTCCCCACAACGACACTGGCGCTTCCGTGCTCTTCGCGGCTGATGAGGCAACGCTCGCCTCGGAAGAGTTCCCTGTGGTCGTGGTCGACCTCGTACAGGGGCGGCCGGAGTTTCGCTGCATCGCATCTGAGCTTTGGGCAATCGAGAACAATCTGAACATCTCAAACATGGACTGGGAGGAATTCTCGGGTCTCGTCGATACGGACGGCGTCTATCGAGGAATCCCGGATTCTCAACCGCGCTGAGGGATCCTCAGCCGGGACGGGAGATAGTGAGGAGACGGCAACAGATGCGCAGCGCTGCACGCGAGGGAGCACGTGCGCACCTACGTGTCATGGGAGCGATCTGGGCCACGCACTTCGCCTCGCCCATGCCGTCCAAATCGGGGCCGTACAGCTCGGGTGACGCGCACACGGGTCACGGGCGCGATTGTGCCTCAAGGAGAAAAGCCCTGATCACACGGTGGGGCTGATTCGCCCCCACCGTCAGCTCTGATCAGGCGGCGTCGTACCAGCGAGACCGTCCTGGACACCCGCATCCGTGCTGCCGTGGCTCCTCCGCCGAGCGTCAGGATCAGTCTTCATCCCGCCTGAACGCTCTCTCCAGCAGCTCCGCCGTCGCCGGGTTCACCAGCTCCCGACGCTGGATGTAATGCTGCACCGTGATCTTCGTATCGGTGTGCCCGAGCAACTCGGCGGCGAGTTCGACGCTCGCGTTGTTGTTCACCGCAGTCGCGACGGTGCGCCGGAACAGGTGCGGTGTCACTCCACCGATGCCGGCCCGCTCGAGCACCTGTCGCAGCTGACGCCGGACGTTGGCGGTGGTCAGCGGAGTGCCCTCGCGCGAGCGGAACATCAGCGACTCCGAATCCGGGTCGCGGGTGACCGCAAGTCGACGCCGCACCGCCTCGGCTGTGAACGACGGCAATGCGACGATGCGCCGCGACTTCGCGGTCTTCGGATGGTCCTGCCGGAACGTCGGTTCGCCATGACGGCTGATGATCGTGCCGGCGATACGGATCGTCGGCGTCGGGCCGGTGACGTCGATGTCGCGCCGGCGAATCGCGAGCACCTCACCGATTCGGGCGGACGTGCCGAGCATGACCTCGACGATCGCGCCAAGCTGCCCGTCGGGCAGGGGCCCCGAGATGTGGTCGACGCCGGACTCCCAGCGGGCGATCACGGCGCGGATCGCGTTCACCTCGACGCTCGTCAGCGCGTCGGGCATCCGACCCTCACGGTGCACGCGGGAGACGTGATGCATCGGGTTGACCGGGAGCACCTCGTGCCGCACCGCGAGTTCGAGCGCAAGCCGCAGCACGACGCGCGACTGCTTGGCGCGATTGTACGAGATCCTCGCCTGCTCCTTGATGAATCGGTCGCAGCGCGCCACCCCGATCTCACGCAGGGTCAGGTGCTCGAACACCGGCAGCACGAGGGTGCGCATGTTCCGCTCATACAGGATCCGGGTCGTCTTCGAGAGCCGGCCCTTGAGATCGATGTCCTGCAGCCAGTACGCGACGAGGTCGCCGAAGGGGCTGTCCGGCGTCAGGTGGCCGGTACCGGATGCGGGTTGGAGCTCCGAGCGTCCCGCCAGTTTCTTCTTCAGTGCTCGCTCGGCTGCCTTCGCGGTGTCGGCGGTGGCCTGCACGATGCGTGAGCGACCGTCCCAGTCGCGATACCGGGTGCGGGCTTCGAATCGCCCGGATGGCAGGATCCGGGTGGTGATGTCGCCGAAGCTGCCGATGGTCAGTCGTGGCCGGCCCATGTCAGTTCGCCACCCCTCGGAGCACCGGTGCGGCGACTACGCCGGTTCCCGCTGCTCGGCCACCCAGGCGCGCACGTCCGAGACGGCGAACTTCAGGTGCTTGCCGAAGCGGTACGCCGCCGGCCCTTTGCCGCGGGTGCGCCAGTCGTAGAGCGTCGAGACGGGCACACCCAGATAGGCCGCCAACTCGGTGACGTCCAAGAGCGGCTCGAGCCCGAATGCGTCGGCGGGCATCGTCGCGGAACTGATCGGCAGATCCTCGTGCGTGTTCATACCGGTCAGGTGCGCATTGCGCCCCTGAGCAGTCGGAACCGACCGGTGACGACACCGCCGCCTCGGACGGCACGTCTGGATCAGGGGTGCTGCAGCAATGAAAGTGATGGGTTTTCGATGGGAGGATCAAATCTCTTAACCTCAAAAGTCCCGGAAACCCTTGAGTTTCCGGGACTTTCTGGTCGGGCTGACAGGATTTGAACCTGCGACCCCTTGACCCCCAGTCAAGTGCGCTACCAAGCTGCGCCACAGCCCGATGCTCCGGCATCTCGCCGAGGCAACTTGACCATCATAGCGGTATCCGGAGGGGTGCTCGTGCACGCGCGCACGTCGACACCTGCACCCCCGCTCGCGACCTATCCCCCGACGCACGCCTGTGGCACGATCGAGCCATGTCGACGACCGACCCCGTGGGGCGACTCCGCTACGAGCACGGCACGGTCGCTGCGCGCGACTCCTACCGCGAGGCAGGGCGCGAGGCGCGGCAGCATGCGAAGCGCTCGAGGCACGCGCGCTACGAACCGCCCGAGCATCGCGACCCGCTCGGCATCATCGAGCGCCAGAATGCCGACCGACTGCAGGCACTCGTGCCGCTCCGCATGGCGCGCATGGCCGAGAGCCCATTCGCGTTCTTCCGCGGCACGGCCGCGCTGCAGGCGGCCGACCTGGCGAGCTCGATCGACTCGGGCTTCTTCGTCGTCGCCTGCGGCGATGCGCACATCAGCAACTTCGGCGTCTTCGCCGCGCCCGACCGCAGCCTCGTCTTCGACCTGAACGACTTCGACGAGGCATCGCTCGCCCCGTGGGAGTGGGACCTCAAGCGCCTGGCCACGAGCGTCGTGATCGGCGCCCGGTCGAACGGGTTCGACGACGACACCGGCCGCGAGGCGGCGGCTCACGCGGTCGCGGCCTACCGGCGAAGCATCCACCGCATGACCGACCTCTCCCCCGTCGAGCGGTTCTACCTCCGCGACCTCGGCAACCCCGCCGGCGGCAGGCACGCCAGTTCGCGCCTCGCGATCCGGCGCGTCGTGAAGGACGCGTCCAAGCGCACGTCCGAGCGGGTCGCGGCCAAGATCATGGATCGGGATGCCTCGGGGGCGCCGTTCATCCGCGAGCAGCCGCCCACACTGACCCACGTGCCCGCCGAGATCGAGGCGCGCCTGGGCGGCATCGTCGAGGACTACCTGCGCACCGTTCCGCCCGACGTCGCGATGCTCATGTCCCAGTACACGGCGACGGATGTCGCTCGCCGAGTCGTCGGCGTGGGCAGCGTCGGCACCCGGTGCTTCATCGTCGTCTTCGCCGGATCGCACGGCGACGTCGTCATCCTGCAGGTCAAGGAGGCGGGCCGGTCGGTGCTCGACGAGTTCGGCGGACTGCGCGATCGCGAAGACCGGCCGCCGTCGGCCCGGATCGACGAACTCACGGGCGGCGCACGGGTGGTCACGCTGCAGCGGATCCTGCAGTCCACCTCCGACCTGTTCCTCGGGCACATCACCGTCGAGGGCCGGGGATACTACGTGCGCCAGTTCCGCGATCTGAACGCCTCGTTCGACCTCGCAGACCTCGATCGACCGGCGTTCTTCGACTACGTCGAGGCCTGCGCGACGAAGCTCGCCCGTGCGCACTCCCAGAGCCCGCGAGCCGGGTTCATCGCCGGATACACGGGCCGGAGCAAACGGTTCGACGAGGCGATCGCCGAGTGGTCGCTCGCGTACGCCGAGCAGTCGCGCGCCGACTACGAGGCCTTCTGCGCGGCGATCGAGGCCGGGCGGTTCCCGGTCGCCGAGCGCTAGAGGTACGTGCGCACCTCGTCCATGAACGCCGTCGGATCGTCGACCCAGATGCGCACCGCGTCGACGAGCTGCGCTCCCCCGGCGGCACCGTGCCCGGGCAGCAGCACCGGGGTGGGCCGCTCGAGCTCGATCTCGATGACGGTCTCGTTGTTGACGCGCAGCAGCAGCATCCGCGCGGCATCCGCACCGTCGCCCGTCTCGACGATCTTCGGGGACTTGGGCTCGTCGACGCGCAGTCGACGCGCCACCGAGGCGATGTCGTCCCATCGCAGCAGCACGTCGGTCTCGAGCCCGGCACGCACCCGGATGCCGGCCGGGCCGACCGTGTGCGGCCGGACGAGGTAGGCGCAGAGGAGCCCGAGCATCCACGTGAGCCCCCAGATGCCGAGCACGAGGAGGGGTATGCGCACGGCCGGCCAGCGGTGCACGACGAGATCGAAGATCGGGATCTCCACCGCCGACAGCACGATGAAGATGATGAGCACCGTCAGCACCGGCCGGTGGTAGCCGAACCCCGCGCCGCCGCGCTCGATCGCGGGGCGCCGGGCGATGAATCGCCCGATGCTCGCGTAGATGGCGAGTTCCATTCGAAGCGCCCGCTTCACGACCTCCCAGGCTCCGCGCAGGCCGGAGGCCGCGCGGTCGGTGCCCACCGCGGTGCTCACGACGCACCCGCCGGGCCGGCGGCCGCCTCCGCGACGAGGTCGCGGAGGCGCTCGGCGATGGCGGTGATGCCGCGCTCGAGCGCCGCTCGGTCGCCCGGCGCGACCGCGCCGAGCAGATCGGCCGTGAGGTCGGCATGCTCTTGCTGCATGTTCGCCATCAGTGTCGCTGCGGATGGCTCGAGCGAGACGACGATCGCCCGGCGATCATGCGGATGGGGCGAACGCAGGACGTAGCCGCCCGCCTCGAGCGCATCGACGAGGCCCGTGACGTTGCGGGGGCTCACCTCGAGCCGGGCCGCGAGCGCGTGCTGGGTCGAGGGGCCGTTCGCCGCGAGATCCCAGAGCACCCGCACGCGCGAGGGCGTGAGCGGGGTGCCCGCGAACGCGCGCGCCATGTCCTTCTGGAAGAGTTCGCTCACCTCCAGGAGGCGGTCGAGCACGGTGATCTCGGGCGTCATATCGTGAGTCTACTGCATTGTTACCTACATTCACGATTTGCCGTGGCGATGTCGGTGGTGACCGCTAGCGTGGGCTCCATGATGAGCGATCTGAGCGGTGAGCTCGAGCCGAATCCGCTACGCGTCGTGCCGGCGGGCGATGTCCCGTTCGCCGATGTCGAGGCCGTGTTCGGCACGAAGGGCGACCCCGCCCGGTGCTGGTGCCAGTGGTTCAAGCTCCCGCCCGCCGACTGGCGCACCGCGTCCCCCGACGACATGAGAGACCTCCTGCATCATCAGCTCGAGGCGTCCGGCACCGGTCCGGGCCTCCTCGCCTACGACGACGAGACCCCGGTCGGCTGGTGCGCCGTCGAGCCGCGGCCGAGGCTCCCCCGCTTGCAGCGCAGTCGCATCATCGCCGGTGCGACCCCCGAGCCCGATTTCGACGACGAGAGCGTCTGGGCCGTGTCGTGCTTCGTCGTCCCCCGTGAGTACCGCATGCGGGGCGTCGGTCGTGCGCTCGCCGTCGCCGCCGTCGACTACGCGCGCGCGAACGGCGCCCGCGTGCTCGAAGGGTACGCCGTCGATCCGGCCGAGCGGGCGAAGACCCCTGCCGCCGACCTCTACCACGGCACCGTCTCAATGTTCGTCGACGCCGGTTTCAACGAGGTGGCGCGTCCGCGGCCCGATCGCGCGATCATGCAACTCCAGCTCGACTGAGGCGGGGAAGGCGGGGCGAACCTGCCGGCATCGCGCGTGCGGGCGGCGCTACGATGACCTCATGTTCTACGGAATGGGTGGTTGGCACGTCCTCGTCATCTTCGGGGTGCTGCTCGTGTTCGCGCTGGTCGTCGCCGCGATCGTCGTCCCCATCGTGCTCGTCACCCGACGCCAGGGCGCAGTCGACGACCGCGCCGCCGCGCTCCCACGGTCGGTCGAAGCGCGCCTCCGAGAGCTCGACGACCTGCGGAATCGCGGTGTCGTATCCCCGGGCGAGTACGAGGCCCAACGGGCGGCGATCATCCGCGAGCTCTGATCGAGCCCACGCGTCAGTCACCGACGCGCTCGAACACCCGCGCGCGCACGTGCAGCTCGTCGATCGCCGCGGGCAGCCCGCGCAACCGAGCGGCAGCCTCGGCCTGCACAGCCGCCGCGAGCTCGCGGTATGCGGCGATCGACGCCTGGCCACCGCCACCATCGCCACCGTCGCCGTCGCCGCCGATGGCGGCGAGATCGTCGGCGAACAGGCATGCATCCCGATGCGCACCCAGCAGGTCCTGCACCGCCTCCGCCGCGACCGAGACGGCCCGCGCCTCATCGCCGAACACCGGCACCGGCCCGTCGGTCACGGCGTCCACGGCGTAACGCAGTCGTCGCGCGGCTCGGCGAAGGCGATGCAGCGATGCGAGGTCGCTTCCTGCCCGTGCCCATGCCCGTCTCACGCGCGCTGCCTCCGCCACGAGCAGCCCGGCCAGCCCCACCTCGAGCGCCGCCCGGGTCTCGGGCTCGCCGCGCCGCGCCGGCGCCTGGGCGGCGAGGAACCCTTCGATCGGCGCCGCCATCGGACCGCCGGAGCGGAGCCCCGCGACGAGTCGCGCATGCGCACGTCGGTGCCGGGCTCGGACGTCGTCGACGAGTCGCCTCCGCATCGCGGCGGGCACCCGGGCATCGAGGCGCGCCTCCGCCTGGGCGACCCGCACCTCGAGATCCCGCACGCGGCCGAGCACATCGCCGAGCCCGGCGAGTTCGTCGCGAACGCGAGCGACCTCGGCGCGGTCGAACAGCCTCCGGTACGCGGCGAGCACGCTGCGAATCCGGCGGACGAGCACTCTCGCCTGGTGCACCGCGTCGTGTTCGTCAGCGGACACCGCCGGAGCGAGCGCCGAGAGCCGGGCCGAATACTCCGCGAGGGCTGCGATGACGACCGCGCGCGCCCGGCCGGAGGCATCCTCATGCATCGGGCGCCCCGAGGTCGACCCGCACCCGCTTGACGCGCGCGGTCGCGCCGCGCACGATCTCGACGTCGCGCTTCGGCACGCCGAAGTGCGACGCGATCGCCGCGACGACGCCGGCGTTCGCCGCACCGTCGACGGCGCGCTCGCGCACGAAGACGGTCAGCGACGCCGCCGGGTCGTCGTCGGTCGCCTCGACGAGCGGACCCTTGCGGCTGCCGGGCTTCACCCGGACGGTGACCTCCATGGGCCGCTCCCCGTGCCGCCGACGCTAGCGCTGGCGGCGTTCGCGCACGCGCATGTTCACGACGATCGGCGTGCCCTCGAAGCCGTAGACCTCGCGCAGGCGCCGCTGGATGAAGCGGCGGTAGCCCGGGTCGAGGAACCCCGTCGTGAACAGCACGAATGTCGGCGGGCGGCTGCCCGCCTGGGTGCCGAACAGGATGCGCGGCTGCTTGCCGCCGCGCACCGGATGCGGGTGCTCCTGGGTGAGCTCGGTGAGGAAGGCGTTGAACTTGCCGGTCGGGACACGGGTGTCCCAACCCTCGAGCGCGGTCTCGAGCGCGGGGACGAGCTTCTCGAGATGACGGCCGGTGCGCGCCGAGATGTTCACCCGGGGCGCCCACGTCACGTGGTGCAGGTCCTGCTCGATCTCCCGCTCGAGGTAACGGCGACGGTCGTCGTCGAGCTGGTCCCACTTGTTGTAGGCGAGCACGAGCGCACGACCCGACTCGAGCACGAGGTCGATGATGCGCACGTCCTGCTCGGAGATCGGCTGCGTCACATCGAGCAGCACGACCGCGACCTCGGCCTTCTCGAGGGCGGCCTGCGTGCGCAGCGACGCGTAGAAGTCGGCGCCCTGCTGCAGGTGCACCCTGCGGCGGATGCCCGCCGTGTCCACGAACCGCCAGATCTTGCCGCCGAGCTCGATCTGCTCGTCGACGGGATCGCGCGTGGTGCCGGCCAGGTCGTTGACGACCACCCGCTCCTCGCCTGCGGCCTTGTTGAGCAGCGAGCTCTTGCCGACATTCGGCCGGCCGACGATGGCGACCCGGCGGGGGCCGCCGAACTCCTCCTTCGCGACCGCAGAGACCTGCGGCAGCACCTTGAAGACCTGCTCGAGCATGTCGGCCACGCCGCGGCCGTGCAACGCGGAGACCGGATACGGCTCACCGAGTCCGAGGTTCCACAACGCAGCGGCCTCGGGCTCCTGGCGGGCGTCGTCGACCTTGTTCGCGACGAGGAAGACGGGCTTCATCGTCTTGCGCAGCAGGCGCACCACGTGCTCGTCGGTCGCAGTGGCGCCGACGGTCGCGTCGACGACGAAGAGCACGACGTCGCAGAGGTCGATCGCGACCTCGGCCTGGGCTGCGACCGAGGCGTCGATGCCCCTCGCGTCGGGCTCCCAGCCGCCGGTGTCGACGAGCGTGAAACGACGATCGAGGTATTCGCCCTTGTACGAGACGCGGTCACGGGTGACGCCGGGGGTGTCCTCGACGACGGCCTCGCGGCGACCGAGGATGCGGTTCACGAGCGCCGACTTGCCGACGTTCGGGCGACCGACGATCGCGATGACCGGAAGGGCGGGCAGGTATCGGATGCCCTCCTCGCCCTCCTCCGAGAGCTCGAGCACCTCGAGGTCGTCGTCGTCGAGCTCGTAGTCGCTGAGGCCCGAGCGCAGGGCTGCCGCCCGCTGCTCGGCGAGCTCGTCGTCGACGTCGGCGAGCCGCTCGGCCAGGCCGTCGTCCGCGACGTCGCCGTACTCGTCGCGCAGGTTCTCGTCGCGCTGGTCGGTCATGCTGTCTCCTGGAAAGATCGTGGGCGCGAATGCGCGCGGCTACCAGTCTGCCGTATGCCGGCTGGGAACTCGGGATGCCGCCGCGGTCTCCCGCGTGACGGGGCGGTCGCGGGAACGACCGGATCGGGCCTCGTCAGGCGCGGGCCTCGACGACCGCGATCATCGCGTCGACGGTCTGGTCGAAGTCGAGTTCGGTCGAGTCGACGGTCGTGACGCCCTCGGCGGCGGTCATGAACTCGACCACCTTCGAGTCGGCGGCGTCGCGCTTGCGCATGGCCTCGCCGACGGCATCGACCGAGCTGCCGATGAGCTCGGCGGCGCGCCTGGCCATCCGCACCTCCTCGGAGGCCGTGAGCAGCACGCGCACCGGCGCGTCGGGGGCGACGACGGTCGTGATGTCGCGACCCTCGACGACGATGCCGGGGCGCACCTCGGCGGTCATGATCGACCGGAACAGCTCGATGAGGTGCGTGCGCACCTCCGGCACGCGGGCAACACGGCTCACGACAGCCGAGATCTGCGGGTCGCGGATCGCCTCGGTCACGTCGGTCGCTCCGACGTGCACGCGGTATCCGGCCGGGTCGGTGCCGATGCGGTAGTCGAAGCTCGCGAGGCACGCGACGACGGAGTCCGCGTCGTCGGTGTCCACGCCCGACGCCTCGACGTGCCAGGCGAACGCGCGATACGCCGCGCCGGTGTCGAGGAATCCGTACCCGAGTCGCTTGGCGACGGCTTTCGACACGCTCGACTTGCCGCTGCCGGCGGGGCCATCGACGGCGACGACGACGGGGATCTCCACGGATGCCTCCATTTGGTGGTGGTTCGGGCCGGCTCAGCCGGCGATGCGCCAGCCGCGCTCGGCCAGCTCATGGGTCAGTCGGTCGGCTGCCTCGGGCACGACCTGCACTTCTGCGAGGCCGACCTGTCGTCCAGGCGAGTGCTCGAGCCGCAGGTCTTCGAGGTTGACGCCGATCTCGCCGATCTCGGCGAGCAGCCGCGCCAACTGGCCCGGCCGGTCGTCGACCATGACGACGACGGTCGTGAAGCGCTTGTCGGTGCCGTGCTTGCCCGGCAGGCGCGAGACGCCGGTGTTGCCACCGGTCAACTCCTCGGCGACGCGGCGACGGGCGCCGGGTGCCGCCGGATCGCCGAGCGCGTCGATGAAGCGGTCGAGGTCGTCGCGGAAGGCGACGAGGATGTCGCGGACGGGCGCCGAGTTCGCGCCGAGGATCTGCACCCAGAGGTCGGGGTCGCTCGCGGCGATGCGGGTGACGTCGCGCACGCCCTGCCCTGCGAGCCCGAGCGCCGCATTGGGCGCGTCGATGAACCGGCGGGCCATGACGCTCGCCACGACCTGCGGCACGTGCGAGATGAGGGCGACCCCGCGGTCGTGCTCGTCCGGTGTCATTTCGACGAGGGTCGCCCCGAGGTCGAGGATCAGGTCGTCGATCGCCCCGGCGCGCTGGTAGCTGATCGCGTCGTGCGCGGCGACGACCCAGGGCCGGCCCGCGAAGAGGTCGGCTCGGGCGGCGAGCGGGCCGCCGCGTTCGCGCCCGGCGAGCGGATGCGAGCCGATGTACCGCGAGACGTCGGCGCCGCGGTGGACGAGTTCGTCGAGGATCCCGGCCTTCACGCTCGCGACGTCGGTCACGATCGCGTCGGGGAACGCCGCGAGCTCGTCGGCGACGACGCGCGCCGTCACGTCGGGCGGCACCGCGACCACGATGAGCTGGGGCGCGTCGTCGGGCCGGGCGGGACGCCCGGCGCCGAGATCGGTCGCGATCGCCACGTGCGTCGGCGAGGCGTCGGCGAGGATCACGTCGAGGCCTCGGCCCCGCAGCCCCAGTGCGACGCTCGTGCCGAGCAGGCCGGCACCGACGACGCGCACCGGGCCGGTGAGCCGCGATTCGACCACGTCAGTGCCCCTCTCGGGCGGGTGCGCCGCCACCTGCGGCCCTGGCGATGGTGAGCAGCCGGCCGCGTTCGTCCTTCGTCAGCTCCCGCAGCTGACCGGCCTTCAGTGTACCGAGGTGCAGGGGGCCGAACTGGCGACGCACGAGGTCGACGACCGGGTGGCCGACCGCCTTCAGCATGCGACGCACGATGCGGTTCTTGCCCGAGTGCAGGGTGATCTCGACGATCGTGTGCTTGTCGTCGCCCTGCGTCTGCAGGATCTTCGCGCGATCGGCCTTGATCGGGCCGTCGTCCAGCTCGATGCCCTGCTTGAGTCGCTGCAGCGTCTGCGGGGTGAGCCGGCCGCGCACCTTCGCGACGTAGGTCTTCTCGACCCCGAACGACGGGTGCGCGAGCACGTGCGCGAGCTCGCCGTCGTTCGTGAGCACGAGCAGGCCGCTCGTCTCGGCGTCGAGCCGGCCGACGTTGTAGACGCGCTCCTCGAGGTCGTCGGTGAACCGGCGGAGGTCGGGGCGCCCCTGCTCGTCGCGCATCGACGAGACGACGCCCGTCGGCTTGTTGAGCATGTAGTAGCGCTTCGCGGTGTCGAGCTGCACGGCGACGCCGTCGACCGAGACGAGGTCGCTCTCGGGGTCGATTCGCGTGCCGAGCTCGGTGACGATGCGGCCGTTCACCTCGATGCGTCCCGCGAGGATGTACTCCTCGACGACGCGCCGGCTCGCAACGCCGGCGGCGGCGAGCACCTTCTGCAGGCGCACGCCTGCGACATCCGATTCAGCCATCGAGGTCGAATCCTCCCTGTCCGTCGTCGAGCAGCGGCGAGATCGGCGGCAGCTCGTCGAGTGAGTTGATGCCGAGGTTGGTGAGCAGCAACTCGGTCGTGCCGTAGAGGATGGCCCCGGTCTCGGGGTCGGTGTCGACCTCGGTGACGAGCCCACGGCCGAGCAGCGTGCGCACGACCGAGTCGACGTTGACGGCCCGGATCGACGCGACCTGCGAGCGTGAGATCGGCTGCTTGTAGGCGATCACCGACAGCGTCTCGAGCGCGGCCTGCGAGAGCCGCGTCGACGACTGGGTCACCACGAAGTCGGTGACGAGGGCGTCGTACTCGCCGCGCACGTAGAACCGCCAGCCGCCGCCGACCTCGCGGAGCTCGAAGGCGCGACGGATGCCTCGTGCCGTCGCCTCCTCGGCGGCGAGGTCCGTGCGCGGCTCGCCCGACGCGGCGCCGCCGTCGTAGTCGTCGCGCAGTCGTGCGATCGAGGCGCGCACCTCGGCGACCGGACGGGCGACCGCAGCCGCGAGGTGGACGACGCTCTGCGGCTCGTCGGCGATGAACAGGATCGCCTCGATCGCGCGGTCGAGGTCGAGGCGTGGCTGGCCGGGCACATCGAGCGGGGTCGCCACCGACAGTTCGGGGCCGTCGTCGGCAGGGTGAGGAGCCGACGGCGTCGGCGATTCCGGGCCGTCGCCGGACACGGCGGGCGGCGCCGACTCGACGCCCTCCTCCGCGTGCGTGGTCTCATTCGTCATAGTCGGCCCCCAGGCTCTCGAGGTTCTCGTCGGACCAGTGCTCGGCGGCCCAGTGCAAGGTCAGCTCGCCGAGCGGCTCGATCTGGTCGAAGCCGATCGCCGCGTGCCGGTACAGCTCGAGCACGGCGAGGAAGCGCGCGACGACGACGCCCCGCTGGGCGACCCCGGCGATCAACTGCCGGAAGGTCACCGGTTCGCCGCGGCGCAGCACGGCGACGACCTGAGCGGCCTGCTCGCGGATCGACACGAGCGGCGCGTGCAGGTGGTCGAGCCCGACGACCGGGATCTCGCGCGGGGTGAGGGCGAGCGTCGCGAGCGCGGCGAAGTCATCGGCCGAGAGCGTCCACACGAGCTCGGGCGCCCGCTGCCGGAACTTCTCCTCGAGCCGCACGGTGCGAGCGTGGCGCAGGGCTTCGGCGTCGAGCTCACCGCTGAACCAGCGAGCCGCCTCCTTGAAGGCGCGGTATTGCAGGAGGCGGGCGAACAGCAGGTCGCGCGCCTCGAGCAGCGCGACGTCCTCGGCGTCGACGAGTTCGCCCTGCGGCAGCAGGCCCGCCACCTTGAGGTCGAGCAGCGTCGCCGCCACCACGAGGAACTCGCTCGCACGGTCGAGCTCCTCCTCGGAGTCGAGGCCCTTCAGGTAGGAGATGAACTCGTCGGTCACCTTCGAGAGCGAGACCTCGGTGATGTCGAGCTCGTGCTTCGCGATGAGCGAGAGCAGCAGGTCGAAGGGCCCCTCGAAGTTGGTCAGTGCGACCCGGAACCCGGCGTCGTCGCCCCCGGCCGAGGCATCCGTCACCGCGGCGCCGTCGGTTGATGCAGCCTCGTCGGCGGGCGCCCGCTCAGGCGACCGCGCCACGGAAGACCAGCTCCCTCGCGAGCTGCCGGTACGCCTTCGAGGCCTGGTGCTCGGGAGCGAACTCGGTGATCGGCGTCGCCGCGACCGTCGCGTCGGGGAACTTCACCGTGCGTGTGATCACCGTCTCGAGCACCTTGTCGCCGAACGCGTCGACGACCCGCTCGAGCACCTCGCGCGAGTGCAGCGTGCGAGCGTCGTACATCGTCGCGAGGATGCCGTCGAGCGCGATGGCCGGGTTGAGGCGGTCGCGCACCTTGTCGATCGTCTCGATGAGCAGGGCGACGCCGCGGAGCGCGAAGAACTCGCACTCGAGCGGGATGACGACGCCGTGGCTCGCCGTGAGCGCGTTCACGGTCAGGAGCCCGAGCGACGGCTGGCAGTCGATGAGGATGACGTCGTAGTCGGGTGCGACGCGGCGCAGGACGCCCGCGAGGATCTGCTCACGGGCGACCTCGGTGACGAGGTGCACCTCGGCAGCCGAGAGGTCGATGTTCGCCGGGATGACGTCGAGGCCCTCGACGGTCGTCTGCTGGATCGCGTCCTTCGGCTCGAGCTGGCGCGAGAGGAGCAGGTCGTAGATCGTCGGCACGTCGTGCGTCTGCACCCCGAGACCGGCCGACAGCGCGCCCTGCGGGTCGAAGTCGATCGCGAGCACGCGGCGGCCGTACTCGGCGAGGGTCGCGCCGAGGTTGATCGTCGTCGTGGTCTTGCCCACGCCGCCCTTCTGGTTGCACAGGGCGATGATGCGCGCGGGCCCGTGCGACGTGAGCGGCTTCGGATCGGGGAACTCGCGGTGCGGACGACCCGTCGGACCCAGCTCCGGCTCCAGCGAAGCGATCCCGTCCGCCGAGTCGTGCTTGTGCTGCGTCACGTGTCGTCTTCTCTCCTGGGGCCGGGGCCGCTCGCTGTCGGCCCTGTTCGGATCTGGGCTTGGTCGATTCTAGCGAGCACGTGGGTGTGCTGCCGCGTACATCTCCCGGAGTGTATCGGCTGTGACGAGCGTGTAGATCTGCGTGGTCGCGACCGACGAGTGCCCGAGCAGCTCCTGCACGACCCGCACGTCGGCCCCGCCCTCGAGCAGGTGGGTCGCGAACGAGTGGCGAAGGGTGTGCGGTGAGACGGATGCCTCGATCCCCGCCCGTTCTGCCGCTGCGCGGATGACGTCCCACGCCGCCTGGCGCGAGAGCCGCCGGCCGCGCACACCGAGGAACAGGGCCGGAGTCGCCTGCCCGCGCGCCGAGAAGACCGGCCGGGCGCGCACCAGGTAGGCGCCGATCGCCCGCCTGGCGTAGCTGCCGAGCGGCACGACCCGCTGCTTGCCGCCCTTGCCGAACAGGCGGACGACCTCGTCGTCGATGAGGTCGTCGACGTTGAGCGAGATCGCCTCGGTCACGCGGGCGCCGGTCGCGTAGAGGAGTTCGAGCAGGGCGGCGTCGCGCAGTTGCGCCGGCTCGTCACCGCCCGCGGCGGCGATGAGCGCCTCGACGTCTTCGACAGGGATCGCCTTGGGGAGCCGGGCCGGGAGCTTCGGGGGGCGCAGCTCGCGCGACACGTCGGAGGCGAGCTCGCCCTCCTCGGCGAGGAACCGGTGCAGCCCGCGCACGGCGGACAGCACTCGTGCGACGGAGGAGGTCGCGAGCACGGGATCGCGCTCGGCGCCGAGGAAGCGCACGAAGTCGGACAGGTCGCGTTCGGTGACCCGGTCGAGGTCGCCCGGGCCGCGGTCGGCGAGCCAACCGGCGTAGATCGCGAGGTCGCGCCGGTACGACGCCGTCGTGTTGCGCGACAGGCCGCGCTCCACGGCGAGATGCCGCAGGTACCCGTCGACCCGCGCGGCGGTCGTCACGGTGCCGACGCGCCCCGTACCGGTGCGGTGCGACTCGGCCACGGGGCATCCGCCTCGCCGAGGCCGCGCCACCCGCGGCCGCGCACCGCGTGCGCGGCGAGCACCGCGATCGCCAGAGGGCCGTTGTGCACGCGCCGCTCGAGCACCGCGTCGACGCACTCGTCGAGCGGCACCCACCGCGTCTCGAGCTCGGCCTCTTCGTCTTCGCGGTCGAACGCCTCGGGCCTCGCGCGCAGACCGCGCGCGAGGTAGACGCGGATGACCTCGTCGCTGCCCCCGGGAGAGGTCGCGAAGTCGGCCAGCACCGCCCACTCGGATGCTTCGAGCTCGGCCTCTTCGGCGAGCTCGCGCTGCGCGGCTGCGAGCGGGTCTTCGCCCGCGACGTCGAGGAGGCCCGCCGGGATCTCCCAGTCGCGCATGCGCACCGGGTGGCGGTACTGCTTGATGAGCAGCGCACGGTCGTGCTCATCGAGCGCGAGCACGCCGACGGCGCCCGTGTGGTCCATGAACTCGCGCACGATCGGCGCGCCGCCGAGCTCGAAGGTCTCGCGCCGGATGCTCCAGACCCGACCGGCGAAGACCTCCTCGCTCTCGATGATCGCGAGTTCGACGGGGTCGTCGGCGAGTCGATCGAACGACCCGCCGACGGCCGCGTCAGCAGCTTCAGCCATTGTTGACGTCGAAGAGGCGGCTCGCCTGCTGACGCTCGAGCGCTGCGCCGACGAGGCCGCGGAACAGCGGGTGAGCGTCGTTCGGGCGGCTGCGCAGTTCGGGGTGCGCCTGCGTGCCGACGTAGAACGGGTGCACGTCGCGCGGAAGCTCGACGTACTCGACGAGGTTGCGGTCGGGCGAGAGCCCGGAGAACACGAGGCCCGCCTCGGCGATGCGATCGCGGTACGCGTTGTTGACCTCGTAGCGGTGCCGGTGGCGCTCGCTGACATCGGTCGAGCCGTACAGCTCGGCCGCGATCGTGCCCTCGCCGAGCTTCGCCGGGTAGAGGCCGAGTCGCATCGTGCCGCCGAGGTCGCCGCCCGAGATGATCTCGACCTGCTCCTCCATCGTCGCGATGACCGGGAACTCGGTGTCGGGGTCGAACTCGCTCGACGACGCACCTGGCAGTCCCGCGACGTTGCGCGCGTACTCGATGACCATGCACTGCAGGCCGAGGCACAGGCCGAGCACGGGAATGCCGTTGTCGCGCGCGAAGTGCAACGCACCGAGCTTGCCCTCGATGCCGCGCACGCCGAACCCGCCGGGCACGCAGATGCCGTCGAGATGGGCGAGGTGCTTCTGCGCCCCCTCGGGCGTCTGGCACTCGTCGGACGGGATCCACTCGATGTTGACCTTCGCGTCGTTCGCGAAACCGCCTGCGCGGAGCGCCTCGGTCACCGAGAGGTACGCGTCAGGCAGGTCGATGTACTTGCCGACCAGGCCGATCCTCACCTCGTGCTTGGGGTCGTGGACGACGCGAAGCAGGTCGCTCCAGCCCGACCAGTCGACGGCGTCGGCCTTCTCGCCGAGACCGAGCGCGTCGATGAGGTACGAGTCGAGGCCCTGCTCGTGCAGCATCGTCGGGATGTCGTAGATCGAGGGCACGTCGACCGCGTTCACCACGGCGGCCTCGTCGACGTCGCACATGAGCGCGATCTTGCGCTTGTTCGACTCGGTGACGGGGCGGTCGCTGCGGAGCACGAGCGCGTCGGGCTGGATGCCGATCGAGCGCAGCGCTGCGACCGAGTGCTGGGTCGGCTTCGTCTTCTGCTCGCCCGAGGCGCCCATGAACGGCACGAGCGAGACGTGCACGAAGAACACGTTCTTGCGGCCGAGCTCGTGACGCACCTGGCGCGCGGACTCGATGAACGGCTGCGACTCGATGTCGCCGACCGTGCCGCCGATCTCCGTGATGATGACGTCGGGCTTCGGGCTCTCGGTCGCCTGCAGGCGCATGCGGCGCTTGATCTCGTCGGTGATGTGCGGGATCACCTGCACCGTGTCTCCGAGGTACTCGCCGCGACGCTCCTTCGCGATGACCGTCGAATAGATCTGGCCGGTCGTGACGTTCGCCGCCTGCGACAGGTCGATGTCGAGGAAGCGCTCGTAGTGGCCGATGTCGAGGTCGGTCTCAGCGCCGTCGTCGGTCACGAAGACCTCGCCGTGCTGGAACGGATTCATCGTGCCGGGGTCGACGTTGAGATAGGGGTCGAGCTTCTGCATGACCACCCGGAGGCCGCGCGCCGTCAGCAGGTTGCCGAGGCTCGCGGCGGTGAGTCCCTTGCCCAACGAAGAAACGACACCACCGGTCACGAAGATGTGCTTGGTCGTGTCGTTATTGTCTGCGCTCTGCGCTCTTCCGCGTTCATCCACCACGGGCTTGTATTCTAACCCACGTTCCCGATCGCTTGCCGCGACATGCCCCACGCGCTCCCCCTTCGTCGTGCGGGGCCGATCGGCCCCGGTCGGTTCGGCCCTGCGGCCGGTGATCTCAGGCCGCCCGTTCGGAGGCGATCTCGAGCAACTCCCGCGCGTGCGCGAGCCCGCTCTCGGAATCGGCGAGCCCCGAGAGCAGCCGCGCCATCTCGGCTTCGCGCTCGGCGCCCTGCAGCTGTCGTACGCTCGACGCGGTGACCGCGCCGTCGGTGCCCTTGACGACGCTCAGGTGGTTCGTCGCGAACGCGGCGACCTGGGCGAGGTGGGTGACGACGATGACCTGCGAGCGTTCGGCGAGGCGGGCGAGGCGACGCCCGATCTCGATGGCCGCGGCGCCGCCGACACCCGCGTCGACCTCGTCGAAGACGAACGTGGGCACGGGGTCGGTGCCGGCGATCACGACCTCGATCGCGAGCATGACCCGCGAGAGCTCGCCGCCGGACGCGCCGCGCGAGACCGAGCGGGGCTCGGCACCGGGATGCGGCCGCAGCAGGATGGCGACATGGTCGCGCCCGTGCGTCGTCGGCTCGGCGCTCGGCTCCACGCTGACGCTCAGCACCGCGTCGGGCATGGCCAGGGCCGCGAGTTCGTGCGTCACGGCCTCGGCGAGCCGCGCGGCCGCCTCGGTGCGCTGCTCGGTGATGCGGGTGGCGAGTCGATCGACCTCGGCCGCGAGCTCGGCGACGGCGATGTCGAGCTCGGCGATGCGTTCGTCGTCGCCGTCGAGCTCGACGAGTCGCAGCCCGCCGTCGCGCCGGAACGCGAGCACGCCGTCGAGATCGCCGTGGCGGCGGATGAGGCCGGCGAGCACCGCCCGGCGCTCCTGCACGAGCTCGAGCTCGCGGGCGCCATCGGTGTCGAGCCCGGTGAGGTAGCCGGCGAGCTCGGTGCCCGCGTCGGCCAGGAGGAAGCCGGCGTTCGCAAGCGACTCCGCGATCGGTGCGAGCGCCGCGTCGTGCTCGGCGACCCGCTCGAGGTGCCGTCGTGCGGCCTCGATGAGCGTCACCGCGTCTGGAGCGTCGTCGACGACCTCGTCGCCCGAGACGAGCGCCTTCGCCTGGGCGGCGGCGAGGCGGAGCTCTTCGAGGTTCGAGAGCCGTTCGGCACGCTCGTGGAGTTCGGCGTCCTCACCGGGCTGCGGATCGACGGCCTCGACCTCGTCGAGGTCGGCTCGCAGCGCCTCGGCCTCCCGCGCGCGGGCGTCGTGCTCGTCGCGCAGGCGCGCGAGTTCGGCGGCGTCGGCCCTCCAGCGGTCGAACACGTCGCGGTACGCCTCGAGCGATTCGGCGAGCGGCGCGCCGGCGAAGCGGTCGAGTGCGTCGCGCTGGGCCGAGGCCGAGCGCAGCCGCTGCTGGTCGGCCTGCCCGTGCACCACCACGAGCTCGTCACCGAGTTCGGAGAGCACCCCGACCGGAGCGCTCCGACCGCCGACGACGGCGCGGCTGCGCCCCTCGGACGAGACCGAACGTCCGAGCAGCAGCTCGCCGGCCTCGACCTCGCCGCCGGTCTCGGCGACGCGGTCGGCGATGGCTCCCTCTTGGGGCACGATCCATCGTCCCTCGACCCAGGCCTGCTTCGCGCCGGACCGCACGGCTCCGGCGTCGGAGCGAGCACCGAGCAGCAGCCCGAGCGCGGTCACGACCATCGTCTTGCCTGCGCCCGTCTCACCCGTGACCGCCGTGAACCCGGCCCCGAGCGGCAGCGTCGCCTCGGCGATGACGCCGAGGTCGCGGATGCCGAGCTCCTCGATCAACTCGCGCCCTCCCTCATCGGATCCCGGCCTCTCGTGCTCATTCGCGGCCCGCCGGCCCGCGCCACCCCGTCACCGGCAACTGGAACTTGTTCACGAGCCGGTCGGTGAACGGCGCCTCATGGAGCCGTGCCAGCCGCACCGGGGTGTCCGAGCGGCGCACGATCACCCTGGCCCCGGGCGGCAGGTCGAATGTGCGCCGCCCGTCGCACCAGATGACGGCCGCGGTCTCGGTGCGCTGCAGGATCTCGACCGCGAGGGACGACTCGGGACCGACCACGAGCGGGCGGGCGAACAGCGCGTGCGCGCTGAGCGGCACGAGCAGCAGGGCCTCGAGACTCGGCCACACGACCGGCCCACCCGCCGAGAACGAATAGGCGGTCGAACCCGTCGGCGTCGACATGACGACGCCGTCGCAGCCGAACGACGAGAGCGGCCGGCGATCGACCTCGATCACGACCTCGAGCATGCGCTCGCGCTCGGCCTTCTCGACGGTCGCCTCATTGAGCGCCCAGCTCTCGTACACGACCTCGGAGCCGACCTTCGCCCGCACGGACAGGGTCATGCGCTCCTCCACGACGTAGTCGCGCGCGAGCGCCCGGGAGACGGTGTAGCCGAGGTCGTCGCGCTCGCTCTCGGCGAGGAACCCGACGTGACCGAGGTTGACGCCGAGCAGCGGCACGGGGTGGTCGCGGATGAGCTCGGCCGCGCGAAGGATCGTACCGTCGCCGCCGAGCACGATCACGAGCTCGATGCTTGCGGGATCGGTGTCTTCGAAGCGCACGACGCCGCCGTCGAGCTCGGGCACGAAGGCGTGCACGTCCTCCCAGTGCTCGGCGGCGATCACCGGCACGGCGCCCGCGGCGAGCAGCTGCGTGCAGACCGCCCCCGTCGCCTCGAGCGCGGACTGCCGGCCCGTGTGCGAGACCACGAGGAAGTGGCGTGCGTCGTTCACCCGTGCTCTCCTCTCGTCAGCGCGTCGACCCGACCCGACCATTCTGTCGGATTCGCACCGCCCGTCGCCCGAAGGCGGACGAGGAACTCGCGGTTTCCGTGCGAGCCGGCGATTGGGGAGGACAGGACGCCGACGGTGCCGAGATCGAGGTCGTGCGCGGCCCACAGCACGTTCATGACCGCCTCCGAGCGCAGTGCCGGATCGTGGACGATCCCCTCACGTACTCCCCCGCGGCCGACCTCGAACTGCGGCTTCACGAGGAGCACGAGGTCTGCGTCGGCCGTCGCGGTCGCGCGCAGTGCGGGCAGCACGGTCGTCAACGAGATGAACGAGAGGTCGGCGGTCACGAGGGCGGGACGCTCGTCGACGCCCGTCGCCGCCGCGAGCGATTCGGGCGTGAGCCCGCGAACGTTGCAGCCCTCGACGAGCACCAGACCGGGCGCGCCGTGCAGCTCCGGCGCGAGCTGGCCGTGGCCGACGTCGACGGCGAGCACGGTGCGCGCACCGCGTTCGAGCAGCACTTGGGTGAAGCCGCCGGTCGACGCGCCAGCGTCGAGCGCGACGCGGCCCGCCGGGTCGACGGCGAAGCCGTCGAGCGCGGCGACCAGCTTGTGCGCGGCACGGCTGACGTAGTGGTCGGATGCCTCGACCGAGAGCTGCGCGTCCGGCCCGACCTTGAACGACGCCTTCACGACGGGGCGACCGTCGACCGACACCCGCCCTTCGGCGATGAGTGCGGCCGCCTGCGTGCGCGAACGCACGAGACCGCGCGCCGCGAGGGCGGCATCGAGACGCTCGTGGCTCATGACGACCGAGGTGCGCCCGACGGGTCGGACTGCTCGAGTTCCTCGCGGAGGCGCGCGGCCAGCGCCTCGTAACCCGGCGCGCGCTCCTCGATCGGGAGCCCCTCGATGTCGGCCAGGGCGGCCCTGGTGCCCTCGGCCACCTCGTCGGAGGAGTCGCTCGGGTCGTGCTCGTGGTCGATGCTCACCCGACCACGCTACCTCGCGCGCACGACACGCGGTCGATCACGCGTAGAGGCGCGCCGGGACGTCGAGCACGTGGATGCCGATGCCCGACTCCCAGATCGTCGCGCACGCCGCGCGCAGGAGGTCGAGGCCGCCGTCGCCCTCGGCGACGATCTCGACGCGGTTGCCGGCGAGGCGCACGCGAGCCGCGCCGACCCGCACCACGTCGCCCCGCAAGCGCTCGACCGTCGGATAGGGCTCGTGAAGTCCCCGCAGGTCGGAGAGGATGAAGTCGGGTCGGCTGGCCGCATCGGCGGCGAGCAGCTGCTTCGCCCGGTCGATGCCCGTGAGCACGATCGCACTCGCCATCCCGGCCCGGTTCGCCCCGAGGATGTCGGTGTCGAGTCGATCGCCGACCACCAGCGGGTTCGCGGCGTCGAACCGCCGGCGCGCCTCGTCGAAGATCGGCGTCTCGGGCTTGCCGGCGACGAGGGGCAGTCGTCCGACCGCCGTGTGCACGGCCGAGACGAGGGTGCCGTTGCCGGGGGCGATGCCGCGGGCGACGGGTATGGTCCAGTCCATGTTCGTCGCGATCCACGGGATGCCTCCGCGCGAGGCATCCGCGCCGTCGATGCCCGGGTCGTCGGCATGCAGGGCGAACGCGGCCTCGGCGAGGTCCTTCCAGCCGATCTCGGGGGTGAACCCCTGCACGAGGGCATCGGGGCCGTCGTCGGCCGACCGCGTCACCCGATAGCCGCGCTTGCGCAACTCGACCTCGATGCCCTCGCCGCCGACGACGAACACGAGTGCGCCCGGCGCGACGTGGCCCTCGAGGAGTCGCATGGCCGCCTGGGGCGACGTGACGACATCGTTCGGCGCCGCTTCGAGGCCGAGGTCGGTGAGGTGGCCCGCGACGGAGGCGTCGCTGCGCGACGCGTTGTTCGTGATGTACCCGACCGCTCGCGAACGCTTCGCGAGGTTGAGGCTCTCGACCGCATGCGGAATCGCGCCGGCGCCCGCATAGACGACGCCGTCGAGATCGGCGAACACCGCGTCGACGCCGTCGAGCGGTGTCGTGGGCTCAGTCCTCGCTCGGAACAGCGCCATCGGCGGAGTCCTCGGTCGCGTCTTCGCCGTCGAGAGCGTCGCCTTCGGCGAGCACCGCTCGGACGTCGTCCTCGAGCACGTCTCCGGGGTCGCCCGACGCCGTGTCCTCCGACGACTCGACGAGCTCATCGATCGCGGCGTCGCCGTCCGCGACGTGCTCCTCGTTCCCGATCTCGACGTCGGCCTCGAACGCCTGGTCATCGATTTCGGCGTCGGCGGGCTCGTCGGACTCGAGCTCGAAGATCTCGATGAGCTCGGCCTCGGCCGGACCCGCCAACGCGGCTTCGGCGCGCGCGGCGAGCACACGCCATCGGGAGGCGTCGCCGTCGCGTCCGAGCTCTTCGAGCACCTCGGCGTAGGCGGAGAAGAGCGCGGGGCTGTACGAGAAGGCGCGATCGGGGTCGAGTTGCGGGATCTCGAGCTCCGCGAGCGCGAGCTCCGGCTGGCCGAGGTCGAGCCGCGCACCGGACATCGCGATCGCCAAGCCGACCTGCACGGCCACCGGCAGTTCGTTGCGGTCCACCGCGCGACCGACCTCGAGGGCGCGATCGGGACGACCGACGCCGCGCTCGCTGTCGACCATCAACGGAAGCTGGTCGTTGTTGCCGGAGATGCGACGGTAGGTGCGCAACTCGCGAAGTGCGAGCGAGAAGTCGCCCGTCGCATATGCCGTGATCGCAAGGGTCTCGCGCACCACCGCGATGCGCCCCGCCCGGCGGGCAGCCGACATCGCGTGCTGGTGCGCGAGCTCGGGGTCGTCATCGAGGTACTCGGATGCCGCGACGAGATGCCGTGCGACCCAGTCCGCGTTCTCCTTGCTCAGGGTCTTGAGCTCGGCGCGGGCCACCTTGTCGAGCTGGCGGGCTTCGATCTCCGCAGGCAGGAACGGATCGTCGTGCCGCGGACGCACCGGAAGGTCGGCCGCGCCGTGCCGCTCGTGCGACGCCTCGGTCGGTGCCCCACGGCGATCGCCGTCGTGCCGCCCGCCGGCGTGGCCGGAACCGGGCGTGCCGTACGGGCGCTTCTGGTCGCGGTCGCCATAGGGCTTCCGGTCATCCCGGCCGCCGTACGGGCGCTTCGCGTCGCGATCGCCGTAGGAACGCCTCTGGTCGCGGTCACCATACGGCTTCCGGTCATCCCGGCCGCCGTACGGGCGCTTCGCATCGCGATCGCCGTACGGCTTGCGGTCGCCGCTGCTGCCGTGCGAGCGGGTCGCGTCGCGGTCGCCGTACGAACGCTTCTGGTCGCGGTCGGCATACGGCTTGCGGTCATCCCGGGCACCGTACGGGCGCTTCGCGTCGCGATCGCCGTAGGACCGCCTCTGGTCGCGGTCACCGTAGGGCTTGCGGTCGCCGTAGGGCTTGCGGTCGCCGTAGGGCTTGCGGTCGCCGCTGCTGCCGTGCGAACGGGTCGCGTCGCGGTCGCCGTACGAACGCTTCTGGTCGCGGTCGCCGTACGGCTTGCGATCATCATGACCACCGTACGGACGCTTCTGGTCGCGGTCGCCATAGGGCTTCCGTTCATCGCGACCACCGTACGGGCGCTTCGCGTCCCGGTCACCGTACGGCTTGCGATCACCGCTGCCGCCGTGCGAACGCGTCGCATCCCGATCGCCGTACGAACGCTTCTTGTCCCGGTCACCGTACGGCTTGCGATCACCGCTGCTGCCATACGGGCGCTTCGCGTCCCGGTCGCCATACGGCTTGCGGCCGGCAGTCGAACCGGATCCTCGCTGACCCGACGAGCCGCCGCTCCGCTGGGGTCGCTCCTGGCCGTCTCGGTCCTTGTTCGAATCGCTCACGATGTTCCTGTCGAATGGGAGTCTCGTCGACTCAACCGTACTGCCGGGCCGCGCCCGATCCGCTGTTAACGAATAATGGCCACCCACCTGTGCTCGCTATTGAGCACAGGGGGTGGCCATTCAAAGAATGTCCGGCGGTGTCCTACTCTCCCACAGGGTCCCCCCTGCAGTACCATCGGCGCTGCG